>CAYPCQ010000071.1:0-45203 GCA_964409245.1 uncultured Verrucomicrobiota bacterium
TGCCGACCGGGAAACACTGAGAAAAAAGTGACAAATTTAAACCAGGACTTGACCCTTGATACACTTCAACGGGGAAAAATTTTTGGGACCCTATTGCAAACAACATAATTCCGGCCCTTGCCTCCCCTAAAACCAGCCACGCTGCGGCCAATGCCAATGACGCCCGCCTGGCCCATTCAGGCTTCCGCATCTCCCACGGTTTACAAGCCCCTTCGCTCGCAATAATCCAGGCCAGCATTCAGTGTTTGGCGGTAGCCAGGCACATTCGCCGCCTCTATTTCCAAAATACGGCATTCGGCACCGTCCGCTGCCGGCCGGAGTTCGCTGCGGTTTGAGGCGGTGGCGGGTGCCGCGCGCGGCCTTTAAAATCATTCGCCGCCGCGGATCGTCACCGGGCCGTACAGGCCGGATTCGAGGAGCGGCGAAGCCGGCCGGTAGGGATTCCAGGTGGTCCAGGTGAAGCGCTTTTCGGGCGGCAGCGCGGAATCGCCGATCAGGCGGTTGACCCATTCGTTCGCCACCACGATTTCCAGCTCGTTCAGACCGGGCCGGACGGCGCCGGTGATCTCGATCTGCCACGGCTCGCACCAAACCACCCCCAGGCTCCCGCCGTTCAGGCGCACCCCGGCCAGATCCTTCACCTTGCCCAGGTGGAGATAGAGGCGGCGGGAGCGGCCGGGATCCGGCAGCTCGAACTTTTTCCGGTAAACGGCCTGGCCGGAGTAATGCTGGATGCCTTCCTCCGGGCGGCTGGTCCAGCCGGCCAGCGAGTCAAACCGGACCGGGCCGGGCGGGCCGCCCCATTGGGGATCAAAGGCGACCTCCCAGGGGCCGTCCAATCCGCCGAGGGTCTGGAGGGGCGGGAAGTTTTGCGCCGGGGCCGCCCCGGGCGGCGTGGTGGCTGCCGGCCTGAACACGATGAACAACGATTGCCCCGCGGCGAACTCCAGCGGCATCGCCGTGCGCCCCGCTTCCTCCCGGAAGACGGGCAGCGGGCGCCGTTCGCCGGTGACGGCATCCCAAAGCTCGGGCTGGCAGCCGGTGAGCCGGAAGATGCAGCGCTCCTGGCGGGGCCGCCCCGCCTGGTTGGAGAGGAAATACCAATCCAGCCCGGGCTGGCGGCGGTGGATATAGGCCAGCAGGTTGTCCGAGTTTTCCCGGCCGGATAGCGGGTATTCGAAATCCGGCGGCAGGCCCATATCCGCCAGCACCCGCCGCTCCCGGGTGCATTGCAGGTAAGCGGCCACCCCGCAGCCGCTGGTGCCCGGGACCGGCTGCTCCGGGGCGCCCCAGAACACTTTGCCCCGCCCATATTCGCGCCCCCGCTGGCCCGCCGCTGCGTCCGCTCCCCAGAGTTCCCCGGCGAGGCTCCGGACCTCCGCGCCGCTGGCGGGGTATCCCGCCAGGCCGGGCGCCCCTTCCGGCTTCACCCCGAGGAGGGTGGCGCCGGCCTGGACCAGCTCCCGCAGCTTGCGGAGGGTGGCCGGGCGCAGCTCGCGCTCATAGGTGGCCAGCAGCCGGCAGCGCAGGCCGGAAGGCAAAACCAGGCAGCCGTCCTCCACCGTGGCCTGCTGAAGGACCTCGGCGGTGAGCCCGAGGTAGTCGTAGCCGGCGGCGCGCAGCTCCGGGTGCCGCGGGAACTCGGCCACCACGCCATCCCCGGTGAGCAGGGCGACATCCATCACCGGCCGGCCCTGCTGGAGCAGGAACTGGCAGCGGCTCAGGTAGGAGAGATAGCCGGTGGCCAGCTCGAACCAGGTGTTGCGGCGGTCGAAATGGATGCCCCACGGCCCGAGGGTGACCCCCGGTTTCCGGGTGAGGGAGGGGCTGTGGGCCCAGCAATGGAAGGCGAACCGGTTGATGCCTTCGGTGAGCCAGAGGTCGCCCCAGGTCTTGAGGTATTCCGGCGTTTCATGCCAGGCGTGGGCGTGGTCCGTGCCCGTGAACGCCTCCGCCCACACCACGCCGTTCAGGCCATAGGCTTGGGCGGCGGAGGCTTCGCCCTTGGCCAGGTGCACCTCCGGACCCACGGGCGGATGCGGGGCGTACCAGCCGGTGCGCCGCTCCCCCAGGAAATTGCCCACCGGCTCTGAAACAAATCCGCCGTACTGGATCTGGTCGAACACTTCCGGGACCAGGTGCGGCTCGGTGGTCAAAGCCAGGCCCGCGCGCTGGCACAGCTCCCGCAGGCGGCCGCCGATCCCCGCGGCGAAGAGGTCGGCGCGCACGCGCCGGAAATCCCAGAGGAAACGGGCGGTGAGCTCCGGGTCGTCCACCACCTTGCCCAAAATGGCGGGCAGCCAGGGCACGGGATCGTAGCCGCAGCGCCGCTGGAATTCCTCCCGGAACTTCGGGGTCCAGGTCTGGGGGCCGAATTCGTAGCTGTCCGCATGCACCCACCGGATGACCCGGCGCGCGGCGGGGCCGCACTCGTCCAGCACCCGCAGGATGTACCCGGCCCAATGCGCATCGACCGCGGCGGGGCTGAGCTTGTCGCACTCGAGCCCGCCCTCATCGGGGAGGATCGGGTGGGGCTGATCGCCGGTGGAGCGGTGGCGGAACACCTGCACGGTCCAGGCGCCGGGCGGGACCGGCCAGGAAAGGCCGCCAGCGGAGCTGGCCCGGGCGGTGAGGTCCACGGCGGCGCGGCCCGCCAGCGGCACTTTCCTGAGCGGCTGCTCACCCGCCTGGAGCAGCTGGATCTCGGCGATCTGCACGTTCCAGGCCGGCTGGCCCTGGAAAGGATAAGCGGAGGTGATGAGGAGGCGGAAGAACCGGGCGGCGGGCGCCGCGAACGGGATGGTCCGCGGGGTGTTGGGAGCCAGCTCGAAACGGGCAACCGTCTGGTATTCCCGGCCATCAGCCGAGACCTGCCATTGGCACTGCCGCGGCCCGCAATCGCTGAAAGGCATGACGTGCACCGCGGCCGCCGCAAAGGGATCCGGGGACTCGAAAACCAGCCATTGCGGCCGGGCCTCCGTGGGGCCATCCCCCGCCTTGAGGCCCTGGGAAATCCAGCGCGTGGCCGGATCCTGGTCGAGGGCCTTGGCCACGGGAAAATCCGGGGCCGTGGAGCTGGGGATCACCTTCACCCCCGCCTGGCGCATGGTGTCCTGCTCCGCGCTCAAAGGGTAGGCCACCACCGCCACCAGCGGATCGCCTTGGGGAATGGTGATGTCCCGCCGCCCGGGGCCCGCCAGGCGGATCTCCTGGCTCAATTCCAGGCGCTGCATGCTGTGCTCCGGCTTGATCCACGGCCCGCCGCTGTGCGACCATCCGCTGCCCGCCGTGAGATTGATCTTCAAGCCCAGCCGGTCCGCCTCCTGGACCGTATGCCGCATGAGCTCCCACCATGCGGGACTGAGGAATTTCACCGGTCCCTTGACGCCTTCCCCCACCCCGCCGCCCCACATCCACAGGGCGCCACCCAAGCCCACCCGCTGCATGGCCTCGAGGTCGGCGGTGATCCCTTCTTTGGTCACATTCCCGTCCAGCCAGAACCAATACACCCAGGGCCGCGCCGAGGCGGGCGGCTGGCGGAAGCCCGCGGCCAGGCCCGGATCCGCCGCACGCAACCCGCTGGCGGCGAGGAGCAAGGCCGCCCCGGCGAGGGTTCCCAAGACCCGGTGCCAGTGGCGCAGCAGACTTTTCGCCGGCCGGGAACCGGGCCGGGCGGCTTCCCGGTTCAAATCATTTGATGCGGTGCTGTGCATGGGTGGTTTATAGGCCATCGGCCGGGGTTTGGGCAATCGCAATCAAGCCGGGATAAATAATCGCCACCACCCCGCTGGCGGGGAGAAGTCGTTAGGATTTGAAGGGGTGTCCGGCTGCCGCCGCCGTTCCTCCTCACCCTGGCCTTCTCCTTCAGCAGCGAGGGAATACCCCTCAGGCGGGATTCTTTGGCTCAAGGCGCCGATCGTTCGCCGCTGGCGCACACCTCTTTGGCGCCAGCACTTCGCTCCGAACTTTCAAGGCATGGCTGAGGGGCGAGGGCGGGCCGGGAAAGGGCTTCCCGGAGTCCGGCCAGCGCGGAGTTTGAGCTCACGGTGGCGGAAATGCCGGCGGCGGCCAGCCGGGCGGTGTCGGGTGGCCGCGCGCCGGAGTCCACGCCAATCAAACGCGCCGGATTCGGGACCGCCCCCCCGCCCGCCTGCTCCTGCTGGCGAATGGCGGCGGCCAGGCTGAAGCGGTCCATGTCCGGCAGCCGCATATCAAAAAGCACCGCCTCGCAGGGCTGTTTCTGGAGCTGGTCCAGCGCTGCCCTGCCCGAAGCGGCCACCTCGGTCCGGCACCCGAGCTTCCCGAGTTGCAGCAGGGAGAGCCGGAGCTGGACCGGATGCTCCTGGGCCACCAGCACCCGCCAGCCGGCCAGGGAGGCTTCCCCGCCTGCTGCCGCCGGAACGGCCGCGGCCGGCAGCTCCAGCTCGAACCAGAAGGTGGAGCCCTGGCCTTCCTCGCTCTCCACGCCCATGGCGCCGCCCATCATGTTCACCAGCCGCTGGGAGATCACCAGCCCCAGGCCGGTCCCTCCGTGCCGCCGGGTGTCCGTGGAGTCCAGCTGCTGGAACGGCTGGAAGAGCAGGCTGCGCTGGCGGGCGGGGATGCCCGCCCCGGTATCGGTCACTTCAAAGCGCAGCCGCACCCGGTTCGCCAGCACCTCCAAGGCCCGGACGCGCGCCACCACCGAGCCGGCCGCGGTGAACTTCAATCCATTGCCCAGGAGGTTGAGCAGGATCTGCCGCAGCCGTCCCGGGTCGCCCCGGAGGCGCTCGGGCACCGCGGCTTCATACTCGGCGTGGAGGCTCACCGGCTTGCCGTGGCCCGATTTGGCCAGCAGCGCCACCAGGCTTTCCACCAGGGGCCGCAGCTCGAATTCCTCCTCGGTCAAGGACATGCGCCCCGCCTCGATTTTTGAGAAGTCCAGGATGTCATTGATGATGTTGAGCAGCGCGTTGCCGCTGGAGCCAACGGTGGCGGCCAGCTCCCGCTGGTGCGGGTCCAGCCGGGTTTGCAGCAGGAGTTCCGTCATCCCCAGGATGCCGTTCATCGGCGTGCGGATCTCGTGGCTCATCATGGCCAGGAACTCGCTCTTGGCCTTGCTGGCGGCCTCGGCGGCCTCCTTGGCGCGGAGCAGCGCCTCCTCCGCCAGCTTGCGCCCGGTGATGTCCGACCAGGATCCGGCAATCTCCACCGGCCGGCCCGCTGAATTCTGGACCAATTGCAGGCTGTCCTGGAGCCAGCGGTAGCTGCCATCCCGCACCAAAAAACGGTATTCGTTGGTTTGATCCTGCTTGCGGATCAAACCCGCCAGCCCGGCTGCCATCCGTGGCGCGTCGTCCGGGTGGAGGTGGCTGGCCCAGAAAGCCGGGTCGTCGAGGTACTGCGCCGGGGCATAGCCGGTCAGCATTTGCACGTTGGCGCTCACGAACGTGATGCACAGGGCGGCCTCGCCTTCCGGGATCCGGCAGCTGTAAAGCACGATGGAGGTGTGCTTCAGCAGGTGCAGCAGCCGGAACTCCAGCTCGTCCCGGGCGGTATTCGCCGCCGCCAGGTCGGCGGTGCGCCGCGCGACCTGGCGCCGCAGGGCAATGCTCCAGGCGAGGACCACCGCGCCCAGCCCCGCCAGCGCCAGCGCCACGCCCAAAAAGGGATTGCGCCGGGGCCCCTCCAGGACCACCAGGCCATCCTCGCCAGCCAGATGCACGATGATGGCCTCAAAATCGCTTTCGATATTCTTTCGGTGGTCCAGGACGCCCTCGACCCTCACCAGGCTGCCCACAGACGGCAGTTTTTGCCCCCAATTCATCAGCAGATCGGCCATGACTGAGGTAGCGCCGAATTTGAGCGTCAGCTGGGAATGCGCCGGAGGGGCGGATTGGGTCACGGCGATCACGCGCGCTTCGAGGGCAATCCGGCGCTGGCCATGGCTGGGGTGGCCAATGGTTTCCGGCGTGACGGCCGCGGGCGGCGGCAGCGCGCCGCGGCCCAGGTCATTGAACTCGTCCGCGTGGAAAACCACGAATAGATTTTCGACCTGCGGGGCTCCGGCCAGCTCCAGCCGGGCACCGGGCTGGATGCCGGTGTTTGGCCCGGACGAGGACAAGACGGAGCCCGGCTCGGCCTGTCCCAGGCGGACCAGCACCCCGCCCGATTCATCCTGGAGGAAAAAGGAGTTGCGGGAAAGCACGGCGGTGACGATCCCGGCGATCTGGAAAGTGTCTTTCGTGGCCACCAGGGGATCATACTGCCGGAGCCGGGCGACGGGCGTCACGGCCAGCTCGGCCGCTTTCTCCGGGCCGGGTTTGATGACCTGGATCTCATCCCGCGGCGTGACCAGCATGCGGGCGAAAGTCGCCTGCCGGTGCTCATTGAAGCCGGGGGCGGCAATGCCGCTGACCCGCACCCGGGCCCCGCGCAGGGTGGCCGGCAGGCGATTCGTGGGCTGGTCCAAAAGGATGGCGATGGCCGGCCCGTCGAGGAGACGCAGGCTCAGCACCTGGTTCGGGCCGGAGCTGCGGATTCCGCGCACCACCCCCTCCACCACCACCCGCTCGGAGTCCAGCCGGCCGTCGCCCAGGCTGGCCGCCGTGCCCTCCTTGGGCGGCGGCAGCTCCGCCGGGCCAAGCCGCCGGATCCGCTAGGGGATGACCATCGGCGCATAACCGCCCGGGTCAGTCACGCCCTCCACCTCGACGAGGTCGCCGATTTCGGCCGGGAAGGGCCGGATGCTCCCGCCGATGTAAACCGCCCCGCTCGCATCCTGCAGAAAGGCGTCGCCGACCGCGGGATCGATCGAAGTCACAACCCCGCGCAGGCGGGCGGGCCGCTGGCGGGCGGCAGCCTCAAAGGAGAGGTTTTTGACGGCCGCAATGTTGGTGAGCGGCGCCAGTTCCTGCGCCAGGAGCCCGCCACCGCCAGCCGGAGCCAGGAAGGCCAGGATGATCAAGGCATAAAGCCTCCCGGACCGGAGGTGCACCTCCGGCTCAGCAGGGACTTTGCTTTGGCATTGCATCATATTCTGGCGCCGCCTGTCTTGTGCGCGGGCGGCGATGATTGCCAACCGCGCCAAAGACAAGCGCGACTGTTTTAACAGTTTTTGAATAAATAATTAAAAAGAAATTTCCTGGCAAGCTCATCCCGAAATAAAACCCCCGCAGCTTGCTATCTTCTTGATGATTTCTTATCTCCCAATGTTTGGAGATTGCACCCGGTTTCCACCCGGTCTCCGGATTCGACTGGGGCTGGCGAAAGGCCGGCTGCCACGCCTGCCGACCCGGCCAATGCGCAAACTTGGGGCAGAAGCAGGATTTGCTTTGCTTGCATGGGTTACTCGTGGGAAGCCAGCCGGGGGGGAGGAAAAAAGCCCGGAGGTGGAATCAGGTGGAATTGAGTGGAAAATGGCGGGCTTTCCCGAAGCAAAGCGGACAGGGCTGAGAGCAGCGAATTGTGCGGAGTCGGGGGCGGAGTGTAGCGAGGACCGAGGTCGGTTTCATATGGTTGTTTTTTGGTGCAGCCCGCGCGGGCATCGGCGCGGAGCGGTTTTACATCCGCCAGGGTGAATATGGCGCAAAGCGATGCTGGAGGCTAATCTTCGGTGGACTCAGTGGACTCCATTGAGGAAAAGCAGGAGGAAGAGCCAAATGAACAAGGGGGACCGGATGGGAATTCGCCAGCCCCAGATCCGCTTCATGCAACGGAAGTATTCGTCCTTCCAACGCGGGTAGCCGCCGAGGTCAGGCGGATCCGGTCCTCCATGTGTCTATGGTTCGCAAATGCCCAATGACTCGGGTCTTGGGGCTCCTGGGCCAATAGGGCTTGGTTTGAATTACGCCAGCGGCAGATCCGCCTCGTTACCTCGGCGGCTACTTGCCACAGGTTTGCGGTTGCAACGGAACGGATCGCTTATCCAACGCGGGTAGCCGCCAAACGTCAGGACGTAACGCATGTGGAAAGGCTGCCGGGCGGAATCCGGATGCGGAATGGAGCAGATGGATTTAGGCCAGCGGCGCCCGCAAGCAGGCGGTATGCGCAGTGGTCCAGCCCACCGTTTGATCAGCGGACGGGGCGGGGTGGCTCGATCAGCTCGATCTCGTAGCCTTCCGGGGCGTCGATGAAAGCGATACGGTTGCCGCCGGCGGAGCGGTGGGGGCCATCCGAGTAGCTCAAGCCCAGGCGGGCGAGGTGGCGGCCGAAGGCTTCGAGGCTCTCGACTTCAAAGGCCAGGTGGGTGAGATCGGCCTGCACCTGCACCGGGCCGCTGGCAGGGAATTGGCAGATTTCGATGAGTTCCTCACTCTGGGGCGCTTTGAGGAAAACCAGCTGGGCGCCCCGGGGCGAGGCGTGGCGGCTGACCTCCTCCAAGCCCAGGACGGTCTTATAAAAATCGACCGTCGGCTGTAGGTTGTTCACCCGATACCGGGTATGCAATAGGCGGATGGCCTGGCTCATATGGGATTGAATATCGCCCAAACCCCAGACGATGCCAAGGAAATGATCCTGGCCTCCGTGCAGATTTGTTCAAGATATGCTCGCGGCTTGCTTCGAGTCTTGCCCAAAAATCTGCGGTGCAGGGACATCCATCCCAAAATCCAAGAGCACGGCTGCGATAGGCATTGGCAATAACCGGGGATTCGGGTTACCCTGGAGTGAAGGATATTCGGAAGAGAAGGGGTATAAAATGAAATTCCTCCATGGTTGGCTCGCGATTCTGGTCCTGGCCGGCGGGCAGGTGTCGGCGGCAGATTCGGCGGTGTTAAGCGGTTTGGTTGTCGATGCCGGCAGCGGATTGCCGGTCCCTTGCGATGTCTGCATCACCGACGCGCAAGGCCGCACCGTCCTGGAAAGCGAATCGTTCACGGCCGGCTTCCGCTGCCGGGGGCGGTTCGAGAAGGTCCTGCCCCCGGGCCGGACCCGGGTGCGCATCACCCGCGGGCCGGAGATCCGGGCTGTGGAGCGCGAATTGGTGCTCCAGGCCGGCCAGAAAGCGGAATTGAAGGTGACGCTGGAACGGGTGGTGGACCTCCGGCGCCGGGGCTGGTATGCGGGGGAAAACCATGCGCACATGCTCCATGGTGAGCAAGCCATCCCGGTGAACTTCGATGAGGTGGCGCTCGCGGGGGCGGCGGCGGATCTCCAATACCTGGCGGCCGCCCAAACGTGGGAATTGAAGGATCCGTCGCCGGAGGCCTTGGAGGCGCAGTTCAAACCCCGGTCCACCGCCGAATGCCTGGCCACCTGGAACGTGGAAGCCCCCAAGAATTATTACCTGGGGGATGCCGGGCGGTGCCTGGGCCATGGCTGGACAGTGGCCCTGCGGGGCCGCACCAGCGATGGCCGTGATGCCATCCGCACGCTATTGGATACCAGCGCCTGGGATTACGAATCCAGCAAGCCGCCGTTCGCGAATTTTGAAGCGCACGAGTTCATCCATGAAAATGGCGGCCGGGCGTTTTATTCGCATCCGGCGCGGTGGTGGATGGGCGCCTGGGGCGGGAAAGGCGGCTATCCCAGGCGGGAGCAGATGCGGGTCTCCAACCTGGCGGTGGAACTGCCGCTGGACACGCTGATCGGCCCGACTTATGACGGCCTGGATGTCCTCACCGGCGCCGGTGAAAACGCGGCCAATGAGATCACGTTCCAAACGTGGGCGCTGCTGCTGAACCACGGCTACCGGCTTGCCGCCACCGGCTCCTCGGACGCCTGCTTCGACCGGCGCGGCGGGGCGGCGCCCGGGGCGGTGCGCACCTACACTTACGCGCCCGGCGGCTTCACCCTGGCGGCGGTGGCCCAAGCCATGGCGGAGGGGAAGAACGTGGTCACCACCGGCCCGCTGCTCGTCGCCACGCTGGATGGCGCACCACCGGGATCGGCCCTGCCCGCCAACGGACGGCCGCATGAGTTGCGCATCGAGGCCTGGTCATCGGGCAGCCAGGCGGGCGGGCTGCGGCGCCTGGAAATCTTGCGCAACGGGGAGCCCTGGCAGCAATTCAACATACCCGGCCGCCCCCCGGCCTGGAAAATCAGCCTGGCCGTCCAGGAAAGCCGGAATTCCTGGTTCTGCGTCCGGGTGTTCGGAGCGGATGAAGCCCGGCAGCGCGCCATCTCCGGCGCGTTTTTCCTGGATGAAAAACCGCACCGTCCCCCGCCGCCGGTGCCCGCCGTGGTAGCCGCCAGAATCCTGGACGCAAAGTCCGGGAAACTGCTGCCGGGAGGCCGGCTGACCGAAGTGCGGTTTTCGGCCAATCAACCCCGGCTGGGCAAGGCCCAGGAGCTGAAATCCGGGCGCGGCACGGTGACCATCCCCGCCACCGTCCGCCTGCGGGCGGAAGCGCCTGGCCATGAAGCGGTCACCTTGAGCCCCTTTTTCGACTTTCCGCCCCTCCTCGAATTGGTAACCCGCCTGGAGGACCGGGATCTGGCCAACTGGGACACCTACGAACGCATCCGGTCCTTGCTGGGGAGCGTGGAATTGGTATTCCGGCTGCCGCCGGCCAGCAACCGCAAGTAATGGGCGGGGTGGATTTCCCACTTTTAGCGGTGCGCCCTGGGGCAGGGCACCCAACCGGCCCTTCAGGGGGGCGGGGTTGGCCAAAACCGCGCCCGGTATAAAGGTTTGGGGTGAAGGGGATTCAAACCATTTCAGCGATATCCAGCATAAGCCAATTGTGGGTACGGCATAATTTATGCTTGATAAAAAGGGTTGGCTGGCTGAAGTTTGGCTGAACACAACAAAAATAAGGACGGGGAAATTCCCCATCGGTGATGACTTTATGAAAACCAAAGATCTTACTCTGGCGGCAATGATGCTCTTACTGGCTGGGAGCCTCTCCGGGGCTTGGGCAGCGGAGGCTCCACCCACACCCACCACGGTTTTGCCGGCCGTGGGCATCCTGCCGGCGGATCCCACCGCGGTGAAAGGCAGCAGCTCTGGAGCATTCATAGTGCTGCGCAGCTACGCCACCAATACGGAGCTGAAGGCTTACTTCACCATCAGCGGCACCGCGAGCAACGGGGTCGATTATGCGGAGATCCCCGGTTCAGTCACCATCCCCGCCGGCAAGCGGACGGTGGAGATCGTCATCACGCCGCTGAAATCCTCCAGCTCGCCCGAGGATCGCTACGTGCAGCTCACGGTGGTGGCCAACGCCGCCTACCGGGTGGGCGTGCACGAAACCGCCAGGGTGACGATCGTGGAGAACCGCTACGATTACCTCCCCCCGGTGGTGGCGCTCACCAGCCCGGTTGAAGGCGCGGTGTTCCACTCCGCCAGCATCCCCATGGCCGCCACTGCTTCCGATCCGGACAACGCGATCACCAAAGTGAATTTCTACAACGAAAGCCATCTGCTCGGCTCCGCGGTGAAGAGCCCCTACACGTTCACGTGGACCAACGCCACGGTTGGCGCGCACACGCTTTATGCCGAGGCGGTTGATGCCACTGGTCTGGCCGCCAAGTCCGCCGCCGTGAAAATCAGCGTGACCAACGCGCCGCCGGTGGTGAAATGGGTGAGCCCCACGAATGGGACCGTGTCGGTGATCGGCAAGCCCGTCAAACTCGAGGTGGGGGCCACGGATGCCGATGACAACGTCAGCCAGGTGAGCTTCTACCAGGATGGCGTGCTGGTGGGCAGCGTGGCGAAAGCGCCCTATGTGTTCACCTGGACCAACCCGCCCGCCGGAACCCACCTGCTCCAGGCCAAGGCCACCGATGAGTTCGGTTTTGTGGGCATTTCCGATAAAGTGAGCCTCCGGGTCACGAACGACCGGCCGGTGATCAAGCTGATCAGCCCGGTCAGTGGGGCCATTTATGTGCATCCCGCCCAGGTGACCCTGGCCGCGCAGGCCACGGACGGCGATGACGGCGTGAATTATGTGCGATTCTACGCCGACGCCAAATCGGTGGGCAGCGTGACCAATCCGCCCTATGTCCTGATGCTGACCAACCTGGCCTTGGGCTCACATACCATTTATGCCAAGGCGGTCGATTTTGCGGGCGCGGAAACCGCCTCCACCGCGGTCAAAATCACGATGACCAACGTGCCGCCGGCCGTGCAATGGATCTTCCCCACCAACAGCCAGGTGTTCGCGGGGCCGGCCAATATCCTGCTGCTCGCCGAAGTGAACGACAGCACCGTGAAAGTGGGCAAGATCAGCTTCTACCAGAACAATAAGCTGATCGGCAGCGCCAGCAATTCGCCGCACAGCTTCACGTGGTCCAATGTGCCCCCCGGCAAATACACCCTGCTGGCTTCCGCTTCGGACACCGCCGGGGTCACCGCCATCTCCTCCTCCATCGCGATCACCGTGACCAACGCGCTGCCGGTGGTGAAGCTGATCTCCCCGGCCAACCAGTCGGTGTTTTTCACCCCCACCAATATCACCCTGACCGCGGAGGCGACGGATGCGGACGACGCGATCGCGAAGGTCAGCTTCTATGCGGGGGGCAAGCTGCTGGGTTCCGTGAGCAACTCCCCGTATACGCTGGTGTGGACCAACCCGGCCGCCGGCAGCTACGCCGTGGTGGCGCAGGCGCAGGATGTGAACGGCCAAAAAGCCAACTCCCAGGAGATCGGTATTTACGTGATCAAACCGATCCGGCCGCAGGCGGCGGGCTGGGCGCCCACCCACCGGGTGTTCGTGCCGGTGCCGGACGCCGAAATCGCCTCCGTGGCCCCCGGGCCGGATGGCGGATACCTGATCAGCGTCACCGGCAACCCCGCCGCGAACGCCGAGCTGGAAGGATCGGTCGATTTGCTGGAATGGATGCCGCTGGGCCCGGTGGAAATAACGGATCCGCCCACGCCGTTCATCGATATTAAAGCCGGCGATCTGACCAGCCGGTTTTACCGGCTCGCACAGCCGTAACGGCGCCATCCCGCGCTGAGGGTTCCCGCGCGCGCCGCCTTCCTCCGGGGAGGCGGCGCGCGGCTTTTTGCCGCACGCAGGCGGGACTGGATGGACAGCGCGCGGGTGCTTCAGTAACATCCCGGCCATGACAACTGCGTTCGTCAAAGAAATTGGAGAGCAGCCGGAAGCGCTGCGGAAGCTGGCTGGGTTTTATCGCGGGGAAGGCCGGGAATTGCTGGCCCGGTGGCGGGGGCTGGCGGCGGGCACAGCCCGCGTGGTGTTCATCGGGATGGGCACGTCCGAGTATGTCGCGGAATCGGTGGTTCCGCAGCTCACCGCGCAAGGCCTGGATGCCTCCGTGGCCGACGCCGGGGAGTGGCTGCATTATCCCCGGGTGAGCAAAGGCTTGAAGGTGCTGATCAGCCAATCCGGCGAGAGCGTCGAAACACGCAAGGTGGCGGAGCGGGACGGCGCGGCGCCGGGGTACGTGGCCATCACCAACAACCCGGCCAGCGCCATCGCCCGCCAGGCGGGGCTGCACCTGCCACTGCTGGCGGGCCACGAGACCGCCATCACCACCAAAACCTACGTCAACTCGCTGGCGGTGCTGCACTTGATGGCGCAAACGGAGGCCACGCTGGACCAGGCCCTGGACCGTCTGGAGCAGGCCAGCCAGACGATGGCCGGCTATTCCCTGGAGCGGATCGAAGCCGCGGCCGGGCTGATCGCGGACGCCGTCTGCCTGCACGCCATTTCCCGCGGGCCCGCAATGGCGGCGGCCAAGCAGACCTCCCTGACTTACATGGAAGGCACCCGCACGGCGGTGACGCCGTTCACCGGCGGCACTTTCCGGCACGGGCCATTCGAGCTGGTGGGCCCCGGCCACCGCGCCTTGTTTTTCATCCCCCAAGGCCGGACCTGCGAGCTGCTCCAGAGCATGGCGATGGAAGTGGCGGAAAAAGGCAGCCAGGTGGTGGCGATCACGGACCGGCCTTTCGCCCTGCCGGGCAAGGCCTGCGTGCTCGAAATCCCCGCCCACGGAGAAGAGGTGTTCCCCATCTGCGCGGCCACCACCCAGGAGCTGCTCCTGGACGCAATGGCCCGCCAGCGCGGCGTGACCGCCGGCGTTTACCGTTACGGCAGCAAGGTGACGGTCATCGAGTGACCGGCGTCACGGGCTATCCCATCCAGCGCTCGTATTCCTCCTTGCCGGGCATGGGGGTGGGGTAAATCCCGCCGGGGCCGGGCTTCACGGGCGGCTCGCTGGTGAGGCTCAAAGCGGCGGGCAGCAGCTCGCGCTTGGACTGCAGCAGTTCATCCCAGGGCACGAGCTGGCCGGAATAGGCGGCCACCTGCGCCGCGATGGCCAGCAGGCTGCTCAGGCACATGTAGCCGGCGTTGTTGAGCGGTTCGCGTTTCCGGATGGAGGCGAACAGCTCGGCATGTTCCACGTCGTACATGTTGGCGCGCGGCCCCTCGTAGCGCCATTTCTTCTCCCCTTCGATGGTGAAGGAGAGGAGGTTGCAGCGGCCCTTGGTTCCGATGATGAGGTCGGAGGTGTTGTTCCAGCAGTCGGGCATGTCGCGGCAATAGCCGAATACCCGCACTCCGCTCGCGTATTCGTAAATGGCGGAGAAGTGGTCGTATTGGTCTCCGAATTTGGGGTGGGTGCAAACCTGGCGGCCGCCGGCGCCCCATACCTTGACGGGCGGTTTGTCGCCCATGGCCCACGAGGCTTTGTCCATGCTGTGGATCAGCTGCTGGGAGGTCTGGTCCCCGGACAGGTAATTGAAGTGATACCAGTTGCGGAGCTGGTATTCCATCTCGGACCAGCCATCCTGGCGCTCGCGGACGATGTACGGAGTGCCCACGTAATTCTCCTGGATGGCGACGATGTCGCCGATCTGGCCGTCGTGCACCCGCTGCATGGTTTCCCGCACGCCTGGATCGTAGCGCCAGCACAGGCCGGAGACGACGCTCAGCCCGTGGCGCCGGGCGGTCTCCGCCGCCGCGGCCACCAGGTTCACCCCCGGCACATCGAGGCCGTGCGGTTTCTCGCAGAAAATATGTTTCTTCGCCTCCACAGCCGCCTTGAAAATGCGCGGGATGAAACAGGAGGAAGGGGCGATCAGGATGGCGTCCACCTCGCTGGCCAGCACCTGGCGATAGGCCTCCAGCCCCACGAAACAATGATCGCCGGCCACGGCCACCTGCCCGGGCTTGGCGGCTTGGAGGCGCTGCCGGCTGGCCTCCAGGCGGTCGCGGAACAGGTCGGCCATGGCGGTGAGGCGGACATCCGGGCCGGCGTTCAGGGCGTTGATCGCGGCCTCGGTTCCGCGGCCGCCGCAGCCGATCAAGCCCACTTTGATGACATCGCTGCCGGCGGCATGGGCATGGCGGCTGATATCCAAGGCGCCCGCGAGGGCAGCCCCGGTCAAAGCGGTGGAACTCTTCAGGAAGCCCCGGCGGTTGATGGCGGGAGCTTCAGTGCCTGGTGTCGTTTTCATGATATTATTGGGTCAATGCGGCCTCCACCCTGGCTGGGCCGGCGGCTGGTTTCAAGCCATGATTGCTTTGGCCACTTCCAGGGCGGCGGCCTCGCCGAATAACCGCCGCACCAGGGCCAGCCCAAAATCCAGGGCGGTGCCCGCGCCCCGGGAGGTGATCAGGTTGCCGTCCTCCACCACCCGTTCGGCGGCCAGGGCTTGCGGCAGTTCGGCGTGCACGGAGAAATGGGCGGTAAAGCGTTTGCATGCCAGCAGGCCGGCGTCGGCCAGCACGGTGGGCGCCGCGCAGATGGCGGCCACCAGCCGGTTTTCCCCGGCGTAGCGCCGGGCCAGCTGGGCGGCGCGGCCATCGGCGCGCAAGGCTTTCACCCCGGGCCCGCCGGGGATCAGCAGCAGGTCGAATGATTGATCCATCACCTCCGCCAGGGCCGCATCCGCCCGGATGCCAACCTGGCAGCGCCCGGTGACGTGGCTTTCGCCCGTCACGGAGGCCAGCACGACCTCGGCGCCGGCGCGCCGGAGCAGATCGACCGGGGCCAGGGTTTCAATTTCCTCGCAGCCATGAACCAGCAGGCAAAGCACGCGTTTCGTCATGGCTCCACCCTAACGCCCCCCGCGGAGCTGGCCAAGGCCAATCCGGAGCCATCAAGCGCCGGCCGCCGCCAGGGCCGGGCAGCTGGCGAGGTCACGCACCCGGGCTTCCACCGCGTCGATCAGCTCGTCCGGAGTGGAGGTGCCGGCGGTGATGCCGATGGTGTCCGCGGCGCCCAACCAATCCGCCTGGATGTCTTCCGGTTTTTGGACCTGGAACACCCTGGGGCAATGGCGGCGGCAGGTGGCGGACAGCTCCCGCGTGTTGTTGCTGTGGGGCCCCCCGATCACCAGCACCACCTGGCTGTGCTGCGCCAGCTCGACCGCCGCCGCCTGCCGCTGTTTGGTGGGCAGGCATACGGTGTCGATGAAACGCACCTCCGAATCTGGAAAATGCTCCCGCAGCGCCGCCACCATCCGCCGGACCTTGTCGATGGGCTGGGTGGTCTGCGCCACCACGCCGAACCGGGCCCTGGCTGGCATGGCGGCCACCTCCGCCTCGTCCGCCAGCACATCATATTGGGCCAGATCCTCCGTCAAGCCGCGCACCTCGGCGTGGTTCCGGCTCCCGATGATGACCGGGTGGAATCCCTGGTTCACCAGGTCCGCCACGGTCCGCTGCACCAGTTTCACCAGCGGGCAGGTGGCCTCCAGCACCCGCAGCCCGCGCCCCTCCGCTTTTTGCCTGGCCGCCTCCGAGGCGCCATGGGCGGTCACCATCACCAGGCCGGTGGCCACCCGCTGGAGCTGGTCCTCCATCTGGATATTCCGGGAGCGCAGCTGGGCCAGCACCGTTTCATTGTGCACCAGCTCACCCAGGATGGTGAGCGGCTCGCGCCCGGCGGTGTTCAGGGCCAGTTGGATGGCCTGGCGGACACCAAAGCACATCCCGGCATGTTCGGCACGGATGATCTTTTTCATAAACCGTCATCTGGTTGCGGCGCCGCCGGGAATCCCGGGTTCCTGGAGCTTCCGGTCAGCACCCTGGACTTTGCATTACAAAGTATATGACCAAGCTCGCTCAAAAACGTTCAAAAGGCAAGGATTCAGGTAACTTTTTTATTTTGGGCCACAATCTGCTCCAGCAGGTCGATGTAGCGCTTGAAGGCTTCCTGGCCGGCCGGGGTCAGGTTGTAGGTGGTATGGGGCTTGCGCAGGAGGAAGCTTTTGGTCACCGCCACGTATCCGGCCTCCTGCAGGGTGCGGATGTGCACGCTCAAATTGCCATCGGTCATGCCCAGGGCCTCCCGCATCTCGGTGAAGGACAGCAGGGGCGTGGCCGCCAGCAGGGACATGATGGCCAGGCGCCCCTTTTCGTGGATCACCCGGTCGAGCTGAAAGAAAGGTTCGGGATTCACGCCGCGGGAGTGGTTCGCTCAGTCCAATACAGGTAGATGCCGTAAACCAGGTGCAAACCGCCGAAAGCCCCCCCCATGATGGCGTGGGCCAGGCGCATGGGGGGCACCCCGCCGAGGGTGCTCAGCCCCAGGAACAAGCCGGAGCCGGCCAGGATGAACAGCCAGCCAAAGAGCTTCATGCCCCGGGGCATGAAGAAGGCCGCGGCGTGCAGCGCACAGCCGTAAAGGATCATCCACAAGGGCGGCAGCCACCAGGCTTGGAGCGAATCCTGCCACCGGGGCAGGAACAGCGCGGCCACCGTGACGGCGCCGGCCACCAAGGGCGGCAGGACCGCCTGGGAAACCCGCCGCGTGGGCAGCGACCAGAAGGGCTCGGAATCGCGCAGGGCCTGGCGCCGCACCAGCAGCAGTGCCGAGGTGAGGGCCACGCCGCAAACGGCGGTCCAAAACAGGCCGAACCGCCGGGTGGAATCCAGCTCCAGTCCCCAGCCCAGCCCGCCCGCCAGGCTGCCGATCAGCCCCAGGGTGATCATCACCGGGGCCAAGGCCCGGCGGTAGATGGCGGTGCGCTCCATCAAAGTGCGGATCACCTGCAAATGTTGTGCCGCCCAATTCGTGTCCATGATGAATTACTTTACCAAACAAAGTGGAAGTGTCAAGGCTGGCCTGCCGGGCGTGGCGGGGGGTTCTGATGCCGTTAAACGAATTGCCCCGGCCATGAAGCCGCCCCCAGAATCTTTGGAGTTTTCAGTTCGCCACGAGAGGGAATGCGCGGTTGCGAATTCAACGGCGCTGCAACATCAGGGTTGGCCGGAAAGACGCTTCGGCCCCCGTAGACAATCAAGGATCGTTCGGCCCGGGCTTTTCTGGTTGGGATAGGTGCAGCCCGCAGCAAACCACCCTGCAATTGGCCTCTGAGCATGCCCGCCTTTTGGAGCTGGAAGGGGGGATGTTTTGAACCTGCCACCCTTAAAAACGCGGCCGTTGATGGTTCCAAAAACGGAGTGTTCCAAAAACGGAGCACGGGCGATTTTCTACAGGCCAGGGCAGGGTGGCCCAAACTGAGCAGAATGGCTGGCCGGCGCAAGGCCACGCGTGGCTCCTGGCCGGTTTGAGCTGGCTGGTGAAACTGAATCATTTGATTGCGCGTGCGCTGATTGCCGCGGGCAAAGACCGGCGGCATAAGATTGAAATAGTGCTCTATTGATTTGATGCGCGTGGTGTGCCGCCACAAAAACACCGTTGCAACCAATATAACCCACCTTTTTCAGCCTTTTCAACCCGGCGCCCGGTGGTTATCCTCGCGCCGAAATGCGCACCTCATGCTATTCCTTTGGGCTGGCCGGGCTGCTGGCGCTGGCCAGCGCCGCCGGGAGCCTGCGGGCGGCGGACCTGGCAGCCGGCCCCGTGCCGGAGGCCCTGCGAAGGGATCTCCACCTGGATCCCTTTTACCAAAAACATCTCGCGGTGGCCGGTTTCCCGGTGCTGGGTTCCGCCCGGGTATCGGATGACGCCCTGCGGGAGGCGGGCTGGATCCTGCGCCATATGCTGGCGGGCCGGGAGGACATCCTGCGGACGCTGGCGGCCAAGCGGGTCCACCTCACCGTCATGGCCTGGAACGAGTTCACCTCAGACGTCCCGGAGCACCGCCACCTGGAGCCCCGGCTCTATTGGGACCGCCGGGCCCGCGGCCTGGGCGGCTCCCCCGTGAGCTGCGCGGAGGAAAACCTCCTCTGCTTCCCGGGCGACCCGTATGCCAGGGAAAACATCCTGATCCACGAATTCGCCCACGCCGTGCACGAGCCCGGCCTGCGCGCCCTGGACCCCACCTTCCAGCCGAGGCTCCAGGCCGCCTACGACGACGCCCTCCGGCGCGGCTTGTGGAAAGGCACCTATGCCGGCTCCAACCCCGGCGAATACTGGGCCGAGGCCGTCCAGGATTGGTTCGACAACAACCGCGAGAACGACTCCCTGCACAACCACGTCAACACCCGGGCCGAACTCCAGGCATACGATCCCCCCCTGGCGCGGCTCTGCGCGGAGGTGTTTGGCACGAACGGCTGGAAATACCTCAAGCCCATGGAGCGCGACGCAGCCGGCCGCGCCCACCTGGTGGCCTGGGATTCCGCCCGCGCTCCCCGGTTCCGCTGGCGTGAGGAGCCGGTGCCCGCCGCCCCGCGCGTGCAGATCCAGACCACGCTCGGGGACATCGAGCTGGAGCTGGACCCGCGCCACGCCCCGGTGACCGTCACCAATTTCCTGCGCTACGTGCACCAGGGCTATTACGCCGACGGCTCGTTTTTCCGCACGGTCACCGCCGCCAACCAGCCCACCAACACCATCAAAATCCAGGTCATCCAGGCCCAGGCCAATCCCGCGCGGGAAAAGGAATTTTTCCCGCCCATCCCGCTGGAGCGCACCCGGGACACCGGCCTGCGGCACGAGGAGGGGACGGTGTCCATGGCCCGCGCCGAGCCGGACTCCGCCCAGGAAAACCTCTTCATCTGCCTGGGCGCCCAGCCCGAGCTGGATTTTGGCGGCCGGCGCAACCCGGACGGCCAGGGCTTTGCCGCCTTCGGCAAGGTCGTCAAAGGCATGGACGTGGTGCGCCAGATCCACTCCGCCCCCGCCGCGGGCCAGTTGCTGAAACCTCCCGTGGCGATCCAGCGTGCCATCCGGCTGAATTAAAGTGGCTTAAAGTGGCTCCAAGGCGATAACCGGACAGCCGGCAACCGGATGGCCCGCTGGCATTGCTGCGGACGGCCTTTGGGGGGCGCCAGCGCCAGCGCCCCCAATCCGGCGCCGCCACCTTCGATTCCCAAACCGGGGCGGATTCCCCAACTGGATCGCCAGCTATTTCAGCCCGGATTTTCGGGAAGGCGCGGCGGCCAGGCCAGGCCGGTCCCGGTACATGCATGAATCCTATTCCTGCCCAGCTGCTGGGACTTCCGATAGGGGCTTGCAGGTGGAGAGAAGGGAGTGAAGGGCGGTCACGCGGCCGCAATGCCCTCCAAGATGGCCCAGGAAATGAGCTGGCTGTTGCTGGTGCAGCAGAGTTTTTTCCGGAGCTTTTCGCGGTAGGTTTCGACCGTGCGGGAGCCGATCCCCAGTTTGGCGGCAATGGCCTTGGTTTTCAGGCCTTCCACCACCAGGCGCAGAACCTGGATCTCGCGTTCGGACAGGCGGGGCGGGGGAGTGGCCGGGGCATCGCGCACGAGGTGCTTGCAGAAGTTATTAATGATGCCGTTGGAAATGGCCTGGCTGAGGAAGATCCGCCCATCGGTGATCGTCCGAATGGCCGTGGCAATTTCGGTGGACGTGCTGGTTTTTAGCAGGTAGCCGGTGGCGCCAGCTTGGATGGCCTGCTCCACGAGCGCCTGGTCCGCAAAGCCGGAGAGTGCGATGATCTGCACCTTGGGGTATTGCTGGAGGATTTGGCGGATGGCGTCGATGCCATTCATATTAGGCATGCGGATGTCCATGAGCACAACCTCCGGGGCCAACCCGGCAATCTTCTCCAATGCGGAGCGGCCGCAGGAAGCCTCACCCACGACCGTGATGCCGGGTTCCTTTTGGAGGGCGAACCGCAAGCCATCCCGCACCAAGTGGTGGTCATCCACCAGCATCACCCGGATGCTCCCGGACAACCGGTTGTCCACGGGTTGCCCACCGGCCGGCTGTTGGCAGGCCACCTGGCCGCTGGCCTTTGATTGGCTCGTGGAACCCATTAAAGAACAGGCTAACAAAAGAAGACGGCAATTCAACCCCCCATTTGGGGGAAGCGGAATCCCGAAGAAATGCGGGGAACGCAAAACGCCGGGGAAAACTGCCTGGTAAAAGGAAAGCAAACGGCACCGGCCTAAGCCAATTGATTGAAGGGCACGCAGGCATCCGAAGCGCAATGGGAGGCAGGGCATCAACCATTTAAGCGGAATGGCCACGGTTCACGGCACCTTATCCCGGTGTCCATTCAAGGCCAGTGCCAAATCAAATAAGGCGCCGCTGCAGGCTGGGCCGTTTTAAATCAGTTTGGATGGAAGTGATTGCGCCGCAGTTTTTAGCGTAAAAAAGTGAGCCACGAGCAGCGTTTTTGCAGGCTGGCAGACTGGCCATGGGCTGATCACGAGTGGCCCGCACAGAACGACCCAGCCAACACGAGGGAACCCATGGCATGGAGAATGCTATGGATGGGCGACTGGGACCGCAATGGATCACAAAGGAGGGTGCCCCACCACTCCCAGTTTGCGCGGCGAGGCCCGGCAAACCACAAAAAAGGGACGAAAAGTGCTTGTGCATGGAATAGGTGCGGTGTGTAATGCGTCCAAGCTTCCCGAATGGAACATTTATGATGCGAGCAAAAACGATCCTGGTGCTGCCTCTCTCGGCAGCCTTGTTGTTGATGGCGCCGGATTCACGCGGTGCGGAAATCTATGTAAAGAAGGAGACGTGGCAGGCGACGATGCTGGCCACGCGGGCCCGGTATCAGGCGCAGCTGGAGGCTGCGCCGGCCAGGGTTGGGCCGTGGTCCGCCACCGCCCCCCTGAAAGCCAAGGGGTTTGGCGACGCGCTGTTTCCCGAGCAGAGCATAGACCTGGCCGCCAAAGATGACAAAGGGCGGCCGGTTTGGCGGCCGCGGACGGAGTGGGCGGATGGCGCCGCGCACCGGTTGTCCGCGCCGGATTCCTCGGCCACTTACCTGTCCCGCACCCTCACCGTGGACTCCGCCACCACGATCACCGCCGGGTTCGGCAGCGACGACGGCCTCGCGGTGTGGCTGAACGGCGTGAAAATCCACTCCAACAACGCCAGCCGGGGCGTCACGCCCGGTGAGGACAAGGTGGCGCTGGCACTCAAGGCGGGCGAAAACCGCCTGCTGGTCAAGATTTTCAACAATAGCGGCGACTGTGGATTCTTTTTCAGCCTCGGAATCACTCCGCCAGCGGATGTCTGGCCCGCGCTGGAAAAGGATTTTCCCGTGCAGGCGGCGTGGCTGAAACGGGACACCGGCCGCAAGCTGGAAGCGTGGCTGGGCAGCCACCAAAGCGTGGCCGGCGAGAAAGCCTTGATCAGCCATCCGCTGGGCGCCCTGGACCAGCCGGCCGCCCTCCAGGCGGAAATAGCTGGCTTTGAAAAGGAGCAGGTTCCCGCCAGCGATCCGCGCTGGCTCGACTTGTATGTCCGGGCCTGCCAGTTGCGCGAGGCCAAGACGGGCCTGGAACGGATCAACACCGCCGCCTTGCGGCGGGCCATTGAGGATCTCACCCGCAACCACGCCGGCCAGTATGCCCGCGGGGCGGAATTCCAGCAGCGGCTGGAGGCCTGCGAAAAGCAGATCGAAGCGCTAAAGCAGGCTTTGAATCGTGGCCAGATGCCGGACCGGAAGGCGCTGGCTGATGTATTGGCGCTGAAACAGGAGGCGCTGCTCGCCAACCCCTTGCTGAACTTCGACCGGCTGCTGCTGGTCAAGCGCAACCATCTCGGCCTGCCGCAGAACTGGCAGGGCAACACCTCCATCGGGAAAACCGGCTATGACAATGAAATAGTCGCCTTGTCGCCCGTGAACCCGGAGGGGAAGCTGAAGACCGTCTTCAAGCCGCAAGGCTCGGCGTTCGTGGGGGATGTGGATCTGAATTTCGACGGCGAGCGGATGCTGTTTTCCATGCCGGCGAAAAACCTCTGGCAGGTCTGGGAGGTCAAGGCCGATGGCTCCGGCCTGCGCCAGCTGACGCCCGAGATCCCGAAGATCGACAACTACGATGGCTGCTATCTGCCGGACGGCAAGGTCATTTTCAACTCGACGATGAATATCCATGGGGTGCCCTGCGTCGGCGGGGGGGACAAGGTCGGCAACCTCTGCCGCATGGACGCTGACGGCAAAAACGTGCGGATGCTTTGCTTTGAGCAGGATCAGGATTGGTATCCGCGCATGCTCAATGATGGCCGTGTCCTTTACTCCCGCTGGGAGTATTCCGACACGCCCCACTATCACTCCCGGCTGCTGATGAGCATGAATCCGGACGGCACGGGGCAGCTTTCGCTTTACGGCGGCAATTCGTATTGGCCCAACTCGATTTTCTACGCGCGCCAGATCCCCGAAGCGCCTTCGAAGATCATTGCCGTCATCTCCGGGCACCACGGCGTGGCGCGCATGGGCGAGCTGGTTCTGTTCGATGTTTCGCGCGGCCGCTACGAGGCCCAGGGCGCGGTGCAGCGGATTCCCGGCTACGGCAAGAAAGTGGAGCCGATCGTGGCCGACGCCTTGGTGGACGGGTCGTGGCCGAAATTCCTCCACCCCTATCCGCTCAGCGAGAAATATTTCCTGGTCTCCTGCCAGCCAACCCCGGATTCAAAGTGGGGCGTTTATCTCGTCGATATCTTCGACAACCTGCTCTGCCTCCACGAGGAAGACGGCTATGCGATGCTGGAGCCGATCCCCTTCCGCGCCCGGACCAAGCCGCCGGTGATCCCGGACCGCGTCCGCCCGGAGCTGGCTGAGGGCTTTGTCACGCTGAGCGATGTCTACGCCGGATCGGGTCTCAAAGGGGTGGCCCGGGGCACCGTCAAAGCGCTGCGGTTGTACAGCTTCCACTTCGGCTACTGGGGCATCGGCGGCCACGCCAACATCGGTGTGGACGGCCCGTGGGATGGCCGCCGCATCCTCGGCACCGTGCCGGTTTATGAGGATGGCTCGGCCAACTTCAAGGTGCCGGCCAACACCCCCATCGCCATCCAGCCGCTCAACGAACGCGGGGAGGCCATGGCGCTGATGCGCAGCTGGTTCGTGACCATGCCCGGTGAGCATGCCGCCTGTGTCGGGTGCCACGAGTCGGTCAACTCCGGCCTGCCCGCCAAGCCGAGCATCGCGATGCTGCGCACGCCGTCGGAGATCACCCCGTGGAACGGGCCGGCGCGCCCGTTCAGCTTCAATCGCGAGGTCCAGCCCGTGCTCGATAAATCCTGCGTCGGCTGCCACGACGGCAGCAAGGCTGGCCGCCCCGATTTCCGCCCCGGGCGCAAAGATGGCGGAAACTTCGACACCGCCTACCTGGCCCTGATGCCTTATGTGCGCCGCCCCGGGCCGGAGAGCGATTTTCATGTCCTGTCGCCAATGGAGTATCACGTCAGCACCAGCGAGCTGTTTCAGATGCTGCGCAAAGGCCACTACGGGGTCGTGCTCGACGCCGACGCCTGGTCCCGCCTGACGACCTGGGCGGACCTCAACGTGCCCTGCCACGGCACCTGGGCCGAGAACCGCGGCCAGCCCATGGGTGAGGTGGAGGCATTGCGCAACGAATACCGCAAGAAATACGCGGCCACCGCCGACAATCCGGAAACCTATCCGGTGCCGGAGCCGACGCCCGCCGCGTTCGTGCGCCCGCCGCCCGCCGCGCCGCGGACGGCGCCCGCCGTCGCGGCCGAAGGCTGGCCTTTTGACGCCGCCGAGGCACAAAGCCGCCAGGCTGCCGCCCAGCTGCCGAAAGAGGTGCAGTATGCCGCCGGCCAAGCGAAGATCGACTTCGTGCTCATCCCGGCCGGCGAATTTGTCATCGGCGCTGCCAGCGGCCCGGGCGACCAGTATCCACCAGCGCGGGTCCGCATCGCGAAACCGTTTTACATGTCGCGCGCGGAAATCTCCAATTCCCAGTTCAAAGAGTTCGACCCGGCGCACGACAGCCGCACCATCGACATCTACGCCAAGGACCACACCGGCCCCGGCCCTTCGGTCAACCAGCCATCCCAGCCGGTCGTCCGCGTGAGCTGGCAGGAAGCCATGGCTTACTGCGACTGGCTCAGCCGCACCACCGGCCGGCGCTGCACGCTGCCGACCGAGGCGCAATGGGAATACGCCTGCCGCGCCGGCACCGAATCGCCGCTATGGTTTGGTGACCTCACGGCCAACTTCGCCCCGTTCGCCAACCTGGCCGACGCCAACCTCCGGGGCGGCCTGAATACCGTGCGGCCGTGGATCCCCGCGATCGATAAGATCAACGACGGCGCCACCGTCACCCGCAACACGGGCACGGGCCGCGCGAATCCGTGGGGGCTTTATGACATGCACGGCAACGCCGCCGAATGGACGCTGTCGCTCTATATGGACTATCCCTACCGGGACGATGACGGGCGCAACGCCGCCACCGGCCGCCGGGCGGACGGCGCCAGCCAGCGCGTGGCTCGCGGCGGTTCTTTTTGGGATCGCCCCGCCCGCGCCACCTCCTCGAGCCGGCGCAGCTATGAGCCCTGGCAGCGCGTCTTTGACGTCGGGTTCCGCGTCGTCATGACTGAGGAGCCAGCGCTGGCGAGTGCCTCGGCGACACGCTGAGCAAAATCAACTTGGTGAATTGGGAGCAGCCGGCAACCTGGGGTTGCCGGCTGCTTCGTTTTTGTGCGCCATGGCGGGCGCGTCACGGCGCCAGCTTCAGGCGCTCCACCACCAGTTTTTCAACGGCTTTGCGGCTCAGTGGCGCGGGGTGCATTTGCGCCTGCCCCCAAAGCGCCATCGTGCTGGTGCGGTAAGGGCTGTCCGGCCGGGCGCTTTCATGGTGTGGCGAGCGGTTTTGATCCTTCCGAATCGGGATGGGAATTCCCAGCCTGGTCCGTTTTCTTGTGGAGTTCGAGCAGTTCCGCTGCCTGGGCGACACACGCCTCGCAGGGATGTATTTTAGCCGCACGCAATTCCTTGCAGTAAAGAGAACCCATGCGGGCGGCAAAACGCGACTTTAACTGCTCTGCTTTTGCGGGCGCAATAATACAAGCCGCGTAAAGCGCGCCACAAAGTCCGTCCGGTGCCCGGCCGCCGCCAAAGGGTTTTGAATCTGACAGCACGATGGAACCGTCTCCGGAAATATCGCGCCAGGCAGCGAGAACGGATTGGGCGCAATTGAGGCGTTCAGGCGGTCGCCGAAATACGGCTAGGGCATGTTTTTTCATTGGTTGCTGGATTCTTAAAAATGAAATCGATCCGCCCCCGGCGCAAAGGCCGCAGGTTTCGGCTGGCACGATCCTATATGAAAAGCGTTTGGCAGGCCACTCTCCCGTAATTGGATGGCAGCGTGGGGGTGGTGGGTGTGATCGGCGTGTCCAAAATGACCGAGCAATATCGCCAGTGCCAAACCTGCCAGCAAGGCGATCGAGAGCCCAAGGCGGTCATGGGAATGAAATTGCAGCTCCGGCAGCAAGTCGGCGCAGGCAATGCACAAAAATGTCCCGGCGCAAAACGCTAGTGCGTTCCCCTGAAACGCCGGGTTGGCGCCAACGAAATGGCTGGCACCCAAAGAAAACAGCACTGCACCCGAAGGTGTGACCAGGGCAAAAAGGACATTGATGAGCTGGCGCAAAGCACGGGAACAACCGTTGGCAACCATCAAGGTGGAAATCGCCATGGCGCCAAAAGGCTTATGCAGAATAACCGCGAGCGCGACGCCAATGCCGGCCCCAGGACTTCCGTGCTCCGTACCAACAAATGCGGCAGAGGCCAGCGCCACCCCATCCACCAGCGAGTGCAGGGAGAGGCCGATGGTGGTCCCCACCCACGAAAAATGGTGGGCAACGCTATCTGCTGGCGCCGCTTGGCCGCTGCCAGCCTCGGACGCGCTTCCGGCCGGGCGCGTTCCCGGGTCCAGGGAAGTGTTTGATTCCGCCACGTTCTCCACCGCATGGTGATGATGATAGTGAAACAACCGCTGAAGAAAAAACATCAACAGAAATCCGCCCAAGACCCATTGCATGGTCCGGTCTAACGAAAGGTTTTGGTGGAAGGCGTGCGGAATAAAATGAAGCATGGCAATGCCCAGCATTAATCCCGCCACCGCGCTGATCGCCATTTGCATCCGGGTGTGGTTTAGGCGCAAGGCGAAGATGAGCCAGCCACCCGCTAGCGCGGCCACCGTCACGAGTATGCAGTAGATGGCAAGCAGCTGTGAGGGTGAAAAGGGAAAGGTATTCATGTCAGCGGACCTTCTCCTCTGCCAGTAGGTGTTGCAGGTCGAGTTTAACCGTAGAACTATCCCCACGGAGCAGCCCCGAGAAGCCCGACTCATAGGCCATCTTCCGGCAGGCAGCCATGTCGAGCCCACGATTCACCGAGGTGTCAGCCTGGGTGTCGCGCGGATTCGCGCCAGTTTCGGCATAGACGGCGTTGGCCCCAGCGGCCAGGCCGAGCAAATTCGGTTCATGCACAGCAATGTTTTTCGTCTGTGCGCAGCCTAGTGCCGCCAAGGCCACGACTGCGACGACTTGGGCGAGCCGTTGTTCGGTGATCTGGCCGCGGCTAGCCAGCGGCGATCCCGGGACATACACCCTCCGCATGGCCGCGTGCTGGAAACAGCCATATTCGAGACCGAGAAACAGCTGGTCGACAAGCTCTTCGGCGGAGTGTTCCGGGCCGATGGGTTCGCAGCAGTAATAAAAGTCCAAACCCGCCTCGCGAATCACCGAAAAGGTCTTTTTGCGCGCAGCTGGATCAAGCGCGGTGTCCAAACCTTCGCGCAACCGGCACACATGATAGGCCCCATTGACGCCAACCGCCCGCAACGCACGCGCTTGGGCCAAGTCGAAATCACCAATATTCACCACTATCTGGGAGTGGCCGGGCAATGATTTTCGCACGGCTTCAATTATCTGCAGCAATCGGTCTAAATTAAAGTCATGCATGGTCATCAGAAACAGCGCGAACAAATCGCCAATTGTGGCAAACGACTGTGTGCGCTGGAGGATTTCATCCAGCGACAGCTCCGTTCGAGGGAAAGTTGTGTGACTCTGGCCAAAGACGCAGAACAAGCAATCGCCGGGGCATGGGGCGGTCCCAATGCCGATCTGGCCGAGCAAAATCGCCTGGTTGCCAAAGCGCCGCCGAGAGACGAAATCGGCTGTGGCCCGCAACCAAGCTGCTTCTATTGAATGCTCGGGCAGCGACAACAGTACTCGACACTCTTCCCGGCTCGGCGGCAGGCTAGCGAGAGCCCGGTCAAGAATTGCTTGAATCTGGTTTGTCATTATTGCCATAAAGGTTTTTTAGGTGCCAATTCGTGCAGTTTCCCCGCTCCGGCCGCCAGCTGGAACCGGCTTCTGAATTTCGCCGGCCATATCCGATGGCTGGAACGACTCGAGTTCTTCCCCCTGCCGCACCAGCCGGAAGCTATTGAACACAACCAGCAAGGCTCCCGTCACATGAATCATGGCGGCCATGATCGGATTAATGTATTTCATAGCGGCGAGCACCATGCCGGCAATGACAAAGCCCAAACCAGCCAGAAAGTTTTGGTTAATAACCCGGCGGGTCTCGCGCGACAGCCGGATCAAAAAAGGCAGTCGGCGCAAATCGTTATTCATGAGCGCAATTGTGGCGCTGTGAATGGCCACGTCACTCCCAGCGGCGCCCATGGCAATTCCCAAATCGCCGGAGGCCAAAGCGGGAGCATCGTTGACGCCATCGCCCACCACGGCCACGCGATAGTCCTTGGCGCGCATTTGGCGGACAAAGTCCACTTTATGCTGGGGCAAACATTCTCCCTGGACTTCGTCGCAACCGATTTCCCGAGCCACCCGGACGGCGACGGCCTGGCGGTCGCCACTGATCATGGCGATGCGCCGCACGCCAACCTGTTTAAGCTCCGATAAGGATTCCCGGGCTTCTTCGCGTGTTTGATCCTGCAATCCCACCCACCCAATGCACTGGCTGCCTCGAGCCACGAAAATGAGGCTCCAACCCTCGGTTTCATTGAGGTCCACATTAGCCATAAACCCGCCCTCCACACCGTTGTCCAGCAGCCATTGCGCCCGGCCGACGACAACCGGGAATCCATCCACCTCCGCTTGAATTCCGCGTCCTGCCGTTTCGCTAAAATGGCTGGCTTCGACAAGCTTGACTTGTACTTCTTCGGCAAGCTGGATCAAGGCCTTGGCGGTGGGATGGTTGCTGTATTTTTCCGCCGATGCGGCCACGCGCAGCAGTTCGGCGGGCTTGGTATCTCCCAAAGGCGCCAAGCGGCTGACGGCGAGTTTGCCGGTGGTCAGGGTGCCGGTTTTATCGAAGACGAACGCATTGATTTTTGCAGCCAGTTCAATGTCGGCAACATTTTTGATTAAAATGCCCAGCCGGGCCGCCGAGGAGAGCGCCGCCACGATCGCGGTGGGCGTGGCCAGCACAAACGCGCAGGGACAGGAGATGATAAACACCGTGATAACCCGGCTGAGATCGAAAGTGAAAGCCCAAACCAGCGCCCCGGCGACCAAGACCAGCGGGGTGTAGAATCCCATGTATTGATCGATGATGCGAGTGATCGGCAACTTGGTCTTTTCGGCGGCGAGGATTAAATCCCTGACTCTCCCCAGGGTGGTATCCTCCCCAGCGCGCGTCACCCGGATTTCCAGGACTCCGGTCATATTCACTGTGCCAGCGAACGCCTCATCGCCCGCCTTCTTTTCCACCGGCAAAGACTCACCCGTGATATTGGCCTGATTGATCCAGCCTTGGCCGTTATCAATCAGGCCATCCGCAGCCACGTTATCACCTGGCCGCACCCGGATGCGATCACCCACCGCCAATTCGTGCGCGGCGACTTCCTCTTCCATCTCTCCCTTGATACGGCGAGCTTTGGTGGGGGTTAATTTGATGAGCGATTCCACGGATGCCAGCGCCCCTTCTGCCGTGCGTTTCTCAATGATTTGCCCCATCAGCATGAAGAAGGAAACAATGCCCGCCTCTTGGTAATGCTGGGAAGCAAACAAGGCCGCCACCGCCATGGCGACCAATGCGTTGGTGTTGAGCGCCCCATCGCGCAGATCTTTGAGGGCGGTCCAAATGATTGGCACGCCCAAAATGAGCGCGCCCAGCAGAGCACTGGAGCCAGCAACCACGCCAATGGAGTCGAACAGTCTTTCAACAATGAACGAATTGGTGACGAGCACTGCCCCCAGCACCATCTGTTTCAGCTGAATGTTGACGTGGGAATGGTGTTCGCCACACCCACAGTTGAGGGAATGCTTTGAACCGCTGCTAGGTTGGCTGGGAGAACTTGCTTTCATGGTTTCGAAGATTTATTCGTTTCAAGGAAGCTATGCCCGCTCTTCTTTGCAGGCTTCGCGGACATGGTCGAGGCTGGATAGAGTCTCCGCCCGGGCGAGCACTTCCTGCAATTCGTGACGGGTGAAATAACCCAGAAATTGAAAATGAACGATCCCGCCCCAATACAGCATGAGCGAAGCGGGCGCCATGTTTCCGATGAGCCGGGCAAGTTCGGGATATTGCGCAAGATTGGCACAGGCAAAAAGGGCCTCTCGACGAGGGGATAGCGATGCTTCCGCAAACAATGAGCGCAAGGTGGAGTTGCTTGGGCCGTCCTCCTCATAAGCCAGTAGCAACACTGGCGCCAGCGTTTGCCGCACGAGCGGTTCGAAGGATGATGGCGTGACGTTAATGATGGTGCCACTAGGATTCATAAGCCGGATTTCGATGGCATGACATCGCTCCTCACAATATCAGAAACCAACGCTGCCCACCGCCGAGCAATCGGAGTTTCGCCCCCGACAACTTTATCTCCGCGCCGAACCAGAAGGCGGTAACTTAAGGGCAGGAATAGATCGCATCGCGAACCGCATAGAATCAGGCCAAGTCGATCCCCCTGCGCCACCGGCTCTCCAGGCTGGACCCAAGGCACGATGCAGCGGGCGATAAAACCCGCGATCAAGCCCACTGCAAGTCTTTCCTTTGTGTTCTCGCTGGATCGAATGCCAATTAGCAAGTTTTCATTGGCGCGCGAGGAAGCGGCCGATAGCGCGTTGATGAACTTGCCCGAAATGTGTTGCGCAAGCTCGATGGTTCCCGCCACGGGTGCGTTTTGGACGTGGACATCGAAAATAGACAGGAATAAGGAAATGCGGTGGCAAGGAACGCCCAGGTAATCAAGCGTAACATTTCCCTCGATGGCATCCACTCGGCCATGGGCGGGGGCGACCACCAAACCTGCCATATCAGGACAATGCGGTGTCGGATCGCGGAAAAATAGCGCGATAAATCCCGCCGCAGCCAAGCAGCACCTCCCCGATAGAAGCGCGGGCGTGGCCAGCCAGCGAATACCCAGAAGGATTCCCAGCCCACAAACCACTCCAGTCAGCAACAGCAGCTTGAGACGCCATAGGAGCCGCCGGGCCGCCTGGGCGGCCCGATGGGCGTTTTTGACGTTGATGGCATCCGGTTTCATGCGCGGGAAGCGACGCCTGGGGACTTGCTGTTGAGCAACTCGACGGCCCGGGCAACCACCGCTTGGATGCTTTCGGGAGTCGCGGGGCTGGACCCTTTCATCATGCCGATCTGGCTTAATTCGAGATGCAATGTTTTTTTCAGGCCGGCCAATTCAAAAGCTTTCTCAGCGCAAGCCTTCGGACAGCCATCAATGAGCAATACCTTTTGGGCCAGGTCAGCGTTGAACATGATGTCCGCATCCCGGGCGGCGACACTCGCCAGGCAAGACATTGAGGCAATCCCCTGGCGGGCCAGTTGGCGGGCGGCGCGATCGGTCAATTCCCCGACATCGGCCGCGCCCCCGCAAACGAACACCAGGTTCGCGTTGAAGTTTGGTTTCATAGGCAATGGGGGCTAACCGCCGCGCGCTGGTGGCGATGAGCGCAAAGCGGATTATTAATGCTGGCAGCTATGGGCGCTGCCATGATGGGCACAAGCGGACACGCCGGCGGCGAGTTCGCCCTTCAAATAAGCTTGCGCCAGGGCCTCGGACGTCTGGCCGGGCGCGCCGGTTTTCACCATGATGCCGTATTCCTTAAAGAGATCGAGGGCGCGTTGTCCCATGCCTCCGGCAATGATGATGTGCGCACCCTGCTGCTGAAGCCAGCGGGGCAACACCCCCGGTTCGTGGGGAGGTGGGGTAGCTTGTTGCTGGCTGATGATGGTTTTCATTTCCGGGTCCACTTCGATGAAGGCGAATTTTTCACAATGGCCAAAATGCTCCGAGAGCTGGCCGTTTACTAAAGGAATGGCGATTTTCATGGTTTTGGAATTGGTTGCGGATTCTGAATTTGGCTGGTTGTTCAGCCGGTTTAAAATGGGTGCAACGATAGCTTTAAATGCCTCGGCGGACGGGCTGGGGTTAAATTGATCGACGAAAGGAATTCCGGCATCCCCTGAATCGACAATGCATGGATTCAAGGGTATGCAGCCCAAGAATGGCACCTGCATTTCCAGCGCCAAGGCCCGTCCGCCACCTTGTTTGAAGAGCGGCTGCGTTTCTCCACACTTAGGGCAAGCGTAACCGCTCATATTTTCGATGATGCCCAGCACCGGCAATTTAGCTTGCTCACAAAACGTGAGCGAACGCCGCACGTCGGCCACGGCCACTTGCTGCGGCGTGGTGACCACGATCGCGGCGGCGGGTGAGGCCAACATCTGGGCCACCGCTAGTGGCTCGTCGCCGGTGCCCGGCGGGGAGTCGATGACGAGCACATCCAAGTCACCCCAGGCCACCCCGCTCATGAATTCACGGATGGCTTTGTACTTCATCGGTCCCCGCCAAATGACTGCCTCCCGGGAGTTTTTTAGGAGTAATCCCATCGACATGACTTTGAGTCGTCCCTGGTAAAGGACGGGGACGATTTCTCCACTGGTATGATCCGCGACCGGCCGTTCTTTAATGCCTAAAAGCATGGGGATGCTAGGGCCGTGCATGTCCACATCCAGAATTCCGACGCGTTTTCCCGCCGCGGAAAGCGCCGCCGCCAGATTCACTGCCACCGTGCTTTTGCCCACTCCGCCTTTGCCCGACAGCACCACGAGGGTGAAGGCAATTCGGCTCGAGTGTTTTTGCGCCATTTCCTCTTCCCCGGCTTGGCCAGCTAGTCTGCTTGACGGTTGGATGGGCTCCGCGGGCGCGCCGGTTCGCGAGGTGTGGTGCGAGCAGGTTTGCCCGGTTTCAGCTGGGCCCTCACAAGGCTGCCGGGCTTGGTAATCCTGCAAGGCCGCCCGCAGTGTTTTGACGGCCAGCACGGGACAATGCTGGTGGTCTTCGGGCAAGCCGCCTAATTGGCTGAGGATGGTTTCGGGCTCCAGCTGCCCGGCATGCTCCAAGGTTTTCCCCTCCACCAGCCGGGCGGCCAGGGAACCGCTGGCAATCGATGCGTCGCAGCCATCGGTGGTGAAGGTCGCCCGCAGGACGCGGCCATTATTGATCTCGAGCCAATACTCCATGGTGTCGCCGCAAGGCCCAGTAAACCGGGCATTGGCACTGGCTCCTTTAAGTGGCCCGAAATTGACCGGCAGTTGTCGTGATGCAGTCATAGTTGTGGTTCAATAAATTCTTTCCAGCCCTGGCGAATAGCCCGCGCGGCGCGGGTGTCACCGAATTCGACCACCGCCACTCCTTTTCGCTGAGCGTCGGTGACGGCGGGATCATAGGGCACGCGCGGAAGGATCGTGGCCCCAAAGGAAAGCGCCTGGCTTTCGATGCGTTGGGCGATTTCCGCGTTCAGGTCTCCCTTGTTAACACAAACGGCCATCGGAAGGTCAAAATGCCGGGCCAGCAGCAGCACCCGTTCCAAATCATGTTCTCCTGAAAGCGTTGGCTCGGTGACTGTCAGGACCCGCGAGGCACCGGTAATAGAAGCAATGACGGGGCAGCCGATCCCGGGCGAGCCATCCACCAGGATGAAATGGCGGTTGCATTCCTTGGCAATTCGTTGCGCCTCGGTGCGCACGATGGCCACCAGCTTCCCGGAATTGCCCGCCCCAACACCGAGCTGGGCATGCACCATGGGGCCGCAACGCGTTTCCGAAACAAACCATTCGCCCGCGGCCGCCGGAGCAAATTCAATGGCTTTCTCGGGGCAAAACCAGGCACAGACACCACACCCCTCGCAGGCCGCGGGATCTATATGGAAAGTGCGGGGCACCCGGTCATTGCCGGGGCCGTCGAAGGCAATAGCATCGAACCGGCACAACTCCTCGCACTTGCCGCAAGCGGTGCATTGGCCAGACTTGATATGTGCCTTTTTCCCGCCAGTGAAAGTCCGGCGGTGACGGATTTGCGGCTGGAGCACCAGGTGCAAATCCGCGGCATCCACATCGCAATCGGCCATCACTGCCTCGCGGGACAGGACCGCATAGGATGCCACCAGGGAAGTCTTCCCGGTGCCGCCTTTGCCGCTGATGACGACGAGTTCGTTCATGTGCGAGCAGGCTCCTGCGTTTTTAAGGCCATGCGGCCGGCGGGATCTGAAGTGGTTTCGTCCGCGAATTCGATCATGCGGGTCAAATTCGATCGGATGGCTTCGGGAAAAAGTTCCGCTTGGGTGGCAACCGCTAGTTCTAGCAAAAGTTGAGCAAACACCCGCCGCATGCCCGGCACGGATTCAACCGCTAATTTGCCCTCGGAACCAGCCCTCGCAATGGCTAGCATGTCGGGGATTTCCGCCAGAATAGGCACCCGGGCTTGCTGGCAGAATTGCCGCGTTTCCATTAGGCCTGCCGAGGCGCGATTAATCACTACGCCGCATGCCTTTTTCAATAGCCGCACCACATCCAGCGCCAGCCGCAAGTCATGAAGCCCAAAAGGAGTGGGCTCGGTGACCAATACCACAAAATCACAGTTCCGCACGGTTTCCACCATCGGGCAAGCCGTGCCTGGCGGAGCGTCGTAGATTAGCCAATCGGCTTGAGGCGCAATCTCGTTTACCACCCGGATTACCGGGGGGCTCGATGCCTCGCCCACATTCAATCGCCCTTGGACGAACAGTAGCCCGCCACAGTGCCCGTTTTCCACCACCCCAACCCCATGCGGCTTCTCGGAGATGGCGTGCGCGGGGCAAACTGCGTGGCACCCGCCGCAACTATGGCACAGCTCTGGAAATGCCAGGACCTTTTGGCTTAGGCAAACGAGCGCGCTGAATTGGCAAATGGCGCCGCATTGGCCACATAGCGTGCAGCGTGCGGCGTCGATTTGCGGAATCATCCGCACCACTTCGCGCCGGTGATCGATTATGGGCCGGAGGAACAGATGGCCGTTGGGCGCTTCGGTATCGCAGTCCAAATAAGCCGCCGCCAAACCGCTTATCGAAGCCAGCCAAGCCAGGTTGGTGGCGACCGTGGTTTTGCCGGTGCCTCCCTTCCCGCTAGCTATGGCGACCCGCATAGTGCGCGCGCGGTGTTGTATGGACGACGCCTCCGCCATTACTTTGCCGCCGGTTTCGCGGCCATTTCGACGATGCGTTGCCGCATTTGGCTGAGCGCCGTTTCCATTTCACAGGCCTGTTGCTTGAGCTCATCCAAGGCTGGCTCGGGAACAAGGTCGGCATCTGGCCTGGCTGGCGCGCTTGGCCTTTGGCAACTGCCCCAGGCCATGAGCCCAGCGGCAGCGCGTTGCCAGCCACTCAAGCCGGTGGCTTTGAAACCACAGCGACGGCCATGGCCGCGGCCGCCTTGACCTCGGCCCCCACGTCCTTGGCCACCGCTCCCGGCTGGATTCCCGCCTCCTTGTTGGGCGGGCACGCCGCTCATCCATCCGGGCTGGCCCGCACCGGAGCAATAACCCGCGACTCGTCCGCTTCCGGGACCTTCTCCGCGAGGCCCTTGTTGATTTCCATTAGGCATATTGGTGATTCTTTCGGTTTAATTTGTGGTTGATGATTGCACTTGGCCGCGATCATGGGCGGCAAATGTGGCGAGATTTGCGGGGCCAGTTGCTGGGAGTTGGTGATGAACCACCAGGCTGCCCGTTTCATAACCGATATTCCGGCCCACAATCGGACACTTGACCTTCAGTAAAAAGAACAACTCGCGGCCGCAGCCATCAAGGGTTTCGTAGTTCGCCTGGCCTTTGGCAATCACTAGATCGGCGCGCTCGAATCGCCGGCGAAATTCCGGGCTGCAGCTTTCGAGGATGATGCCCGTGCCATCGATGCCGGAATCGATCACCTCGCAAATATCGCAAAGGCCCACTGCCCGCGCGTCTTCCATCAAGGCGTCGTTGAGAGCTGGACCTCCCTTGACGGCCACCGTGAGGTTTTTCTGGGGCAGCAATTCGATCAGGAGCCGGTCGAAAACCAATTCGCCCGCATTATCGGCCAAGTAAAGAATCGATGGCGCCTTCCCTACGGAGTCGAGCAAAACGCTTAAATCCCCAACCAGAGGCGAGGCGAACGACTCTTCCAGCAAGGCGGGGATATCTTCGATCTTGAGATTCCTATTAGCGCCGCAATCGATGATGTTGGCCGCAATGGCCAGTTTGACGGCTTCCTCTAAGGAATTCTCCGAAGCAAGCAGGCGTTGCTTCCATGACGGATAGACCTGCAAAGCTAGGCGATTGGACTCTTGCTTGATTTGAAGATAAGGGTCGATCCGCCCGGTATGCTGGCATACCCGCCGATAGATCCACTGCCACAAGATGGGCGGTCGGTTAAAGTCCAGCTGGGCCACATGCGTCAGCACATCGCGCAAGACGGCCTCATGCACCTTTTCGTCGGAAGTCGCCATGCGGGCGACTTTTAGCCCCTGATTGACCAAACAGGGAACGCAATCCAGCCACGTTTTCATCGCCAGTGTCCTTGCACATCGGCCTGCGGCAGCGGTAGCAGTTGGCTAGCCTTGAATGCAATAAGGGCTTCCCCGGCAGTGCCTCCGGACACCGAGTAAATCTCAATGTGAGCGGCCTGCAATACCGCAAAAGCCTTAGGTCCCACGTGACCAGATATGACCGCCTTTACCCCTTTGTCAGCCAGATTTCGCGCCGTTTGAATGCCCGCTCCTTGAACCGCTTGCTGGCTGGGGCTGTTATCAATAGCCTCGATCACCCCGGTTTCAGTGTCTGTTAATAAAATGTATGCGGCCCGCCCAAAGTGCGGATCCAGGTCGGCGTCTAAGCCGGTGCCATGTGAGGTAATCCCGATTTTCATATGCTTATTCCACTGGATGCGCCGATCTGCCGCTTCGCTTTTGTTCGTTTCGCCAACAGCAACTTTTTCCGCGTTGTTTGCCACAACAGCCGGGCATGGCAAACTCAGGGCTTTCCAAAGTGCCCCCGAAAAAGGCCGCCAAGACCGCATCCACTTCGCCGCAAACGTGAGAGACGATGCGCAGGCCCGACCTGCGGAGGCGCATCTCCATGGGTTGCGAAATCGCCCCGCAGATCAATACGCGCGGGCTCAATTCGCAAATGCTCCGGGCCAGAGCCGCAGGACCGCTCTCGCCAATCAGCACCTCCCGGCGTCCGGTTTCCTGAACGCCATTAAACTCAACGACCAGGAACCGTCCGGCAAAATCCAGCACCGGCGATAACCGGCTTTGCCAAATGGGCAGTACAACTGTCACAGCGCTGCGGTACGCTAGAATCGTGCCGAGATGGCATTAAATGTATAAATCCCTATTCATCAGCTTGTAACGCATACAATCAGAGGCGGGATTGGTCAAAACCTATGGTAGATTGCCTGCCTGGCTCCCTCAAAATGTGGCATAATGCCACAGTCAAACTGCGGGGATGTTCTGGTTCAAATCCCATCTCCAGGGCTGTTTAATTGATGTGCCGGATTGAAAATTGCGTTTGCTTCGAATTTGTGAATGACCGAGGGCTGTGTGAGCGTCAATGAATAGGTAACTAAGACGCCACATCAATGAGCCGAGTCACTTTGATGAATTTACTCGTACTGATTGGGTTGTGGGTGTTCGTCGATGACTCCGATGGACCTCAAACCCTTTACGTGCAACTTATTCGCGGGGAAGACGCTGCCATTCGTCCGTCGCCGGAAAGCAAACCGATTGGCCCTAAACTTTCCGGAAAATTAAGCCGGTGTTTTCGGTTTCAGAATTATTGGGAGATGAATCGGAAAGCAATTACTGCGTCTCCGGGTAAAATAATCAGGGTCGCACTCAACCAAACGCGCGCGGTAGAAATAGATCTGACGGATCGAAATAATAAAAGAATATTGGCTTATAAAGATGGCAAACCGATGGGGGTTACCTCTATCGCGGCCAATCTCGGCATGGCAATTACCGGTGGCGACCGAGGGGATAACAGCGCTTGGTTTATCGTCGTGCGGCAAGATAAGCCTTCAGTTCACTAAAAGGGGCTGACTTATAAATCGTGTTTCGTCGACGACGGCGCGTCCGTGCCCAAAACTTTGATTTTTCGAAATAAAGTGCTGGCATCAATTCCCAATTCCACCGCGGCTTTGGTTCGATTGCCTTTGTTTCGGCGCAAGGCGTCTCGAATCATGACCGTTTCCATCAATTGGAGGGTCATGCCTTTCCCATGTGCCAAGATTTCCGAGGGATTGACAACGCGCAGTTGCGGGGGCAGATGTTCCATTTTGATTAAGCCGCCCCGGCACAACACGAAGGCGTGTTCCATGATGTTCTCCAATTCTCTGACGTTGCCAGGGAAGTCGTGGTCCATGAGGCATCGCAATACTTCGTCAGCAACTCCATTGACGTCTTTACCTTGGCGGCGATTGAATTGGGCCAAAAAATGATCGATCAACAGGGGAATATCCTCGCGCCGGTCGCGCAATTTGGGCAATTCAATCCGGATCACATGAATGCGGTAGAATAAATCCTCCCGGAATTTGCCTTCCTGAACCAGTTGGCTCAACGACTTATTGGTGGCGGCGATGACTCTGACGTTAGCCTTAACCGGTTCCACCGCTCCCAAAGGCTCAAAAACGCGTTCTTGCAGCACCCGCAACAACCGAGCTTGCATGGCGGGTGAGACGTCGCCAATTTCATCCAAGAAAATCGTGCCACCCTCGGCCAGGGTAAAACGGCCGGGTTTATCCCGGCGCGCATCGGTGAACGCGCCCGCCTTGTAACCGAATAATTCCGACTCCAGCAACGTATCCGGAAGTGCGCCGCAATTGATGGCAACAAATTTGCGGGATTTGCGCTTGGACAAGTCATGAATGGCGCGGGCAATTAGCTCTTTGCCCGTGCCGCTATTCCCTTCAACCAATACGGTGGTGTCGCTCTCGGCAATGGTTGGCAATAGGGCGAATATCTGCCGCATCGCCGCGCTCCGCCCGATGATATTGGAAAACATCTCCTGTTGCTGCGCTTCGCGATGCAATTCCTCGACCAGCCGCAAATCGCGAAAACTCTCCACCCCGCCAATCACTTTGCCGCGTTCGTCCTTAAGTATCCCGGTAGAAATGCTGATGGGGATGCGCTGTCCATGCGTGTCCACAATGTGCACCACTTTGTTCACCACAGGCCGGCCGGTGGCCATCGTTTGCTTCAGAGCGCAAGCGCTTTCACAGATGCTAGCTCGAAACACATCGCAGCAACGCTGTCCCACCGCCAACTGTCGCGGGATGCCGGTGATCTTTTCCGCCGCATGGTTAAACAAGATGATGTGCCATTGGGCGTCTACCGTGAACAGACCGTCCGGAATGTAATCAATTAGCTCGTTATTCATTTACCTATGAGTGCGAGCTTGCTTCGCGCTATGGCAATTTGCAATAGCCGTGTTGGTTGATCACCGCATCATGCGGCATATTTAGGACAGGACCTTTGGCAATCAATACTATATAACATACTCATGTACAGTCGGATATATCAATAGTCAGACGTCACGGCTCGGGTGGCATTGGCGGTGCTTACTGGAGAGTCGAATGGGCCATTTTTCAAATCTATCCGAGCCAAGCGCGGAACATCTAAAGTCACTATGCCAAGAAAACCACTCCTGGTGCGTCGTCTGCGGAGATGCGAATCCGCTGGGTTTAAAAGTCCGCTTTACGCTCCAGCCCGATGGTTCCGTCGAAGGACGCTTTGCCGGTGGGCATGTGTTTCAAAGCTATGACGGCGTGCTGCATGGAGGAATGATTGCCGCGTTGCTCGATGGGGCAATGACCAATTGCATGTTTGCCCATGGACACAGAGCGGTTACAGGGGAATTAATAGTCCGCTATCGAAAGACCGTGGAGGCTGGGGAACCGGTGGTCATGCGCGCCTGGCTTGAACAATCGAATTTAGGGCTCTACCAGCTCCGGGCCGAGCTGTCGCAAAACGATAGCATCAAAGTCATAGCTGCGGCAAAATTCATGGATAAACCGGATCACAAAGTGAGCGAAGCGAGGAATAAACTACCCGAATGAACACCCGAGCAGTCCTCGTTAATGGAGGCATTCCAAGCAAATTGGACCGGTGGCCTCCTTGAATGCCATGGATCATATTCCGAATCTCGACCGGGCGCTGGCGGAAATGGTTCGCGTGCTGAAACTAGGCGGAAAACTGGCGATCTGCGATTTTTCGCCGGCAGGATTTGGCCTCATGGACCGGATGCAACAGGCTGAGGCAAAAAACCATTTCCACCCGCCGCGTCGGTTTCCTCGCAGGCAAGCCCGGCTGCGCCAGCAGAGTTTTCGGAACCGAACTTGGTGCGGTTATCATCAAGAATTGCAGGTCGCACAAAAAACCAATTTTGAAGCGTCCGATATCGGGGCGAGGCTATGAAAGAGGGAATTCGAGTCACGGTACTCGTGGAAAACACCGTAAATGCGGGCGGCCTGATGGCCGAGCACGGGCTCGCCTATTACCTCCAAGCCGGGGAGAAAACCATTCTTTTCGACACCGGCCAAACCGAGCTATTGATCGGTAATTCGCGACGATTGGGAATCGACCTGGCTGGCGTTAACACTGTGGTATTGAGTCATGGACATTATGATCACTCTAGTGGCTTGAAACACGTCCTGCCTCTGTCGCCTCAGGCACGAATATTTCTTCATCCCGATGCGTTAGCCTCCAAATACGTCAGGAATCAGGATGGTAGCGCGCGGTCTATAGGCATGATTGCGGAGATGGCTGAGGCGTTGCGCAACCGTCCCAAGGTTCATTGGACAACCCAACCCACTGAAATCGGAGGCGGCATTTTCGCGACCGGCCCGATTCCACGTGATACCGATTTTGAGGATGTGGGCGGGTCCTTTTACCTGGATCAAGTTTGCCGCCAGCCAGACTTATTGTGGGATGACCAAGCCCTGTTTTATGATAGCCCGCGTGGCCTTCATGTCATTTTGGGCTGCGCCCACGCCGGAGTGATTAACACCCTACAACACGTTCGGCAAATCGCGGGGGGTAAATCCATTTACGCCGTAATGGGAGGAATGCACCTATTGTCAGCATCGCAAAGGCGACTCGACTATACCATTGCCGCGCTGCACCAAATCGGAGTTCAAAGAATTGGACTCGCTCATTGCACGGGTTTTTCCGCCGCTGCCGCGTTGTGGAGTGCTTTCCCGGGAAAATGCTTTTACTGCTCAACTGGCAGCCGGGTTGGGTTCGATGGAGATTGAAATGAAGCCGGGACGGAATAGGCGAGCGCATTCCTTAAGGTGTTTTAAAACGCCATGGCGACAAGAAGCCGCTCGCGCAATATGCCAGAGTTCCAAACCCTTGAAAACCTTATTGCATACACTCATCTGCCTGAAATCCAGATGGATGCACTTGCAACGAAATTATAGTCCATTTTGTGGCACAATATTTGCGCTTGGGTTAAACGTGTTCGTTATGCCTGCCCGGCAGGGCGAACTGACAATTGTGCTCTATGTCTCAAACCGTCAGGCGAATTACTGGTCAAATTAATCATTTTCATCGGCAAAAACTAACCTCATGAAAATTCGAACCTTGATTGTAGACGATGAATCGTTGGCCCGTGATCGTTTGCGCCAATTGTTGCGAGACGAACCAGAAATCGAAGTCGTCGGTGAAAGCGCGGACGGAAAAAAGGCGGTCGAACTCATCCATCAAAAGTTGCCTGACCTCATTTTTCTTGACGTTCAAATGCCCGAAATGGACGGTTTTAGAGTGTTGGAAGCAATCCGGATCGTTCCGGCCCCCGTGATCGTATTTGTAACGGCCTATGACAAATTCGCCCTGCGCGCATTCGAGGTGCACGCGGTGGATTATCTATTAAAACCCTTTGACCGCGAAAGATTTCTAGCGTCATTGCGGCACGCGATCGAACAAGTCAAAAAACGTGAAAGTGCCGCATTGAGCCAGAGTTTATCCACCCTAATCGCGGAATTGAAATCGCCATCCAAAGCCCCGGAACAACTGGCGGTTAAAACTGCAGGACGGGTGGTGTTCGTGAGAATCAACGACATCGATTGGATCGATTCCTCGCAGAACTATGTGGAATTGCACGTGGGGGAGGAATCTCATCTCATGCGCCAAACAATTGAGGCAATGGAAGCGCGTTTGCCCACGGCGAAATTCGCGCGGATTAGCCGTTCGACCATTGTAAACACCGAAAAAATTCGAGAACTTCAATATTTGGCCCAAGGGGGATACAGATTAATTTTGCGCAACGGCACTCAACTCTCATTAAGCCGCCGATATCGCGATTCACTCAAACAGCTTGTTTTTGATTAGCCATCCCGGAACCGCAGTTGTTTATCCCAATTATTGTTAATTTCATCCCTCAACCATTTACAGATCAGAAGTGTTTCTTCAAATTACACAGCCATGACCCAGAACATTAAGCGCTCGAATTCTATACGCCAGCCTACCAGTCCAGTTCGCATCGCGAATCCGCCGCTTCTTTCGTCGAATGGGGACGTGGACCGCCGCATCGTTTATACGGAAGCAGAAAAAACCGAACGGCGCGCGCTGGGATTGCCAGCCTGCGAACCTTCACCCGATGGACTTATCGGGACACGCCCCAAGGGAAGGAGTGTTGTGGCAAAAAAGGCCATTAGTGCGCCACATGTCCTTAACGAGGCCGGCGATTATGGCAGTGCATTTACCCGTGGATTGAGGGTGGATCTTCCTGGCGGTATCACGCACCTGCTTCTTAGCGGCACGGCGAGTGTGGGTGACCAGGGGGAGACGCTGTATCCAGGGGATTTCAGGGCGCAACTCTGGCGTACTTACCATAATATCACCGAACTGCTCAAAAGCGAAGGAGCCACCTGGCACGACGTTGTCCGAACGACCTGTTATATTCGCGACATTGAACGCGATTACGCCGAGTTCAACAGCGTGCGCAATGAATTATTCCGGGCTCTGGGCTTAGATCCGTATCCCGCCAGCACTGGCATCCAAGCGCGCATTTGTCGCAGTGACTTGCTGGTTGAAATTGAAACGGTCGCGATCCTGTGCTCAGGAGGGGGCGAGTGAGTATGCGGTTTGGCATTGCCTGGGAGTTAAGCCAATAGATGACACACGCAATTTTTCGCACGTTCGGGACAGCCTTGGCCTTTTATCTCGGCTTTCAGAGTGCCGAAGCCAAAGTCACCCTGGATGCGCCGGTGGTGATGACCCAAGTGCCAGGCGCGGTAAAGGGGCCGCCATCGGGGTGGGATGCCAACGGATTATCACGCTCAGATTGGTTTGAGGGAGGGCGGGTGGTGGTGGTTGCTCAGGATGGTGCCACCCGTGTTCTTTCTGAAGGATTTCAATCGGCATGTGATCCGAGCCTTTCGTTTGACGCCACCCGGGTGCTTTTCGCTGGAAAGAAAGCGACGGGCACATGCTGGCGGATTTGGGAAATCGGCATCGATGGGCAAAATCTCCGGGCGGTAAGTCCTGAGAACCAGGAAGCCCGAAATCCTATCTATGCCACCACCCTCTTCACCCTCGACTCGCCCGCCCCGTGGTTCACTCTCATTTATGTAGCATTGGAACCTAGCCCTGATGGAGGTAAAAATATTGCCGGTTCGAGCCTTTATAGCGTCAAGCTCGATGGAACTGAACAGCGTCGGCTTACCTATCATCCCTATCGTGTTTTAGATCCGTTTCAAATGTGGGATGGCCGGATACTCTACGCTGCGGAGCGCTATCCAGTCGAACCAGGCGCGCCGGCTGGAAAGATGGGTTTGTACAGTGTCCACATCGTCGGCACTGAGATGTTGTTTTATGGTGGAGAGCAGGGGCGACGAATTCAACATATGGCCTGTGCCACTGAACAGCGGTCTATCGTGTTTGTTGAGAGCGACGAGGTGACCTGGGATGGCGCCGGCCAGCTCGCATGCCTCAAGGAACAACGTCCGCATCACTCATATCGGAGGCTTACCACCGATCCGGCATGGCAATACCTTTATCCTAGCCCTTGGCAGGGTAACCAGTTGTTGGTGTCTCGTCGGCCAACCGATCAAAGCGCGCCCATCGCGGTTTGTTGTTTTGACGCCGAAACGGGCGTTTGCGAAACGCTTTTCGCCCACCCTGGTTACCATAATGTCCAAGCGCAGGTGGCTCTGCCCAGACCGCAACCGGACGGACATTCTACAGTGGTCGATCCAGCAAAATATACCACCGGAGTTTTTTATGCCATGAATTGCTATGAAACGGATGGACGAATGAATCCCTTCCTGACCAATGGAACCCTAAAGCGAGTGCGAGTCATCGAGGGGATTTCGCGCCCCTCCTCCACGGGTTCAGCTAATTCCGCTAACAACGCTTCCGCTTTGGGCGAGAGTCTGGCAACTTATTCCGCCCGTCGCCTGTTGGGGGAAGCCCCCATTGAAACCGATGGTTCTTTCCACATCGAAGTGCCGGCCGATACGCCTCTTCTGATCCAGACCTTGGATGATCGCGGTCTAGCGCTCGGAAGCTGCGGTTGGGTGTGGGTTAAACCGAGGGAAAACCGGGGTTGCGTAGGCTGTCACGAGGATCCCGAATTGACGCCGGAAAACAAGTTTGTCTTGTCGTTGCGGCGGCCGGCACACAAGTTGATTCCTCCGCCGGAGCAGCGGCGCAAAGCCGACTTTCTGACTGTGGTAGCTCCAGTTCTCAAAAATCGGTGCGCCTCTGTTGGATGCCACGGCATGCCGGACTCGCCGCTCTATTTGCCGATCATGGCTGATAAACCCGCTTTGCAGGATATGCAGCAAGCATACAACTCTTTGCGCTCAGCGGTTGAAGGGTTACCGTCCGGTGGGACCGTATGGTGCATGCGGCGCGGCAGGTGATTGCGCCG
>CAYPCQ010000072.1:0-44466 GCA_964409245.1 uncultured Verrucomicrobiota bacterium
TCTGACTCCACTTTTTCGTCTCATAGAGTGTCAATCTATTCCAGGACGGGACCGATCCTCCGCGATCCACACTTCGGTTTCCCAGGCAATCTCCGGTGCAAACTTCCTGAAGGTTTCCCGGTCGAGGAAAGCGCTTATAAAAACCAGCCCGGACTTGCATTCGTGCAAAAGCAATTTCAGCTTGCCGAGCCGCAGTGGCGATATCGGGCCAGAACTATGAACAGCCTCAATAAGGAAGAGCCAATCCTTGCGCTCGGAATACGCCACTACATCAGGCAATTCACCTTGGGATAGCTCAAAAAAACCAACACTTGAAAGCCTTTTTTCTTCCATCAGCAAAAATCTGCTGGCGGCATCGCCGACATAAAGTATTTCGGCTCCAAAACCAAAACGCGGGAGAAACTTCTCGATAATGAGCTTCTGCAGCTGGTTGTGTTTTCCAGGGCTGAACTTGAGCGTTATCCCGCCTGGCGCCAGAACAGGTATGTTCTCCATTTCCCGCTTTGAGCGGAGTTGATCAGCCAGGGTTGTTCGCTCCAACAAGAATCTTGTTACTTCTGCATCCCAATTTTCACAGCCAAATTTCTGGATGATCAAAGCGTAATCTGGGGATAGGGCGTAAGCCCTGGTGGGATCGTTCCGGGCTGCGTTCGGATTCAAAGCGCTTTTCTGAATGATCCCTGCCGCAACCGGGAGGGTCAAGTCGCGCCGCCTTATGTTATCGTATGAGCCGGGTGAAATATTTTCTTCAAAATATCGATTTACATAGGCGATAATATCGCGGGTTTTCAATGCCCTGGTCCCATCCCATCCTTTTGTTTTTATCCAGTCATCGCTTTTCCTTACGTCCGCTACAGCCAGGAAGGCTGCCGCCATCCGCTCCAGCCTCCTCGAAGTGAGACCCTTAAATGGAACTCCCAATTTATCGAGTATAAACAGAGCTTGATTGATAACTTCAGCAACCGGCTTGGACTTTGAGGAATTACGAATGTATTTGAATGATTTCACAGCGGTAATCCCTCTGGAATAGTCAAGGTTAACTGCTTGGGCAGATTCCTCAACGCAATCTCACCCATACCCAGCCTTTTCGAGGAATTCAGATGCCGCCGGACGCTGCCGGCAAGGCTGTATGCCAGGAGCGGCGGGACAGCATTGCCAACCTGGTTGAATTTGCTTGTTTCACCACCGCAAAATTCGTAGTGGTCTGGAAAGCTCTGCAGCCTGGCGGCCTCACGAAGCAGCAGCAGCCGCCGCCGTCCGTCTGGAAGTTTCACGCGGTGCATATCACCTGTGGCGCCGGCCAGGTTGCGGCAGGTCAGGGTGCGGGCCGGCTTGTCGAGGTGAAGATCGCGTGGCCGGACGCAGAATGAGGCCTTTTCGTATTTCGCCACGTATTCATCCATGCTGGCCGTCAGGAATTTGGACTCAGGCGGAATCTGGAAAAGAATGTCAGCCAGTGCTTCACCCGCAGTTATGCGCCTGGCCAAAGGGGGGGGAAAGGTGAACTCACCACGATGCCCGGCCACGACAATCCGTTCACGGTTTTGGGGCACGCAATAATCGACAGCATTGAATAGCTTGTAATCCAATATATATCCAAGGCCCTGCAATGCCCGATAGATTTCATCAAAATACCACTTGTTGCTATAAAGCATCCCACGCACGTTTTCAAAAAGCCAGAAATCCGGCTGGATTCTCCTGACGGCTTCAATGAAGACCGGGAATCCATCCCTGGAATCCTTGAGGCCCAACTGATGTCCGCCAACGCTGAACGGCTGGCAAGGCGGACCGCCGATGATGACTTGTGCTTTCGGGAAATCCGCGTCGGGCGTCAATACCACCTGCCTGCATTCGCCTTTGAGGTTCTTGGTGTAGGTTGCGCAGCAATCTCCATCTTGCTCAAAGCCAAGGGTTTCAAATCCAGCCGCTTCGAACCCCAGAGCCAATCCGCCACATCCTGCAAACAAGTCCAATACCAACGGTTCACGTTTTGCGGCTGGTTTCAGGGTTTCGTTGATATGCTTGACGTAATCCATGCCTGCTAAATGCTTAATGGAAACGAGAAGCCATGTCGAGGCTTTTGCTTTGCGGTGCGGGGAGATACAGGCGCGCGCCCGTTTGCCAGCCGCTTGTGGATTCGAGGCCGCGCAGCCCCGGCTTTGGGCAATCTTGTGCCCCGCCGGCCGGTGGTATAGATTGCCCGGATGTGTTTACGTATTTGGGCAGCGATGCTGCTGCTGCTGCAGGCGGGGCCGGCGGGGCGCGGGGCTGAATCCATACCACTGGTCAACCACGGGGATGCCTGGTTCTACCGGCGCGGCACCAACGCGCCCCAGGCGGATTGGAAAACCGTGGCGGACGCGGGATTGGACGCCACCTGGGCCCAGGGGGCGGGCGGCCTCGGCTACGCCGACAATACGGCTGAGCTGGCCCAGGTGAAAACCACCCTGGGCGACATGAAGGGCAAATACACCACCGCTTACTTGCGCCGCACCTTCGAGGCGGCCGCCGGCGGGGACACCAACCTGCACCTCCTGCTGACGATGGATTGGGATGACGGATTCATCGCCTGGCTGGACGGTTCGCACCTGGCAAGCGCGAACGTGGCCGGCGCGCCCGCGCAGCCGGCGAACACCGCCACGGCCTCCGCGTCCCACGAGTCCTCCCGGGGGAACAACTCCCCCAGCCCGGCCGTCACTTACGACCTCGGCCAGGTGGGGGCTCGTTTGGGCGCGGGGCCACACGTGCTGGCCATCATGGGCCTGAACGACAGCTCCAGCAGCAGCGATTTCATCCAGATCGCCGGCTTGTTCCTGGCGTCCGTCACCAACGGGCTGTCCGGCAGCAACACGTTGAGCGGCGCCATCAGCGAGGACACGACCTTGTCCGCCACGAACAGCCCCTACACGGTAACGGCGGATGTGACCGTGGCCAATGGGGCCACTCTGTCCATCGAGCCGGGCACGACCGTCCGCCTGGCCGGCGGGGTGGATCTCACGGTGGCCAGCGGCGGGCGGCTCGTGGCGGAGGGCACGGAGCAGGCGCGCATCCTGTTCACCACCGCGCCCGGCGCCGCGGCCTGGGGCGGCATCGTGATCAATGGCGGAGCGGGCACACCGGAAACACGCATCGCCTGGGCCACCATCGAGGGCAACGGGAGCGTTGGCATCGAAGCGCAGGGCGGCACCCTCTGCCTGGACCACGCGGTGTTCAACACCACCACCCACCAGTACGTGTCCCTGGAAGGCAGCTCGTTCCTCATCAGCCATTGCCACTTCCCCACCACCACCGCCGGCTTTGAGCCGTTGCACGGCGCCGGGGGGATCAAGGCGGGCGGGCGGGGAATCGTCCGCGACAGTTTTTTTGGCGGGACCAGCGGCTATAACGACATCATGGATTTCACGGGCGGCAACCGGGATCTGAACCAGCCGATCATCCAGTTCTATAATAACGTGTTCGTGGCGGCCTCGGATGACATCCTGGACCTGGATGGCACGGACGCCTGGATCGAGGGGAATATATTCCTGCACTGCCATCGCAACGGCGCCCCGGACAGCTCGGCGGCCATCTCGGGCGGCAGCGATGGCACGCGCACCTCGGAGATCACCATCATCGGCAATCTGATCTACGATTGCGACAACGCCATCACGGCCAAGCAGGGCAACTTCTACACCCTGCTCAACAACACCATGGTCCACATGACCAAGACCGGCGGCCTGGATTTCGCCTCCGGGGCCGTCAATATGCGCGACACCACGCCGGATCTGACGGCCTTCGGCAAGGGATGCTACCTGGAGGGCAACCTCATCGCCGATGTGGAACAGCTGGTGCGGAACTACGACGCCCAGCAAATGACGGTGACCTTCAACCGCAATCTCCTGCCGGCGGCCTGGAGCGGCCCCGGCAGCGGCAACCTCATCCAGAACCCGCAGTTCAAGCATTGGCCTCAATTGTCCGAAACCTATTTCACCAACTGGGCGGACGCGCAGATCATGCGGGAGTGGTTCAGCCTGCCGCCCGGCTCGCCCGCGCGGGGCGCCGGCCCCAACGGGCAAGACCTCGGTGGAGTGGCGCCGGTGGGGGTCTCGCTCAGCGGGGCGTCCGTGGGCGCCACCACCAATACCGGGGCGAGCCTCACAGTGGGCGGCAACTGGTCCGGCAGCGGCATTCCCACCACCGGCTTTCCGGCCGGCTCCGGGTTCACCCACTACCGCTGGCGGCTGGACGCCCTACCCTGGAGCGCGGAGACGCCGATCGGCACGCCCATCCTCCTGGCCGGCCTGGCCGATGGCGCGCATCGCGTGGAGGTTTCCGGGCGGAATGACGCCGGCTTTTACCAGGATGATCCGCAGCTGGGGACCAACCCGGTGGCCAGCGCCGCCTGGCTGGTGCAGTCTCCGTTTGGGTTGCGCCCGGCGGGGAGCGCCGCGGGCCGCTTCAGCTTCAGTTTCCCAGCCGCCGCCGGCAGCACCTATACGGTGCAATACCAGGAGTCCTTGAGCGCCACCCACTGGATCAAGCTGCGCGATGTCCCGGCCCAAAGCGCCGCGGGGGATTACCCGGTGCAGGATCTTATCCCGGCCGGCACAACCCGCTTTTACCGGGTGGTCACCCCCGCCCAGCCGTAAACCTGGGCCGGCGCCTATTCGAAAACCAGCGTCCCGAAGCACCAGGGGCGATGGAAGTCATTGGCCCCGGTGGGCGACCAGGAATAATACTCCAGCTGGCGGGGCTGGGGGGAATCGATGCGGTACAGGTTGATGCGCCAGGTGTCGCCTGGCTGCGGCTCCAGGTTGTCCGCGCCGACGAGGGAGGAAAACGGGATGGCGTATTCCACGGAATAGCCCCGGGCTCCGCGGACGCCCAGCTCCCCCTGGATATGCACCATGGTCAGCAAGCCGTCGCAGGTGTATTCCTTCCAGGAACGGAAATCCCCCCGCCCGCCGTTTTCCGCCCGTCCGTTCAGGATGAACGTGTCGAACACGGTGTTGCGCGGGCTGACGTTGATCTCGTAATACTGGCGCATCCTGCCGGAGGGGCAGATGAAGGCCTCCACGCATTCCTCGGTGTAGATTTCAGAATCGTGCTCCGTGAGCGTGCCCCAGACATACTCATCCTCGCATTCGAAGCCGAGGTAGAAGTGCCGCGCATTATGGAGCATCCGGGCGGTGGTCCGGTAGCGGCCCGGTTTTCCGTCCGTCGGCTTGTTCAGCGGCACGGCCCCGGCGCGCTGCCAGAGGGGATCGTCCACCTGGCCGGTCAGCCGGAGGTCGCGGTCGATCCGCGGGCATCGGTAAATGGGCAGTTTCATGGTTTCAGCGGGTTCGGCTGCCAGACTTTGATGGACAGTTGGCCGGTTCCGGGATTCTCAAAGGGGCCCGGGCTGGGGGCGGTTTCGCTCCGCGGCTGGCCGAAGTAGTCCGTGTCGATCTTCAGCGGCGAGCCGTCCGCATTCTCATAGGGCAGATTGGGGATCTTCGCCTGCCCCAGAAGTTCGCTGGTCACCCGGGTGGTCATGGTTTTCAGCAGCGCATCCCCCAGGGCGAAGTTCAGGAAAACGCCCTCCCCGGTTTCCACCAGCTTGAGCTGGGGATCGAAACCGGCCTGGACGGTGCTGTGGGTTTCGTTCTTGTAGGGCCAGGCGCCGTGGTAATAGACGTTGCCATCCGCCCAGGAAGGCCAGGTGCGCGGATCGTAAACCCACAAGCCGTAGCCTTCGGTCCGCCCGGAGGGCCGATCCCGGTTTTCCGGCGCGGCGGCGGAGCCCACGAAGATATTGTTGTAAAAACGATTGTCCCCGCCGGCGATATTCGTCAGCCCCGCCACCACGGTGGAATGGGGCGGGTGAAAGGGGGTCACCCGGCTCAGCTCCGGCCGGCTGACGATTTTGCCCGTCACCAGGTTGTGCGCGAAGCTGCCGCCCTGGGACCAATCCAGCAGGCTGAGGGGGGAGAGGAAGATATTGTTATCCACCTGGTACGGCCCGTGGTCCACCTCGACAAAAAGGTCGTCCGTGGTGTTCTGGTAGCAGATATTGCCCGTGATCCGGACGCCCTGGGCCATCCAGTCCATCCACAGGCCCCGGCCGGCATGGTGGATGCGGTTGCCCTGGATGAGCATGTCGATCGAGGCGTGGATTTTGATCCCGGCGATTTCCGCCCCGGTGAACAGGCGCTTGGTCCAGATGTTGTAGATATGGTTGCCAGTGATCTGGCTGAAGGCCGCCCCGAGGCTCCCGCAGATGCCGGTCTGCTCGCAGTTGAAGATGGTGTTGCTCCGGACGATATGGGAGCCGATCTTCTCCTTCGACCAGCCGATCTTCAGCGCCCGTTCGATCACCTCCACGTAATGGATCGCGCCATCCTTGCTGCGGTCGTTCGACCAGACGTTGTGGCCGGTCTGGCGGTCCTTGCCCAGGGTGATGCCCGAGCATTTGGAGTCGCTGATCACGTTGTTCTCAATGATCCACCCCTTGCTCCAATGCGTGCCCAGCAGGCCGATCTGCTCGGCGGTGGGGGCGGCCCATTGCGTGGCCGCCTGGCGCATTTGGAAGCCGCGCACCGTCAGGTAATCCCGGCCCGGCTGGTCCGGGTAAAAACAGGCCTCCCGCACGTTGATTTCCACCAGCTCCGTGTTGGGATCGTGGCCGTGGAAATTGGCATAGATATAAGTGTTCCGCCCATCGCTCTCCCCCAGCCAGGTGTAGGTGGATCCTTCGGGATCGAAGGCGCCGGGGATGGCTTTGGGATTGAGCACCTCCTCCAGCAGGTGGGCCTCGTAAAGGGATTTGCCATTCAGATACACCTCCCCCGTGTGCGGGCGGCGGCCCCGGTCGCTGAACCAGTCGCCGGTGATGAGATCCTGGTAAGGGTTGTATTTGCCGAAGCAGGAATTGGGCAGAACCAGCTTCCAAACGCCGGGCAGGAACGGCTGCCAGCCGCGGGCCACCTCCGAGCCTTTGATCACCACCGCCTCGCCCGGGGCGGCCTGGTAGGTGATCCGCCGGGTGTCGGATTCGCCCCCCCGGGGCGGGGTCACCCGCTCGCGGTAAGTCCCCGCGTGGACGGTGATCACGTCGCCTGGCTGCGCCAGGGTGGCGCCGCGCTGGATGGTCCGCAGCGGCTGGGCTTCCGTGCCGGGGTTTTCATCGTTGCCCGTGGTGGCCACGTGGTATTCCGCCCCGGGCGAGGCCAGGGTGGAGCACCACAGCAACCCCGCGGCGAGGCTGAGGGTGGCATGGCGGATGAGGCTCCGGGGTTTCAATGGATTCGTTTTCATGGTGTTTGCCGGGTTCAGGGTTTGGGTTCGAGTATGGCGCCGCAGAGGGCGGCCTGGCCAGCGCTGGGGGTGAGGGTCACCGCCACCGTGCCGCTGGCGCCCACGGTGGCCGGAAATTCGCGCACGAGCAGGCGGTTCGCGCCGCCGGCTTCCGCAAAAATATCCACTGCCGGGGCCACGCACCGGCCCGCCACGGAAATCTGGAACACCCGCTGGCCAGGGGCGGTGGACCGGGGATCGAGCAGGAGCAGGCGGAGTTGGTAATCCCCCGGCGGCAGCTGGGCGGCCGGATCGTTTTCCCGGGGGTTGCGATACAGGATGGGCCGCAGCCCGAAGGTGAGCGGTTGAGCGCTCTCGATGCCCGTGCGGCAGATCTCGTTCCAGCCATCGGGGGCATCGGGAGGAATGGCGGGCTCCAGCGCGGGGGGCAAGGAGAACACATTCGCGCCGGTTTCCTCGGCGCCGAGGCATTCCCAAATTTCATGGCCAGGGCTGAAGTGGAAGGTGAACAAGCCGCGGCTTTGGGCGAGCGGGTCGTGCGAAGTGGGGGCGAAGTTGAGGCGCACCGGGCGGAGGCCCAAAGCCTGCCGGTGCCGCTCGATGTGGCTGAGCCAGCGCGTGTTCAGCGAAACGATCACTCCCTGTTCCCCCCGCGTGAGGCCGCCGAGGGAACTCAACCGGGCATATTGCCCGATCACGGCTTCCGGGTGGCAATCCGCCAGCGCCCGCCGGGCGCCCTCCCGGTCGCCCCGCCGGAGCAGATCCTGGGAGTCCTGGAATTGGCCATGGGCTGCATGGAATGCCATGCTGAATTCCTCGAGCTGCCGCTGGTATTCAAAGCGCTGGCGCTGGTCCGCCGAAAACGCATTGGTCCGGGCCTGGCCCAGCAGCGCCAGCCGGGCGCGGCAGCCAGCCAGGATGGCGGGAATATCCGTGAGCTGGCGGTCGATGAACCAGTCGGAAGTTTCGCGCCCGAACTGCGGCGCGCCGGTGATCCAGGATTCCAGGTAATTCCCCAGGAGTCCGGCGTTGCCCGGGCGCCTGCCAAACCACGCCCCGGCGAGCGCCCGGCACGTTTCCGCCAGCGCCTGGTCCCGGGTGCGGCCCCAGACCTGGCTGGCCAGGCTGGCGAAATAGAGATCGAGCGGGCGGGTGGTCCAATGGATGATTCCGAATCCGGCTGCCCGCGCATCCTCCAGCTTGGAAGCGAATCCGGCGAGCGGGGTGTAGGGCCGGCCCAGGTAATGGCCGTCATCATGGTGGGCCCAGACGACCGGGATGACCGGCCGGCGGGCGCCGATCTCCCGCAGCGGGGCGCGCGCCGCCGCTTCCCCCAGCTGCGGCCGGCCGTGGATGACATCGTAGTCCAGGCCGATCAGCGGAATGCCTGCGGGAAAGAAGCGGTCGGCGCCCGGGAGAAACTCGAAGCCCCACGTGCCCGCCGCGAGGGTGACGCCGGTGGCGCCGGTTTCCTTCAGGGCGCGGCCGAAAGCGCGCGCGATTTTGCCGATGGCGAAAAGCCCGGGGCCGCGCCAGTATTGGGCCGCCTCCGGGGTCCGCGCGATTTCCGCGGCGTACTCGCGCTGCCAGGCCGCGGGCAGCCCGGCCACCTTCAGATTCATCCAAGGCGTGCCATCCCGGCGGAACCAGGCGACGAGCCGGGTGATTTGCGGATACTGCTGGAGCAAGGTGGCCACCTGCGCCCGGTGGAAGGCATACCCTTCCGGGGTGTCCGGGTTGGGCAGCCAGATGCGCCCCGGCTGCCGGCCCGTCATCGTGGCGGTGGATCCACCCGCCTCGAAGCGGGCGGATTCGGGAAGCAGCCGGATCAGCTCCTGGGGGTTGGCGCTGGGCGTATCCACGTCCACGGCAAAATACACGTTCAGGCTCCGGGCGGCGGCGTCCGCAAAAACCTCCCGCATGAGCGACCGGGCAGCCGCCACCCGCCCGCCGTCCGGCGCCAGCCCGGCCGCCGCGCCAAAGGCGCCGGACTCGAAGACCCAGCCGCCGTGGAGCCGCCGCACATCATTCACGTGCATCGTGGACCAATCGCGGCCCTGGATCGTGGTCGAGAGCCAGCCCACCGGCCGGGCCTGGCCCGCAAAGTCGAAGGCGGCCATGGGATTATTCCCATAGGCGTGGACCATGATGGCATTGAAGCCCTGTTTTTGCGCCTGGGCGGTCCACTGCCGCCACTCGGGGAGATTCCAGGTGGAGCATCCGCTCAGGAAATTATGCCAGTTGAACACCAGCCGCTCACGCACCAGCGGCGCATCGGCCAAGTCCCAGCCGGCGAAGGAAAAAGGTTCCGCCGGGAGCCCCGGCAAGGCATCGCCCGACAGGGTGAAGGCGCAGCCCAGCTGCCGCAGCAGGGCATAAACCCCGAACCAGGTGCCCCGCGGACCCGCGCCGGCGATGACCCCTATTTCACGGTCGTCCCGCCGGATCGTGCGGACCTGGAAACTTTCCGGCCTGGACCAATCGCCCCCGGGGATCAGGCGGCGCGCCATCGCGCCGCTGCCGGCCACAATGGCCGGGCCGGCGGCGGGAATCTGGGCGGCCACGGTGAAGGTGGTTTGGGGATGCAGTTTCCCCAGGTACATCGCCAGCTCCCGCACCGCCTGATGCTCGGATTGGCCCTCGGCGGCGGCCGTGGCGACCACCACGGTTTCGGCGCCGGCCAACGGTTTCGCCCAGCCGGCGCCGAGCAGCCAGAGGATGGCCCACAAGGTGGTTTGGCGGTTCATAGGCAGGCAGCGTTTTCCGGGTCCAAGCCCAACCTTGCCTCAAGGGGCCGGGACCGCCTGGCTGGGGGTTGATTTCAGCCCGCAACTGTTCACCGCGCGGATGCCGTATTGATGCCGGGCGCCCGGGGCCGCGGCCGGATCCTTGAAACGCATCGCCGGCAGCGGTTTTTCCGGCGTGTCATGGTAGGACATTTTTTGGAACAATGGGCGTCCAAAGGGTCCCGCCGGTTTCTCCGGCAGACGGGCGATTTCAGCGCCATCGCGCTCGATGATGAATCCGGCCAGGCCACTCTCCAAATCCGCCTCCGCCTCCCAGGTCAATTCCCCGCCCGCGCTGAGGCGCACGTTCCCGGGCGGCGGCGGCGGCGTGGTGTCGGTGGTGGCGCCGGTCTGCACATATTCGCTCCAGGCTTTGGCGGCCGCCGCATTGGGCAGCCACCCGGACTGGGCGGGATCGCCGGTGAAAGCAGCGGCCGGCTGGGGCGTGCCGCCCGCCAGCGGGGCCAGCCAGGCGCCAGCGCCGGACAGGGTGCGCAGCGGTGCGCCCGGCTGGCCGGGCAGGCGCTGGGCGAGGCAGGCGTCGAACCAGGGGATGGCCAGGTAGCGGGAGTCGCCGCATTCATGGCTGGTGCGCGGATCAGGGGCAAAGCCCACCAGGGCGCCCTGGCCCCGGAAATCCTGGAAAAAGGCGAAGGTGCTTTCCCATAGCCTGGCGAAACGATCCGTTTTCTCCTTGATCCCGAGGTTGCACATGACGGGCACCGCCAGCGCGGCCGCCGGAAATCCGGGGGCGGCGCCTTTGGCCGGCGCCGATATCAGGCGCGGCGAGCCGGAACGCAGCCACACCGCCACGATCCGCTCCGGATGCGTGAGCAGCATGTGGCCCGCCCAGTTCGCGCCGCCGGAATGCCCCCACAAAGCCCAGGGCGCTTGTTCCAGCTCCGGGTGGCCGGTCCGGACCGCCAATTCGGCCAGGGCGCGCAGGAAGGTTTTCCCGGATCCTTGTCCGGGATCGCACCACCAGGCGCAATCGTCCTGCTCCCTTTGGTGATAGGAGGGCCCGAGCAGCGCGCAATCCCATTTCCGCGCCAGGGCCTGCCAGTGCAGATCGCAAGCCGCCGTGGCCCCGGCCTTGCACGCAGGCTCGCCGCAGCCGTGCTGGTGGACCACCACCCCCCGGATGGTCTTGACGCCCGGCGGGATCCACAGCGTGTAAGTGACGCCGAGTTTCAATCCGCCCGCCGCGCCCGAAGGCTCGCAGCTCCATTCGTGATAAGCCGGCCCGGAAGGTGGCGCACCCTCACCGGCCGTGGCTTTCAGCAGGCCGGCGAGCAGGACGCAAAGCGTTTGCATTGGTTTCATTGGAGTCCCATTTTCGGCTGTTTGGGCGGCATTCACAAGCGCATTCCACGCGGCAGACAGGCCCCGGTTTAACCGCCCCAGGCTGGTTTGGCGGCCCCCCGCGGAAGCCGGGTCAGCCCTTCCGCCTGGGGAAAAGGGTGGCGATATCGGCGAGCATTCCGGCCTTGGTGGCGGCGGGCAGGCGCACCAGGCCGGTGTATTCGATCCAGCCGTTGGAAACGCCGGCCCCGGCGCCCACCTGGCGCGCCAGTTTCATCTGCGGCTCCCACATGTGCTGGAAATGCCACGCGCAGGGCCGCCAAGGCTTGTCCCCCAGGGCCGCCAGGTAGCGCACCGGCTCCTGCGTGTAGAGCGGATGCCCCAGGATGCCCGGATAGGCGTGGTCGCCGCACTCGCCATCGGCCCACAGCACGAAGCCGGACATCGAGCAGTCGCTGGTGAAGACCGCCTTGTCCGCGCCGAAGGAGCGCACCAGCGAGCGGAGCTGGCGGTGGAAATCGATCGCCGCCGCGGAGGTGGGCCCGGCGTGGCCGGGGTGGTGATCGTAGCCGAGTCCCGCGAAGGTTTCGTCCACGGTGATCGCGTCCGGCTTCAGGATCTCCATGATCCATTGGGCCTGCCGGAGCAGGTGCTCCCGCCATTGGGGCGAGCCCAGCGAAGCCCGCCAATTGTGGCCAATGGTGTCCGGCCCCTGCCATGGGTAGGGCACCGGTTTGCCTTGGGCGTCCACCTGCACGCTGTCGCGCATCTGCTTGAAGAACGGCGCCGCGTCGTCGAACAGCACCGGGTGGAGGTAAACCGCGGCTTTTGCCCCGGCCTTGCGCGTTGCCTGGATGCGGGCGCGCATTTTGTCGAAGGACATCTCCGCCGGCCCTTGCTTGTCCCCCCGCATGGCCAGCCAGGTTTTACGGTCCGGCTGAATGTAATCTCCCAGCGCCGGGTAATAGCCATGCTGCGTCGCCAGGCCCACGCGGAATTCGCGGAAGTGCGGCAGATCCGCCTCGAAGCCGCCGCCGCGCCGCCCGTGCTCCCCCTCCGCCGCGGAAAGGAAATCGTAATAGTGAACCTTGAAGTCCCGCACCCAGCCGATGGGCGGATGATCCTCGTGGTGGCCGAACCGGTGGAACGTCTGCCAGGCCACGGTGGCATCCCCTTCGTGCACCAGCAGCCAGCCGCGCTCCGTCACGGTTTGGCCGGGCGGAATGGTCACGCAGCGCCCGAGGCGCCAGACTCCCGGGCGGACCCCGGGGCCGGAGGCGGTGAACCGCCTTGGCTCCAGCGAGGAGGTGAACAGCCCCACGCGCAGCGCCGCCCCGGGGCTGGAAAGGTCCACTACCGGCGCCAGGAGGGGCGCGGTGGTTTCACGCGCGCCGGAGGCATGGCTGGCCAGCGGCTCGAGGTAATGCGCCTCGAGGCCCCGGTTCCCCACCGGCTGGCGGCAATCCTGGAGGAAATGCTTCACGCCCAGGGCCGCAAAACGGTCGTCCGCAAACAGCCCGGCGGCGTTGAGCGGCAGATACGCCTGCTGGCTTTCCACCGCGATGGACGGCTGCAGGGAGGTGGCCAGCACCAGCTCCACTTGCTGCGGCTGGCGGGAGATGTTCCGCACCGTGAGGGTGGCCTCCAGGAGATCCTCCCCCAGGCCCCGGCCGGTCTCCCGCAGCCGGTGGCGCAGTTCCGCGCGCAGCGGGCCGTGGATGGCCGTAGCCTGGCCGGCCTGGAGCCAGCAGAACGGCGCCTCCCCCACCACGCGGCAGCCGGCGTCCAGCAGCCCCGGGGACTCACCCACCGCCAGCGCCGCGCCTTCCCGGCTCACCCCGGTGAACAGCCGGGAGGGACCCGACCGCCGCCACTGGAGCCGGCCGCTCCCGGCCGCGGGGACGGCGGACGCTCCGCTGGCGCCGGACCACAGCAGGCCGCCGGCCGCGGCGCCTGTTTGCCGGAGGAAATCGCGCCGGCTCAACGGCCCGCACACGGGGGTGGGATGGGGATGGGGTTCGGGATTCATGGGCAAAAGTTGTTTTTCGTTTCAGGTTTCGTCATCCAGCGCCCGCAGTGCGGCCATCAGCCAGCCGCAGGCGTAGGCCATGCCGGCGTGCCAGGGCGCGGCGCAGGTCATTTGCGGCGCGTGGTCCGGGATCAGCACTCCGGTGTAACCGTTCCGGCGCAGGATGCGCAGCACGCGCAGCATGTCAATGTCCCCTTCGTCCACGAAGGTCTCCCGGTAGTGCGGCGCCTTGCCCCGCACGTTGCGGAAATGCACGTAGGCGATTTTCCCCTGGCGGCTGTACGTGTCCACGGTTTCGTAAATATCGCCTTCGGTCATCTCGGCCAGGGTGCCGAGGCAGAATTCCAGGGCGTTGCGCGGGCTGGGGTGGCGGTCGATCAGCCGCTGGTAAAGCCCCGGCTGGTTCACCAGGCGCGGCTGGCCGCGGACGCAGGGCAGCGGGGGATCATCCGGGTGGGCCGCCAGGGTGACGCCCGCCGCCTCGGCCACCGGCAGGAGCGCGTCGAGGAATTCCCCGTGCCGGCGCCAGAGTTCCTCCGCGCTGATGGGCGGCAGGTTCCCGGGCGGGGCCTGCCGGTCGTAAACCATGTTCCACACCATGCCGTTGGGGATTGGTGGGTCATAGGGGCCATCCACCGCCACCACCTCCGCGCCGCCGCGCCCCCACGGCCCTTTGATGCGGCCCGCCACCCCGGCGAGCGAGAAATAGTAGCCGAGGGTGGGGATGCCCACCTGGCCCACCGTGCGGATGATGGCCTTGAGGTTCTCCAGCTGCTCCGCCTTTTTCGGGCCATCCAGGAGCACGTCATGCCAATGCGCGGGGTCGAAGTTCTCGATGGCTTCGACCTGGAGCCCGTGCGCCGCCGCCGCGCTTTTGACGGCGGCCAGCTCCCCGGCGGACCAGAGCCGGGCGGGATCGCCCGCGAGCCCCCAGCCGGCATCGTCCCCCAGCGGCTGGTCACCCGGCTGGTTGCTGCGGGAGGAGCGGAAATAATCGACCCAGTGGATCACCAGGCGCGTGGCTCCGCACTGGCGCGCGAAGCGGTAATGCTCGTCGTTCAGCTGGTGCCGGTAGAGGCCAAAACCGGGTTTCATAGGCGGTCAGTTCAACCGGCCCTGAGCTTCCGTCCCGGCGTCTGCCGGGCGCCGCGCTGCGCCGTGCCCAAGCGCTCTAAAGCGTCCAGCCTTCACGGTATTTCCGCCGCACGAAGCCGTTGGCGGCCGCGTTGTTCTTCACCTGCATCTGTTCCCCGTCCCAAAGCAGCTGCTGGTTGGGGAAGCGCACCGCCAGGTTGCCCATGAGGACCATTTCCGAGAGCGGGCCGGAGTAATCGAAATTCGAGCTGGCCGGCGGGCCGCCCTTGCAGGCGCGGATCCAATCCTTCTCGTGCCCGTCCATGCCGCCCGGGATGCGCGGGATGGATTTCGGGATGCCCGCCAGGCCGCTCCGGAGCGACTCCGGGAACACCCGCGGGCTGCGCCCGTAGCAGCCGCAGATCAGCACGCCCTTCTCGCCCCGGAAGATCAGGCCGCCATCGCTGTCCCCCAGCTCCTCATCCGGCTCCAGCCCCTCCGGGCGCGGCGGCATCATGCCGCCATCCCACCAGGTCAGCTTGACCGGCGGCTGGCCATCCCGGGCGGGGAACTGGTAGCGCACAATCGTGGAGCGGGGGAACGTCTCGTGGCGCGGCTCGGTTTTCTTCCAGAGGTCGTGCCAGTAGGTGGAGATGCAGCCCTCCACGCTGGTGGGATACTTGAGCTTCATGGCCCAGAACGCCGCGTCCAGGATGTGGCAGCCCAGGTCGCCCAGCGAGCCGGTGCCGAAGTCGCACCACGCGCGCCAGTTGCCCGGCACATAGGCGGGATGGTAGGGACGGTAGGGAGCCGGCCCCAGCCAGCGATCCCAGTCCAGGCCCGCGGGCGCCGGCGGCGTCTCCTTGGGCCGTTCCACTTCCACGCCCTGCGGCCACACCGGGCGGTTGGTCCAGGCGTCCACCTCGCGCACCACGCCGATCAGCCCGCCCTGGATCCACTCGCAGATCAGCCGGGTGCCGTCGCCGGAGTGGCCCTGGTTGCCCATCTGGGTCACGGCCTTATGCTCGCGGGCGGCCTCGGTCAGGGTCCGCGCCTCGTGCACTGAATAGGAGAGCGGCTTCTGCACATAGACGTGCCTGCCCGCGCGCATCGCCGCCATGGCGATCATGGCGTGCGTATGATCCGGCGTGGCCACGATGACCGCCTCGATATCCTTCTGCTTTTCGAGCATTTCGCGGAAATCGCGGTAAACCTTCGCGCCCGGGTGGGCCTGGAAGGTCTTGGCGGCGTAATTCTGGTCCACATCGCACAGGGCCACGATGTTCTCCGCGGCGCACTGCCGGAGGTTGCTGCCCCCCATGCCGCCCACGCCGATCCCGGCGATATTGAGTTTCTGGCCGGGCGTTTGCCCATCCGCGGCCAGGGTGAACACGGCGGGCGCCACGGTGATAGCCGAGGAAGCCAGGACCGTTTTTTTCAGGAACTGGCGGCGGGTGGCCGTCTGGCCGGGCAGGCTGCCGGCCGTTGTTTTTTCACGGGTTTTCATCATTGGATGCAGGGTTGTTTTGTGGGTGGCCGGTTGCGGCCGTTTAAAATTTCCGCCACGCGGCCAGGGAGCGCCGCAGGTTTTCCTTTTGGTCCCCCTGGAGGTTGTAGCCTTGCAGGCCCACCGGACCGGTGTAGCCGATCTCCCGCAGGCGGCGCACGAAGCCGCCCACGTCGTAGCTGCCGCGGTCCAGGGTCTGGATCAATTGCCGCCAGTCCATTTTCCGCGTGTCGCCGCTGTCCGCCCCGTTGATGCTCACAAAAAACAGCCGCGGCAGCGCCGCCTTGAGCACCGGCAGGGGATCGCGGTCCCCCTCCACCTTGAGCCAGTGGCAGAGGTTGAAAGTGACGCCCACGCCAGGGCGGTCCAGCTGGTCCGCCAGCCGCAGCCCATCCTCCACCCGCTCCGTCCAGAATCCCGCGTGCGGGTAAAGCGCGATTTTCACCCCGCGTGGCCCGGCGTAATCGGCGATCTCGCGCAGCCGGGCCAGCGCCACCGCATCCCCGGCCGGGGAGGAAATGGGAAAGGCCTGGCCGTCCCGGGTCACTTTGACCGGCGCGATCCACAGCGCGCCGCCGCTGCCCTGGAGGTCGTCGATCAGCTGGCGCACCGGGGCGGTCAGCCCGTTGGTCGCGGCGTCGAACTGCGGGATCAGGTAGGTGTTATAGAGCTTCAAGCCGCGGGCCTGCAGCTCCTGGATCACCGACGCCACGCCGTAGCCGCTGGCGCTCAAGCCATCGTAGCCGATCTCCTTCAGCGTGGCCGCCAGTTCGGCGGGCGGCAGCTTCAGGCAATTCTCAAAGGCGAAGAACGGCTGCCGGGCCGGCGTGGCGGCAACGGTTTCCGCCGCCCGCAGCCCGGTGGCCGCGAGCCACATTAAAGAGGTGATGACCGCGATTCCTGTTTTCATCATATATGCCTGGGTCTTTGCTCCATTAGGTTCCGCCATGGCCGCGCCGCCTCCCGCCCGCTCCCCGGCTCCCATCCCGATGGTGTTCCGGCGCCGGCGGCCCCGTTCCGGTTCATGGCGATCCCCCGTTGCTACACCTTTTGGGCGGCGCCGTAAACATCCTTTTTCACCGGCCCGCTTCCCCGCACCCTGGTCTGCTGAAAGCCGCCCTGATCCGCTTGGAACCAAAGCTCATTTATTGGAATCATCAACCGCCGCGTTTTTTTGTGAGTGGCAGGCTCATGGCACCCGCCATTCCTCATGGCAGTTGAGTACCCGCCTGACAGCTCCAAAAAGCAAAAATTTCGATTCGTAACCGTAAAATGCGGTGAATTCCCGTCGAATTTGGGTTTGGTCTCGACTTCCTTATGTCATTTTGGGATGATTTCATGCCAAGGCGTCGATGAGTACAGCTTACCATGCAAGGTATTTTGCTCACGACCTAACTAGGCGTTTAGCGACTTCTGGGGTTGAGCGACTGGCGAGGTCGTTGTTCGATGCTTGCGTTGACCTTAATCCTCACCAGATTGAAGCCGCCCTTTTTGCATTTCGATCACCGCTTTCTAAAGGCGTCCTCCTGGCGGATGAGGTCGGTTTGGGAAAGACGATTGAGGCTGGTCTTGTGCTATGTCAGTACTGGGCGGAAAAGAAACGCAAGCTCCTCGTCATTTCCCCAGCCTCCCTGCGTAAGCAGTGGAGTCTGGAACTGAAGGATAAATTCAACCTCCCGACCGTCATCCTCGACGCCAAGTCTTACAAGGACGCCAGACGGCGTGGCCTGCTCACCCCCTTCGACCAGGAGTCGGTCGTCATCACGTCCATGAACTTCGCTGGGAAGATGAAGGACGAAGTTCGGCTTGTGTCCTGGGATTTGGCCGTCGTTGATGAGGCGCACAAGTTGCGGAACTGCTACCGGACCAGCAACCGCATCGGTCAGGCCATCCGATGGGCGCTGGAAGATCGCCGAAAGCTGCTGCTCACAGCCACGCCGCTCCAGAACTCGTTGCTGGAGCTTTACGGACTCTCCACCCTGATTGACGACCACATCTTCGGCGATCTGGCAGCATTCCGGGACAATTACGTCAACGGCAGCGGCAACGCGGACGCTCTGAAATCACGCATCCATGCGTTCTGCCAGCGCACACTTCGCCGCCAGGTTCTGGAATACATCAAGTTCACCGAGCGCCGGGCCATCACCAGGCCGTTCAACCCGACCGACGAGGAGCAGGGACTTTACGAAGCGTTGTCGGGCTTCCTCCAGCGTGCGGATACGTTCTCGATCCCGAAGGAACAGCAACAACTCGTGACGCTGGTGATCCGCAAAGTGCTCGCCTCATCGTCCCGTGCGGTGGTCGGAACGCTGGAGACGATCCGAGATCGCCTCGTCAGAGTTAAAGAGGGCCTGCCCCTGGAAGAGAGCCTGGTGGACGAGTTGTCGGAAACCGACGAGATCACCACCGAAGACTACGTTGAAGGGGAGGACGAAACCGATGCTGTGAGCGGCACCCCGGCCCTGATCGAATCCGGGCCGGCGCAGATCGACCGGCAGAAGTTGAACGACGAGATCGCTGAACTGAATCGTTACGTTGACTGGGCACACTCCATCCATACCGACACCAAAGTTCGTGCGCTGCTTTCCGGTCTGGAGATCGGCTTCAAGGAATTGAAGCGGATGGGGGCGGCACGGAAGGCCATCATTTTCACCGAGTCGCTGCGCACACAGCGGTACCTCCTCGATTTTCTGGAGGCCAACGGCTATGCTGGCCGTATTGTCCTTTTCTGCGGATCAAACACGGGGGAACAACCCCGTGCCATCTACGAACGCTGGCTGGCGATAAACAAGCCGCTGGGTCGCACCAGCGAGTCCCGTATCGCCGACCAGCGCCAGTCCTTGATCGAGCATTTTCGTGACAATGCTGACATAATGATCGCCACGGAGTCGGCGGCGGAAGGCATCAATCTCCAATTCTGCTCCCTGGTCATCAATTATGACCTACCATGGAATCCGCAGCGCATCGAGCAACGTATTGGACGCTGCCATCGGTACGGCCAGCGCCACGATGTCGTAGTTATCAACTTTCTGAACGAGCGCAACGCAGCCGATCAACGGGTGTTCCAGCTTCTCAACGAGAAGTTCAGCCTGTTCAGCGGAGTGTTCGGCGCATCGGATGAAGTCCTGGGCAGCATCGAGTCGGGCGTGGATTTCGAGAAACGTGTCCTGGGCATTTACCAGTCCTGCCGGACGGTCGAGCAGATCGAGTTTGCGTTCAACCAGCTTCAGAACGATATGGTCGAGCGCATCAAGGCGGCGATGCTCAAGACCCGCCAGCAACTCCTGGAGCATTTTGACGAGGACGTTCACCAGCGCTTGCGCTTCCAACTCGACGAGACCCGCACGACCCTCGACCGGGTAAGCAAGGAGTTCTGGACGCTGACTCGCTTCATTCTCGCCAATCACGCCGTCTTCAATGACCAGGCGCTCCGGTTTACCTTGAAGGTCGCTCCAAGGCCGGATATCCGCCATGGCGAGTATCACCTGATCTCCAAGGCCGGGGAAAACGTGGACGGCGACTTCCTGTATCGCCTATCACATCCGCTGGGCGAACACGTAATCGCCCAGGGACAGAGCCTGCCGACCCCCGCTGCCAGGTTGACGTTCAACATCAGCGATCATCCGGTTCGGATCACCCTGGTTGAGAATCTCAAGGGCAAGCAGGGCGCATTGATCCTGACCGTGCTGACAATTGATTCCTACAGCCGTGAGGAATATCTGCTGTTCAGCGGGTTCCTGGACGGCGAGGGCACACTCGACCAGGAGACGGCGGAAAAACTGTTCAACTGTGTTGCCACGGTAAACCCAGCCAAGCTGTCCACGCCAGATCAAGACCGCCTCAAACGTGAGTCAGAACGTCACGTCGCCGCCACGATCAGCCGGTCGCTCGATGCCAACAACCGGCATTTCCAGGAGGAACGGGACAAACTGGAAAAGTGGGCAGACGACCTGGTTCAAGCTGCGGAGCAGGAACTCCAGGACACGAAGAACCGGATCAAGCTGCTGACCCGCCAATCCCGGCAGGCAACGACCACCGAGGAAATGCACCGGCTCGAATCCGAAATCGGCGATCTGGAGAAAGCAAAGCGCCGTCAGCGCCAGCAGATTTTCGACAAGGAAGACGAGATCATGGCCAGGCGTGACACGCTGATCGGCAACCTGGAGAAACGCCTAGCGCAAACCACGAAGGCGGAAACACTGTTTGCCGTCCGGTGGGAAGTCGTCTGAAAAACCTCGAATCATGAGAATCAGCAACACAAAACTGCACAACTTCCGTTGTATCCTTGATGGAGTCTTTGATCTCCACGATTACACGATGCTGGTGGGAGCGAACAACGCTGGAAAATCGACCATCATAAGCGCCCTGAGGATTTTCTACGACAACCTGAAATGGAATCAGGACGATCTGCCCAAGCTGCCAGGGGATTACACCGAATCCTGGATCGAAGTTACTTTCACGCTAACCGAGGAGGAGGAAAAGGAGATTGCCGAGAAATACCGCCGCCCAGACCGGCTGCTTGTCATTCGGAAGCTGCTAAAGTCTGCCGACCGTGATGTCAAAAGCACCCAAAGTAACCTTTACGCCGTCATTGAGGGAAAACTGGAAGATGGACTGTTCTATGGTGCTAAAAACGTGAGTTCGGCAAAAGTCGGGGACATCATCTACGTGCCTGCTCTCAGCCTTCCAGACGACCACCTGAAGACCTCCGGCCAGTCCGCTCTGCGGGACATCCTTAACCTTATTCTGAAACGTGTCGCCGCCAAGAGCGCAAAATACGAGGCGGTTCTGACCGCCCTGAAGGAGTTGAATTTCGAAGCAAACCAGGAAGGCGGATTCCTGAGTCAACTCTCGAAGCCGCTGAACAAAGCGTTGGAGGATTGGGGTGTAAAACTTGATTTGAACATACGCCAGATGTCGCCGGAGGACGTTACAAAATCCTTAGTTCAGCCATCGTTCAAAGATTCACAAATTGGCGATGCCCAGGTGAACCTGGACAGGATCGGCCAAGGTTTTCAGCGGACGCTCATCTATGAGCTTCTTCGTTGTGTACCCCAATTCGACGAACCTGCGAAGGAACCCAAAAAGAAGGAGTACAACCCTGACTTCACTCTCCTGCTTTTTGAAGAACCAGAGGCATTCCTGCACCCGCACCAGCAGGAAACGATGTTGTTCAACCTCCGAAAGCTGGCTGAAGCAGACGGTCAGCAGGTGCTCGTGACAACCCACTCCCCGATCTTTGCCGGACGAGCGGCAGACGATCTGAAATGTGTGGTGAGAGTGAAAAAAAGGAATGGTGTCACCAATATCCACCAAATCGGAGAAGAAAAGCTCAAGAATCTCTTGGGCGATGGCTTAGGGCTGGCGAAATGCCTGCAAGACTTTATCGCCGAAACCACAATCAACGACAAACTGAAAGCGAAAGCGAAGGATATGGTCGCAGACTTGCCTGCGGAGGACATTGCAATCCAGGATGAGAAGTTCAGATTTCAATTGTGGTTGGATGCCGAGAGAGCTTCCATGCTCTTTGCCGACCATGTTTTCATTGTCGAGGGTACATCCGAAAAAGTATTGTTGGATTATCTGCTGCAAAACCAGTGGAACGATCTCCGTCAGCATCGCATTTACGTGGTGGATGCGCTGGGAAAGTTCAATATTCACCGATTCATGGCGTTGCTGGAAGCCTTCGGAACACGGCATGGCATTCTGATCGACGGGGATACTGGCAAGGCGCACCAGGAGGCCATAAACGAGTTTTTGGAGAGTCGGGTCAACGGCTTCACTGTCGGCAAGCCACACAAGTTTCCGACCGATCTGGAAAAGTTCCTTGGCCTGACTACGCCCAGGGGTGATCGGAAGCCCCTCGAAATTCTGAAAGCCGTAAGTCAAGCTCGCATCGCCCCGGGAAAGTTGGCAGAATTCCGAGGCATCGTCGAAAACACATTGCTCGGCATCGCCCCGAAAACGGCGGATACGACGACATGATCACGAATTACGAAAAACTGAAGACGCTCCTGAGGGACTTGTTCCAAATGGATCAGGCCGATCTCGATTTCGGCCTCTACCGCATTATGAACGCCAAGCGGGATGAGATCGAAAAGTTTCTGGAACATGATCTTCTGCCGCAGGTGAAGGCCGAGCTTGCCCGGCACACCAACCTTGATTCCGGTGCCAAGAAGGCGGAACTCGACGAGGCCATCGAGAACGCCACACGACTCGGCGTGAATCCTGACGCCGTGCCAAAGGTTCTTGAACTGCGGGAGCAATTTAAGCACGGCACCGACCTCGACGCACTGGAGAACGAGGTCTTCTCCCATCTCTACAATTTCTTCCGGCGCTACTACCACCAGGGCGACTTCCTGAGCCTGCGCCGATACAAGGAAGGCGTTTATGCGATCCCCTACGAGGGCGAGGAAGTCAAACTCTACTGGGCCAACCACGACCAGTATTACATCAAGAGCACCGAATACCTCCGCAACTACACGTTCAAACTCCGGGACAATCGTCGTGTCCATTTCAAGGTCGTCGAGGCCGACACGGAGGCGGACAACAACAAGCCGCAGAATGGCAAGGAGCGCCGCTTCATCCTGGTCGAGGCCAATCCCGTGGTCGTGGAGAACGGCGAAATGTTCATCCGGTTCAACTACCAGGTGGACACCCGCAAGCAGACTGAACTGAACGCCGCTACGGTGACTGCGGTGCTTGGCAACACCTCGCTCACCGACTGGCTCTCCGTACTGGGCGAGTCACGGCCCACGGAAAAGAATCCGCAACGGACGCTGCTGGCCAAACACCTGGACGACTTCACCGCCCGCTACGCCTTCGATTATTTCATCCATAAAGACCTGGGCGGTTTCTTCCGGCGTGAACTCGATTTCTTCATCAAGAACGAGATCATGCACCTGGACGACGTGGAGGATGAGGCAGCGCCCAAGGTGGAAATTTACCTCTCCAAGATCAAAGCCCTGCGCAAGATCGCCCGCAAGGTCATCGCCTTTCTGGAGCAACTGGAGACCTTCCAGAAGAAGCTCTGGCTGAAGAAAAAGTTCGTGGTGGAAACCAACTACTGCGTGACGCTCGACCGGGTGCCGGAGGAACTCTATCCGCGGATCATTGAGAACAAGGCGCAGATCGAGGAGTGGAAACGGTTGTGTGCGATTCAGGAGATCGAAAGGACGACCGTGAGTCCAGGATTTGCGGAGCCGTTGAACAAAGAGTTTTTGAAGGCCAATCAGAATCTGGTAATCGACACCCGCCACTTCAGCAGCGACTTCGCTTGGAGACTTGTTGGATCGATCAGCAGCCTCGACTTGGGAGCAAGGGGCCTTCTTCTTCGTGCGGATAGTTTTCACGGATTGAGTTTGATTTCACCTAGGTATCGTCGTGGTTTGGACTGTGCCTTCATCGATCCGCCGTACAATACTGGTTCGGACGGTTTTCCCTACAAGGACAATTATCAACACTCAAGTTGGTATGGACTTCTTTCCAGCCGCATAAAACTCGTGGAGAGTTTGTTGGTTGAAAGCGGCTTGTTCGCTGCGAATATCGATGATCACGAAATGTATCGGCTTGGGCTGCTGCTCAACGACATTTTCGGCGAGGGCAATCGAGCAGCTTGTGCTCCTTGGAAATCGGAGGCGAGCGGCGGCAAGGAGAAGACGGGACTACGAACCGGCCATGAATACCTGATGATTTACCACAACGGGGACGCTACCTCCATTACTCAGGCTGAGAGATCAACTGGTGAGCTTGATCGCACCGATAAGTGGGGAAAATACAGAAAGGGTCGTGAACTCAGAAAGTGGGGCGGCGCATCCCAGCGTAGTGACCGGCGTGGACAATGGTACGCTCTGAAGACGCCTTTAGGCGAGGAAGCCTGGCCGATCAAGAACGACGGAAAAGAAGGCCACTGGCGCTGGGGGCAAAACAACAAGAACATCCAGGCAGCGTTGCAAGACCCTGAAGTTTTCCACTGGGAACAATGCCCGTTTGATTCAGCTGTAACCTGGAATGGCCTTTCGGAACGATGGGTGCCATTCCAGAAAATCAGGGACGTGAAGAAAGCTGTGGGGTGGAGTACCTGGCTCGACATGCACGGCACGAACGCAGACGCCACTCGTGTCCTCAAGGACATGTTTGGTGAAAAGCCGTTTGACACACCTAAGCCGCTGCAACTTTACGAGTGGCTTCTCTCTCTCCATGCCAACGAGCAAGGGATCGTTCTGGACTGCTTTGGAGGATCAGGTTCTGTTGGCCACGCTGTCATGGAAACCAACAGCGAAGAGGGAACAGACCGACAATTCATCCTTATCGAAATGGGAAGATGCTTCGAGACCGTACTCGTGCCTCGGATGAAAAAGGCCTTGTATTCTAAGGACTGGAAGGAAGGTAAACCCGTCTCCCGTGAAGGAACCAGCGGGTTCTTCAAGTATGTCTCGCTGGAGTCGTACGAGGATTGCCTCAACAACCTCGAACTGAAACGGACAAAGGCGCAAGACGACCTCCTCACACAGGCGAAGGATTTCCGTGAGGACTACACACTCCGCTACATGCTGGACGTGGAAACACGGAGCAGCGCCTCGCTGTTGAACGTCCAAAAGTTCACCGACCCGTTCAGCTACAAGCTCAAGGTCAGCACCGGCAACGTTGGCGAGTCAAAGGAGGTCAATGTTGACCTGGTGGAGACGTTCAACTGGCTAGTCGGCCTGGCGGTGAAGCACATTGACCACATCCGCAGCGTGCGGGTGGTCGAGGGCACCAATCCCCAAGGCGACCGGGTGTTGATCCTCTGGCGAAACGTGGCGGAAGTCCCGAATGACAAACTGGACGAGTGGTTCAACACGCAGGGCTACAACACCCGTGACCAGGAATACGACCTGATCTACGTGAACGGCGACAACAACCTCGAAAACCTCCGCCGTGGCGACCAGACCTGGAAAGTCCGCCTTATCGAGGAAGACTTCCACCGGCTGATGTGGGAGTGCCAGGATGTTTAGAAAGGAAATGCAATATGACTTTTTCTGACAAGCGCCCCCTCGAATACATCGAGTTGGAGGGCTACAAGTCGATCAAGAAGCTGCCGAGATTTGGACTAAGCCCTGGCCTGAACGTTCTGATTGGGGCAAACGGGTCGGGCAAAACAAATTTTGTCCGCTTCTTCGAGTTGCTCGGCCACATGATGGACAAGAGCAAGGGTTTGCAAAATTATCTCAGCACCAAGGGCAGAGCCGACGCTTTTTTATTCAGGAGCATGAAGGTGACTGAGCAGTTTCGGGCGCACCTTTGGTTTGGCTTGAATGAGCTCAAATTTACGCTTAAAGCGGCGGCCGATCGTTCCATGTTCTTTTCTGAGGAGGCAGCGCCTTTTCATGGGCCGTATTTCGGCCCAATTGAGAATAATCAGGGCAGTGGGCACACCGAAAGCAGTCTGAGCCTCAAAACGCATCCGAGCGCCAGCGAGAAATGGGTGGTAGATGCCATCAGCGACTGGGTCGTTTACCACTTTCACGACACCACCCAGAACGCTCGTGTGATGGGCGTGTGCAACACGGTCGATAGCGAAAAGCTCCTCGGAGACGCTGCCAACATTTCTGCGTTCTTGATGCGCCTGCAAAACGAAAAGCGGGAGTATTACGATCGTATCGTAAAGACGATACGCCTGGTCGCTCCCTTCTTCGGGGATTTTGTCCTGAAAGAAGTCGCCCAAGGTCAAACACAACTGCTTTGGAAAGAACGATATGGTGATCAGGTCTTCTACCCGCATCAGCTTTCAGACGGATCGCTGCGTTTCATTTGTCTGACGACCCTTTTACTCCAGCCTTCTCCGCCTTCAACCATCATCATTGACGAGCCGGAACTGGGTCTGCATCCGTACGCCATTGAAGTTCTTGCGGGGTTGTTGAGAGAAGCCTCCACTCGATGCCAAGTCATCATCTCGACACAGTCAAGGCCGCTCGTGGACGAGTTCAAAGCGGAAGACCTGATCGTCGTAGACCGAAAAGAGGGTGAAACAACTTTCGGTCGTCTGACCTCCCAGGAACTCGACTCCTGGCTGAACGACTACTCGCTGGGAGAACTGTGGGGCAAGAATGTCTTTGGAGGGAGGCCGCAGCCATGAACCGACTTAACATCGTCGTGGAAGGTCAAGCTGAGGAAACCTTCATCAATGAGGTTTTGGCCCAACACCTGGCACAATTCAACGTCGGCGCAGTTGCCAGGCGTGTGGAGTTCAGCCGCAAGAGAGAACAGATTCATCGTGGCGGGCTGTTGGCATATCCAAAGTTGAAAAGAGATGTCACCAGTTGGTTAAAACAGGATTCTCATGCCTTCGTGACCACCATGGTCGATCTTTATGCCCTGCCCGAAGACTTTCCGAAACGTGTAGAGGCAGCGAAGTTCAAGGAGCCTTTGGAGAAAGTGTCGTTCCTTGAACAGGCGTTTGGCGGTGACATTGATTCGGGGCACTTCATTCCGAACATCCAACTTCATGAATTTGAAGCGTTGTTGTTCGTGAACATCAGAGGACTCCGATCCTACTATCCAGGGTACGCTGGCGAAATTACGAAGCTCGAAGCTGCGACGGCGAAACTCAACCCGGAGGAAATCGACGAAGGTCGAACAACAGCCCCTTCCAAACGAATACTCAATCACGTCCCCATCTACGACAAGGTGATCGGCGGATCGTTGATGGTGATTGATCTTGGTCTCACGGCCATTCGTGCCCGGTGCCAGCACTTTGACCAATGGGTAGCGAGACTTGAGCAACTTGGGCAAGCCGCAGCCGGAGTATGACAGCCAATGCCACAACGCCCCGCCGCCGATCGCGCCGGACACCGAATCTGAAATTCAGCCAGAAGCTGGTGCTGAACCAGTGGGTGCTCGGACTGTTCGAGGTTGATACGCTGGAACAATTGGTCGCCGAACTGAAGGATGAGCGCCTTGAAGCCTACGACGAGAACAATGTCTCGCTGTTCCATCAGGTGCTCACGGCCCGATTGTTTGAGCGGGGCGAGTTGAGCAACGAGGTTCTATTGGGCTATGACGAGAACATTTACCGCCACACCCAGCGAATCAACGCCCACCGGACGCAGGCAATCCGCTGGAAGTATTTTCAATACGTGAGCCTGCTGTTCACGGAAATTTACCTCGACCGGTATTTCCGTGATCCTGATGCGCTACTGCAAAGCCTGAACGCACAGATCACGACGTTCAATGAGGACAAAGAGGCCCGTGATCAGGTTGCCCACCACGAAAAGAAGGATTTGGCCAAGTTGGCGTTCTGGATGGCAACCGGCAGCGGCAAGACGCTGCTGATGCACGTCAACATCCTCCAGTATCGCCATTACCTGGAGAAGCATGGCCGGATTAGGGAGTTGAACCGGACGATTCTCCTGACCCCGAACGAGGGCCTGTCGAAGCAGCATTTGCAGGAGTTTGAGTTCTCCGGCATCCAGGCCGAACTGTTCAACAAGGACGGCATGAGTCTGTTCACCGGCCAAAGCGTTGAGATCATTGACATGCACAAGCTCGGCGAGGAGAGCGGCGACAAGGTCGTAGCGGTGGAGAGCTTCGAGGGCAACAACCTGGTGCTCGTTGACGAGGGGCACCGTGGCGCTGGTGCGGAGACGTGGAAGGGGCGGCGTGACCAGCTTTGCGAGAATGGGTTCACGTTCGAGTATTCTGCCACGTTCGGCCAAGCCGTCGCCGCCGCAAACAACGCCGACCTGACGAACGAATACGCCAAGTGCGTACTGTTCGATTTCTCATACAAATATTTCTACCGTGACGGTTACGGGAAGGATTACCGCATTCTGAACCTAGCGGAGGATCATGGCGATGAGGCCCGCCTGAAATATCTGACGGCTTGCCTGCTTGCCTTCGTCCAGCAGTTGCGAATTTATGACGACAAAAAGACAGAGCTTGCGCCGTTCCTGCTGGAGCGGCCGCTGTGGGTGTTTGTCGGCGGCAGCGTGACGAAGGAGGTTTCATCCAAGGACATTTCGGACGTGATGGACATCTTGTTGTTCCTGGCTTCATTCACGAACGATGATCGGAAGACCGAGTTCACCAACCGGATCGGCTTGCTCATCAGCGGGACGCACGGCCTGATGAACGTGAAGGCCCAGGTGTTGTTCGACAAAACCTTCACTTACTTCGTTGAGCAGCGCCTGACGCCGGAGCAGATTTACCAGGACATCCTCAAGCGGCTGTTCAACAGCACCACGACCGGTCTGCTCCACGTCGAGCATCTCAAGGGCAGCGCCGGTGAAGTGGCATTGCGGGTGGGTGAGAGCGATCCTTTCGGCGTCATCAACGTCGGCGACCCCTCGAAGCTCTGCAAACAGTGTGAGCGTCACACGGGCCAGTTGGTAGTGACAGCGAAGGAGTTCAATGAATCGCTGTTCCACTCGCTGAACAATCCCGACTCGAAGCTACAAGTGTTGATCGGTTCCAAGAAGTTTAGCGAAGGCTGGAGCAGTTGGCGGGTCAGCACTATGGGCTTGATGAATGTCGGCAAGACCGAGGGGGCGCAGATCATCCAGCTTTTTGGCCGCGGCGTCCGGCTCAAGGGCTACAACTTCGGATTGAAGCGCAGCACGCACGTCGAGGGGGTGACCAAGCCGAAGCATTTGCGGGAGGTCGAGACGCTGAACGTGTTTGGCATCCAGGCGGCATACATGGAGGAGTTCAAGAAGTTCCTGGAGGAGGAAGGATTGCCAACCGACGAGGAACGCATCGAGTTCATCCTGCCCACGTTTTCCAATCTGGGCACCGTGAAGCTAAAGGTTGTTCAGCTGCCGGAGGGCTTGGACTTCAAGAATGATGCGCCAAAGCCAACCTTGGATCGACCAAGTCCAAAGATTCCTGGACGGCGGGTGTTGGTGGATTGGTATCCCAAGATTCAGTCACGCATCTCGCAGGGCGTGACGGGCGCAGGTGAAGCCGTGGCTCGCAACCAGGCCAGCCTGAAAAAAGAACATCTGGCGTTTTTCGACTGGGATTCCATTTATTGGGAGTTGCAGGAGTTCAAGAACGACCGTGCCTGGTTCAATCTGAGCCTGGATCGGGACAACCTGATGAAACTGCTGTCCGACGACTCTTGGTACACGCTGTTCATTCCGCCCGACGAACTTGTCCCGACCCGCTTTGACCGTGTGCGGTTGTGGCAGGAGATCGCCGTGGCGTTGCTGAAGAAATATGCCGACGCCTTTTACAAGGCGAAGAAGGCGGAATGGGAAGCTCCGAAGCTCGAATACCGAGACCTTGATCCCAACGACCCGAACATGGTGAAGGAATACCGGTTTCTGATCGAGAAGTCAGAGACTGAAATCCAGCTTCGGATGAACGAAATCAAGGAGGCTGTCGAGAAGAAGCTGCTCAAGGATTTCGATTTTGGGAAACTCCAGACGTTCTGCTTCGGTCAGCACCTTTATCAGCCGCTTGTATATCTGAACAGCGACGTGATTCAGGTGACGCCTGTCGAACTGAACGAAGGCGAACGGAACTTCGTGCTTGATCTGCGAAAGTACTACGACAGGGAGAAGGCTGGATTCCTGACGGGGAAAGAGCTTTATCTGCTTCGTAACCGGAGCAAGGGCCGGGGCATCGGCTTTTTCGAGGCAGGCAACTTCTATCCCGACTTTATCCTGTGGCTGGTCTTTGGCGGCAAGCAGTTCGTTTCGTTCGTTGACCCAAAGGGCCTGCGGAATCTGGAAAGTGGGATAGCTAATCCGAAGATCGAGTTCTACAAGACGATCAAGAGAATCGAGAAGCCGCACCTTGATCCGACCATTATCCTCAACTCTTTCATCGTCACGCCGACCCGCTATAGCGACCCAGGATGGTGGACGGGGGGGCTGACCAAGGCAGAGTTCGAAGCCCGTCACGTCTTCTTTCAAAAGGAGGACACCGACACCTACATTGGAAAGATTCTGGCTAGGATTGCGACCTTCACGGTGTCAGCACGCGGTCAACCGCTTTTTTGATTTTTACAAGTAATCCACCGTGTTCCGGGGCCGGCGGCCCCGTTCCGGTTCATGGCGATCCATCGTTGCTACACCTTTTGGGCGGCGCCGTAAACATCCTTTTTCACCGGCCCGGACGCGCGTTGCTCCGCCTGGGCCTGCAGCTCCCGCAGCACCGCCGGCCGGGACACAGGCCAGAGGCAATTAAAAGTTTGCGAAACGGCCGGATTGCTGCTACAAATTGGGCCATATGAAAGCCCCGGGGATTGGTTCCAGCGAGGGCGCGGCCAGGCATGGCTGTGCCCGCCGGGCAGACGTGGAGGAGGCCGCTTGAGCTTTGTCTGGAATTACCTCCGGAACCTGGGCGGCCTGTGGGCAGGCCGCGAGCCGGTCCGGCCGCTCCTGTTCTCCTACTATGTCACGCATCGCTGCCATTTGAACTGCCGCTACTGCTGCGACGGCGATGGCAAACGCTTCCGCGAGGATGCCATCCCCGAGCTCGACACCGCGCAGGCCCGGCAGCTGCTCTCCCTCCTGCGCCCGGCCGGCGACACCCTGGACCTGACCGGCGGGGAGCCGCTGGTGCGGGACGACCTGGAGGAAATCCTCGCCCACGCCCGGGCGCTGGGCTTCCGCACGGTGCTGAACACCAAGGGGTCCGGCCTCGAAAACCGCCCCGGGATCATGCCGCTGACCGATGTGCTGGTGCTCAGCATCGACACCCTGGATCCCGGCGACCTGGCCCGGCTGCTGGGCCGTCCGGTCCCGGCCGCGGAACAGGTTTTGGCGGCGCTGCATTACGCGGTGGCGAAGCGCCGGGAAACGGGCCTGAAATTGGTGCTGGCGGCGGTGGCCACGCCGGAGAACCTGCCCGGCGTTTTCAAAGTGCTACAGTTTGCGATGGATCACTCGCTGGGCTTCCAATTGTCGCCCGAGATCGTGGGGACCAGCGTGCACCCGGCCTTGCGCAGCCATCCCGATTACCGGCGGCTGGTGGATGAAACGCTGCGTATGAAGCGCACCCGGCGCGGAGTGCTGGGCGTGCCTGAATACCTGGCGGGCATCCGGGATTTCGGCCCGTTCCAGTGCCACCCGCTGCTGATGCCGGTGATCCGGCCCGATGGCCGGATGTATTATCCGTGCCTGGAATCGAAGCAGGCGGAGATCCAGCTGCTGGAGCATGAAAGCTACGGTGCGGCCCTGGCGGCGGCCCGGCGGCGCCATGGCCGGCTCCCCGGCTGCCAGGATTGCTGCCACCTGTTCTGCCACATGGCGCTCTCCTTGCTGCAGGCCCATCCGCTCTCGGCCTGGCGGGAGCTGAAACATTGGCACACCCGCTATGAGCCTGTTTGACACCTGCCGCCAGGAGCTGCATTACCAATACCGGTGCCTGCGGCTGGCCACCGGCTTCCTGGCCCGCCGCTTTATCAACTGCAATCTCCAGCTCACCTACCGCTGCAATTTCAAATGCCAGATCTGCGATTTCTGGAAAACCGCCCATGACCCGGCGGCGGAGCTTTCGCTCGCGGACATCCGGCAGATCGGCCGCCAGCTGAACCGCCTGGGCACCCTCATCATTTCCCTGGCCGGGGGCGAGCCGCTGATCCGCGAGGACTTGTGCGATATCATCAAGATCCTCAACGAGGAGAATCATTTCCCCATCCTCATCACCAACGGCTGGTTCGTGGACGACCAGGCGGCCCGGGATATCCTCCAGGCCGGCCTGCAGGAGATCTCGGTCTCCATCGATTACCGGGATCCGGCCAGACACGACGCGCAGCGGGGCCGCCCCGGATCCTGGGAACGCGCGGTGCGCGCGCTGGAGCTGTTCCATAAACACCGCCCGGACCGCCGCAACCGGGTGCACCTGATCAGCGTGCTGCTGGACGACAACCTGGACGACGTGGAGCCGTTGATCCAGCTGGCGCGCGAGCTGGGCGTCACTTACATGGTGAATTTGTATTCCTGGAACCGGGGCACGAAAACCCGGCGGCTGCCGGAGCGCTCGGTGGCGGAGCATCTGCTGGGGCTCAAGCGCCAGTATCCCGAGTTTGTGACGCTGACCTCCTACCTGGAGCGCATGGATCAGGCCATCTCCGCGGGCGGGATCGGCAACTGCCAGACGGGCCGGCTGCTGCTGAACATCGACCACCGCGGCCAGGTTTCCCGCTGCACCGAGCGGCTCGAGGAGCCGGTGGGCAACATCCTGTGCGACGACATCCTCGAGCTGCGCCGCCGGCTGTGGCACGTGGCGGACACCCAGCCGTGCGCCCAGTGCTGGACCTCCTGCCGGGGATTCGCCGAGAGCATGTTCCAGCCGCCGCGGCTGCGGCAGCTGCGCGAATTCCTCCACTCCGTGAAACCGCATTGATGGATTCCGCCGCCGCCAACTCCCCCCCGTCCGCCGCCGGGACCCGGCAAAGCGCGCATGCGCTCTGGCGGCGGTTTGTCAACCCGGACTACGTGGAACTGCTGGAGGCATTTGATTTCGGGCGCCGCTTCACCTGGGCGCAAGGCACCCGGCTGCGGGATGCCGGGGGCCGCGAATACACCGATTTCCTGGCCGGCTTCGGCGTGCACAACGTGGGGCACAACCACCCGCGGCTGGTGGCGCGCCTGCGGGAGGCGCTGGCCAGCGGCGAGCCTTCCATGCTGAACGTGGATGCGCCCCTGGCGGCGGGCCGGCTGGCGGAGCGGCTGAATGCGCTGACCCATCCGGAGCTGTGCCGGGCGGCCTTCGCCTCCAGCGGCGCGGAGGCGGTGGAGATCGCCATCAAAGCCGCCCGCGCGGCCACCCGCCGGCCCGGCCTGCTCGCCTGCGCCGGGGCCTACCACGGGCTGACCACCGGGGCGCTGGCGCTCATGCAGGAGCCCGCCCACACCGGGGCCTTCGGCCCGCTGCTGCCCGGGGCCGCGCAGGTGCCGTTCGGAGACACCGCGGCGCTGGAGGAAGCCTGCGCCCGGCTCCAGCCGGCGGCCTTTTTTGTGGAGCCTGTCCAGGGCGAGGGAGGCATCCGCGCCGCGCCTCCGGGCTACCTGGAAGCAGCGGGCCGGATCTGCCGGGCCGCCGGCTGCCTCCTGGTGGTGGATGAGATCCAGACCGGCCTGGGCCGCACGGGGGCGGATTTCGCCACCGATTTCGCCCGCGTGGCGCCGGACATCGTGCTGGTGGGCAAGGCGCTGAGCGGCGGCCTGGTGCCCGTGGCGGCCGCCTTGATGACCGCCCGCACCTGGTCCCGGGCCTTCTCCGGGCCGGAGCGCTGCCACGGATGCGCCTCCACCTTTGCCGCCGGGCGCCTGGCCATGGTGGCCGGCCTGGAAACCCTCAATGTGCTGCGGGAGGAAGACCTGGCCGCCCGCTCCCGCGCCCAGGGCGGGTGGTTCCTGGACCGCCTGCAGGATCTGGCCCGGCGGCGCCCGGTGATCCGGAGCGTCCGGGGCTGCGGCTTGTTTTTGGGGATCGAATTCCAGCCCGCCTCGGGCTGGCTCGCCAAAGTGGTGCCGCGGTGGGCCCGCCAGCAGCTGTTCACGCAGGTGGCCGCCGCCGTCCTGCTGCGGGATCACGGCCTCCTCACCCAGGCGTGCGGCCGCGCGCCCGCCGTGCTGCGGATCGAGCCGCCGCTCGTCATCACCCGGGCGGAGATCGATGGCTTCGTGGCGGCGCTGGACCACGTGCTGGCCGGGTATCCATCCCCCGGCTCGGCCATCGCCGCGGCCTTTCGGAAAACCATTCTGAAAGGGGATCTCTGATGATCTGGGCCGATCGCTTTAAGGTGATGCTGCGTTCCCTGGCCTGCCCGGAGGCCTGGACCCTGCCGCCCCGGCAAGCGCTCGGCTTGCTGAAATACCTCCGCCACACGCGCCCGGTCTGGCACGCCGGCCGGGCGGAGCTGAACGCCTATTCGCCGCCGGTGGGCGGGGCCGGCTACGGGCGCTACCTGCGCGGGCTCAAGCGGATGCGCCACGGGCACTGGACGCCCCTGGTGGCGCACCTGTCCGTCACCGACCGCTGCCCCAATGCCTGCGCCCGCTGCTCGAACCTGTCCCACACTCTGGCCGATCCGCCGCTGGATAACCTGGTCCAGGCCATCGCCCAGCTCCGGGCCGCCGGCGCCGCGCGGCTCGCCTTCACCGGCGGTGAGCCGCTCCTGCGGGGGGATCTGGATCAATTGGCGGCCGCCGCCCGGGATCTGGCGCCGCTGCTGTTCACCACCGGCCACGGGATGGATGCGCCCCGGGCCCGCGCCTTGCGCGCCGCCGGGCTGTCGGCCATCTTCATCAGCCTCGACCATCACGACGCCGGGGAGCACGACCGCCTCCGCCGCCGGCCCGGGGCTTTCCGCGAGGCGTGCGCCGCCATCCGCCTGTGCCGGGAGGCCGGGCTCTACACCGCCGCCCAGGCGGTGGTGGAATCCCCGCTGCTCAAGGAGGGGGAGCTGGACCGTTTCCTCGCCTTTTGCCAGGCGCTGGGCGCGCAGGAGGTGATGCTGCTGGAGCCGGTGCCGGCCGGCCACCGGCCGGGCCGGGGCGCGGCGGCGGACCCGGCCACCCGCGCCCGGCTGGCGGCCTTGCACCGGCGCTCGGCCCGGGACGCCACGCTGCCCAAGGTCACCGCCATGTCCTGGCTGGAAAGCCCGGAGTGCCTCGGGTGCCAGGCCGGTTTCACCTTCCTGTATGTCAACACCCAGGGGGAGGTGTTCCCGTGCGATTTCGTGCCGGCCTCCTTCGGCAATATCTTCGAGCTGGGGATCGGGGAAATCCAGGCGCGGATGGTGCGGCGGCTGGGGTCGCCCGCCCGGGATTGCCTGGCGCTGCGCCTGCACCAGGCCACCGGCCCGGAGCGCGCGCTGCCCCTCCCGTGGGGCCAGACGCAGGCCTGGCTCGAGGGTTACCAGCCAGGGCCGCTGCCGGATCTGGTGCGCCTCCTTTATCATGGCCATGGACCACCAGCCTCCTAGCCCGGATTCCCGGGAAGCCAGCCAGCGGCTGCGCGCGTTCCGGCTGGGCCAAGCCGGCGGGCGGCTGTTCACCCAGCCCACCGGCCACCCTTCCGGCCCCACCGGCTTCTGCTACTGCGAGGATTCCTGGGCGCGCGCCGCCGGCTTCCACGCGAAGGCTGTCTTCCTGGCGCTGGCGCTCAAATCGCCTCTGAACCGGTTCAAGCTGTGGGCCCTGCGGCGGCTGGGCGCCCGGGTGGCCGGGCAGGTTTATCTTTCCCACGGGGTGTGGATCGATCCCCTGTTCCCCGAATTGCTCACCATCGAGGACCGGGTGTTTTTCGGGATGGGCGCCCGGATCTTCACCCACGAGTTCCGCATCGACGAGTTCCGCGCCGGCCGGGTGGCGATCCGCACCGGGGCCTTCATCGGCGCGTTTGCCATCATCCCCTGCGGCATCGAGATCGGCGCACGCGCGGTGGTGGCGGCCGGCGCCGTGGCCCATCGCGATGTGCCGCCCGGGCACACCCTGGTCCCCGGCTTGGCGCGGATTGTGCCGGGAGGGCGCCAGCCATGAACCCGGGCCGTTATCTCACCACCACCACGTCGCTCTGCCCGGAGTGCCGGCGGCTGGTGCCCGCCCGGGTGCACCTGGCGGAGGACGGCGTGTGGTTCCACAAGCACTGCCCGGAGCATGGCCCGCAGGAGGTCCGCATCTCGCCCGCCGCGGACCAATACCTGGCGCAGGGCCGGTTCCACCGGGCCGGATCCCGTCCGCACCAGTTCGCCACGGCCATGGACCGGCGCTGCCCGGAAGCCTGCGGCCTCTGCCCGGAGCACGAGCAGCACGTCTGCCTGCCGATCATCGAAATCACCGACCACTGCGACCTGGCCTGCCCGATCTGCCTGGTGGACAACCGCGCCTCCTTCCATCTCAGCCGGGCGCAGGTGGCGGCGATGCTCGACCGCCTGATCGCCGCCGAGGAGCAGCTCGACCTGGTCAACCTGTCCGGGGGCGAACCCACCCTGAATCCGGATTTCAAACCCATCGTGGAGGAATGCCTGGGCCGCCCGGAGATCCTGCGCGTGAGCGTCTCCACCAACGGCCAGCGGCTGCTGCGCGAGCCGGATCTGCTCCGGTTCCTGGCGGACCGCGGGGTGGTGGTCTCGCTCCAGTTCGACGGCTTCCAGGAAGCGGCCTGCCGGAGCCTGCGGGGCGGGGATTTCGTGGCCGGGAAGCGGCGGCTCATCGATCTGGCCACCGCGTGCCGCGCCCCGATGTCGCTGACCGCCACGGTGGCCGCGGGCCTCAACGAGGATGGCCTGGCGCCGATCCTGGACCTGCTTTTCGAGCGGGACAACCTCCTCAGCGTCATGCTGCAGCCGATGGCCTGGCACCGCCGGCGCGGGGCGCTCCCCCGGCCGGCCGGCGCCACCACCATCGCGGATGTGGTGCGCGCCCTGGATGGCGCATGCGGCGGCCTGGTCTCCGCGGGCGATTTCACCCCGCTGCCCTGCAGCCACCCGGCCTGCTTCTCCCTGGCCTATTACCTGAAGGTGGATTCCGGCCAGTTCCTGCCGATCAAACGGCTGGTCGAGATCGACCGCTACCTGGACATGCTGGAAAACCGGTCCATTTTTGGCAGCGACGCCGAGGGCTTCGAGCGGGTGAAGGCCGCCGTTTACGATCTGTGGTCCGGCCCTGCCGCCATCACGCCCGATTCCCAAAAGGCTTTGTCGGCCATCCGCCGGTTGCTGGGCGCCGTCACCGGCCGGGGGGGCGGCGGCTACCAGCCACGGCGGGCGATGGCGGAGACGGAGGGGTTCATCAAGTCGGTGTTCATCCACGCCTTCATGGATCCGGATACTTTCGACCTGGCCCGCGTCCGCAAATGCTGCAATATTTACCCGCAGGCCGATGGCCGGATGCTGCCGGCCTGCGTCCATAATTGCCTGAACCGATGAATATCCCGCCCGCCAGCCAGCGGATCCGATGGGTGATGTGCCTGGTGGCCGCCCTGCTGGGCTTGCTGCCGGTGATCCTGCATTGGCAGTTCAAAGAGCCCCAACCGCGGGCTGCGGCCCGGGCGGAAACCGTGATCCAAGACCGGAACGTTCCCGGTGCGGCGCAGGCCAGTCCGCCCGCCTCGGGGGCATCCCCGGTCAGGCCGGCGCCGGCCGCACTGCCGGACCTCCCCTTCCGCGATTCACCCGCCTGCGAGCAATGGGCGGCGGTGATCAGCGGGTTTGTGGTCAAGCCGGTCTATACGCTCCTCTCCCTGGTCCTGATCATCGTCCTGTGGCGGCAAGCGGCGCCCGACCTCGCCGCCCTGCGCTGGGCGATGGCGGCCTTTTTCATCGGCGAAAATTTCTGCGCCGCCAACTACCTCGCCTGTTGCGACCAGTCAAAGGGGTTCGAATACCTGCACAGCTTCGGCATGGTCTGCTGCCTGGGGCTGGCCGTTTTTGCCTTCTTTGAAGGCCTCGACCGTCGGCTGATCAAGCTCAGCGATCCGGAGGCCGGATGCGCCGCCCGGTCCTTGTGCCATCGGTGCCTCAAACATGCCCCGGCCCCCTGCGGATTGCGGCGGCTGTTCCTGCTGTTCATCCCCGTCCTGGCGCTGCTCGCGCTGCTGCCGCTGACGGCCGCCACGCACACCGCGGCCTATCGCACCCGGATCCTCGGCTCGGATTATCTCTACTCCCACCCGGTGGTTTATCAGCTCTTCGAGATCCGGTATTGCCCGGTGGCGGCCATGGTGCTGTTCGCAGCTTCCTTCCTGCTTCTGCGGTTCAAGCGCGCAGAGCCGGTGGCCTGGTCCAAGGCTTTTTTCGCGGGCGGCTTCGGCTTTCTCGGCTTCGGCTTTTTCCGGCTGGTCCTGTTCCACGCCTACCGCGACAACCTGGTCTGGTTCGGCTTCTGGGAGGAGCTGACCGAGCTGATGTTCATCGCCAGCGTCGCGGCAGCCCTCTGGATCTTCCGGGCCGGGCTGTTCACCAGGAAACCGGTTCCAGCAGCGGAAAACTAAAAGGATGGCCCCCAGGTCATAGGCCGGTTTCCTTTGGCCCAACCCAAAACCGCGGATCTTTTTCCCGGTAGAAAAGGTTGTAGGCGCAGGCGGGGATCAGCCGGCCATCGGGATCGGGCACCTGGTCCGGGCAGGCCACCAGGCGGGCCAGGTCGAGGGTGTCCTCGTCCATGTGGGAATGGAGGTACACGGCCAGGATGCTCTCCTCCGCCACCGCCTGGCGCTCCGCGGGGGATAACGTTTTGCCCGGGGGATGCAGGCGGGCCAGCCAGGCTTTGACCGCGGGCAGCCGCCGCGCGGGATCGCCTGCGGCCCACAGGCGGTCGATGGCGTCCTGGAACAGATCCTGGCCATCAGCCCCGGGCCGCAGCAGGTAGCCGTGCCCGAGCATCCGCCGCAATTCCTCCTTCGTGAAGTAATCGGTCAAGGATTGGTAATGGGGCCCGTCTTTGAGGTAGTAGGCCACGCTGTAGCACAAAGGATGGGCCCCGGCATGGGGGAAAAAATCAACCGCCCGCAAAGCTCCCCGGGACGCCTTTTCGATGGCGTTGGCGGCGCCATCCAGCGGCATGGCCTCCCGCGGCTGGAAATGGCCGCCGCCCTGGCCGGTGAAAGCCATGGTCTGGACCGTCACGCTGCGCACCACGGAATGGCTGCGGGCCAGCGCGAGGATCTCGCCGATCTCCCCGTCGTTGAGGCCGCGGATCATGACGTTGAGCAGCGTGGCGCCAATGCCATGCTCCTGCAGCCGGTCCAGCGCCTGGAGCTTCACCGCCACCAGGTCCCGCCCGTGGATGGCCAGGGAGGTGGCCGGCCGGAAGGTGTTGAAGGAGAGCACCACGTACACGCCCAGCTCCGCCAGGGCGCGGCAAAAATCGGGGTCCGCCGCCAGGCGCAGGCCGTTGGAATTCATCGTGATCCGGCCGATCTCCGGCCGGCGGCACTCCCGGAGCATCCCCAGGATGTCCGGGTGCAGGGTGGGCTCGCCCCCGGTGATATTCAGCAAATCCAGCGGGCCGGTCCGCGCGAGGAGGCGGTCCAGCAGGCTCCGGAGCTCCTCCCGGCTCATGAAATATTTGCGGTCGGGCCGGTTGTAGGTGAAACAGATCGGGCAATCGAGGTTGCAGTCGTTGGTGATGGAAAACACCGGCAGGTGGCAGGCATTGGCGTGGAATCCGCACGGCCCGCAATCCCGGGGGCAGCCCTGGATCACCGGGGTTCCCGGCTGCCGGGCCGGTTTGCATTGCACGGTGGCGGCGGCCCGCTCCATATACCAGCCCAGCCCATCGGCAATCCGCACCCGGCTGGAGCCGCAGGCGGGGCAGAGCCTTTCCTGGTAAACCGCCCCTTGCTCCTCGAAAACCCGGGCGGGCGCCAGCGCCCGGCACTGCCGGCACATGCCGGTGACGGTGCCCAGGTAGGCATAGGGCCGGGTGGCTCTCATGGCTGGCTGGCCCGGTGGATCCCCGGGAGTGGCGGAGCGTGGCCGCGGCTGCCCATCAAATGCCTCCGTCCACCCGGATGGCCTGGGCGTTGATGTAGCTGGCCTGGTCGCTGGCCAGGAAGGCGGCCAGCTCCGCCACCTCCTCCGGTTTGCCCGCGCGCCCCAGCGTGCAGTGGTGGTGGTAATCCTCCCGCTGCCGCTCCGGCACCTGGCTGCTGACGCCGTCGGAGAGGAGCCCCGGCACCACCGCGTTGACCCGGATCTGGTAGCGCGCCAATTCGCGCGCGAGGGCCAGCGTGAAGCCGATCACCGCGCTCTTGGCCGTGGCATAGTGCACCGGCACCTCCAGCACCCGCTCGCCGGCCAGCGAGCCCATATTCACGATCGCGCCCGCCTGGCGCCGGATCATGGGCCGCACAAACGCCTTGGTGACCAGGAACATCCCCTTGACGTTGACGTCCATGATCTGGTCCCAGTCGGACTCCTCGATCAGCGCAAAAGGCAGCACCTGCGTCAGGCCGGCGTTGTTGACCAAAATGCTCACCGGGCCCAGCTCGCGCTCGACTTCCTCCGCCACGGCGCCCGCTTCCCGGGCATCCAGGACGTCGAGGTGGCAGGCGCGGACCGCCTGGCCGGCGCCGGTTAATTCAGCCGCCAGCGCGCGGGCTTTCTCCGCCTGGGAATGGTAGGAAAAGGCCACCCGCGCGCCCCGCCGGGCCAGCGCCCGCACGATGGCGGCGCCCACCGCCCCGCTGCCCCCGGTGACGAAGGCCGTCCGCCCCTCAAGCATGGCCGGCCTCCCCGGCTGGCTGGGCCAGCTTGCGGGCGATCAGGCGCACGAAAAACGCCACCGTCAGCAGCGCGGGCACATCGGTTTTGCGCAACCCCGCCACCAGCCGGGTGCGGTCCACTTCGGGGATCAGCTGGGGCAGTCCGGCGATGGCCTCCTCCGTCAGGAAGCCGTCCTTTTCGTAAACCCCGCCCGGGAGCCGGAGCCGGGCCTCTTTTTCCACCTCGTTGGCCTCCAGGGAGACCTTGAATTCCTCCTCGATGCGGAAGCTCAAGTCCAGCAGATCGATCGACTCGGCCCCCAGATCCCGCACCAGCCCGCTGCCCGGGGTGATGCGTTTGGGCTCCACACCGAGCACCTCCACCAGCAACGGCGCCAGGCGGTCAAAGATTTCGTTTTCCGTCATCATAGGCGATCCATTAATCATAGTTTCTGGTCGAGAAGCTGCTTTGCTCGTTTGAAACTGGGCAAACGTTTTTCCAGGACGGCGGGATTGAGGAGCCCCAATATGTTATAGGATCGTTTTCCTTTTTCGTACGCCTTCGAGCAGTCACGGGTGGCGTGCATTAACTGCTCTTGAACCTGATCCCGGCTGCGGCTTTCAAGTTTATCCAATGGAGGCAGGGCGTTTTGTTGCAGATCGTTTCCATAATGGCCTGCCAGGGTATCTCGGTCAGCCACGATCCAGGTTTCCATGCAGGTGGTCATAAACAATACCTGTTCGTCCTCCGCACCCTCGGGACGCGCCCATTTAGGAACCGTCTTTACCTTCTGCAGATGCTCCCAGGCTGCATCCAAGCTGCTCATCGGTTCCTCACTGTCTATCCACATGGCAACATAACCCGCCACTTGGTTGGAATGCCCGGTAACAAATCGATCATAAACAGCTCCCCGGCCACCACAAGCCACGAGCCGGGGCTTGCGTCCCGTGAATCCCATGCGGTCGAGCAGCTTGCTAAATCCCTCCCGGCAACGGATGGTCAATTCCTTGGAATTTTCCCCAACCGCTCCACCTTCTACATAAATAAATGCCTTCACCACCGCTTTCCTCCGACCTGGCCATCGATCCATAATCGGCCAAGCCTGTATTTGGCAAGCCACACGGCCAGGTCTTCCCTGCGCAGCCGCTTCATCCCGGTCTGTCCGTCGTGTTTCTCGCAAACCACCACCGCCTCGGGATGCTCGCTCATGGCATCCACCAAAATGTCCGAGTGGGTGGTGACGATGAGCTGAGTCCGCTCGGAAGCCGCCACCAGCCGATCAGCGAGCTTCGGCAGAAGGTCCGGGTGCAAACCCAATTCTGGTTCCTCGATGCAAATGAGCGGCGGTGGTTCGGGATCGCAGAGAATGGCCAGGAGGCAAAGATAGCGCAGCGTGCCATCGGAAAGCCGGGTGGCGGGAATCGAAAAATCCCCTTCGGTGAAAAACACTTGAACGCTCCCGGCTTCAACAATGGCTTGAAAGTCGGCAAATCCCTCATACAGGTCGCTCAGCCCCTCGAGCATGGCCTTCTTTGCCTTCGGTGTTTTACACAGGCGGCTTAAAAAAAGCCCGAGGTTGGAGAAGTCTTCCTCCAGCCGGTCGTTGCGCATATCAGCCTTCTGCGTTTCGCGAAACACGGTATTTCGGCCGAAGGTCCACTCGCGGTAAATGCGCCATTTTTCGTAGGCTTCCGCCAAATGAGTGATCTCCGGGTAATTCTCCGGATCCCGGCGCTGGGCGAGGATGGAAACCTCCTGGTTTACTGTTTCCCGCGCCAGCTTTCGCTCTTTGCGCAGGCTGGTTTCGGCATCCGGGCGGCGGGCGGGGCCTTCATGGAGAGTGAGTGGTTTGTCCAAATCCTCCTGCACGACGGCATTGACCACCGGATGACCGTTCTGAAAACGGTAGTAAAAGCACGGGTCTGGCTGGCTTGGAAAGGACTTTTCGTTTTCCACCCGTTCATCGTGGAGGGCGAAAACCTGGGCCTCGGCGCGAAAGGCAAACAGGTGGCGCAGGGATTGGGAGCCCTTTGGATTGCTGACCACCAGTTCGATCGTGGCGGGTTTCGTTTTCGCCCCTTTCCATATCCATTCGGCGGCCCCGCCGCCCCGCCGCACGACGCCGCGGACATCGGCATTGGAGGTGGCTTGTGGCAAAACCGGGGTCGCGCGCATCAGCGCAAGCGCTTCGATCAAGTTCGACTTGCCCGAACCATTCGGCCCGATCAGAACATTGAGGTTTTCCAGCGGCAAAGCCTCGGTCCCCGGCCCGAACGAAAGCAGGTTGTCCAGCCGGATTTCCCGCAAGCGGGGATTTTCTGGGTTTTGTTTCATGTCGGATCCTATCATCCAATGGTTATCTGGGGCGGCATATTAACCGGCAACCCAGGCGCCTTCGGCTTGCGCAACCAAACCGCCCATGAGGAATGAGCCGCCAGATAAAAACCGGGGATGCCATGGTTCCGGCAGATCCACCCCTTCACGGGCTTGGGATGGCGCCAGGTTGGGAGCGCCCCGCCGCCATTGGCGCACAATTCCTGTGGTTTCCGTCCCCTAATCACCGCTAAAAACGCATCCATCAGGAGCCTGAACAACCAGCAATGCCATGACGCAACGTATTTCACCTTCCTCGCTTTCACATGATCCGGGCATTATCCCAATGGATTTTTATTTGGTCAAGACTTTTTCTCCGCGGCGCGGGCGGCGCTTCCGCGGGATAACCCAGGGCCACCAGGCAATTGAATTCAAACCCCGGGGGCCGGCCCACCCGGGCCGCCAGGGCGGCCGGGGCCAGCAGCGGGGCGGTGAGCACGCAGGCGCCCAGCCCCAGCGCGTGGGCGGCCAGCAGGAGGTTTTGCACGGCCATGGCCACGCTCAAAGGCTCGCCGGACACGAGGTCCGGCTGGGGCACGTTTTCCAACAGCGCCGCCGCCACCTGGACCGGCTTTTTGTGCCAGGCCACGACCACCACCGGAGCCGCCTGGAACAGGACCGCATGCTGCCGCAAATCTGCGGCGTATCCCGCCGCGATGGCCGGCAGGTTTTTCAGCTTTTCGTCCAGCTCCCGGCCGACGTCCCCGGCCAGTTGGGTGATGCCCTGCCGGTCATCCATGACCAGGAATTTCCACGGCTGGCGGTTGTGGTTCGAGGGGGCCCAGCGGGCCGCCTCCAGCACCAGGTCGATCTGGCTCCGGGGCACCGGATGCTCCGCAAAAGACCGGATGGAACGCCGGGCCTGCAGCCGGCCCAGGAGTTGTTCGTAATCAGTCATAGCTGGCCGAATGTCATGGCAGGCTAACCGAATCCTTTTCCCCTCACAACCCTTGGTTTTGCGCCCGGGAATGGCGCCCGATCCCGCTGGAAAACCAGCCGGCCCAGAACCCGGCCCGCGCCGCATCTTCAAAAAAGGACTGACAGGCTGCCCCGGATCATTATGCTCACCCCGTTTGTATGCCAAAACGGACGGATATCCATTCAGTTCTGATCATCGGCGCCGGACCCATCATCATCGGGCAGGCGTGTGAATTCGACTATTCAGGCACCCAGGCTTGCAAGGCCCTCAGGGAAGAAGGCTACCGGGTCATCCTGGTGAATTCAAATCCGGCCACGATCATGACCGATCCCGAATTCGCGGATCGCACCTATATCGAGCCGATCACGCCCGAATGCGTGGAGAAAATCATCGCCCGGGAATTGGAGGAGCTGCGGCGCCTGGGGGCGGCCGGCAAGCTCGTGCTCCTGCCCACGCTGGGCGGCCAGACGGCGTTGAACACCGCCATGGCCCTCTACCGCCAGGGCGTCCTGGAGAAATACCAGATTGAAATGATCGGCGCCAACGCCCGGGCCATCGAGCGCGGCGAGGACCGCCAGATCTTCAAGGAGCTGATGCAGAAAATCGGCCTGGACGTCCCGGTCAGCGGCACCGCCCACAACACGGCGGAGGCCAAAGCCGTGGCCGACAAGATCGGCCGCTTTCCCCTCATCATCCGCCCGGCCTACACCCTGGGGGGCACCGGCGGCGGCATCGCCTACAACCGCGAGGAATACGAGGAATTGGCCAAGCGGGGGCTCGATCTCTCGCCGGTGTCGGAGATCCTCGTGGAGGAATCGCTCATCGGCTGGAAGGAATTCGAGATCGAGGTCATGCGCGACCGCGCCGACAACTGCGTGGTCATCTGCTCCATCGAAAACTTCGACCCCATGGGCGTGCACACCGGGGATTCCATCACGGTGGCCCCCATCCAGACCCTGACGGACAAGGAATTCCAGATCATGCGCGACGCCTCCTTCGCGGTCATCCGCGAGATCGGCGTCGAGACCGGCGGTTCCAACATCCAGTTTTCCC
>CAYPCQ010000073.1:0-44090 GCA_964409245.1 uncultured Verrucomicrobiota bacterium
GCGTTCTTTTTTTGGAGCTGAAAGTGTGTCTTATGCTATTTACTGATCAGTAATGGGTCGAAGTTGAGTGGGGGTATCGCCATCGTAAAAGCGATGAACAAATAATTTGGCTGCGGGGCGCGGTCCATTCAGTGCTTCAGTTGTGCCCCATCAATCTGGCAACAGCCGCAGGCGGTAAAATCCGGACCGCTGCAGCTGCACATTGGCCGGATCGCTGAACCGCAGGCGGGTGCCATCCCCCAGGATCCGGGAGAGCACCGGTTCCCAAGCCGGAGCCCCCACACTGGGGCTCCATTCCAGGAGGTAGGTGCGCTGGGAAGCCGAGTCGAAGGCGATCATACACTGGTGGTTGGTGATGGAGATGGCCAGCTGCAGCCGGCTGAGCGGATCGAGCGGATGGGTGCCGGCCAGGTATTCCTGAAGATTCTTCAGGCCATCGTGGTCGGCATCCAGGGCGGCATCCGCCGGATCGTTCGGGTTGAACCCATAAAGCCGCTCCCAGTCATCGGGCAGGCCATCCCCATCGGTGTCAACCGGGAGGGGATCGTCATCCAGGATCACCACCACGGTCTGCCCGGGAGCCAGCACGGTGGCATTTTGCGCGGCGCTGAGCTCCAGCAGCAAGGAGCGGTCTGGATTATGCCGGGAGTCATTCAGGATCGGCACCCGCACCGTTTTGCTGACTTCCCCGGGCGCGAACCGCAGGGTTCCAGCCACCGGCAGGTAATGCCAGGCGGGCAGGGCGGTCCCGGGCCGGGTGGAATAATCCACGGAGACCGGCAGGGAGGCGGCATGGTTCAAAACGACTTGGATCTGAGCCCCACCCCCGTTTTCGGGAACGAAGTATTGCCCGGAGGCAAAAGCGACCACCGACGCGGAGCTGGGCGCCTCGGACAAATCCGGGATGCCGTTGTGGTCGTCGTCCCGCAAATCGGTCACCTCCCAGACCCACTGGGCATAATCCGGCCAGGGCGTGGGCAGATAGCCATCCGCCAGCAGCACTTCGCCCCGGTAAACATTCCCGGAACGGTTCAAGGTGGCCGGCTGGATTTGGTAAACCGCCCCCACCCGGTTGGTGAGGCGGAAGGCCGCCAATTGGATCTGATTGGAGCTCACCACCGTGAAGGAGGTTTCCCCGCCGGCGAGATTGGTGAACAGGCCGCTGGCCCGCAGCAGCTGGTCCAGGTGAAACGTATGATTGGCGCCATGGCGGTAGCTGGCCTGGAATTCAAAGCACGCCAGGCTGTAGAGGCCGTCATAGGAAACCTGGCCGGCCTCGTTTTTCAAGGTCAGCGCATAGCTTCCCAGCAGGCTGCCGGCCGGCCGGCTGATGGTTCCCTGGATGGTGGAAACCGGGATGGATGGCCAGTCCGCGCTGGATTGCCCGCTCACCGCCGCTTCGCCGGACAGATCCCATTGGAACACGTCCGGGAGGGTGTTCTGGTCGGCATCGGTGGCCGGCAGGACGGTGACGATGGACCCATACTGCCACAGGATCCCGCTGGCGTTATAGGTGAGGAAATCCGCTTCGTAAACCCCGGGCGCCCCGGCCCGGGGCCGTGATTCCTGGCTGAGCAGGCGGGCATCCGGCTGGCCGGGCAAGCCGTCGAAGGTGGTGACATAGTTGGTGTTCCAGGCGCCCTGGATCAACCCGGCCACCGGCCACATCTGGATGGACCGGCAGGTGGCCCGGAGGCGGGTGGCCACCGCCGGGGTTTCCGTCACCACCATGGAAAAGGCAGACTGGTTGTTGTCCGGCGCGGGGTCGGGGAGGGAGGATCCCACCGTGGCGGAGCCGGCCAGCGGGCCCGCCGCCGTGGCCAGCAGCAGCAGGTTGAACTGCGCTTGCGTCTGCGGCGGCAGCCAGCCCAGGCTGCCCAGGAGCGCATCGCCGGCCGGGCGCCAGCTGCCCTGGCTGAGGCTGGCGGAAACGACCCGCGCGCTGCGGGGCAGGGTGACCGTGAGCGCCACCTGCGGGGCGGGGGTGGAACCCCGGTTTTCGACCGTGACCGCCACGCTGAGATAACCGTCCACCGCCACGCTGGCGGGCGCTGCCGCCAGCTGCACCGCCAAGTCCCCGTCGGGCGTCAGCCACGGCCCCGCCCAATCGATTTGGGCCGGATAGCCGGACTCGATTTTCCAGCCCTGCTCCCGCGCGGAGGACACCCCCGCCACGCCGCCCAGGCTGCCCCAATTCCCATACCTGGCTCCCGCCTGGAGACCGCCGCCCGCATCGAGCGTCCCGGCCGGGCTGGCCACGCGCGGATCGCCGGCGGTGGCGGCGGCCACGCCCAGGCCGCAGCCGGCCGCGGCCGCCAGCGCGCTTGAGATCAAACCCTTGAACATATCAGGATGAGGGATGAAGCCGGGCGGCGTTTACGGCTCGATCGCGAACCAGTTGAGCTGGAACGGCTTGAATGGATAGTAATTCTTGATCCGGCCATTGGTGTTGTCCCAATAGGTCACCGAGGGATTGCCGTTGAGTTCCCCCAGCACCGCGTAGCGGCCGGAATCCCCGTCCGCCTGGAGGGTCACCGGGGGGTTCCAGCTCCGGCCATCGGCATCCCGGGCGCGGATCATTTTCAAATCCCCCTGGGTCTGGTTGTAGTAAACGATGGCCGGCTTGCCATTGATGACTTTCAAAGTGATGTAGAGCCCCACGTCATCCGGTTTGTCGAGGGCGGTGAAATCTCCCCAGGCGGCGCCCTCGGCATCGTTGGCCCGGATATATTTCAATTCGCTGAATCTGGCGTCGTAATAGGCGATCGCCGGCCGGCCGTTGACCACCGCCAGGGAGGCGAATTTGCCCACATCCTGGCCCACATCACCGGGATCGGGGGTCACCGGAGTTCCCCAGGCGGCGCCATTGGCGTCATTGGCGCGCACATATTTCAGGTCGCCCAGGGTGACATCATAGTAGGCGATCGCCGGCCGGCCGTTGACCGCCGCCAGGGAGGCATAAGGCCCCACGTTGTTGGTGGCATCCACCACCACCGGCGGGCTCCAGGCGCCGCCCGCCGCCCCGGTGGCGCGGGTGAACTTCAGGTTTTCCAGGGTGGCGTCATAATAGGCCACCGCCGGGGCGCCATTCACCTCGGCGAGGGAGGAATAGAGGCCCACATTGCCCGTGTCATCCAGGGTGCGGGGGGCGCCCCAGCTGGCGGCGCTGGCGCTGGCGGCCCGGTTGAATTTCAGGCTGCCATGGTCCCGGTCATAGTAGCTCACGCAGGCATAGCCGCCCAGCACCGCGGCGGACAAATACTGGCCCACCATGGCGCCGCCATCCACCGTTTCAGTGGTCCACCCCTCGCGCGCCGCTTTGAGCGATCCATTCGAGCGGTCGTAGTAGGCCGCCAGCAGCTGGGCGCCGTCGTAAACCAGCGAGCCGAATTCGCCCACCGTGCCCCCTTGATCCACCATCGCCGGAGTGCCCCAGCTGGTTCCGTCGCGGCTGGCCGCCCGGACCACTTTGAATCCCGGCGTGGGCCCGGCGGCCCAATAGCTGATGGCGGGGTTGGCCTCCGTCTCCACCAGGCAGGCATAAAGGCCCACATCTCCAGCGCTGTCCACGGTCAACGGGGTGGACCAGGTGGCCCCCTCCGGGTCGGCGGCCCGCACAAATTTCAAGTTGCCGTTGCTGCGGTCGTAATAGGCCATGGCCGGCCAGCCATTGATGACTTTCAGGGATGCGAACTCGCCGGCTTTGGCCGTGACATCCACCTTGACCGGCGTTTGCCACGCCGTGCCGGCTGCATCTTTGGCGCGGACATAATAAAGGCCGCCATCGTAATAAGCGATGGCGGGCCGGCCGTTGACCTCCGCCAGCGAGGGGTGGCCGGCGGGCTGGCTGCCGATGGCCACGGGGGTTGGCCAGGCGATGCCATCCGCATCCGAGGCCCGCACATAGGAGAGGCGCGCGCCCGCATAAGCGATGGCGGGATTGCCGTTGACCACGGCCAGGGAAGGGGCGGCATTGGAAGTGACATTGGCATCCAGGACGATGAATTTCTGCCAGGCGCCCGCGTTTTCCGACAAGGCCCGGGCAAATACCAGGCTGGCGCCGCTGGCCACCGCCGCCAGGCCGGGCGTGCCATCCACCGCCGCCAGGGAAGGCCAATCCAAATTTTCCTTGGGGGCCAGCGCCACGGGGTTGCCCCAGCGCCCGTCCCGCAGCAAGGCCAGCTTCAAAGTCCGGTTGTACTCATCGCGATAGGCCAGGGCGATGGTCTCCTTGAGCGGAACCATGGCCGTATGGAGCCCGGCGTCGCCCCCGGAATCCACGGTCTGGGTGGTGGCGCTCCACTGCGTGCCCTGGGCGTTGGCGGCCTTGATGCTTTTCAGGTCGCCCTTGGCGGGGTCGTGGAACAGCACCAAAGGGGTGCCATCGTTCAGCTTCACCTGGCCCAGCAGCCCGGTGAGATCGAGCTGAGGCACGGGGACAATGGTGGGCTGGGAAGCCCATGAAATCCCGCTGGCATCCGCACAGAGTGTCAGGCGCAACCGGCCATCCTGGTAAAAGCTGCAGCCCATGAAACCCGCTGCGGATCCAGCCGGGACGACCCAGAAATCCGTGGCGTTTCCGTTGAAAATTCGCTGCGCTGAAGACCACCAGTTTAAGCCATTGGCATCCAGGCTGCCGCGGCATACCGCCAATTCACTGGGATTCTGGTCGCTAGCATGAGCATAACCGAAATACCGGAAAGTGAGGTAGGCCTTGCCACCCAATTCCTGGAGCCGGACATTCTGCCCCATGTATTCAAGGTGGATTGAGGAAGTTTGAACCGGCCAGCCGCGCATCGGCAATTTGGGAAACGGCGGCCAGCTCGTGCCGGAAGCATTCAAAGCGCGCAGGTAACGGACTTCCGAAGCGTTGGTGCTGTAATGTATCGGCTGGGTTTGATAGGCTATAGCCGGGTAACCATCGATGATGGCCAGGGACGCGAACAGGCCGGCGTAATGGGTTTTGACGGCGCTGGCCCAGATGCCGCGCGCCGCGTTGAGCGGCTGACCGCTGTCCAGGACCGCAGAGGAGCCCCAAACCGTTCCCGAAGCGTCGTTGGCGCGGATGAAGCGTAAAGCGGTTTCATCCCGATCGAAGTAGGCGATGGCGGGATTGTTATCCACCACGCACAAGCTGGGATACTGGCAGGCACGGCTGTTATCCACATCCACCTGTGCCCCCCAGGCCGAACCGGCGGAATTTTGGGCGCGGATCAACTTTAAATGCCGGTCATTCTGGGTAAGGAACGCGATGGCCGGGTTTCCGGCCACCACCTGCAAACTGAAAAACGAGCCCACATTGCTGCTGGCCAGCGGGAGCGGCTGGCCCCAGCTATCCCCGTCCGCATCCAAAGCCCGCACATATTTCAGGGCGGTATTGCCGCTGTCATCGGCGATCCAATAGGCCATGGCTGGCCGGCCATCCATGATCGCCAGCGCGGGCGCCATATCGGCGGCGGGACCGGCGTCCAGCAACACGGGAGTTTTCCAACGGGCATCCGGTTCATCAATGGCTTGGATATAGTAAAGGGCTTGGTTCTTGCGGTCATAAAAACCGGCGGCTGCACGCCCATTTACCTGGGCGAGGGAGCTGTGGAGCCCATAGTCGCGGCCGGTATCCAGGGTGATCGTGGAAGCGCGATCATAGACCGTGGAATGGGTGGGTTGAACCTGGCTGAGGTGCAGGCTGAAATTGGTTTGCGTCTTGGCCGCCAGGGCGATCTGCGGGATCGCGTCGCTCGCAGCGCCGGATTCCACGCCATAGGTCAAAATAGGGGCCGAGGCGAAGATCGTATGGTATGCGATATTGATATCGCAGGCGCCATCATCAGCCATGGCCACGTTCAAGGTGCCAGTATCCAGGCGGCCCGCATCATACCGCCGCGCCAGTTGAGCGGGTCCCACCGCCCCGCTGGCGAGCTTGGCCCCGGTCACCGCGCTCTCGGCGAGCTGCGCCGTTCCCACCGCGCCCGCGGCCAGTTGTGCGGCGCCCACCGCCCCGGCAGCCAGCTTGCTGGCGCCCACGGCGCCCTCCGCCAGCTTCGCGGAGGTGATGGCGCCATCGGGCACGGAAGCGGCCAGGCCGGCGATCATGGCGTAGCCCACCGCCGCGACGCGCTGGTCCGGAACCAGCTGGCTGAAGCCCAGCGTGCCGTCGTTGAACCAGATCCGCAGCCAGACGGAGGGGTTGGTGAAAGCCGCAGCCGGGATCGGCTGCATGTTGGCCAGCGTGGCATCCCCGAGCAGCACGGAGTAGAGGCCTCGATCCACCTTCAAGGCCACGGCCGCCGCCGGGGGATTCCCATCCCGGCTGGCGCCGTCATTGCTCCAGTAAGTGGCCGGCGCCGCCCCATTGGCGCCCACCAGCGCAAATTTGAACAGCCCGGAGCCGTGGAAATTGGTGCCGTCCACCGTGATGCGCCCCTGGTAGCTGATCAGCTGGGGCACCTGCGCCAGCGCCGTCCCCAGGCTCGCCACTGCCATCCCAAGCGCCAAAACCAGCCTCCCCCAGGCCGGCCGCCGGGGATGGCCGGGCCGGCCAGGGTGGCCGGACTGGTGAGGCTGGCCGCCGGACCGGCAAAAAGGATGCGGCCGGCGGCACGGTTGCGAAGCTTTATTCCATGGCATCATACTGATCCAGCACGTTGCGCGCCAATCCCCTGGCGGGGAGAGCCGCTCCCGGACGCCAGACGTCAGCGCATGATTATTCCGTCAATTCCATGAGCTTAGGTGATGCTATTCATCAGGACAATCCCGGATTTAACGTCCGGCGCAGATTGTTCCCCGTCTCCCATGGGTACGCAAAAACGGCCGGGAAGTGGGTCTTCCCGGCCGTGAATTGAAGGGCGGCTGCCGTTCAAGGGCCGCCGCCTTTGTCAGCCCGCAGGTTACTTGGCGCTGCGGAAGAACATCGCTCCCGCCGAATTGGTAACCGAGTAAGGGCTGGCCGCCCCCTGCACGTTCTGGTATGTCCCGTTCACGGTGGCCGCGGACTGCAGGGTTCCGGTGAACGTGATGGTGACTTTGCCAGCCGCGGCCTGGATGGCCAGTTCCGGAGGCGTGACCACCACTCCCTGGGTCAGCTTCACGACGTCGCTGTTCAACGACTTGCCAACGACGCTCACGACCACCCGGAATTGCGCGTTGAAATCCGCCGCGGTGGGGTAGAGGCTGAAGGCTGCCCCGGTGGCGTTGGGGATGTTCACGAAACCCGTGCCGTCATTCCGCTGCCACTGGTAAGCCAAGGGAACCGCATCCCCGTGCATGAATGCCGTGGCCTCAGCGGTGAACGTGGAGGACTTCGCCGCCTTGCCGAAGGCCAGCTGCACCTGCTTGATCACCCAGCCCGGGCGCGCCTGGACCGAACATTCATCCCAGGCGGCCAGGAACTGCACGGCGATCGTATCGTTCTTGTTGAACGTCCCGAGCACGGCCGAACTGGTGATGAACGCGCCCGTGCTGTAGCCAGCGGAAGTGCCGTTAAAGGCTCTTTCCCCCTTCAGAATGCCATTCCCGACGATCACGCTGGCCTGGTAGCCATTGGCGGTGAAGTTTTCGGCCGGGATGGCCGTGAAGGGACCACCATTGACACTGATGCGGATCTGGCCACCGTCATAATAATCGGCCTCGAACGCATAGCGATGGGTGAAGCTGAGGGTGACTTCGTCAGCCTGCGGAACCGTGTAGGCCGGGCTGTTCAGCTTGCTGTTGAAGGGGCCGCCGCAGCCATCCGCGCCGCCGTCCGCCACCCACAGGCCGTTGGTGGAGTTGTAAGCCCACGGTCCCGGAGGCGCCGGGGTGGTGTTCGTCACGGTGAAACCGCCGTCATTCTTCACGAAATCCTGGATGATCATGGGGATGAGTTGCAGCTTCATGCTGTCGATGATCCAGTTCGGGTGTGAGCCGGAGCTGCATTCATCCCAGGCTCCCACAAACTGGACCTGGAGGATGTCGTCCTTCTTGAATGTCCCCAGCGTCGCCTTGCTGGTGATGAACTGCCCGGACGCGTAGCCTGGGGAATCCGCGTTGAATCCGCGCTGGCCGTTCGCAATGCCGTTGCCGACGATAGCCCCGACCGCATAGCCGTTGACGGTGAAGTTCTCCGCCGGCACCAGGGTGAAGGTTCCGCCGTTGACGCTGACCCGGACCAAGCCGGCATCGTAGAGGCCGCTTTCAAACGAATAACGGTGGTTGAACTCCAGGGAAACGACCCCATCCTGGGTGAGCTTGTAGGCGGTGCTGGTCAGTCTGCTGTTGTAAGGGCCGCCGCAGCCATCCACGCTGCCCTCCGCCGCCCAGTTGCCGTCGGTGCTATTGTAGGTCCAGGGGCCAGGCGGCGCCGGGTCGGTGTCTTCAACGGTGAAACCGCCATCGTCCGTGTTGAAATCTTTCGCGAGGATTTCGATGCCAGCGGAAGGCAGGCTTCCGGATTGGTCCGTCGGCTGTTTCACCAACCGCACATCGGTGTTCGGGTTGACATAGGCCGAAAGGAACTCCCCGGGCAGATTCGGCAGACTGGCTGCGGCCGTCGTATCGTCGGCTTTCCTCCAACCAACCATCATCCAATCGCCGCCGCCACCTTCCTTGAGCAGCGCGAGCACGGCGTAGCGTTTGCCCGCGATCAAGTGGATGGGTTCCGCCGTGGTGGCGGCATCGCCGGGTTCCTGGAAGGCTCGGCAGCAGGCCCCCTCTTTGGCGATGGGGGTGTCGGTGGCGGGATCCGGCGCCGTTTCATTGGCGCTGAGATAGAGGCGCGAGGCGTCGTCCGAGCGCAGGAAAAAGTAGTAGTCGGCGGTCTCCTTGGGCGTGATGAAACCGCTGACCCGCGCCAGGTAAGTTTCATGGCTGTCATCCGGGAACACGCTCCGCGTATTGAAACTGCCTGAAACGAATCCAACGGTGGTGGGGTTGACGGCCACCACGCGGGGATCGGCCAGGGCGGCCGTAATGTCCGTGTCCGCTGCGCCCGCGAGATTGTCGTAATGCTCAAACTGAAGGTAACCTGTCAGCAAAGACCAGGCTGTGAACTGCACCGTGCTGCCGGCGGCCACCAGGTTGCCCGCCGAACTCTGGTCCTTCACCCCGGTCACCGTGAGGGTGTAAGTCTGTCCCGGCGTCTGCGCGGAGGTCACCAGATCCACGATATTATCCCCCGTGCTGCCGGCGGGCGCCTGGAGCTTGGCGGAGGTGACGGTCACGCCACCGGATAGCTGGTAGTTGGCGGCGGTTTGGGCGGAGGCAGTATCCAGCGGCTCGGAAAACCACACGCGCACCTTGGTAAAGGTTTTGTCCCCATCAGCGGCCTTGAGCACGGGCGCCAGCGTGTCGGTCGTAACCGTCAGGGTGGCTTCGGCAGAGAATGCGCTGAACCCTGAAACCGAGGCTTCCACCTTGTATTTATCCCCGTTGTTGGCCGGGGTGACCCGGTTCGGGAGCGTATAGGATTTGATCCAATTGCCAGCCATGCCGGGGATTGCGACGCCGTTGCGGTACCAGCGGTAGCTGATGTCTTCCGGCCGGATGCCGCCGTCCACCGCCGCCAACACCGGCCCGATCGTCGCCACCAGGTTCTCGTTGACGGTGATCGATTGCGGGTTCGTGGTGAAGGTGATGGCCGGGGCAGCCGCCAGCGGTGCAAACACTTCCACTTCCGGCAGGTTCAGGAACTTGTCGGGCGTGGCATCCGTGGTTTCGATCTTCACGACCTTGGCATTCACCAGCGCCGGGACAAAATTCAGGACGAATTTCTGGCCGCTCGGCAGATTGGGAAACAGAACTTGTTCATAAAGCTTGGCGTTGTTCTGGTCGGTGACCGTCAGGCGGATATTCTGGTACCGCGCATAGGTGCGGTCATGGCGCCCCCAGAGAACAATGCTGCCCACGGTTTTAGCGGCTGGCAAATCGAGCTGCCACCAGGGCAGGGGATCCACGCCGGCGGTGTTATCCGGGGCGGAGTAGGCGTAGGCATAACCGGCCACCGAGGTCCATCCGTGGTGGTTGCCGTCAATGGCCTGCTGCGGGCCATACCAGGTGCAATCGCTCACATAGCAGGAGCTCGAGGTTGCGGTGCCTTGGAGCGCATAATTGGTGGGGGTGGTCAATAGCTGGTTGAATACTTCCATTTCCGTGATGGAAATGAAGTTTTGCCCGGTGCCCGCTTGATCGGGCAAATGCTCGACGTAAACCACCCGCCCGTTGACCGCCGGTTTCACATCGTACCCAATGTCGCGGAATACCGAGCCATTCATCTCCACATTGTTGGTCTCCCACAGCACCTTCCGGGTCACGGTGTTCGTGGAGTCGAAAATCACGATGCGCAGGTTGTCGTTGCGGACGAAGCAGCAATCCTCGCGGAACCAGAGATGCAGATGGCTGATCGGTTTGGCCTCCTGCAGATCCACCTGCCACCAGGGATTGCTGGTCGCGTTGTTCTCGCTGTCCGCGGTGTGCGAGGTCGTGGCGTCGCTCCATCCGCCCAGGGTGTTGCCGTCGATGGCCCGGCTGGCTTCGCCTTGCGTGTTATATGTGGTTGATTCGGTCGCGATGCCGGCGCGCGCCCAATTGGTGAGCGTGGCCGCCTTCGCGGACATGGCGGAGAGGCACAAAAGTGCCGCCAAGCCTGCCATGGATGTGAGGTTTTTCATCAGTTTGGCCTTTCTTGTTGTTCCGTCCTGGGATTCCAGGATTTGTAGGTTTTGGTTCTGCAGCAGCAAAATGGCCAGGGAGACCTTATCTGGAGCCGGGGCCCCATCGAATAAAGCATCACGAAACAATTTACCGCTGCAAGCATCCGCGTTTAGTCTTAGCTGTTACCGGTGCCAAGGCAACCAGAAAAAACGGCCGAAATGCTCTTTTACCCTTTGTGCCTTGGGGAAAAGCAGGGCGGCTGGGGCAAAGCGGCGGTTGAAAGCCCTGCGCAACCAGCGCGCTGCCGTCCCGTTTTCAGTCGGCTCGACCAACTGGCTCGCCAGCGCGGGGGGATCTTGCTACAGTGGGGCCATGAAGTCGCGAAAAGTGACACCGCGGACACGCCCCACCGGCGCCCCGGAGCCGGGGCCGGTTTCCGGGACGCGCGCGCGGTGGTTTCGGCTGGGGGCAGTGGTGCTGCCGCTGATCCTGCTCGCTCTGGCGGAAATCGGCCTGCGCCTCGGCGGCTATGGCTGGCCGGCCGGTTTTTTGCTGGAAAACGGGACGCGCGGCCAGGAAGTGCTGATCGAAAATGCGCGCTTTGGCTATCGTTTCTTCCCCCCCCACCTGGCGCGCACCCCCCAGCCGCTCCGCCTGGCGGCACGGAAACCGCCGCAAACCTGCCGGATTTTTGTGTTTGGCGAATCGGCCGCCATGGGCGACCCCAACCCGGATTTTGGCCCGGCCCGCCTGCTGCAGGTGATGCTGGAGGACCAGCATCCCGGCGTCGCGTTCGAAGTGGTCAATGCCGCCATGACCGCCATCAACTCGCACGCCGTGCGGGAGATCGCCCGCAGCTGCGCCCCGCGCCAGGGCGATGTGTGGGTCGTTTATATGGGCAACAACGAGGTGATTGGCCCGTTTGGCGCGGGAACGATTTTCGGCGCCGCGGTTCCGCGTCTTGCGTTCATCCGGCTCAAGCTGGCGCTGGGCCAGACCAGAGTCGGCCAGTGGGTTGAAGCGTTGGGCCGGGGGATCTCCGGCGGGCGCCCGCTGCCCCGCGCCTGGGGCGGGCTGAAGATGTTCCTTGAGCATCAGCTTCGCGCCGACGATCCGCGGCTGGCACGGGTCCGGGAACACTATCGGCAAAACCTCACCGAGATCACCGGCCTGGGCCGCGCTGCGGGCGCCCGGGTGGTGGCCTGCACGGTCGCCAGCAACCTCAAGGATTGCGCGCCGTTCGGCTCCCGGCACCGCCCCGGCCTGGCTCCCCGGCAGCTCAGCGAATGGGAGGGGATTTACAATCGGGGCGTGGCCCAGGAAACGGCGGGCCGGCGGGCCGAGGCCCTCGGGCTTTACCGGCAGGCGGCGGAGATCGACGCCTCGTTCGCCGCCCTGCAATACCGCCTGGGCCGGTGCCTGCTGGCGCTGGGTGAAGGCGCCGCCGCGCGGCAGGCCTTTGCCCGGGCGCGCGATGAGGACACCCTGCGGTTCCGCTCCGACACGCCGAACAACGAAATCGTCCGGGCCCTGGCCGGCAACCGCGCGGCCGGGGGCGTGGTCCTGGTGGATGCGGAAGCGGAATTGGCCCGGCAAAGCCCGGACGGCCTTCCGGGCCTGAACTTCTTTTGGGAGCACGTGCACTTCAACTTCGCCGGCGCCCATGCTTTGGCGGAGGCCATCGCGCGGCAGGTCGCGGAGCTGCTGCCGGCGTCCGTCCAGCAGGCCCGGGCCCGGCATCCCTGGCTTTCCGCGGAAGCCTGCGCCCGGCGGCTCTCCTATTCCCGGTGGAACGACCACCAGATCCTCTCCGAGATCCACCGCCGCCACCAAACGGAGCCTTGCACCCTGCAGCTGGACCATGCGGAGCGCGGCCAATGGTGGCGGCGGAAACTGGCGGAGCAGCAGCCGGCCATCCAGGAGACGGCGCTGCGCCAGGCGATTGCCGGGATTCGGGAAGCGGTGCGCGCCCGCCCGGACGATTGGGTCTTGCTCAAAAACCTGGGCCAGCATCTGGAGGCGGCCGGCGAACGCGCCGCCGCCCTCGAGGCATGGCAGCAGGTGGCCAGGCTCATGCCACAGTATGGCAACGCCTGGTACCATTTGGGCAACCTGCTCGACTGGGATGGCCGGAGCGCCGAAGCCCAGGCGCATTTCGAAAAGGCCCTCGCCCTCAGCCCCTTCATGGCCGAGGCCATGAATGGCCTCGGCCTGGCCCTGGCGGGCCAGGGCCGGCATGCGCAAGCCTTTCAGCAATATGCCCGTGCCATCGCGGCGAATCCCGAGTCCGTCCATGCCTATATCAATTGGGGCCTGGGCCTGGCGGGCCAGCAGAAGTTCCCGGAAGCTCTGGAAAAATATGAGCTCGCGCTCCAAGTCAGCCCCACCAACGCCACGGCCCACCACAACCTCGGCCTGGCCTTGGCGGCCCTGGGGCGCGGCGCGGAAGCCATCCGGCATTATGCCCAGGCGGTGGACGCCAAGCCGGATTTCCTGGCGGCGCGCCTGAACCTGAGCCGGGAGCTGATCCGCCAGGGCCAGGCCGGACAAGCCATCCCCCAGCTCGAGGCTGTGGTCCAGCTCCGCCCAAACCAGGCCGAAGCCCATTTGGAGCTGGGGCTTGCGCATGAAAAACTCCGCCACCGCGCCGAAGCCCGCGAGCAATTCCAGCAGGCGCTGCAGCTGGCTCCATCCAACGTCGCCGCCCAGGCGGCTCTGGCCCGGGTAAATGCGCCAAACCCGGCGGATTAGCGGGGCGGGGTGGGCGGTGGATGGAAGGAACGGCCCAGCCAATGAAAAGCGGCCGGAAATTGCTTTCCAGCCGCTCTGGCTCGCTGCGCTTGCGGGGGCGGATGTTCCACCCGCTCCATCGAAACTATGCGCTATTATTGTTTCAGCCGGTAGAAGTTGCTGCCGCTGGCCGGCCGGGCCACGGTCACCGGGCTCACACCGCCCCCTGTTACGTTCGCCCAGGCGGTTGGATTCGCCAGATTGTCGTTTTGCTGGAGGACATAATTGGCGCCCGTCCAACTGAGGGTCACGTTGTTGCCCGCGAGGCTGATTGCCAGCGCCGGCGGCGCGGGCGGGACACCGCTGGCCATCAACTGGGCAATTTCCGCCGCGTTCAGCGTGCGGTTGAAGATGTGGATGTCATCCATGTAGCCGGTATAAGGAGGCCAATAGCTGTCGTGGGACTGGCCGAACTCGAGCTGCCGGTCCAGCGGCCAGGCGCCCGGGTCGCCATGGGTCAGCTCGGCGTCCAGCTTCCCGTCAATGTAGAAGGACACCATGCCGAAAGGCTTCCAGGTATAGACGTAGGCGATGTGGTGCCATTTGCTGTCATCCACCGGGGTGACGCCGCCCACATTGAGTCCGCTCGGGTAGGCCTGGTTGAAGATGGTGTCGGGCACGCGATTCGGCGAATCCGCCGAGTTGAGATGCAGGACCAGCACGTCGCCCCAGCTATTGGTGCCGCCGCGGCGATCGAAGAGGCCCGCTTTGCCGGCGTCGGGGGGCGCGGTGTTGATCCAGAACGCGATCGTGCCCACCGGGCTGTTGAGATCCGCCTGGGGCTGGATCGCGACCTGGTTGCCCACTGTGCCGTCAAACTGGAGCACCCCGGTGCGGGTCACATTATTGGCATCGGCCATGGCAGCTACCCAGGTCGCGCCCGAGTTCAGGCCGTCATGGGCGGCGGTCCTGGCTGGCCCGAGGGGGGCGTTGTCCAGGACATTGGTCCCGCCGTCCGCGGTGAAGAGATACCGCGCCGCCAGGCTGCTGGCCAGGGGTGGGCGCGGATTGACCACCACGGTGGCTGGCTGGCTGTAACGCACGCGGACCGCGTTGCTGGCTGTGAAGACATACGTGCCCGCCTGGGCGGCGGTGATGTTCGTGATGGCCAGCTCCGCCGCGGTGGCGCCGGGGATGACCACTCCGTTGTGCTGCCACTGGGTGGCGATCGGCGTTTGGCCGCCCGATCCGGAGCGCAGGAAAATGCGGTCCCCGGCATAGACGTTCCAGCTGCTGGGATCCGGCGTCACCACCAAACCGCTGGGGGGCGGGAATATCTGCACTTCAGCCAGGCACATCTGCACGTTGTTGACGTCGCTGGTGTCCGTATCCGCCGTATGTTCCAGCCGGACCACCCGGCCAAGCTGCCCGCTCTCCATTTTGAACACCGTTGGGTTTGGCGGGACATCGGCGCCAGTCAGCGGGAGGCGCAGCAATTCCTGGCGGGTGTTCGGATCGGCGGTGTCATAAACCACCAGGTCCACATGCTCGTTGCGGGTGCCGCAGCAGTCGGTGCGCCACCAGACGCTGACCGAGCCGATCGTCTGGGTGGATTTCAGGTCCACTTCCCACCAGCCCAGTTCGCCGTTGGCGGTGCAGGCAATGGATCCGGCGCCCCAGTTGCCGGCGGTGTTGCCGTCGATGGCCCGGCTGGCCGGTGTGCCGGCGTTATAGCTGGAATTTTGCGTGGCGGCGCCGCCCCGCGCGTAGTTGATGGGCGTTTGCGGAATGGCGGCGTTGAGGTTCGTGGCCACGATCGCGTTGCCAGCCAGATCCTTTACGCCGCTGACCGTCAGGGCGATGTTATCGCCCAGGAGCACGTTCTGAACGATGAACGAGACGGTTTGGCCGTCCGCGCCCAGCGTGAGGCTGCCCACCGTCGGGCCGCCTGACAGCGTGAAATTGCTCAGATTAGTGGCGGTCGCGGGATCAACTGTTTCACTGAACGCCACGGCCACGCGGATTTGGTCCGTGACCTGCACCTGGTTGCTCACAATCGTCGGCGGAGTGATGTCGCTCGTCACGGTCAACGCCACTTCGGCCGAAAAGACGCCCTGTCCGGAGACCGAGGCCTGCACTTTATATTTGTCCCCGCTGTTGCTCAACGCCGCCAGGTTGGGCAGGGTGTAGGTGCTCAGCCAGCTTCCGGCGGCATTGGGGATCTCCGTCCCGTTGCGGTACCAACGGAAACTGAGGTCTTCCGGCCGGATGCCGCCATCAACCGTGGCCGCCACTGGGCCGAGGGTCACCGGCCGATTCTGCTGGACGCTGACGGGCTCGAGGTTGGTCGCAAAGGTGATCGCTGGGGCTGGCGAAAAGGGCGCGAACACCTCGACCTCCGGCAGATTCAGGAAGGCGTCGGGAGTGCTGGCGGTGGTTTCCACCCGCACGGTTTTCGCGCTGGCCACGGGCGGGACGAGGTTCACCACAAATTTCGGGCCGCTGGGCTGGACCGCGAGCAACTGCTGGTAAAGCACCTTGCTGCTGGCATCGGCCACGGTCAGCTGCAGATTCAGGAACCGGGCGTAGGTGGTGTCGCGCCGCGGCCAGAGGACAATGCTGCCAACCGTTTGCGGCGACTGCAGATCGACCTGCCACCAGGGCAGTGGGTCCACCCCGGCGGTGCTGTCGGGCGCGGAGTAGCCCCACGGGCTCGTTGACGACCAGCCAAGGTGGTTGCCGTCGATCGCCTGCTGCGGGCCATAGAGTGTGGCGTCACCGTTATAGACCGAGCTGGATGCCGCGCTGCCGCCGTTATCCTGCAGCGCGTAGTTGGCCTTGGGCGCCAGCGCCTGGTTGAACACTTCCACCTCGGTGAGGCTGATGTAGTTGTCGCTCGTCTGGTCCGGCAGGTGTTCCACGTAAACCACCCCCCCGGAGATCGCCGGGGTGACATTGAAGCCAATGTCGCGCGGCATCATCCCGGCCGCCCAAGCCTGGTTGTTCGTCTCCCACAACACGGTCCGGCTGGTTGTGTTCGTGGTGTCGAAAATCACGATGCGCAGGTTCTCGTTGCGGGCGAAGCAGCAGTCCTCGCGGAACCAGAGGTGGAGGTGGCCGATGGGTTTGAGCCCATTCAAATCCACTTGCAGCCACGGGGCCGGGTCGTTATCGGCCGTGTGGCTGGTGGAGGCGTCTCCCCAGGAGCCGGCCGTATTGCCGTCGATGGCCCGGCTGGCCTTGACCGTGCCGCCGTAGTCGGTTGACTGGGCCGCCATGCCGGCGCGGGCCCAGTTGGTGAGGGTTGCCGCCTTCGTGGGGAAGGCGGGGAGGCACAATAGTGCCATGGAACACGCTATGCTTTGGAGGGTTTTCATAATCGGAGTCGTATCGTTCTGCTTCAGGGGTACGGACGGGTTGTTTTCAAAAACACCTTCGTTCAAGCGCTCTGGAAGCCCCCAATGCCCAGCTCGAACCAAAGCCTTTCAAAAGCTCAACATCCCATTCCTCCCCGGGTCCGCGCCCATTATAACTCAAAACCAATCCGCGTCTATGAACGATCTTGACGTTTTTATGGACAATCTTAACCTTGCCCTTTATTATTGCGCTGTGCCGTGATCGATGACCTGCATATCATACTGCTTGGCGGTGGGCTTTTCCGGTGCGATCCGCGCTGGAGCAAAGACGCCAGCAGCATCGATCAATGCTTTAAGATCTATCGTCCCGTCAGCGGCGAGGCCTGCCTGGAAACGGACTCGGGCCGTTTCCCGATCAAGCCTGGCGGAGTGTATTTTGTCTCCGGCTTCCGGCTGCGGCGGCAGGCTTGCGCCACGGCGATGGAGATGCACTGGCTTCATTTCGTGCCGGAGTCCCTTTACTTGGGCTATTTGCTCGACCGCGTGGTCCCCGTGCTGTGTTTCCCGCTGGAGCAGGTGGGATGGCCGGCGGCCCTGGAGCAGGATATCTGCAACGGTTTCGACCACCCGTTTTGCGAGCGCAATCTGCCGCGCACGGACGCCACCCCGGCCATGGAATGCCGCCTCCATGGTTTTTTGCTGACCCTGTGCGCCCGCCTGCTGGAGACTTTGCAGCCGGAAATGCTGCGGGAGTTCCACCCGGAATTCCTCCGGCTCAAGCCGGCCCTCGATTTCATGCATCAGCATTACCGGGACAATCCATCCCTGGAGCGGGTGGCAGCGGTCGCCGGTCTGGCGCCAAACTACTTTCATCGGCGCTTCCACCGGTTGTTCAGCCTCACGCCGTTCAATTACATGCTGAACCGCCGGCTGAACCAGGCCCGCCATCTCCTGGCCAGCACGCGGTTGAGCGTCAAGGAGGTCGCCGAAGCGGCCGGCTATGAGAACCCGCTTTATTTCACACGGGTGTTTACGCACCAGATGCGGATGCCGCCTTCGGAATACCGTGCGGCGCACCCTTTTCAGAGCCAGCAATAACGGCCGCTCCCCTTGCCTGGGCCTGGCCAGGAGCGCCGGCGCCGGTCGATTAGCCGGCGGTGCGGGCAGTGGTGGAAGGAGCGGGACCACCAAAAAGCGGCCGGAAATTGCTTTCCGGCCGCTCTGGCGCACCGCCCTGCGGGGCAGTCCGCTAACGCGGCCGTCCGAAGCCGGGATTGATCGCTTGTCCCTCCGACTTTCCGGCCAGTTGATCTTTAACGGACTTTGAGCGGGCTTCGACAAAGGGCTTGATTGGCCTTGTCAAAATGGGACCCGAAAAGCCCGGACCCATCGAAATCGAAACCTTTTGACCGGACGCGGCTTTGTTCATTTCAGCCAGCTTCTCCGGGGACTCCTCCTGCAGCGGCGCGCGTAAAATATTCGCCAATTCATCCACCTGCTTGTGGATGCGCTCCGGTTGAAAAATGCCGTGGCTGAATTCGTTGAGCCGTTGCAGGTAGGCTTTCTTGAACGCATCAACCTTGAAAACCCTCGCCAGGAAGCGGTTCTCGCCAGACCATGGCCTCTGGATGCTGAGATTTTCCCGCGCTTCCTCGGTCCCGCGTGGAAACTGGCCGAAGGCCTGGTCCTGATCCCACGGAATGAACGAGAGTTTCTGCGTCTTCGGGTGCAGATAGAGATAGTAGTTCTGGCCCGGCCCCAGGATGCCATCAAGGTCACTCAGCCACACGGTGGCCGCCAGGTAGCGCACACAATTATCGAGTTCGAGGTATTCCGCGATTTTCGATGCGAATAGGGCATCATCGGCGCTGCTCGCAAACTTGCAGAATTCAATGATCCGCTGCTTTTGTTCCGCGGAGAGTTCTCCTTTGGGGTCATACGTCTGGTTATAGCTTTTCCAATCATCACCAAGATCAGAAAAAAGATTCCCGGTAACCGGCTTCAAAAGAGCTCCTTTGGAGGTTTTGAACCACTCCTCGACAAACGCGCTGCCAACGTCCTCAACGAGGTCGTAAAGCCCGAAGTATTGGCGATCATGTTTGCCTGGAACGGTGATGTATAGCTTGGCATATGCCGTGCGCGGCGCGGGAACCTCACCATCACGAAATAAGCGGTAAGCAATCGCTTCGTTCATGAAACTGGGGTCGCGCACCGAGTTGTGGAGGTTGATCTGGGACATCCCGGCGAAGTGCTGCCCCTTCACAAACTGCTTCAGGTCGATTTTCAGGGATCGTTTCAGGCTGTCGCGCGAGCTTAGGAAGGTGCCGTTGCCTTTGTAGCGGACGCCCACATCCTTGAACACGTTCGTGCCCAATTCCAGATCGGCGTGGACGTAATTGTAAACGATGCCGAAGGCGGCGGCGATTCCGTTGCGGCCGCCTTCCGGGCCTTGCAGGAAGCTTCCCCCACGACCCGGACGAAACTGAGGTCTTGCCCCCTGTTTGGGCTCCATGGTTGCCCATTGCTCGGGCTTGAAGGTCAGATGAATGGTCCAAACATTCGTAAAGCGAAAGAAGTCACTGACGCCGCTGCCGCTTGCGCTGGCTTTGGCTTCCGAATTGGCCGCTGGTGAGAGATTGGCAGAGATGGTGAGCAGAACCCCTGCGAGGATAATGGCTGTGTGAATCATATCGTAAATAATTGCGCTGATGAATTAAAGGGTGCAACACGCCTTACTTCGCTTTCACATCGTAGCAGAACAGCACATCCTGATCGCGCACATATAGTTTGCCGTTGGCGATGACCGGATGCGCCCACGCTGGCAGCTCGGTGCGGTTGGGCTGGTTGAAACGGCCACGCTCGATGTACTGCTTCGGGCTGGGCTCGATCAGGACCATGGGACCATCCTCGAGGCGATAGTAAAGCCGGCCATCCGCCAAGGCCAGGGAACCTTTCGCCCGGCGTTGCCCGCTGTCGCGCGCATCCCACAGGACGGCGCCGGTCTTGAAGTCCAGGCAGACCAGGGCGCCGCCTTCGTTGCCGCCGTTGGCGCCATAGAGGCAGCCATCGAGGAGGATCATGCCGCCGTGGTGGTTTTGCATTTTCTTGGAGAAATAGACTTCTTGGGCCTTCATGCTGCCGTCTGCCTCCTTGCTCAATTTAACCGCTCCCCCACCCGCACCATAGGCCGAGGCGGCGAAGGCCAAGCCGTTGTGGTAGATCGGGGTGGAACAGTTGATGCCCATGCCATTGGCGGGTTTGTCATAGCGCCAGAGGAACTTGCCGTCGGCGGCTGCAACTCCGATCAGGGCCTTGGCGGTGAACTGCACATACTGGCGCTGCCCGTCAAAGTCGATCGCGATGGCTGAGGCATAGGCGGCTCCGGAACCACCACCAAAACCACCACGGCCGCCGCCGCCGGGACCGCGTGGAGTTGCAGGACTATCCGGACCAGCTCCGAAACCGCCGGCTCCCGGGTTCATCATCCCTCCCTCAAAACCGGTATCCGGCTGCCACACCTGGCCGAGCGAATCCGTAAACGGAGCGGACACGCCGGCATTGATCCGCACTGCCGCGGCCGGTGAGGCCGCACTGGCTCCAGCCTCTGCCTGCGGAAGGATCTCAAGCGCCTTGATGGCCGGGTTTTCGACCTGCGCCGTGAAAACCATGCGAAACTCACCATTGGTCACCGCCACGGGCACGGTCTCAATATAGGCACGGTTGGCGCCGCCGGCTTTCACCCATATATCAAAGTCCTTGAATTCGCGCCCCTGGACATTGAAGGAGAAAACCCGCTGGCCTGCGCCGGTAATCCCGGCGTAGGTCTCCGCAAAGTAGAGCTTCGCGAGATAGTTGCCATTGGGAATTTTGGTGGAGAAAGCTCGCATCCCAAAATGCTCACTCCTGAACAAGCCGGGATCCTTGGTTCCGGTGACCTCCGCAGCCGAACCAACACCGCGTCCGCTGGGGCCGCCAGGCGCCCCCCCGGAAACGCCCGGACCGGCAGGATTGCCAGCCGGACTGCTGGAATTGCCACCGGCCGCGGCGGGCATCGGGCTTTTCCAAATCGTCTTTCCAGTCAGCTTGTCGAGGGCCACCATCGTGGCCTCTTGCGAGCCAGGGGTAACGAGGACCTTATCCCCATCCACGAGCGGTGATTCGCGGTAGCTCCACATGGGCACGCGCCCGCCAAAATCGCCCGTCAGGCTGCGTTGCCAAAGTATCTTGCCGTCGGCGGCCTGCAAACAAGCCACGTTGCCGGCCAGGCCTTCCACATAAAGCCGTTCACCATCGACTGTTGGGGTGCAGGATGGCCCCTCCTTGCTCTGTGACGGGCGCTGCTTGAACGCCGGTCCCAGGCGCGCGGCCCATATTTCCTTTCCATCCTTCTCCGCCAGGGCCCATACAACTTCGTCTTCGCCGCGATTGGCCATGCCGTAGATCCGCCCGGCGGCGATGGCGGGCGCGCTGTCGCCACCGCCCAGTCCCGCGCTCTTCCAGGCGAGCGGTGGCCCCTCTTTCGGCCATTCCTTAAGCAGGCCGGTCTCCTTGGAGATGGCATTCCGGTCGGGGCCTTGCCATTGTGGCCAGTCCTCCGCAGACGCAGAAGACACCAGAATGGCCCAGGAAAAGGCACGCACTAAAACATTGGTATTCATAATTTTACTTGTCCTATATGACTATCACTATGGGTTTGACCGTTATCATTGAGCAATCTTAAGACACTTTAACCGGCTTTGGTCTCTGACTAAGAGCTTTCCATCGGCCAGAGCCAGCGGCGCCCAGTTTTGGGTTCTGCCTCCGACCCGGGAAGCTAAAGGATCGTTTTCTGAACCTGTTCCTCCTTCCCCAAGCACCGCTGCTGAGGCCAGGGATTTGAATCCGGATGGATCGGGTTCTATGAGATGCAAGGTAATCGTCCCGTCGGTGGCCAGAATCAGGCCCTCGGCTAGAATCATGCTGCCTTTATTAAATTCAGGTGAACGTTTGGTCTTCCACAGGATCCGGCCATCCATGTTCATGCAAACCATGCCGTCATTCCGGTTATTGGTTCCGTACTGGCCATAAAAGCAGCCTTTGTGCGCCACCGGCGGTTTGGTTTGATCGCCAAATTCCTTGGTGGTAAACAGCTCGGTGGCGGTGTAGCTGCCGTCGGCCTTTTTCTCGACCTTGATCATGGTTGCCCCGAGCTCATATCCACCCACCACCAGCACTTTGTTATCACCGGCATCCACTGCGCCCGGCACCGAAACGTGGCAATTCCAGTTCGTATATTGCCACAGTATCTTCCCGGTAAGCGGTTCGATGCCGACAACCTTGCCCTTTTCATTTTCATCGGGTCGCGACCGCTGGAACGGATTGGTCGATGGCGTTACCATTACCACGTGGTCCTTTCCATCCACTTTTACGATGGCCGGGCTAACATAACCGGCATAACCAAGCGGCGGCGTGGTCCATTTAACCTTCCCGGTGAGCTTCTCGCAGGCCACCACGCCTGCTTTGGGGGCTTGTGCGGCCACAATCAGCAAATCACCGTAAATCAAAGGATTCTGGGTGATCGCCCAGATCGGGAATTTGCTGGCGAATCCAGCTCCATCCGGAGCGGCGCCGTTGGGAGCGCCGCCAAAATCCGTCCAAATATTCTTATGCCAGACCGGTTTATGGGTGTTGATATCGATGCCATAAAGGTCGCCATTGTGGCCGCAGGAATAGACGCAATTGCCGTCCACAGTGGGGACGCTTCGTGAGCCCGGGAACATCACGGTGCCGGGGGCATCGTAACCGAAATTCCAGAGCTCTTTACCGTTGGAAAGGTCGAAACAACGAAGGTTATCACCCACCTTATCGCCCCGATCGAGCAAGTACACCTTGCCGTCTTTGACTACCGGCCCGCCAAAACCTTTTCCCACCGGAGCTGTCCAGAGAACGGCCGGCCCATTCGTGGGCCAGCTGCGTAAAATGCCTTTCTGGCTGGAGGTGCTGTTCCTGTTCGGCCCAAGATATTGCGGCCAATCATCCGCTGCCGCGGTTGACGATAAAATCGCCCAGGAAAGGGCGCCCACTATAGTATTTGTATTCATAAAGTTGGTTTTCAATACGCCGGTTATTTTTGGGTTTATAAAGCAAATGAGCATCTCGCGCTCAGCGCGGCCGATCTTCTCGTGATCCGTCCAGCACCTGGAGACCACTCATGGTTTTAGCGATGAGCCAATTACCGTCCGGAGAGAAAAGGATATCCCTGAACGGATCGGCCAGCCGCTGGATCGAGAGGAGTTCCTGCTGCGTGCGAACATTCCAAAAGCAAAAGGTGCTGTCGTCGCTGACTGACGCGAGTGTTTCAGCATCGGGCGCGAAAGCCAGCCACCTTACTCCCTGGGTATGGCCTTTGCAGATGCCCAGGTGTTTTCCGTTGTGGGTGTCCCACAAATGAATGGCGTTTTCGGTCTCCCGCATGGCATTGGATCCCGCAGCTAAAATGCGTCCGTCATCCGAGAGCGCCAGTGCCGTCCCAAAACTAAAGTCAGCCTCCACCGGGAATTCCGCTTTCAGCGAGCGAGCTTGGGGATCCCAGAGCTTGAAAGATTGATCGTGGAAGGTGAGCAATACCGCACCATTTCTGGAGAAAAGAGCGTCCTTGCCTTCCATTCGCAGTGGGGCTGCCGAAACATCCCGAAGATTCCACCAAATTATGGCATCCCGTCCTCCGCCCGCCAGGAACGATGATCCGTCGGGCGCCATGGCCGCCCACCTGGCTTTGTGCATCTCCTGGCTCCCCCAGTCGGTTGATTTTTTGGACTGCAGATCCCAAACACGGAGCCCACCTTCGGGTGAGGGCTCCACCAGCAGGCGCAGGTCTTCACTGATGGCGCGGGACCAAAATAGCAGAGGGCCGGACCGGATTCCACTCAGTTGCAATTGGTCTTCCGGTTCACCCGTTTTTAGATTGAGCAGGACGAGCTTGAAATGGTCATCGACCGCGGCCAGGCACCGTCCATCTTTTGAAGCCTTAAGCGGTGTCCAATTGCCGGGATAGGATTTTTCTTTGGCCACCGCATTCGTTGGCCACAGCCGTACCGTACCGTCCTTTGCGCCACTGATGAGGCCCTGGCCATTGGCCATGAACGCCAGCGTCCAGATCTCTGAAGAATTGCCGCGCAGCGCATCCCTGCACTGCCCGCTGCCGATGTCCCACAACCGGATGGAGTGGTCCAGGCTGCCGGAGGCGAGGAGGGGTCCCTGGGGACTAAATGCCACACTGGAAATCATGCCGGAGTGTTCAATCGTTTGGCGGTGAGCGGGCAGGGTCCCCACCTGCTTGCCGGTTGCGGAGTCCCACCTGTCAAGCGCAAAAATGCTGCCCGCCCGCAGGGTGTTCCGGGCGGCGACCACGGCCTGGCCATCCGGAGAAAACACCAGGGCGCTCTTGTTCCACAACCCGCTATTGGCGTTCGTGAAAATTCCTTCGGAACGTTCCAGCATCCGTAACGTGTTTGCGGCCGCCACATCCCATAGCTGAATTCCCTTGGTGGAATCGACGGCCAGCACCTGGCCTTGCGGGCTGAAAGCAAACGGGGGCTTGCTGTTCGGGATTTTGGCCACGAGCCTCCCATCCGAACTGCTATGGACACACACTCCCTCCCACGAGTTGGCGGCCAGGAGCCGTCCATCCCGCGTGAATGCCACCGGCGCGGAATGATCAGGAATGGAATGGATTTCCGTCCAATCCGAAGTCCGCCAGATCCGGACGGCGCTTTTGCTGGCCGTCGCCAGCAGGCCATTCGTGGACAAGTCAACCGACGCCCCTGGCTTCGCCAGGGTTTTCACCAAACCGCCGGTTTTTGCATCGTAAATTCGAACGGCATCCTGTAATCCGACCGCCAGCCATTCCGGCGAGCTCGCCAGCGACAGGATGCTGGAGGGCTCCTGTGCCAGGATCCGGTGGTCGTCTCCTTCCGCCGCCTTTCCCAGGTATCGCCATTCAAATCGTTGAACACCTTCCAGGCGGTGTTTGGCCAGGAGTTCAGCCGCCCGGGCCAGGTTCCCGGCCAGGATTGATTTATGGGCGAGATTGATGTCGGCCACGTATTCATTAAGCTCCGCCTGCCGCTGGCTTTCCAAAGCCCGCTCCCGCTCCTGTTCCGCCTTGAGGCGGAGCAATGCTTCACTTTTGCGGCTCCGGGCCTCGGCTCGCTGCGCCTGCCTCGCCTGGCATGCCTGCCAGACGCTGACGGTGGCGCCGGCCATCACGGTAATGAGCATGGCCGTTGCCGTGGCAAAGGCCGCACGATGCCGCCGAAAGGCTTTGTGCCAGCGATAGACCGTGCTCTGCGGACGAGCCAGGACCGGTTCCTGGCCTAAATAACGCTGGAGATCGGCGGCCAGTTCCTGAGCTGTCGAGTAGCGGCGATTGCGATCCTTCTCCAGGCACTTCATGACGATCCAGTCCAGATCCTGGTCCACCAGCATCGTTCCCGGCCTGGCCGGTTTGCCGGCGAGCACCCGGCGCAACCGTGCTGATGGGGTGGGCGGCTCGACCTCCTTGATCATGCGCCGCATTCCATCCAGGCCGGCTTGGGTCAGATCCTGCGCATTGAAGGGCGTTGCCCCGGTGAGCAATTCGTAGAGTAAAACGCCCAGGGAATAGAGGTCGCTCCGGGTATCCACATCCGTTCCAGTCATCTCCGCTTGTTCGGGACTGGTGTAAGCCGGCGTTCCGATGAACGCATGGAAGTTCGTTAAAACGGTTTTCTCCGTGAGCGGCTCCTCGATGGCCTTGGCAATCCCAAAATCGATGACCTTTGGCGCCGGTTTTCCATCCTGGACGGTGACCAGGACATTCGAGGGCTTCAGGTCGCGGTGGATTACGCCCTTCTGGTGTGCGTGCTGGATGGCGTGGCAGAGTTGAATGAACAAGGCCAGGCGTTCCGGAAGCGGGAGCTGGTGCGCTTCGCAGTAATCGGTAATCCGGACGCCGCGGACCAGTTCCATCACGAAGTAGGGGCGGCCGGTGAGTGTGGCCCCGCCATCCAACACCCGGGCGATGCCCGGATGGTCCATCAGGGCGAGTGCCTGGCGCTCCGCTTCAAACCGGGCCACAATGCTCCGGGTGTCCATGCCCAGCTTGATCACTTTGAGGGCAACGTGGCGGCGAACCGGTTCGCTCTGCTCTGCTCGATAGACGACGCCGAAGCCCCCTTCGCCGATTTTTTCCAAAAGCCGGTAGCGTCCAATGGCGTCGCCAAGCTCCCCCTCCTTCTGCGTGAGCTTGCCCTTGGCTGCCAAGGTTTCCCGAAGCAGCCCGGCCGGTCCTTGTTCGAGAAAGGTGTCCGGCTGGTCGTTCTCGAGCAGCGACTCAACGGCTTCCTTTAGCTCTGGATCGCCCGCGGTCACGCGCTCCACAAAAGCTGCGCGCGCCTCGTTTGAAGGCTGTTCCAGAGCTTCGAGAAAAATCTCGCGTTCACGGGTCATATGAGCGTATTCCAGCATTCCGCCGGCGTAACATGCGAAAAACCGGGGAGGAATCGGCCAAAAATTTTATTTTTGTTCAGATTTTGCCTGCGGCCCGCCAATCTGCCGTCTCAACCAGGCCCGGGCAAAGGTCCACGTGCGTCCGGCAGTCCGCAACGGCATGCCCATCGTGGCGGCGGCCTCATTCATGGTCATCCCGGCGAAATACCGCAGCTTGACCAGGTTCGCCGCGGCGGGTTCCTCCTTGGCCAGCAGGTCAAGTGCCTCATCCACCGCGAGCAGTTCCTCGGATCGAACGCCCTGCACCAGATGCTCCTCCTTTAGTTCCTCATGCCCGGCGCCGCTGCCACGCCTGGACGCTTTTTTCCGCCGGGCTGAGTCCACAAGGATGCGCCGCATCGCTTCTGCGGCGGCGGAGTAAAAGTGCGCCCGATTCTCGAAGTGAGCGTCGCCCTCTCCGGCCAGCCTTAGCCATGCTTCATGGACCAAGGCGGTTGGCTGCAAAGTATGACCGGGTGCTTCACCCGCCATTTTCTGGGCGGCAATCCGCTTGAGCTCAGTATAAACGAGCGAAAGCAACTGCTCAGCGCATTGCTGGTTACCTCCCCTGATCTCCTGGAGGATTTGGGTGACTTCCGACATCCCTTCTTGCTTAGCGCCGGCCAGGACCAGAGTAAAGACGCTTTCGCAGATTCCCGATTCCGGCGCCGGCGGTTGGCTCGCCTTCCAAAAGGCGCTGGCGGCCCTGGGACTATTCCAGAGTTTGGGAATTTGGTTGCGGAAAGGAACGGGACTTGAGACGTTGAATCCATCGGCTTTCCCAAGGTGACCGGTGGATTTTACACACCACCGGGCGTGGCGGAGCAGGGATTCCGGACGGGGAATGATCCGATTTTGTGTGGCTGGGCGGCCTGGCGGCAGGCGGTCCGGAAAACCAGGACTTTAGTGAAACAACACGATGGGATGGTGCAGCATGAAAAATCAAAATCAACACCTCGCAGTCCAGGCGGGAGGGCTTTCCCGCCGCCAATTTCTCAGCCGGGCGGGATTGATCTCCACAGCGCTGGCGATGCCGCAGGTGGTTTCCGCAGCGGCCTTGGGCCGTGCCGGCCAGCTGCCGCCGAGCGAGCGCGTGGCCATGGGCTTCATCGGCCTGGGCGGGCAGGGGGCCGGGCATCTGCTCGGCGGCGCCTGGACCTATGTGCCGGGCGGCTATGTGGCGCGCAATGATGTGCAGGTGCGGGCGGTGTGCGACGTCCGGAAAGAGCGCCGCGAGCCGGCCCGCCAGCGGTGCAACGAGATGTACGCCCGGAAATTCGGGCAGGCCACCTACGACGGGGTGCAGGCCTATAACGATTTCCGCGAGGTTCTGGCGCGGACCGACATCGACGCCGTGCTGCTGGCGCTGCCTTACCACTGGGCCGCGCTCATGGCCACGATGGCCATGCGGGCGGGCAAGGATGTGTATTGTGAAAAACCGGTGACCACGACCATCCGCGAGGGCCAGAACCTGGTGGCGGTGAGCCGGCGTTTCAGCCGCATCTACCAGGCGGGCATGCAGCAGCGCTCAGAATATGGGGGCAAGTTCCGCCAGGCTTGCGAGCTGGTCCGCAACGGGCGCATCGGCCAGCTCAAGGAGGTCTATGCCTACCGCCAGCCCGGGGCGTTCTACCCCACCGGCTGGACCTCCGGCCGCTCCCAGCCCGTGCCGGCGGGGTTCGATTGGGATCTCTGGCTGGGGCCGCTGCCCTGGCGGCCGTTTGCCGGGGAGGCGGGCCACGCCATATCGGGCTGTTTTGTCGGGGATGTCAACTGGAGCCCGCACCATTATGACATCATCCAGTGGACGGTGAATCCCAACCCGCTGGCGCCCGTGGAAATTTCCTATGAGCCCGGCAAGGACCAATCCGCCGCCGTTCACCCCGGCGGGGCCGCGGGGCGGCCGGAGGACGGCCAGGTGCATTACCGCTACGCCAACGGGGTGGTGATCCATTCGGCCGGGTATCCCGGCGAGCCGGTGGGCAACGAGGGCGGCGCCTGCTTTGTGGGCACGGAGGGCCGCATCGCCGTGGACCGCTCGAATATCGTCTCCTACCCCGCCAGCATCCTCAAGCAGCCGCTCCGGCCCGGGGATTCGCGGGTTTATTACGCCAACAGCCACTCCGGCAATTTCCTGGAATGCATCCGCACCCGGCGCCAGACGATCTGCCACCCGGAAACCGCGGTCCACACCATGAACTCCATCCTCATCGGCGGCATCGCGATGGCGCTGCAGCGCGATTTGCGCTGGGACCCGGCGCAGGCCGCCTTCACCGGCGATGCAATGGCCAACCGGCTCCTTGCTTACACCCCCCGGCCGCCCTGGCGCCTGTGACCCGCCGTGAAACTGCATATGATTTCCAAGATTTATAGGAATCCCATGAATAATCCCCGTATTTTCCGCCTCCTGCTGGCCGGCCTGCTCGCCTGGCTGGCGCCCCAACTCCGGGCCGCTGATGAATCAGCCTTGATCGCCCGGCTCCAATCCGGCGCGGGCGCCGCCGAAAAATGCGCCGCCTGCCAGCAGCTGCGGATGTCCGGCACCGCCCGCGCGGTGCCCGCGCTGGCCAGCCTGCTCCGGGAGGAGCAGACCTCCCATGCGGCCCGCTATGCCCTCGAAGCCATTCCCGGCCCCGCTGCCGGCTCCGCCTTGCGCGAGGCCTTCGGCAAAACTTCGGGCGCCATCCGGATCGGCCTGATGGATTCGCTCGGCTGGCGCCGGGAAGCGGCGGCGGTTCCGTTATTGATCCCGCTGCTCGCCGAGGCCGGCGACACGCTGGCTTCGGCCGCGGCCGCGGCCCTGGGCAGGATCGGCGGGCCGGAAGCCGCCGCCGCGCTCGCGGCCGCGCGCGGCCAGGCGCCACCGAAGGTGCAGCCATCCGTGCTGGAAGCCCTGCTCCAGTGCGCCGAGCGTCTTTTGGCGGAAGGGGACCGCCCCGGTGCCGCGGCGCTCTATCAGTCTTTGAATAATGCGGAGGTTCCGCTGCACATCCGGGCCGGCGCCTGGCGCGGACTCGTGCTGGCCGATGCCAGCCGGCGGGTTCGCATGCTGACGCGGGCTCTCGCCAGCGCGGACCGCCCCATGCATAAGGCGGCGCTCAAGCTGGTCCGCCAGCTGGGCGACGAGGCCGTGCTCCGGGCCTGCCGCGAACAGTGGACCGGGTGGCCGGTGGCGGCGCAGCTGGCGGTATTGGACGCCCACCTGGCGCTCGGCGCGGAAGCGCTGCCCCTGGTGCGCACTGCCAGCACCAGCCCGGAAATCGCCATGCGGATCGCCGCCTGGCAGGCGATGGCCAATCTGAATGACGCCTCCTTCATTCCCGCCCTGGCCCAGGCTGCCGCGCTGGGCGAAGCCAGCGAGCGCGAGGCCGCCCGCGGCGCCCTTGCGCGCATCCACGGCTCCGGAGTGCGGGAAGCTCTCCTGGCCCGGATCAGCGTGGCCGAGCCCCCCGAAAAGGCCGAGCTGTTGCTCGCCCTGGGTGAACGCGGCGATGCTGGCGCGGCCCCAGTGCTCCTGGAGCACGCCGGCACCGGCACGCCAGCGGTTTGCCTCGCGGCTCTGGAATCCCTGCGGAAACTGGCCATGCCGGATACCCTGGCGCCGCTCCTTGGCCTGGCCGCCAAGTCATCCGCCGAAGCCCCTCGGGAGGCGGCGCTGAAAGCGCTCTTCGCCGTCTGCCAGGCCAGCCCGGATAAAAACCGGACCAGCCAGCAAGTCATTGCGGCCCTGGATCGTTTTGCCCCGCCGGAGCGCCGGCAGGCGCTGCCGCTGCTGGCCGACCTCGCGACGCCTGGCGCCTTGGATGCCGCCCTGGCGTCCGCCCGCAGCCAGGATCTGGAACTGGCCCGGGAAGCCGTCCGCGTGCTGGCGCAATGGCCCAACGCCGCCCCGGCGAAGCCGCTGCTCGAACTGGCCCGCGCCAGCGCCGATCCCACCCTGAAAACACTCTCCTTGCGCGGCGCCATTGAAGTGGCTGGCCAGGAGCCGGATTCAGCCCGGCGGCTGGCGCTGTTGCAGCAGGCCATGGGGGAAGCCAAAACCTCCGAACAAAAGAAGCAGGTGCTTGGCCAGATCGGCCAGGTTCCCCAAGGCGAAGCGCTCCAACTGGCGCTGAACAGCCTGGCGGACCCGGCCCTCGTCAACGAAGCGGGCCTGGCCGCCATCAGCATCGCCGAGAAATTAGCCCCGGCCAACCCGGTCCTGGGGGATGAAGTGGCGGTCAAGGTGCTGGATAAATGCCAGGCGGCGGACATCGTCAAGCGGGCCTGGGCGCTGCGCCTCAAACCGAAAGGCAGCGGACCATGGATCCAGGACTGGCTCGTTTGCGGGCCTTTCCGGCAGGCGGATTTGGTTGGGGCGCAAGCGGTTTTCAGCCTCGTGGCCGGCCCGGAGAAACCGGGGACAAAAGTGGATTGGAAAGTCGTGCCGCGCACCGACCAGGTGAGCCTCGCGGTGCTCTTCCCCAACCAGGACAACTGCGTCGCCTATCTCAAGACTTGCCTCATCGCCCCGGCGGATTGTGAGGCCGTGCTGCTCCTGGCTAGCGACGACGGCATCAAGGCCTGGCTCAACGGGACGGTGGTGCATAGCAACAACGTGGACCGCGGCGCGGTGGCGGACCAGGATATGGCGCCCGTGAAGCTCCGCCAGGGTCCCAACGAGCTGCTCCTGAAAATCTCCCAGGGCGGCGGCGGCTGGGAGGCCTGCGCCCGGCTGGTGGGGGCCGATGGCAAGCCGATCCCCGGCTTGCGCGTGCAATTGCCGTAAAGAGGCTCTATTCGACCAGGTCGGTGTAGGGGTGAAGGCCGAACCAGCGCTTGCTGTTTCGGCCTTTCGATTTCACTCCCAGCCGGCAGGGCTGGCCCGGGGCCAGGCGGACATAAAAATAGCCGAGGGCATCCAGCGCTAGCTGCCGGGTGGGGTGGAAACGCAGCTCGGCCTGCCCATCCGGGCTGCTCCAGGATTTCGCTTCCGTGGTGAGATTGAAGTCCAGCACCGGCTGGTTGTTCACCAGGAAGGTGTAGCCGCCCGCGTCCGGCTCGCTTTTCCAGCCGAGCCCGCCGGCGAAGACAAACACGATCCCGCCGGGGATCTCCGCGGGCGCCGGGGCGGTCTCCCAGGCGACCAGGTTGCCGGGCTGCGTCTGGCGGCAGAAGTAACATTCGACGTTGTCCTCCAGGGCGGTGTGCCAGGAGGCTTTCTCCCCCTCGTTTTTCACCACGCGGAGGAATCCTTGCGCGCAGGGGCCGCCCGGCTGGCCGGGGAGGGTGGCCGCGGCGGGCAAAGCATCCGGGCGCAGGGAGGCCGCCGGCTGGGGGAGGCTGCGGGCGTGCTCCAGCAGGCGGGCCAGGAGCCAGTCGTTTTCCGGGAAGCCCTGCGCCTGGCGGTGGTTGAAGGCGCTGACCAGCAGCGAGCCTTGCCCGGCGCGCGCCTCGAACAGCAGGGCCTTGTTCCGGGGGATGCGCGGATCGCAGATGCTGCGCACGATGACGCCGGGCTTTTCCGCCAGGCCTTCCAGGCGGATGCCCTGGGCCCCCTCGATCAGCCGGTAGAAGCCGGCAGCCAGCCAGCCTTCCGGCGCCAGGCCCCGGGTGATGGGATGTTCATAAACCGCGGTGCCCTCATCCAGCCCGTGCGCCAGTTGCGCGTGCCACCACGGCTGCTTTGCTGCCCGCGGTCAAAACCAGGCAGGCGGCCAGGCTGAATACGAGGCGCCAGGGTGGCCGGATAATCCGGTTGGAACCCGCGTTCCGCCCGGTGGATTGGAGTGCGGCGAACGGATTCATCATCGGCGGCTCCGGGAAGCGGATTCAGGATTTGGCCTGGCTGGCGTTCTGCACCTGCAGCCAGGCATTGGCGGCCACGATCAGGCCGCCGCCCACCAGCAGGCACCAGGTGAGCTGTTCGTTCGGATAATGGATGCCCGCCCAGCTGGAAAGCCGGGCCGGCAGGAACAGGGCGAAGCAGCTGGCGAACACCGGCTCGGTGGCGTAAATCAGGCCGGCCTCCGTGGCGCTCACCCGGGCCTGCCAGTAATTCATGAGCACGTAGGAGATGAGGGTGCAGAGGAGGATCAGGATGGCCAGGAAAGCCAGGCACGCGGGCGAGGCGTAGGCCCGCCACCAATCGCTGGCCCGGGTGGCGGTGAGCACCGCCACCGGCAGGCAGGCCAGGGAAGTGGCGGCGAACATGGCCACCGTGGTCCGGCCCATGTGGTTTTGGGCGAAGGCCGGGTGTTCCAGCAGCAGGATCTGCCCGCAGAACAGCGCGGAGCCCAGGATCGTTTCCGCCTCGCCGCGGCCCAGGCGCAGCGCCTGCCAGTCGAAGCCGCTCAGCACCGCCGCCCCCGCCAGCACGAGCAGGCAGCAGGCGAGGGTGGTGGCCGAGGGCCACCGGCGCCGGCGGATGGCCAGCCAGGCCGGGATCATGATGCAATACAGCTGGGTCAAAAAGGCGGAGGTCGATGCCGGTATGCGCGCCAGGCCGTCCATCTGGAACAGCAGGCCGCCGGCGCCAAACAGCGCCAGGCTGATGCCCTGCCCGAGCTCCCGCCGGGTGAGCCCGGCCAGGCTGCGCCCCAGGCAGGCCCCGAAGATCAGCGCCGCCAGGGCGAACCGGTAGGTCAGGCACAGCGCGCTGAAGAACCAGGGCGACAGGCCGGGCAGCAGCTTCTGCTGGGTCTCCAGCAGCGCCTTGCCCACCGGGAAACTCACCCCCCAAAACAAGGTCGCCACCAAAAGCATCTGCGTGGCACGCCAGTGGCGGGAGGGTGCCGCAGGGGCGGGGATGGAGTCCATGCTCAACGCCGCAAGGTTTCGAACCAGTCCTTGGCCCCGACCAGGCAGAAGTAGGCGCCCGTGCCGTGGTCGGCCAGCGGGAACGGATCGACCAGCTCCACCTGGTTGGCGCCGTTGGCCTGGAAGTGGTCGTAGGCGATCTGCGAATTGGCGAACGGCACCGTGCGGTCCCCGTGGCAGTGGAACATCCGCATCGGCGACCGCGGGGTCCAGTTGTAAAGGTCGTTGTCCTGCAGCGCCAGGCGGAAGGGGTGGCTGGCATCAGCCTTGAAAGCCTGCAGGAAATCCGGGCGCAGGATCAGACTGGGCACCGAGGGCATCACGGCGTTCACCGCGCCGCTTCCGTGCAGCCCGTCGAACAGCGGCCACAGCGTCGTGTCATAGGGCGCCGCCAGCGCCTGGCTCACCGGGTTGTATATTTGGTAGGCGTCATTGTACGAAAACAGGGTGTAAGGCAGATAGGCCGGATCGGCGTAAGCCTGGGTGGAGATCATGAGCTGATACATGGTCCCCGAAATATCGTAGGGCCCCGCCATCGGGGCGGAGGCGGTGATCTGGAACTCGCTGGCATGGTTCGCCTCCAGCTCGCGGTGGGCGGCCATGGTGGCGTGCCCGCCCTGGGAATAGCCCAGCAGGAATAGCTGCCCGTTGAGCGCCACCTGCTGATCGCCGCAGACCGTCCGGCCCGCCCGCAGCATATCCACCACCGCCGTCGCTTCCGAGCGCGCATGCACATACGGATGCCGCCCCGGCGACTGGCCCAGCCCCAGGTAATCCGGCAGCACCGTGGCATAGCCGATGGAGGCCAGCGCCACCCCGATCACGAACTCGGTTTCCTGCCCATAGGAAGGCGCCTCGGATTTGAGGAACAAGGTCCCGTGCTGGTAGCTGGCCAGCGGCAGGCTTTTGCCCACGCCCAGCGGCCAGACCAGCGCCCCCGAGGCCTGCGTTTTCTCGCCCCGGGCGGAGATGGTTTCATACACCACCTGCACCGCGGTGACCGTGTATTTGGGGGTCAGGGGGGCGGGGATGCCGCTGGCGGCGAACAGGGCGTTCACCTCGGCGGGCGTGAAATTCCGCAGCCCGTTGGCCGCCAGCACCCGGCCCCGCTGCGCCTGGCCGCCGGGGAACGCCACCACCCGGTACCAGCGGCTGCCGGTGGCGGCCTGCGGATCGAGCCATTGGTTGCCGGTTTGCGGCCACTGGCTCGCGGGCGGGCACACCTGCCACGCGGCTTCGTCCGGGCCGCGGTATTCCACCCGGTAGCCCTGGGCGCCCGCCAGCGCCGCCCAATCCAGCTGGATGGCGCCGTTCGTGGCCCTGGCAATGGCCACGTTCAAGCCATTGGTGGCTGGTTCCGCGGCGCGCGCCGCCAGCGGCCCCAGTGATAACGCGAATCCCGCCAGCAGCAGTGGCACGATTCCCCGGAAAAGATGTGTATGATGGTTTTTCATTTGCTCAGGCCCCGATAATCAGAGCGTGTAATAATCGGCGCTCCCAGGAACATCCGTCGAATCCCGCCGCCCGGCAACAAAAAAAGGCGGGCCATTCACCCGCGGGCCAGGGGATCCACCCCGGCCAGGATGGCCGCGGAACGCTTTTCCACCGCCTCATAAGGAACCAGGATCGGCTGGTAGCCGCATTCCTGGTAGGCCCCCAGCAGCAATCCCTGGATCCGCCGGGCCTCCGCCTCGGATTCCTGCCGCTGCGGATCCTGCACGTAAAACGGGGGCGACTCGAGGAAAAAGACCGCGTCGTAGCGCCGGTCCCGGCATAGCCGCTGCAGCTCGGCGGGCGGCTCAATCTGCTTGAGCTGGAGGTAGACCAGGCTGTCCGGGAGGCCGCGGTCGAAAACCGCCGCCGCCTTCCGGGAGCGGGTGGCGCGCGCAAACTGGCGGGCCTGCATCTGCCAGATGGCCGCCTGGAATTCAAAGCCCTGGGCCTGCACCGCGCTCCGGCCCTGGAAACGCGGGTGGCGGGTCAGCACATGGCGCGCGGCTTCCTGGAAAACCTGGATTTGGTGGGAATGGTGCTGCCGGAGATGGTTCAGCACCGTGGTCTTGCCGGCCCCCGGCCCGCCCACCAGCGCGATCATCACCGGCCCGCCCGGGCTGGCCCCGGTTGGGGATGCCGGCTGCCGCCCCGTCATTGCTTGAGCCGGTTCGGATTCAACCCCAGGAGGTCTTTGGGCACAAACAGCCCGTTCTTGCGGATCAATTCCCCGTCGAACCAGATCTCCCCGCCGCCCCATTCCGGCCGCTGGATCAGGACCAGATCCCAGTGGATCGCCGAGCGGTTGCCATTGTCCACATCCTCGTAAGCCTGGCCGGGGGTGAAGTGCAGGGAGCCGGCGATTTTCTCGTCGAACAGCGTGTCGCACATGGGCTGGAGGATGTGCGGGTTGAACCCGAGCGAGAACTCGCCCACATAGCGGGCTCCCTCATCGGTGTCCAGGATCTCGTTCAGGCGCTTGGTGTTGTTGGCGCTGGCTTCCACGATCCGGCCGCTCTTGAACACCAGCCGCACGTTCTCGAACCGCGTCCCCGCATAGACGGTGGGCGTGTTGTATTGGATCGTGCCGTTCACCGAATCCTTCACCGGGCAGGAAAAGACCTCGCCGTCCGGGATGTTGCGCAGGCCCACGCACGGCTTGGCGCCGATGCCCCTGATGCTGAACCGCAGATCCGTCCCGGGCGCCGTGAGCTGCACCTCGCAGGCCAGCTGCATCCGCTTTTCCAGGGGCGCCAGCGCCCTGGCCATCTTGCGGTAATCCATGCAGCACACCTGGAAATAAAAATCCTCGAAGGCTTCCGTGCTCATGCCGGCCGCCTGGGCCATGCTGGGCGTGGGCCAGCGCAGCACCACCCACCGCGTGTGGTTCACCCGGTGGTTCAGCACGGGACGCAGCACCCGGGTGTACAGCGACATCCGGTCGCTGGGCACATCGGCGTTCTCGTTGGCGTTGTGCCCGCCGCGGATCCCGATGTAGGCCTGCGCCTTTTTCATCCGGGCCAGCTCCAGGCTCCGGATCAGGCTGGCGTGTTTTTCGTCCGTGCCCAGCAGCAGCTCCCGGGTCAGCCGCGGGTGCCGGGCCTCGATCAGCGGCAGCCCCCCCGCGCGGCGGATTTCCCGCAGCACTTCGATGGCGAATTCATCGGGGGCCTCGAAGCTCTCCACCAATACCACATCCCCCTGCTTCACTTCGGTGGAGTAGGTCACCAGTAACTGCGCCAGTTTTCGGTATCGCGGGTCGTTCATAATATCAGGGGGGCAAGTCTGCCACTCCCGCGCCCCTTCTTCAAGCGCAAGTCAAAAAAATTCCCTGGCCAGCCCCGCCGCCCCGGCCGCGGCCCGGTCTGGTTAGATTTTCAATTCCTTGCACACCTCGCGGTAGAAGACCATGGCCGGGCACCCGGCGAAGGCGATCCCCAGCCAGGCGGCTTCGTCGATCTCCGCCTTGGGGATGCCCTGGGCGAGGGCGGCGCGGATATGCACCAGCAGGCATGGCTGGCAGCGCTGCGCCACCGAAAGGGCGATGGCCATCAGCTTCGTGTGGCGCTGGCCGATCAGGCCCGGTTGGTTCGCGCGCTCCATGAAATCGGCGAACAGGGCCGAAGCCTCCAGTTCGGCCGCATCCACCGGGACGGGCGCCGCCGCCGGGCCGGGGGCCGGGCTGGCGCAGCAGGTCAGAGCTGCCGCCGCCGCTGGGGCCGGAGCCGGTGCGGGGCTGGCGGGCGCCGCCACCGGGGCGGGCCGCAAGGGCAGGGCGGTGCCCACCCAATGCGCCAGCTGGGAGTTGACGATCACCACCTCCCCCTCGTGCCCGGGATCGGCCGCGCGCGCCACCCGGCCGATGACGGCGGCCGCCGTATGCCCGCGCTGGTGCAAGCCCCGCAGGTATTCCGCGGCGGCGGCCTCGGGGAGCGACACCAGGAGGCCGCCGGAGGTCTGGGCATCGTAGAGCACGGGCAGGTTTTTCAGGCCGGATTCATCCGGCGCCCGCACCCAGGCCATGGTGTATTCCTGGTTCCGCTCGATGGCCCCCGGGAGGATGTCCTGGTCGAGGCAATCCCGCACGGCGGCGAACACCGGCAGGCCCCGGAGATCCAGCTCCATGACCACCCGGCTGTTGCGGGCCATCTCCACCAGGTGCCCCAGCAATCCAAAGCCGGTGACGTCGGTGCAGGCGTGGGCCTGGCACGGGCCCATCAGTTCGGCCGCGTCCTTGTTCAGCGTCGCCATGGACTGGCCGGCCTCCGCCAGGCAGGCGGCCGGCAGGCGGCCAAGCTGGGCGGCGAAGCTCAGGATGCCCGTGCCCAGCGGCTTGGTCAGCACCAGGACATCCCCCGGCTGGGCATTGTCGCGCACCACCGTGCGGCGGGGATCCACCAGGCCGGTGATGGCGAAGCCGCATTTGATTTCCTCGTCCTGGAGGCTGTGCCCGCCGATCAAGGCGCACCCGGCCTCCTGTAGTTTGGCCATGCCCCCCTGCAGCATGCTTTCCAGCAGGCCGCCGTCCAGGTCGTCGATGGGAAAGCCGACGATGGAAAGGGCCGTCACCGGCCGGCCGCCCATGGCGTAAATATCGCTGAGGGAATTGGCGGCGGCGATCTGGCCGAACAGGAAGGCATCGTCCACGCAGGGCGTGAAAACATCCACCGTCTGGACCAGGTGCAGCTGGTCGCTCAACCGGTAGATGCCCGCGTCGTCGCCGGCGGCGGCCCCGAGCAGCACGTTGGGATCGGTCACCGGGGGCAGGTTTTTCAAAATGCGTTTGAGGTCGGCCTGGCCGATCTTGGAGGCGCAGCCGGCTTTGGCCACGTGCCGGGTCAGCGGCACCGGCCCGGCGGGGGGCGGCATTTTCTCCCCCGCGCAGGGGCAGACGTTGTGCTGTTTGAACAAGTCGCAGGGGCAGCCCTGGCGCGGATTGCAGACGCAATGGCCCAGCTTGATCGACCGGGCCATGACCGTTTTGCGACGTTCCAAGTTGATGGCCATAGGCGTGTGGATTACTTGCGCTCGCTCGCTTTGCGCAGCCTGGTTTCCGGCCGTTTTTGCCACGTGGCCACGTCCCGCTGCAGCACCTCGATCGCCTTGCCCAGCTGCGGATCCTCGCCCCGCGGCAGCTGGCCCGGCTCCGGCCACACCGGGTGGTCCGGCACGGCGCCATTCAGCTCCATATCCTCCCCGGTCTGGAGGACGAAAAAGCCCCGGTGCGGCAGGCGTAAAACCCCGGCATCCATGAGCTGGGCGCTGCCGGTGGAAATCACCGCGCCCATGGTCGTGACCCCGACCAGCTGGCCGCGTTTGAGGTTTTTGATGGCGTGGCTGAAAATCTCCGCGTTGCTCCCGCTGTATTGGTTGCACAGCACCGTCACCGGCTTGGTCCAGGTGGCGTAAACCGTGCGGTCCTGCGGATACCCCGGGCCGCCGCCCCGCGGCACGGTGATCCCGTGTTGGGGCTGCATGAGGGCGGTCAGCAGGTGGTCTGTGGTGAAGCCGCCGGGATTTTCCCGGACGTCGATGATCAGGCCGTCCTTGCCCGCCCCCGCCGCGTAGAGGTCGGCCTGGAATTGCTGGAAGCTGGGCCAGTCCATCGCCGGGATATGCAGGTAGCCCAGCGTGCCGCCGGAAGCTTTTTCCACCGCCTGGCGGTTGTCTTTCACCCATTGATCCGCCAGCAGCGTGCGGGCGGCGGTGTAGGAGACCGGCCGCAAAACCACCTCCCGGTCCTCCCCCTGCCGGGGCCGGACTTTGAGCCGGATGTCCCGCGCCAGGGGGCCGTTGAGCAGGCTGGCCAGATTCAGCCCGGGATCGACGGTCACGCCGTCGATGCTGAGGATGATCTCCCCCGGCAGGATTTTATGGGCTGCCTGGGCGGCGGGGCCCTTGGGCAGCACCTCCCGCACCTTCAGGCCGGGGCCCGGGTGGGCCGGGTCGAAGCGCAAGCCCAGGTGCGCCGTTTCCACCGGCCATTTCTGCGGCGGGGCCCAGGCGGAGTCCTCGGCGGGGGTGAAGCCGAGGTGGGAGCCATTCAGCTCGCCCAGCATCAGCTGGATCACCAGGGCCAGGGCGGGCGCGTCGAACGCCTCGGCGGCCTGGTCGCGGTATTTCCGGCGGACCGCATCCCAGTTGCGGTTGCCCAGGCGCTCGTCATAGTAGGAGTCGCGCATGGTCTGCCACGCCAGGTCGAACACCGCCCGGTTCTTTTCCGGCCGGTTGATTTCCTGGCGGGCGCGGAAGGCATGCCGGGTCAGTTCGCCGCGGGCCGACAGGGTGGCGGGCTTGCCGCCGGACAGCCAGGCCACCAGATCCCCCTCCTTCAGCCAGCGGGCCTGCGTGCCCGTTTCCGGCGCTAATAATTTCGGCTTCAGATCCTTGGGGATTTCCACCGTGAAAGTCCCGGGCTTGCCGTCGATGGTGGCCGCAAAGGCCAGTTTTTTGGAATCGGCCGGCCAGAACAATCCGCGCGGGATCGCGTTGGTGATGTGGATGTGCTGGATCCGCTCATGGATGCCGTCGAAATCGATCTTCACCTCCGGCGGGCGGGCCTCCTCGGGGGTCTTCGTTTTTTCCTCGCGGGCGGTTTCACCATTTTTGCGGTCCTCGGCTTTTTTCCCCGCGGGCGGTGTAGCCGCCTCCTTTTTCTTTTCCCGGGCCTTCTTGATCTTGTCGAGCGCCTCCTCCAGCGTGCGGTCGCGGGTGGATTTTTCGTCATTCCCGGCTTCGAGCCACACGTAATGGATGTTCACCTCGTCCAGCCCGCGCCGGCCCAGGAAAGCGATCAGCTTGCCATCGGGCGACCACACCGGGTCCGATTCGTTGTTCGGATGCCGGGAAAGGTTGAAGGGCGGGCGCGAGTTGTCGATGGGCCAGAGCCAGACGTCCCGGTTGAAATCGTTGTCATAACGGGCGTAAACCAGCCATTTGCCATCGGGCGACCAATCGTAATCCGGGGCGTCCCAGCCCGGCAGCAGGCGGCGCGGTTTGCCCTCCGCGGCCTCCATCACCCACAAATCACCCCGGCCCTTCACGAAGGCCAGCTGAACTCCGTCCGGGCTCAGCCGGAGGCGGCTTTCCACCTCGGCGTCCTGGGTCAGGCGGACGAGCCGGAAGGATTCGTTCTGCCACCAGCATTTGGCGGGGTCTGTCCGCTCGGCGCGCCACAGGTCGCACTGGCCATCCTGCCAGCTGGTGAAAAACAGGGTGCGGCCATCGGCGGAGAACACGGGATTCCCCTCCGGCCCGGCAGTGCGGGTCACCGCCACCGGCTCCTTCAGCACCGTATCCATCACGTAAAGATCGTGCCCGGCGATGAAGGCCATTTCCAGGCCATCCGCGGTGAACGCCACCTCCGAGGCCTCCTCGAGCCACCGCCGTTCAACCGGGCTCCCCAAGGCGTCTCCGCTGTATTGAAAGGCCAGCTTCCGGGGGAGTTCGTTGGTTCCCGGGTGATAGCTGTATAGATCGAACAGATGCCGGAATACGACCAGGTTGCCGGCCCGGGCCACCGTGGGGAACAGGACGGCGTCGTCCTCCAGCCGGGTCAATTGGCGGCGGGCGCCCTTGGCGAATTCGTATTCCCACAGGTTCAGCGAGCCCGCCTCGGCGCTGGCAAAGTAGAAGCTCTGGCCATCCGGTTTCCAGACCGGGTGGCGGCAATCGGTTTCCTGGCGCAGCAGCGCGTCGAATTTGCCCGTGCGCAGGTCATACTGCCATATTTGGCTGGCGCCGGAGCCATGGTAGCCTTTGCGCCACCAGGCGACCCCCTCCCGCGTGAACAGCAGCCGCTGCCCGTCGGGCGAAAGCGAGCCGTGGGCGCCGTAATCGTCGAATAAAACCTGGTCCGCCCGGTTGGTGTCGAGGTAAACCCGCAGGAAGCGCTCCGCGTGCCGCCAGTAATGATCGCGCTGGCCGCTGGCGAGCAGGGATTGGCCATCCGGGAACCACCCCAGCAGCGCGTAGCCCGCCGTGTGCTGGGTCACCTGGCTCGGGGTGCCGCCCGCCACGGGGGCCACGTGGATCTGGCGGCTGCCGGTGCGATCGCTCACGAAGGCCAGCCATTGGCCATCCGGCGAAAAGCACGGCTCGCTTTCCCGGGCCGGATGCCGCGTGAACGGCCGGGCCTCCCCGCCTTGGGAGGGCGCCAGCCAGATATCCCCCTGCCACGCGAAAGCCAGCGTGTTCCCAGCGGGCGAAAGATTGGGGTTTTCCACCAGCCGGATGGGGCGCGGAGGAGCGGTGTCCGCCCCTGCGGCCATCCCAAAAACTGTCGAAACCAGCGCCAGGCATCGGATCAATTTCGCATTCACGCCCGGCAATATGATCGGCGGCGGTTCGTCTGGCAAGGGCGACATTGCCGGTCATCCGCTGCGTGCTGGCGCAATGGCAGGGGGGGGTAAAGTTCCAGGGCGGGTATTCCCCGGCCGGCCGGCGGCTCAACGCGGCCTGGCTGATCGGCAGCGGAAAACCAGCAGGCCTATGGCGGCCACCACGAATGCTCCAGCCAGCAGCTTCTGCGCCCCGTTGTGGAACAAACTCGCCAAGTCGGCTTGCAGCAGGAAACCGATGGCCACCACGCCCACGGCCAGGAAAATCCCCGTGCAGACTCCATGTTGTTCCTGTTGGTGATGATGATGATGTGCTGAGCTGCGTTGCATAAGTTCGACCTTTCTCAAAAACACTTATTAATATTTGAATTAGTAAAACTAAATAACTGCGCTTTTTGTTGCTTTTGATCACATTAGCTTACTTTTTAGCGGCTATGTCAAGCCTCCAGAAGAAAAAATTTTCAAAATTAGCCGGTTCGCGGCTCACTTCCGTTTTTTCCCAAAATAGTTAAAGTTTTCGAACCACCCTGCCGATGGAGAGAGTGGTTTATTGGAAGTCCCAGGACAGGAAGTCGTGAGTTAATCAAAAAACAGAAAAGAAGCTTATGTCGAGCCAAGCGGAAATGACAACCGGATCGGTCAGCCAGCAACTCGCTGGCAAATACCTCACTTTTAAACTGCAGAATGAATCCTACGGGATCGCCGTGCTGAAAATCCGGGAAATCATTCAGATGCAGTCCATTACGCTGGTTCCGCAGATGCCCGCTTTCATCAAGGGCGTGATCAATCTGCGGGGCAAGATCATCCCGGTGATCGATCTGCGCATCAAATTCGGGCTCGACCAGGTGGCCGACACTGAGCGCACCTGCATCATCGTAGTACAGGTGAACCTGGCCGGCCGGGCCGCCCTGCAGATGGGCCTGATCGTGGATGCTGTGGAAGAAGTGACGAACCTGGCCGCCGCGGACATCGAAGGCACGCCCGATTTCGGCGCCAAGCTCGACACCGAATACATCATGGGCATGGCGAAGGTGAAAGGGGTGGTCAAAACTTTGCTGGATATCGACCGGATCGTGGGGGCGGACACGATGCAGACGCTGGATTCCATGCGTTAATACCCCCAGCCCGCTGAATTTCGGGCCGCCGCGCTGGTTGCGCGGACACTCATAAAATCCAGGGCCGGTGCGACTCTGATCCGCACCGGCCCTTCCTATTCATTCCCCTGGCAGCGGAGGGAAGATCCCCTCCGGCAGGGCACGGTTACTTGCCCTGGATGATCAAATCCAGCCGGCGGCTGTGCTCCGCCAATGAGCAATCTCCGCCTTCGATGGTCATCCACCCGTCGTAGCCAACGCGCTCGATGGCGGCGCGCACCACTGGCCAGCGGATGCTGCCGTCGCGGATGTTGACGAAGCTGCCTTCGCCGGAGGCCTCCGCGGGGTTGAGCTTGAAATCCTTGATGTGGAGCTTGGCCAGCAGCTTGCCGAGGGAGAGGATCCATTTTTCGGGCGCGGCATATTTCACATGGTTGCCGATGTCGAAATAGGCTTTGACCCACGGGCTTTGGAAGGAGGCCACAAAATTCGTGAAGATGGCCGGCTCCACCCACAGGTTGTTCCAGACGTTTTCCAGGGCGATGACCACCCCGGTTTTTTCAGCCAGGGGGATCAGCCGCTGCACCGCCTCGCGGGAGGTGTCGGTGGCGTGGTTGTGGGCGGTGATATAATCCGCATAAGGGGCATTATCCCCCTGCACCACCCGCGAGATGTGGCCGTTCTTCTCGTCGAAGTCGATCATGAATTCCCAGGGCTTGGGCATCCGCATGCCGCCGATCCGGCACGGCACCAGCAGGACGGCATCGGCCCCGAAAGCCTGCGCGGACCGCAAGGAATCCTCGGTGCGGGCGTAGGAGGAATCATACTTGGCCTTGTCTTTGCTGTTGAATTCGGCCCACCCGCGCAGGACGGAATGGATGCGCATGCCGAGCTTCTCGGCGGTTTTCCGGCAGGCCTCGGCGTCCTTGGGCGCCACCACGCCGCCTTCCACGCCGTCGAAGCCGGCTTCCTTGATCTGATTCAAATACTGCTCGCTGGGCAGGTCGTTGATCAGGGATTTGCCCATTTTCTTATCGGGTGCCGCGGCCTGGGCGAGGCCACCCCCCAGGCGCAGGGCGAGGCCGGCGGCCAGGGTCGTTGAAGCGGTGATAAAATTCCGGCGATTGATTACGGTTTTCATATCGGGCCAATTTGGCTTGGCTCCGCCCTTTTGACAAGCGCGGATGATATTTTCCCTGGCGGCGGTGTCCCTGGCAGCTGTCCAATCGCTGGTATTCCCGGGCAGACGCTTGCCGCCTGGCAACCAAACCAGCACCTGTGCCGCTTTCATCCACCTGAACCTGGCGGTAAAAAATGCTAGTTGCTGGATTGGAGGAATTGTCGAAAGGCTTCGATATCCGGACAACGGATGGCCAGTTGCAGCTGCCGGGTCAAGCGGCCGGAATCCCGGGTTTGCTCAATACCCTGCTGCAAAGCGGACGGAAGCTCCCCAAACCGGCCCCGCAACACTTCCATGACCGCCGCCTGCAGGCTGGAGATTTGGCCTTCCTGCTGGCCCTTTTGCCAGCCCGACAGTTCACCTTCCTGGCGGCCCTTTTGCCAGCCTTCCAACTCACCCTTTTGCCAGCCTTCCTGCCGGCCTTCTTCCTTCGCCATTCGTTCTATGCTTGTCACGTAAGGCATCGCTT
>CAYPCQ010000074.1:0-1273 GCA_964409245.1 uncultured Verrucomicrobiota bacterium
ACCGACAGGGAAACACCGAGAAAAAAGTGACAAATTTAAACCAGGACTTGACCAACTGGATGCGCACGGCAGTCATGGCTGTCGGTTGCGCCTTCGCCATGGAGTCTGCGGTGCAAGCCATTCCTACACTGCAATTGGATATTGATCCTGGATCATACGATCCAGTAAAAGATATCGAAAACAGTGTCAATAGCGGTAACCAGTTCAACCTGTTGGCATTACTCAAAACCGATTCCCTTCCAGTAGGTGGCGATTATCGGATTTCTGTAGTTTTGACGCCGAAGACAGCCACGTCTGCATCCCTTGGTTCTTTTTTGTGGAATGGTCAAGAATATGATGTTACTGACGACATGACTTATGGGCGGCCACCAGTGGCTGCTGATAGTAATCCGGAATATTTACAGAACCATCAAGATTTATTCAAAAGCTACTATAAGGAGTTTTCGTTTTCGTTCACTGGGAGTTCAACAATAGCTGCTTACAATGTGCAAGATGGTGCATCTGCAAGTGGATCTTTATACGTCAAGACCTTTGCCATTGACGTCAGTAATTTGGCTGTGGGCTATGCACTACACTTTGATCTGTATCGCGTTGGTACTGATGGACTAATTCCGAATGGCGGGCAAAATGTTGCTCCTTTCTCTCATGATGCGGAAGGTAGAAGAGTGCCCGATGCCGGAGCTACCCTCTCTCTTCTCGGCTGCGCACTGCTGGGAATCGAAGGCCTGCGCCGGAAGCTCGGTCTGAAAGCCTGATTTCACCCTTAACTAATCCCTGATTCGGCGGCAGGGCCAGCGAAAGTTGGCCCTGTTTGCTTTGTACGGGGCCAAGGGGAAAGCAGGGAACCGAGCATCGTTAAAACTGTTCCGCCGGGACGTTCGGATTCCGCTAAGCCAATCCCAAGGGGATTACGTCCAAATCAGAGGTCAGAAGTCCGAAGTCAGCCAAGCGGAAGGCAACGGATTCCGTGACCTCGGGGCTGCCAACTCCAGGTTTGCGCCTGCAACGGCGGTATTCGCCCGCCCAACGCAGGTAGCCGCCGAGGTAACGAGGCGGACGCGGACCATGCCATTGCCGACCCCGTCCGCAAATTCCGGGCGCCAAGTCTTGGGCGGATTGGACCTGTTTTGAAATTCGCCAGCGCCAGATCCGCCTCGTGACCTCGGGGCTGCCAGCTCCAGGTTTGCGCCTGCAACGGCAGTATTCGCCCGCCCAACGCGGGTAGCCGCCGAGGTAACGAGGCGGACCCGGACCATGCCAATGCCGAGCCGGT
>CAYPCQ010000074.1:1373-43865 GCA_964409245.1 uncultured Verrucomicrobiota bacterium
CCGCAATTTCCGGGCGCCAAGTCTTGGTCGGTTTGGCCCTGGTTTGGAATTCGCCAGCGCCAGATCCGCCTCGTGACCTCGGCGGCTACCAGCGCCAGATTTGCGCCTGCAACGGCGGTATTCGCCCACCCAACGCAGGTAGCCGCCGAGGTAACGAGGCGGACCCGCACCATGCCAATGCCGACCCGGTCCGCAAATTCTAGGCGCCAAGTCTTGGGCGGATTGGACCTGGTTTGAAATTCGCCCGCCCAACGCGGGTACCCGCCGAGGTAACGAGGCGGACCCGGACCATGCCATTGCCGACCCGGTCCGCAAATTCCGGGCGCCAAGTCTTGGGCGGATTGGGCCTGGTTTGAAATTCGTCAGCGCCAGGTTTGCGCCTGCAACGGCGGCATTCGCCCGCCCACCGCAGGTAGCCGCCGAGGTAACGAGGCGGACCCGGACCATGCCAATGCCGAGCCGGTCCGCAATTTCCGGGCGCCAAGTCTTGGTCGGTTTGGCCCTGGTTTGGAATTCGCCGGCGGCAGATCCGCCTCGTTACCTCGGCGGCTACCAGCGTTTGGCGGACCACTGAAGAGGAATTTTCCATCCATCCACAGCGGGTAGCCGCCGGAATGAGGAGGAGGACGAAGCCCGTCGTACATAAAAAAGCACAACCTTTAGGCTGTGCCTTTTGAAAACGATGGGATTCTAAATCCGCTTACTTCTGGAACTTGCGGCGAACAGCACCCAGGAAGGTGATTACGCCACCGAGCAGCGCGAGCGTAGAACCACCATCAGGAATGTTTTCCTTGGAGTAAGCGACGTTATCAAATTCAAAGGCATATTTCGAACTCGTGGCAACTACTTTTGTGAATGCCGTGTCTGAATTGATATTAACGTAAACAGTTCCGTTCACTCCTTGATCGCCATTGGGACTAGCCAACACATCAATTCCGGTGATCGAACCCACAGGTGTGAGTCCGTTATAGAATGAGAGAGTGTTGTAGTCATCGACTGATCCCCACAGGAGCCCAAAATATTTCTGAGCCACAGGAAAGTCCAGAGTAACCGAACCTTTACCAGTGGTAAGATACGGAGTAGCATCTTGACCAGCAGCACCAGCACCTCCGAATAAAACATCTTGACCCGCAGACAGGTAGGGCGCTGCGTAAACGCCGGATGCACTATCTGAAGCGACCTGACCATCGGGCGTGAAAGTCACCGTAACCGAACCTTCCGCTTGAGGAAAAAAACTCCCAACCGTGAAACCATCGAAATTGAGGTAATCGGTTCCGGAAGGTGCGCCACCAACGCTTGCGGAAACAATAAGCGTCGCATTAGCCACCTGGGAGGCAGCTAAACCCATCAAACAAATAGAGGCTAATAATTCTTTTTTCATATTGTGATTTTTTTCGGTTTTATTTGACCAAACTAACACACACACCATTAGCAACTTGCGTGCCAGCGTTTTATCACGAAACTCAACATGCTTATAATGAGTCGCTTATAAAATATCCCCCAAAAGCAGGGTTCGTGATTATGTAAGGGATTTTTCCACTTCGCCTTGAAAACTGGTTCGCCGCCACGCATTGAACTTCATAACCTGTTAATAAACAGGGAGATACACGTAAACGATGAATTTGTAAGGAAATCCGGCACTTTTTGCACTCCCTGGCGATGGACAATGCGTAACTAGCTTATAATCAATATAATACGACGATTATTGAGAAATGTCGGATTGGTTTACACGCTTGGTTGATGGGATTTCCGACGAGTGGATTCCTTTTTGTTTGTGATTCTGTATTAATAGGATAAGCCATTTCAAATGAACGACTTACATTCCAAGAAATGGATTTATCCCTGCCGGATCCGGAGCGAAATATTACGGCGTGACTCCCAGCGCCGGTTTGCCGGACTTGGCCCCTTTTCTGGGAGCCTTATCGATTATTTCGCCGATGTATTGGCGGCGGGCGGCCAGGGGGGCAGGCGGTTCACCGGGGCCATTTCTTCTCCGAAAGCGCGGACATGGAAGTCGAAAATGGCCCGGCGCAGCCTCCGCCGGAAAGCCGGGGTGTAAGGTTTCGCCGGTTGTCCCGAGTGCTTCATGCCGCAAACAAGGTGAAATGAGTCTCAGACAGCCAGGCCAGCATGGCGGGCTGAATCAGCCGGGCTAACGCCTCGCACGCCTCGGAAATCATCCACGATACTCCGTAATCCCGCAAAGGGCTGAGCGGGAGATGTTTTTCAGTGAGGCGGTGCGGGCAAGTTCATGGCAGATCCACCTCCACCTCCAGCGCGGCGGCGGGGGAGGCTAAAATTGGCCAATTTGACCGCCGAACTTAAAACGCTCCGCCATTGGGTCGGCCAGATTCCATCCGCTGAACTCCAATTCCCGGTCTCTCCCGACCCGCAGGAATGGTTCATTAGTTCACGAGCCATCTGATTTTCAGCGGTGGAATTAAACAGAATTTTGCGGCTTGGCGCAAACCAAACCGCAGCGGCCGAGCCAGATGTTCTGCCGCTTCGTGTTTGCTATTCTGGCCCATGCCGTGTAAATTACCACCATCCCGGCCAAGGCAGCGACGCCAGGAAGTGAACCATTAACAGAAGGCAACACACGCTTATGAGCGACAAGTCCCCCAAAGCAGTCCGGAAGAAAGCAACCCAAAAACAGGTTAAAGCCGACACCATCACCCATAAGAAACAGGAAGCCGCCGCCGCCAAACAGGTGCCCGGCAAGAAATAAAACGGGCGCCGCCGCTTTCCTCCCGCCTGAATGATCAAGGCCGGGAGGCCATCAGCGGTATTGGTCGGCGATCTGGAGGCTGGTGGCCAATTCCCGGGTTCCCACCTGGCCGCCCGGCGGGCCGGAGGTGTTGAAACGCAAAGACCAGCGGCCGGCCAGCTCCAGGCCAGCCGGGGCCACGAACCGGATCGCCCCTGGCTGGCTGGCTCCTTCCCCGGCCAGCTCGAAAACGTGGAGGAACAGGGTGGTGGTTTCGCCGCTGGCGGGATCCGCCACCTCGATCCGCCAGGGGCAGCTGGGCGGCTGGCCGCGGCCGGGGCCTTCGTGGTTGTATTGCGCCGCAGGCTCGAGCGGATGTCCCCAAGCTTCCTGGCCGGGTCCGCCGCGGGCGGTGATGGCGGCGTTCTCCGGCAGCACCACGCGGAGGAACATCCGGGACCGGCCGTGGGAGTCCGCGTCCCGCCCGCCATCGGCCTCGGGCAGGCTGAGCCAGGTGAGCTGGCTGCCTTGGCGCTGCGGCTCGGTGGGGACATGCAGGAAAAAGTGGCGCCGCAGGTCCGGCCGGGTGGCTTGGATGCGGTCGAACACGACAAAGAATTCCCGCTCCCCGCGCAGATACAGGAACTGGCGGGTCACGGACCGCGCCTTGTTTGTGTGATAGCCGCGGGTGAGGTCGGCAGCGGCGTAGGTGTAGCCGGGGTGGTGCTCGAAGGCCACGATGCGGCCGCGCTCCCGGGGCAGGCCCCCGGTTTCATAAACATGGCGCAGCAGGCCGCCATCGTTCTCATTGCCCCTGGTGCGGCGGAATTTCTCTTCCGGATCAAAAATGGTGACCACGTTGAAGATCAGCGAGCCGCCGGCGTAATAGTCGGTGTCGTTATGGCCCTGGCCCCCCTGGCGCGAGACGAGCGCGCCGCGTTTGCAGATGAGGAAATGGCCTTCGTCGTCCCGCGCGTGGCCGGCGTATTGCGGGCCGCAGCCGAAGAAGGCCCAGGTGGCGTCCGGATCATCCCATGCGCTCCGCATATACACGTGGCCCGCGCCGGGGAACAAGTATCCCAAGGGCAGGGTGGCGGGCGGCGTGGCCGGGCGGGCGGGATCCAGGCCGGCCACGCGCTGCCAGCGCTCAGCCAGCCAGCCGCGGCCGCGGTCCGCGAACCACCGGGAGAGGCCATCGGGCAGCATGGGCGCGGCGCGGGCGAAGGCGGCCGGCCGGGAGCCATCGCCGTCGTCGATCCAGGCGGTGCGGTCGTTGTGGGGCATCATGGTGTAGGCCACCCAGCGCGGCTCCTCCACCGGGAATCCCCAAGGCTTGAGCTGCTGGCAGTAATCGATGCCGGTGGCGGTGCGCCAGGCCCGGAAGGCGTAGGGGATGACCGTGACCGGCCCATAGGCGCCGTGGCCGTAGGATTCCGACCACACCCCGCCCATCCGGTCGAAGGCGGGCAGGCATTCGGCCGGCACGCGCCGGTGCCATGAATCGAGGAACGCCCGGGCATCCGCCTCCTGCCGGGTGCCGGCCCCGGTGATGGCCAGGGCGATGAACAGCTTCTGCGTGAGCGCATCGCGGCAGTTCATCACGTTCAGGTGGATGGGGCCCCAGGTTTGGTTGTATTCCCAGTGGCCCCACTTGAGCAGGATCTCCGGCTGGCCGGTGAAAAACCGCAGCCAGCCGCCGAGCGCCTCCCCGTAGCGCACCCGCTGCTCCGGGGTCATGGCCTCGTAGATCCAGTCATAGGCCAGCGCATGGTAGCCGAAGTGGCTGGCTTCGGGATTGGCGATCATCCGGCCCGCGCCCCATTCCTTGAGGATCACCTCCGCGTAGGGGCGCGCCTCCCGGCCCAGCTCCCGCTCCACCAGCCAGGCCAGCCCGCAGTTCATCAGGTCATCGGGGATGGACCAGGGATTGGCCAGCTCGCGGAGGCCGCCGCGCCGGACAGCGGCATCGGCCCGCTGTTTGACGGCGCGGTAATCGCCGGCCAGCGGCCCCACGCAGTTCGCAGCCATGGCCCGCACGTCCGCAATGAGCAGCCGGGGGTGGCTGGATTTGACCACGAAGGCGGGCGGTGGCTGGGCGGCGGTGGAAACTGCGCAGGCCAGCAGGGCCAGGGCCATCCGGCCCAGGCAGCCGGCCGTGGATGAGGCTCGGTGGTTCAGCATGGAGCCATGATAATGGATCGCGCGGCGAAGGAAAATCAATTCGGGATTCCCGGGCGCGCGGGCGGGAGGAGCCGGCGGCCGCGGCCATTCAGCGCCACGCATGCCGCCGCCGGGCTGGCCGCAAAGGCGCTCTGCCCACCGAAGGTGGGCCGGCACCCAGGCTCAATGAACTGTTTTCCGCCTGGTGGGTGGTTTGGCGCCTTTTGCTTGCTTCTTCAGCGCCTTAGCCGTGCCCCTGCATCGGGAGGGAAGTGCTCACGCAGAAGATTTTTCGCCAGCCGCGAAGTGAGTCAGGAGTCCCGATTTGATCGGGATAAATGACGAACGACCCAGGCTTTGCGCAAATAGATCCAATGGCCTGAACCTGGCTGAGGCTCACTGGCCTGGGGCCAGGGCGGGGCGGAACCCCAGGTTGGAGTACCGGACATCCGGGCGGCTCCCGCCCCGCCCCGCCGGCCGGCACATCACGCCGTTGTTGAACCAGCTGCCCCCGCGGCGCAGGCAGTCCGAACCCGTGTTTGCACCCCGTGGGTCGGCCGCACTTCCGCCAGGATAAGTTCCATACCAGTCCTGGCACCACTCCCAGACGTTCCCCTGCATGTCGTACAAACCCCAGGCATTGGGCAGCTTCTGCCCCACTGGATGCGTCTGGCTGCCGCTATTGCCATTATACCATGCATAATTGCCCAAGCTCGTGTAGCTGGAGTCATCCCCATAGCTGAACCGTGTCGCCGTCCCCGCCCGGCACGCATATTCCCACTCCGCCTCCGTGGGCAGCCGGTAGACATGCCCCGCCGGCAACCGCCCCGCGGCCCGCTCCCGCGCCGTCACCTTGCCGCAATAATTGGTGGCCTCATACCAAGCCACCTGCTCCACCGGCCGCTGCGCATCACCGGTAAAATAAGAGGGGTTGCTCCCCATCACCGCCTGATACTCGGCCTGGGTCGTCTCCTGCTGGCTCATCCAAAAACCCTGCGTCACAGTCACCACCGTCTGCGGCCCTTCATCCGAACCACGATCCTGCTCTGGACTGGGGCTCCCCATCGTGAACATGCCGGGCGCGATCCACACCATGCCTTGGGGACCGGAATTGGTTTGGAGCCGGTAATACCGCGTCCCGCCCCGCCAAACATTGGTGTCGTAAAAGGCCTGGGGGCGGTTGGACCCGAGGGCTATGATTTGGATTCCGGCCCAGCCCGGCATGTCGTTGATGATTTCCGCCCGCTCGATGAGGTAGGCGCCCGGCTGCCCTGAAACCGTCAGCTGGGGCACCAGCTCAATCCCCAGGCTGATCGCCGCCGCACTGGCGGCCTGGTTCGCGGAGGCCAGGACCACCCGCAAGCCCGTGTTGACCAGCCGCGCATTGGCTGCGTGCGACCGCCGTGCGGTCCGGCAATCGTCCAGCATGGAATTCCACCCCCCTCCCCGCCGCACCCGCTCCGCCCCCGCCGCCGGCCCTTGCGGATCAGCCACGCTGCCCCCCGGATAGGCCCCATGCCAGTCGCTGCACCATTCCCACACATTCCCATGCAGGTCGCAGAGGCCCCAGGCGTTCGCCGCTTTTTGCCCCGGCGGATGGGTCGTCCCTTCGCTGTTGTCGTCATACCAGCCCCACCCGTTCATGCCCAGGCCTTCGGGGTCACCCGCAAGCTGGTTGGTAGTGCCCGCCCGGCAGGCGTATTCCCACTCCGCCTCCGTTGGCAGCCGGTATTCCTGCTCCCCGCTGATCCGGCCCGCCGCCCGCTCCCGCGCCGTCAGCTTCCCGCAATAATTGGTCGCTTCCGGCCAGCTCACCATCTCCGCAGGCAGTTGGTCGTTCCCGGAGAACCAGCTCGCGTTTTCCCCGGTCACGGTGCGGTATTCCCCCTGCGTCACCTCCTGCCGCCCCATCCAAAAGCCCTGGCTGATCGTGACCAGCGTAGCGGGCGACTCATCCTCCCGGTGGCCGGGGTCAGCCACGGCGCTGCCCATCCGGAACTGCCCGGGTGGCACCCACACCATGTTCGTCAGGTTATTGGAGATCCGGTAATACCGCTGGCCGCTGGCGGGCAAATTGGTGTCATAAAAAGCCATTTGGCCGCCCAAGGTCCAGGGGTGGTTGGTCACCGCCGCCCACGGGGCCTGGCCGCTTAAACCGGCGGCCTGTTCCAGCGCGATTTGCCAAGGCCCTGCCACAACCTGGATATGCGGGATGAGCCGGACGCTGATTTCCGCCTGGGCGCCCGGGCTGACGGTGGCCCAATGCAGCACGCAGCCGGATATGATGCACAGCCCCAGCGACCGCGCGCGGCTATATTTGCCGGCCAGGATGGCCGTGGTTGGGTTCGTTTTCATTGGGTTTTTCCCTTTCTGCCGGGTTGGTGGCTGGCCTGGTTGCGCTCCCTGAAAATTGGATGCCCCAAAGGCACAGGGAGGCACAGGGAGGCACAGGGTGAGGCCGCCGGGTTCCCGCCCGGCATGGCTGCGGCTGGCCTCTGAAACAGCCCAGCCATCCCGCACCTGCCTGATCGCAAATCTCGAACGCTTTCATTATTCTCCCCCAAAGCGGCCACCTCAAATCTAAAGGATGCCTTTTGCTTGAACCGATGGTTCCGAATCCATCCCAGTGTGTCAACCGCCTATATATAATCCTTTTTAGCGTGCGTTTATGGAATGGGTTTCATGCCGGGCGGGGTTTTGCAGCCGGCCTAAATCCGTGCGTCCGGAGAGGAAATCGGAGCGTCCCCGGCGCTGCGCAGCTTTCCAAAGCGGCCGTGGCCCCCGAGATTCAAACACAGGAGAGTTTGAAATCCGGCCGCCAGGGAGTAAACTCCCCTGCCATATGCGACCATCATCCTGCTTGCGGCTGGCCTGCCTGCTCGGTTGCCTGGCGATCCCCGGGATCCGGGCCGAGCGCGCGGATTTCGCCGAATCCATCCATATGGAGGAATGGGTGCGCCACCCGGTCTATGGCGATCCCTCTTTCGACGCCTTTGAGCGGCTTCCCGGGAACCCGATCCACCGCGGGGCCCCGCCCTTCGCCTGGCCGGTGAATGGGTTTTTATTCGGGGATCCCCAGGGCGGAGGGCTTTACGCCTATATCGGCGATTATGGCGAGGGCTATCTCTCCCCGCCCAGCCGGTGCCTCTTATACCGGTCGGCCGATGCCGGGCGGAATTGGGCCAGCCTGGGCGTGGTGCTGCAGGGGGATCCAGGCGCCTTCGATAAAGGGGGGCATACGCCCGACGTGAGCGTGGTATATGACGCCGGGCGCTACCACATGATCTACGACTGGGGGGAAAAGGATTTCAACCAGGAGGGCGGCATCGCCTATGCCTGGGCGGAGCGGCCGGAGGGCCCCTGGCACCGCGCGCCCGAGCCGGTGGTGCGCAATACCACCCAGGCCAAGCTGCTGGGCGCCTACCAGCGGACTTACGCCGCCACCCTGGTGAAACGGGCGAAGGATTGGCTCGTGCTCGGCATGAAGGATGTGCCGCCCCAGCGCTGGGCGCTGTTTGCCATCACCGCCCCGCATCCCGCAGGCCCTTACGGCCCGCCCCGGCTGGTCCGGAACGTGGACGGGGATTACTTCCACCCGCCGCTGATGGAATTCTTCCCCGCGTTCGTGCAGGAGGGGTTCGTGTATGCGCCAGCCACCTCGGTGGCGCGCAACCGCAACTTCAACGCCCTGTTCCGGGCCCCGCTGGAGCGCGCCGGGGATCCCGGGGCCTGGGAGCTTTTCCGCCACGGATCGGTGTGGCACAGCGAGCCGGCCGGCCACGAATCCGCGGGCATCTGGGGCCAGACCTTTTCCGGGTGGGTGGATCCGGCGGGGATGCTGTGGGCGTTGTTCCCGTCCCGGGATTCCCGGGGCATGGGCACCATCAACCTCGCCCGGCGCCCCTGGCCAGCCAGCCAGCGCGAGCGGGGATTCGTGCTCAGCGGCCATGGCGGCCCCAGCCTCACCTGCCTGCGGCGCGCCTGGGGGGATTTCCAGCTGGATTTTGCCGGGCGCCTCCAGGGCCAGGCCCGGGTGTTTTGGGATTACCGGGGCGCCCTGGGGCCGGACCAGCCCGCCTCGGATGCCACTTTGCATCCCCTGGCCTGGGTGAACTGCCAGGCGCTTGAATGGTCTGCGGATGGCTGGCGGTTGCTGGCGGTGGATGCCGCCGGCAAAACCACCGTCCACGCCGCCGGCAATCATCCGGCGGATCCCTTATGGCGTTGCGCCTTGGAACGGCACGCCGATGGACGGGTGGTTTTGCGCAACGGGGATAAGACGCTTTGGGAGGGGCGGCTGCCGGCCGCCCATCGGGAGGCGGCGCCCGGCGCCTTGGGCCTGTGGGTGAACGCCCATTCGCACCTGGCGGTGGAGCGCTTCGCCATCACGGGCGATCCCCAGCCCGCGCGCCTGGCTTACCTCTTCACCGAGGGATTGCTCGGGGCGGGCCAGGGCCTGGCAGCCTGGCGGGAGGCGGCCGGGCCGGAATACCGGTTCGGCCAGGGACTGGTGGCCACGAACCAGGCCGCGCGCGCCAAATGGAACGTGGCCGGCACCCGGCTCTCCCTGTGGTCCCCCACCGGGCCGCAATGGGGCAAAATCTCGGTGGTCCTGGACGGCGCCGCCCCGGTGGCCGTGGATCTGCACGCCCCGGCCGCGGCCCCCTCCCGCCCGGTGTGGAGCAGCGGCCCGATCACCCGCGGTTTCCATGCCGTGGTGGTCCGGGGCGGGGGCGAGCCGTTCCCCTTGGATTCGCTGGCAGCGGAGGATTGACCCAGGCCAGGGGATCCAAGACCCTTTGGGCGGGCAGGGCGCTTGCGCCGTGGAGCGCCGCCGTTGGATTTTAGGACTGCTGGCCGGCGGGCAAGGGACCGCCTTGGCGTGCGCGAGCCGTGTTCATGCAGCAGGCATGGAAGGGATTGCGCCGCAGCTTTTTTATCCAGCGCCTCTTTCCACGGGCTGTCGAACTGGTCAGCATCGCTTTTCATCGCCAAATGGCGTTTCGTCAGGGTTGTGGCGCAAAACTACCGCCCGCGGGCGGACTGTCAACCGCCGGTTTTTTGGATGTCTTTTTGGGCCTTTTCAACCGGGTCGGGTTGCCGTAGGGTTTGCGCTTGGATGGGCCAATGCCGAGTGTATTCCTAAAAACTTTCGGGTGTCAGATGAACGAGCGCGATTCGGAGGCTGTTGCCGCGCAGCTCGTTGCCCGTGGCTATTCGCTGGCGGAAACGGAGGCGGCAGCGGACGTGGTGCTGCTGAATACCTGCAGCATCCGGGATTCCGCCGAGCAGAAAGCCCTGGGCAAGATGCGGGCCCTGGCGGGCGACGTGCGGAAGCATCGCCCGCACGTGGTGCTCGGTTTCCTCGGCTGCATGGCCCAGAGCCGGGGCGAATCCCTGATGAGCCAGACGCCCGGGGTGAAGCTGGTGCTGGGCACGCAAAAATTCCACCGGGCTGGGGAATACCTCGACCAGCTGCTCAAGGACCAGCAGGCGGCAGTGTGCGATATTGCGGAGGAAACCGGCAGCCAGGCCGCCATCAAGGAACACCTGGCGGTGAAATCCGGCCAGGCGCAGACCGTGTCCGCCCTGGTGAGCATCATGCAGGGCTGCAACCAGCATTGCACTTTTTGCATCGTCCCCCAGACCCGCGGCGGCGAGCGCAGCCGGTTGATCGAGGAAATTGTGGCCGAATGCCGCGGGCTGATCCAGAACGGGGTGCGGGAGATCACCCTGCTGGGGCAAATCGTGACCAGCTACGCCCGGCGGGAAATCCCCGTCCGGGACGGCAAATCCCCCTTTGTGCAGCTGCTGGAAGCCATCCACGAGCTGGATGGCCTGGAGCGCATCCGGTTTTCCTCGCCCCACCCCAAGGGCTATGGGGACGACCTGGTGGAAGCCTACACGCGCCTGCCGAAGCTGTGTGAAAGCGCCCACCTGCCGCTGCAAAGCGGGAGCGATCACGTGCTGCAGCTCATGCACCGCGGCTACACCGTGGAGCGTTTCCTGGAGATCGCCGGCAAGCTGCGGCAGGCCCGGCCCGGGATCAGCCTCGTGACGGACCTCATCGCGGGCTTCCCCGGGGAAACGGACGCGGATTTCGAGCAGACGCTGGATCTTGTGCGCCGGGTGGAGTTTGACAATGTTTACATGTTCAAATTCTCCCCCCGCAAGGACACCGCCGCCGCGGGCCTGCCCGGGCAGCTGCCCCAGGAGGTGAAGGACGCCCGCCATGCGGAGCTGCTGCGGGTGGTCAACGAAATAGCCGCCCGGCGCTACCAGGCGTTTGTGGGCCGGCGGGTGCAAATCCTCGTGGAAGGCCCCAGCCGGAAGAACTCCGAGCGCCTCACGGGCCGGACCCGCTGCAACAAGATCGTCGTTTACACCGGGGCGGACCGGCACATCGGCCAGCTGCTCGAGGTCCAGGTGGCCCGGGCGGGCGCTTTCACGCTTTACGGCGATCCGGCTTGGATTAATCTTTAACATCAATTTGGGATGAAACTATCAGCATTATCGATTTTGTTGGGCCTGAGTGTGGCTGCGTCTGGAATCTGGGCGATCCTGAAACCGAACGCCTTCGGCGCCGCCGCCCGGAAATTCCCGCGCTCGGTCAGCTGGGGGTATTTGCTCGTGGCGCTGGCCACCGGCTGGTTCCTTTATTACCTGAGCATCGAATCCGTGTCCGATTTCGCGGCCTACAAGCCGGCGATGTATATTGGGTTCAGCGCCCTGGGCGTGCTGACCTGCATTTTCCTGGAGGATTTCCTGGCCGCGCGGGGTTTGGCGGTGGTGCTGCTCCTGCTGGCCAAGGCCATGCTTGATGCCTCCATGTTCAACAACTCCCAGTGGCGCCTGCTGATCGCGGTGTGGGCCTATGTGCTCATCGTGGCCGGCATGTGGATCACCGTCTCGCCCTGGCGGTTGCGGGATTTCATCCAATTCGGCACCGCCAGCGACGGGCGCATCAAGATCCTGGGCGGTTTCCGCCTGGGCTTCGGCCTGCTGGTGGCCATCCTTGGCGTGGTTGCTTTTTGAGGCCTCCGCTTCGCCCTTGTGGCCGCGCCTGATTTCACACGCATCCTGGTTTTGCGGGGCGGCGCCATTGGCGATTTCATTCTGACGCTGCCCGTGTTGTCCGCGCTGCGCCGCCGGTATCCGGGGGCGCGCCTGGAGATCTTGGGCTACCCGCGCATCGCCAGCCTCGCCCAGGCGGCCGGGCTCGCGCACCAGGTGCGGGCAGTGGAAGATCCGGCCCTGGCCTCCTTCTTCACCCGCGGCTCTGAACTGAACCCGGGCTGGCGCGATTACTTCGGCGGCTTTGACCTGGTGATTTCCTATCTGGCCGATCCCGGCGGATGTTTCCTGGGCAACCTTCGCCAATGCACCCGGGCCGTCATCCTCACGGGGCCTCCCCGGCCGGATGAGGCAGGCAGCCTCCACGCCATCCAGGTTTTCCAGCGGCCGCTGGCGGAGCTGGGGATTGAAATAGGGGAACCGATCCCGGAACCGCTGCTGGTTTTGCCTCCCGGGCCCCCGCTGCCGCCCGGCCCCTGGCTGGCGGCGCACCCGGGCAGCGGCGGCGCACGCAAAAATTGGCCGGAGGACTGCTGGCGGGCCTGCCTGGAGGGGGTGGCGGCGCAAACCGATTATCGCCTGTTGCTGGTGGGTGGTGAAGCGGAGGCTGGCCGGGTGGAGCGGCTGGCCCGGGCTTTGCCCGGCGGCCGGGTCCGCCTGGCCTGCCACCGGCCTTTGCCGGAGCTGGGGCAGATGCTGCGGCACTGTGCCCGGTTCGTGGGGCACGATTCCGGCATCACCCACCTCGCCGCCGCCGTGGGCCTGCCCTGCCTGGTCCTCTGGGGGCCCAGCCGCCTGCCCATCTGGCGCCCGCCCGGCCGCCACGTGCGGATACTCTCCGCGCCGGAAGGGCTCGGCCGGCTGGCAGTGGAGACGGTGCTTCAGCAAATAATCACCGGGTAATCCGTGCCCAGGCCACTGGCTGGCCGTGGGGGCTGGATCTTTTTCTGCAAGGCATTCGGCCCGGGCCGCCTGCGCCGAGCGATCCAGCCGGCCCCGCGCAGCCCCGGCCAGGTGGCGGATGGATGGAGTGTTCCCGGGGTTTTGTGCCGGCCAACCCAATCCCATCCCCCTTTATCCGGTTTGCGCCTGGCCCCGGGCGCCGTTACTTCTCCGGCGCCAGCACCACCCGGAAGCCCATGTCGTCGTTGCTCAGGTTCATCGTGCCGTGGAAGCGGTAAACCGTCAGCAGCGTGCCGGGATGGCTGTCGTTGAAGGAGCCGCCGCGCAGAACCTTGGTCACGTGCGCCTCGTTATGCCAGTCGTCGCACCATTCCCATACGTTGCCGCCCAGGTCGTAAAGCCCGTATCCATTGGGCTTGCCCAAACCCACGGGCGCGGTGAACTCGAACGGGTCCGTTTTCAGCTCGGGCGCGTAGTTGCCCGCGCCGGGCAGCGGCGGCCAGTGCGCTCCCCACGGCCAGGCGGCGAACGATTTCATCCGGCTTTCGGGGGTGCGTCCCGCCTCCGGCGCCAGCCCCGCGGCAGCGCTCCATTCCTGGTCCGTGGGCAGCCGGCAGCGGACGCCGGGCGCCAGCCGCCCCGCCTGGCGCTCCCGGGCCGTGAGCCAGGCACAGAAAGCCTGGGCATCCTCCCAGTTCACCAGCACCGCCGGATGCGTGGGCCCCTGCGCAAAGGACGGTTTGGCCCAGGCCCGCCCCGTTTCCGAAGCGAACACCTCGTAATCCCGCACCCGGGTTTCCCAGGCGCAGACCCAGATATGGAGTTCGGGGATTTTTTTGAATGGCATGCCGAGCGAGTTGGTCTGCCAGATATTGGTGACGACGACCACGGTGGGCAATCCCGCCGGCGCGGTTTCCCCCGCGGGCGCACCGGGCAGGCTGAAGCCGAGTATCACGGCTGCCAAACCGGAAGCGCCTGGCCAAAGATGGTTGAGCAAGGAGTTCATATCGTTCGCCTTATTATGCCACCCCCGGCCGGCGGAAGGAACAAGTTATTCACAGGATATTCACCGGCTGGCCAGGAACTTCCAGGCCGCCCTGGCCAGGCCGGGACCGGGCATCTAAAAACCGTTCCCCGGATAATTTGAGATTTACTTTTTGCCAGCCGTGTTGGCTAATGCGCCTATGAAATCTGCATGGGCATGCCTGTGGTTGTTCCTGGCCGGTTCCGCGCTGGCCGCGGAGGCAAAATCCGATCATTCACTGCTTTTTACGTCCTTTCGCAAAAACGGCGAAGACGGCCTGCACCTGGCCTGGAGCCGGGATGGCTACCAATGGCAGGCGCTCAAGCAGGACCAATCCTTCCTGGCCCCCAAGGTGGGCGGCAAGCTGATGCGTGACCCGAGCCTGATCCAGGGTCCGGATGGCACCTTCCACCTGGTGTGGACCACGGCCTGGAACAAGCACGGTTTGGGCTATGCCCACTCGCGGGATCTCGTCCACTGGTCCGGGCAGCAATTGATCGATGTGATGCAGCACGAGCCGCTGGCGCGCAACGTCTGGGCCCCGGAATTGTTTTACGACCCGGCCACGCGCGATTTCCTGATCTTCTGGGCCACCACCATCCCCGGGCGCCACCCAGCCACGGAAAAAACCGGCGACGACGGCTACAACCACCGGGTATATCTGACTTCCACCCGCGATTTTCAGACTTTCACGCCCACCCGGTTGTTTTACGATCCCGGCTTCAATTGCATCGACGCCGCGATCCTCCAGGACGGCTCGCGCTACCTGATGGTTTTCAAGGACGAAACGCGCCAGCCCCCCGCTAAAAACCTGCGCCTGGCCACAGCCGAAAAAGCCGCCGGCCCTTATGGCAAACCATCGCCACCGATCACCGGCAAGTATTGGGCGGAAGGCCCCACCGCCATCCGGCTCGGCGACACCTGGCATGTTTACTTCGACCGCTACACCGAACACCGCTGCGGCCTGGTGGTTTCCACAGATTTGGAACATTGGACCGATGAATCCGACAAAGTCCGTTTCCCGGCCGACCACCGCCACGGCACCGTGCTGCGCATCAGCCCCGAACTCCTGGACCGGTTGATCCAGGAATAGGTTAAGGGGGCTTGCGCATTGCTGCGTTTGAGCGGTGTCCGTGCCATTGGCTCAGTCGTGCTGACCGGATCTTTTTGCGCAAGGCATTCGTCGTTCGCCACCTGCGGATCTGTTGAAAAGCTGCTCTCCGCCCACTTCTCGTCATGCACAAAAACCTGCGACGCAACCACTCCCCCCAAATGCAAGAACATGGCTGAGAGGCGGGATTTGGAGGCTGTTGACGGGGGCTGGGTGCAATGCTAGCGTCCGAATGTGGGCAGAATCACCGTGGATTCAAATCCGTGTGGCGGGCGGCCATGCATTCGGGTTAAGGATGTGGTTGATATGCTCGCTGATCGGGCCGCCGAACACGAAATCCTGAGCGGCTATCCCGATCTCCAGGCGGAGGATATCCGGGCCGCCCTGGCCTATGCGGCACGTTACTTCGACCATCCCATACTGGTGAATAGTTAGATGCGCTTTCTGGTCGATGCGCAATGGCCTCCCGCTTTGGCGGAGTTTCCAAACACATCTGGCCACGGGGCCAAAGCGGCGAGGGATTTGGGCCTTCGCGAGGCTCAAGATGGGACGATTTGGGATTTCGCTCAAACCGAAGGTTGGATTGTCGTTGCCCAGGATGAGGACTTTGCGGAGCGCACCTTGCGCACCGGCGCCGGGCCACAGGTTCTTTGGCCATGGGATTGGAAACAGCACAAATCGCATCCTTTTTGCCTGGCTGGGACCATTGCTGCCAAGGGCGGTGAAGGAGCTTCAAAAGGGCCATCGCATGGTGGAACTCAAGCACCTTTAGCGATACCGGCCGGCCTTGATATCCCCCAAAAGGAGGACTCGTTTTTTTCCCGGCCCGTCACCGCGTCAGGGGGACTTTTGCATCCGCTCCAGCAGGTTGCGCGTGATCTGCTGCACCCGGCGGTCAGGGCCGCGCGGGGTGGTGTAAACCGAGGGGCGCACGTAGCCGGGGGGGGCGGACAAGCCGTCGGCCCACCAGCAGCTGGAGGCGTTGAAGACGAAATTGCCGTGCGGCCCGGGGTAAATGGTGGCGGCGTAGGCGCCCACGTTTTCCGGGCGCTGGGGATGGGTGCTGGTGGGGCCGGACGCCACCACCTCCAGGCCCGGGATGTCCGCCGGCTCGCCGTGGAATTCCCAGCCCACCAGGCCCGGGATGGCTTCGCCCCGCCGCATGCCGGTGCCGGCGAATACCCAATGGTCCGGCCGGGCGCAGATCCAATCCGCGCCGCCGGTGCAGGGTGGCACGTTGCGGGCGCCCAGCAGCAGGCCTTCGTGCGGGCTCGCGTGGGGAAAGGCGCCCATGGAAGGGAAGCGCCGGATCATGCCCTCGTCGCGCGGGCCGAAATAATCCGCGCGCCCGTAGATCCGGTTGGGCGTGCCGCGGGCGGAGGGGCGCGTTTCGATCCGGCCGCAGCAGGTGTTGCCCGAGAGGAAGGCCACGTTCAGGCCCCGGGCGATGGCGGCCCGCAGATGGTTGTACATTTCCAGGGTGTAGTATTCGTCGTGGCCGATCGATATGAACCCCCGGGCCCGGAGCAGCCCCGGGTAATCGGCGTGGGTGTCCAGGTTTGAAATGTAGGTCACGTCGAAACCCTGCGCCTCCATCCAGTAGGCGAGCGGGAATTCCCACAGGAACCACTCCCCCGAGCCGGTGGAGAGGGGGGCATCCAGGATCTGGCAGTACTTGCCGTAGGGGCGGTCGAAGCTCACGTCCACCCCCGGGCCGCAATGCCACTCATTCCGGCCATCGTCGTAAAGCGCGTATTGGCTGGGCCACCGGTTGTAGGCCTGCCAGGTGGTGTCGCTGCATTGGAAGATGAAATCCGCCCGGCGGTGGTCCCGCACGATGAACACCACGTAGCTTTGCCAGCCGCCGCGGTCGGCGGTGAGCTTGCCCACATACACGCCGCTGGGCCAGCCGGCGGGGATGGTGATCCGCGTGGCCGGCTCCCAGGCGCATTCCCGGAGCCGGTTTGGCCCCACGGGCGGATCCGGCTGGGTGCGGCCCGGGAAGGGGCCCAGCTCCAGCAGGCGCCGGGCGCCCGTGCCGCCGTAATACCCGGTGCGGAAAATCTCGAGGCGGAAAGGCGACGCCGGGTTGGTGCTCACAAAAATTTCAAGCGTCTCGCCCGCCCGGATGCTGGTGTGCGAGCAGTAGCCCTCGATCCAGGGGCAGCGGTACCGGGTTTGGGGATCCACGGCGGTTTTGGACAGCATCCACTCGCGGGTTCCCGGGCGCTCGTTTTCGCGGCGGATCAGGTCCGGCTGCGCGGCGGATGGATGCGCCGGGGCGGGCGGCGCGGGCGGGTGAGCCGCCGCCGGGCGGATTTTGGCGCAGCCCGGGGCCACCGTGGCGAGGCCCAGGCCGGCCAGGGTTTGCAGGCATTCACGGCGCGAGATCAGGTTGGTTTTCATATTCGCAAATAGATTTTACGCTGCCCTTTGCTGATTCGCCAGGAATGCCCGGGAACCGCTGTCCGGCAGGGCGGCGGCCACCTTGCCCAGGCGCAGCACTTCCGCCAGCATCAGGAACCTCACTCATCCGCGGCCGGCAGCCAGCGATTTCAGGCGCCCCGGTAGAGGATATTCGGCCACCATGCTTTTTGTTTTGTTCATTTTTGGATGTCTCCTTACATTGTCCAGCCAGATTGCCGAATGCAAGCCGTTATTCCCGGTTTGCCTGCGGCGGGACGGCCTGGCTTTTCCGCCCACCGGGATAGGTGCCCAAATCCGGTCTGGAACCGGTGGTCTTGACGCCGCCAACCCTGCCGCTAGGCTGGGGTCTCTTGGCAAATTCCGTAACGCGGTGTTTGGCGAATTGACATGGACTCGGGCGAAACCAATCAGTTGGATCAATGGGGATCAACTCCCCAGTTCCCCTCCACCCATTGGGCGGATGTCCACCTGGCTGCCCAGGGAGCAGGGGAGCAGGCCTCGGTGGCCTTGGGAGCCTTGTTGAAACGCTACGAACCGGTGCTGCTGGCCTACCTGGGCCAAAAATTCGGCGCGGCGGATCACCAGGCCCGGGATTGGTTCCAATCCTTCATCTCCGAGCAGGTGATGCGGCGGGAGATCCTGCGCGAGGTGCGCCGCATCGAGGGGCGCCATTTCCGGGGCTTCCTGCTCCGCTCCTTGAGCCGTTTTGTGATTTCGGAGATCCGGCGGGAGCAGGCTTTGAAACGGAATCCAGCCAGCGGATTCATCCGCCTGGATCCGGGCCTCGAGCCGGAGCTTGCCGGCGCATCCGATCCCGCCCAAACGATGTTTGAGCTGAATTGGGCCAAACGGGTGATCGAGCAGGCCCTCGAGCAAATGCGCCAGCAATGCCAGCAAGCGGGGCGGGAGGAAGTCTGGCTGATCTTCGATGCCCGCGTCCGCGCCCCGCTGCTGGAGGGAGCCGCCGTGGTCCCCTACGATCAATTGGTGCGGCAGCTGAAAATCGACTCGCCCACCCGGGCGCAGAACCTGCTCGTCACCGCCAAGCGGATTTGCCTGCGCTGCCTGCGGGAGGTTGTCGGCGAATACACCTCCAGCCCGCCGGAGCTGGAGGCGGAAATGAGCGCCCTCCAATACGTCCTGGCCAACCACTCTGGCGGTTGAACGCCGCTCTCCGCTCCATTGAAATCTAACTTTATATTATTGACTTGATATTTCATACAGATTATCCAGATCTGCCTCGTTACCCGGGCGGCTGCCAGCTCCTGGTTTGCGCAGGCAGCGGCAGTATTCGCCCATCCAACGCGGGTAGCCGCCGGCGTGAGGAGGCGAACCCGAACCATTCGTGTGCCTGTGCGGTGCGCAAATCCAGGGTGCCGGGTCTTGGGCGGATTGGGCCTGGTTGGGAATTCGCCAGCGGCCGGTCCGCCTCGTTACCTCGGCGGCTGCCAGCTCCAGATTTGCGTATGCAACGACCGTATTCGCCCGGCCCAACGCGGGTAGCCGCCGGCGTGAGGAGAACCAGATCCCTTAAAATCCATTTCCAAACCAAGGCCATTGAAACCGGCCTTCCATAAGCACGGGCCCACTGCGGAAAACTCTTAATCCAAAATAGAATCCATATGAAAAAAGAACCAATAAAAACCGCGAAACCAATGGATCGGCGCGAATTCCTGGCCGGGTCGGCCCGGACGGCCGCCGGCCTCTGCCTGGGCGCCGCGGGCGCCCGCCTGCTGGCCGGCGCGGCGGCGGGGGCTGAAACGGCGCCCCAGGCTGCCGTGCGCGGGCCGGCCAGGAGCCCCAACGAGAAGGTCGTGCTCGGCATCATCGGCGCCGGCGGGCGCGGCTCGGGGGTGATCATGGGCCTGGCCAGCCAGCCCAACGTGGAGGTGGCCTATGTGTGCGACGCGCACCGGGACCGTGGCCTGGATGTGCTGCGCAACCTGGAGAAGAAACAAGGATACGCCCCGCGGCGGGTGGAGGACCTGCGCCGGGTGCTGGAGGACCGGCACGTGGATGCCGTGCTCGTATCCACCCCCGAGCATTGGCATGCCCTGGCCACCATCTGGGCCTGCCAGGCCGGCAAGGATGTGTATGTGGAAAAGAACATTTCCATGACCCCCTGGGAAGGGCGCAAAATGGTGGAGGCGGCGCGCAAATACGGGCGGGTGGTCCAGTGCGGCACCCAGAACCGCAGCGCGCCCTATGCCTTCTCGGCGCGGGAGTTTATCCGGAGCGGGAAGCTGGGCAAGGTGGTGCATGTGAAGGTTTACAACCTGCTGCCCGGGCCCTCCAAATGGGCGCCGCAGCCGGACGCCCCCTGCCCGGCCAGCCTGAACTGGGATCTGTGGCAAGGCCCGGCCAAGGCCCATCCCTTCAACCCGGGGCGGTTTGGCGGCTGGGGTTCCTGGTGGGATTACGGCGGCGGCACGCTATCCGGCGACGCCTCGCACCAGCTCGACCTCACCCGCATGGTCCTGGGCGACCCGCCGCATCCGCGGGCGGTTTACTGCAAGGGCGGGCGGTTCGCCTATGACGATCACCGGGAAATACCCGACCTGCAGGCCATCACCTACGATTTCGGCGATTTCATCATGACGTGCGAAAATGGCGATTTCACCCCCTACCTGGCGAAAATCCCGCAGGATGTGCGCGAGGGCGACAAATTCCCGGTCTGGCCGCAGACCTCCACGCGGGTGGAGATCTACGGCACCAAGGCCATGATGTATCTGGGCCGCCACGGCGGCGGCTGGCAGGTTTTGGTGGGCGGCATGAAAGTCACGGACTTTGAATACGGCCGGTTCCCGGACCGTTATCATCAGCCCAACTTCATCGAGTGCATCCGCTCGCGCAAGCTGCCCAACGCTGATGTGGAGCAGGGGCACCTGAGCGCCTGCCTCGTGCACTTGGGCAACCTCTCCTGCAAGGTGGGGAACCAATACCTGCTCTTCGACGGCCAGACGGAGCGGTTCCTCAACTGCGACGCGGCCAACGCGCTGCTCCGGCCGGAATACCGGAAGGATTTCCGGATCCCCGACGCCGTTTGAGGCGCCGTTTGGAACGGGGCGCCGCCGGGCGGCGGCGAAGCCTGGGCTACTGGCCCGGCCAATTGGAAACCGCCTGCACGCTGTAGGTGCGCGGCAGGCGCGCTTTGGCCTGGTAAAGGGCGCCCAGCCGGAGGGCTTGGTTCGGGGTCTGGCCATCGAGGGTCAGCAGATCGATCGCGTCCTCCGTGCCGTCATCGAACTCAATCACCCCGGCATTGGCCTGGCCGGGGGCGGCGCCCCCGAAGCAGCCAAAGCAGTATCCTTCGCCAACCGTGTCCCGGCCGGCGGCCACCGCGAAATCGTGCGTCTGCCGCCCGGCTCCGTCATTGATCCGGGTCTGGCCCACGCCGGTCAGGACATAGCCCTGACCCTGCCGCCGGAAGATCAGCGGGGTGATGGCGCGCCCTTTTTCACGCGGGCCGCGGCCGTTGTAAAAGCTCCAGCGGGTGAGCCGCGCGCCCGTCCCGGCAAACTCCTGGCCCTGGCCGCACCATTCGCCAAGCACCCAAATCACTCCGGGGGCCGTGTCCAGGTTTTGGCGGGGAACCAAAGCTTCGGGACCGCCCACTTGCCCGGACTGGTTTGGTGCAGACAGCAGCGCGCGCGCGGCGTCCCGCAGCAGGGTTTGGATATCCCCGGCCACGGGGGCGGCTCCCGCGGCGGCGGGCAGCTCGTCCGGGCGTGCCATTGCAAATGCGGGGGCGGCGTCCAGCAGCCGGCAAACCCGCCCCGCCAGATCGGCGATCCGCTCATACCCAGCCGCCGGCCAGGTCGATGGATTTCCCCAACGCACCACGAGCGCCGGGCGGGGAGCGAGCGCCGCGAAAAAATATTCCAGATCCGTGACCTCCAGCAGGCCTGGCAGATAGGGCATGACTTGGTTGAAGGCCGCCTGACCCGGCGCGACCTCCTCCGCCCAGGCCCGCGCGGTGGTGGCGCCGACACTCGCCACGCCAGCCACGCGGGTCTCCAGGACAGCCGCGAGGCAGGCGTCCACACCGCCCACGCCGAGCCCGGCGAGCAGGATGCGCCGGGGATCGCACTCGGGCCGCCCAAGGAGGTGGTTGAAGGCCGCGAGGTTGTCCGCGACCCGGAGGGCGAGCGGGGGCAGGCCGACGGTGTCCGCCACGCCGTAGAAGCTCACGAGGCCGTTGCTTTGCACCCGGCGAAGGCTGGCGGCCTGGAGGGAGGCATGCTCGGGCGCCAGCACCCAGCAACCCCGCGCGGCCAGCGCGCGGGCCGCTCGCTCCAGCCGGGGGCTTTTCAGGCATTGGCCCGAATCGTGCGACAGGATCACCGCGGGATGGCGGGCGGGCGCGGCCTCCGGCGGGCGGAAAAGCCGGGCCGGGCAGGTGAAATCCCCATCCAGCGGCAGCTCCCATTCCTCCACGAGGATCCCGTCCCTGAGGGCTTGGGAAATCCGCCGGCCTGGTCCCGGGTGGAGGGTGTCGAGGGCGCAGGCGGCCCGCAGCCACAGGACCATGCGCTCCCGGCTGGCGGCCCACGCCTCCCGGCTGGCGAATTGGCTGGGGCGGGCATCCGCCTCCCGGGCGATGCGGCGCTGGAAGTGGCGCAGCATGGAAAAATCCGGGTCCACCGGCGGCCCGGCCGGCGGCCGGCGGGCATCCGTTGCCGCGGGCAGGGAATGGAATTGGCGGTTGATCCAGGGCACCAGCTCGGGGATGAACGGCGTGAGGCTGTGCGAGCGCAAATCCAGCAGGCGCCTGAAGCGCTCCGGGTGGCCGTAGAGCTGGAAGGTATGTTCCAGCGTCCGCACCACGCGGTCGTAGCCATCTTTGGGCCACCAATTGTCGCCGGAATTGCTGGCGATGAAGACCGGGCGGGGGGCGATGCAGGCGTTGATCTCCTGCCAGTCTGTATGGCGCAGTATGTTCCCGACGTAAGGGGAAGGATCCGATAGATCAACCCCGAGGAAGGCCGGCATACGGGCCCAGCCTTCATAGGTGGTCGTGCCGCAGACCGGCACGGCCAGTTGAAACCGGTCTTCCAGCGCCGCCGCCAGCCAGGTCTGCTCCGAGCCCTGGCACAAGCCGGCCACCCCGATGCGCCCCGGATCGACATCCGGCCGCGTCAGCAGGTAATCCAGCCCGCGCAGGGTGTCGAACACCTGGATGCCCATGACCTGCGTGCCGGCGGCGGCAGCCACGCCGTATAAGCCGGCGTTGGGCGCCGCGCGTTGGCCCACATGCGGATCATCGATGAACAGGACCAGGCAGCCCTCCCGGGCCTGGCGATGGACAAAGGTGCGGTAAAAATCCTGGCCGAGCTGCCCCAGCCAGCCGGGCGGCATCACGAGGGCTGGCCGCGGGCCGCGGGCCGCCGCCGGCCGGACCACATTGGCGGAGACATAGGCGCGCTCAGCCCAGAGGTACATCACCTCCTCCACCATGACCTCGCCGTCCCGGGTGGAGCTGAGCACGCGGGCACGCATGGGTTCCCGCACCGCGGGCAAACCCAGGACCTCGCGCAAGTGTTCGCGCACCCGCGGCCGGCGCGCCTCCCAGGCGGGCAAGTCCGGCGGCAGGGCGGGCACGGCTTGGGCCGCCAGGCGGGAGGCCCGCTCGCCGAGGTATTGGAGCACCGTGGGCGAGCCACCCGGGGCGCTCCCTTCCCGGGCCGGCAGATCGGGGCCAAGGCCGAGCAAAAACAGCGGCAGCAGCGCGAGCCGGGACGCGGAACCGATGGGTGGGTGGCGTGGCGCAGGCACAGGCTATTGCTCCGGTTCGATCCACCAGCGCCTGGCTTCGCGCGCGATTTCGTCCTCCAGGCGCGTCAGCACCGTCTGGCGCACGCGCCGCCCGCCGGGGGCGGAGGCCATGGGACCGCCCCAGTTGTGCGGGCTGAATTGGCGGCTGAGATCCACCGTCGCGGTGATCATGGCATTGGCTTCATCTTTTTCATAGCCGAGGATTGAGGTGTCGCAATAGCGGGTCGGGTCGGCCTTTTCGAGGCCCGCCTGCGCGCCCCCGGAATCCCATATGCCGGAAGGGCTGTTGGCGCTGGCGGCGGCGATCCAGACGCCGTTGTCGGCGGCCCGCGCGGGCATGAGGCTCACGTAATACCCGGCGCTCGGGAAAAGGATCAGCTCGGCGCCTTGGTAAGCCAGGAGGCGGGCCGTCTCGGCGTGCCAGCTATCATAGCAGGTCATGATGCCGACCTTGCCGAACGCGGTCTGGAATACCTTCATTTCGCTCCCGGGCGAACAGCCCTGGTCCAGCTCCGGATCGTAAAGCTCCATCTTCTCGTAGATGCCCACAAGCTTGCCTGCTGGATCGTAGAGCGGGCACGAATTGAAAACCACGCCGCCCCGCCGCTCATAGAACGTGCCCGCGACATGCATCCGCCACTGCTTCGCCTTGGCTGACATCAGCCGTCCGGCCGGGCCGTCGATCGGTTCCGGCTGATCGGCTCCCTTGCCGTTGAAGCTTTCGGTCAGCAGGGCGATGTTCACTTTCTTCTGGCCGGCCACATCGAGCCAGTGCGGCCAGAAATCCGCCGGGTGCCCCCCGCAGCTGACAGCGATTTTGACGGGCCGCTCCGGCAGGGGCGGGCATTCCTCGAGGAGAACCTGGTCCCACCACACCTTCCCGCTGGCCGCGAAGCGGAAGGTGAGGCGGACTTTGCAGGCGCCTTCCTGGCCGCGGAACTGGTTCTCGCCGATGATCCAGCCGTCCGCCGCGCGGCGATAGCGGAAGATGCCGTCGTTAAACGTCCCGAAGACGCCGTGGGTGAGGTTGCGGTTGACATCCTCGATCCCTTCCACCTTGAACCGCACCTGGAAGCGATAGTGCTTGCCGGTGAGCTGGACCGGATGCTCGATGAACCCGAAGCACTCCTTCCGCCCGTTGCCGGTGGCCTGGAGCGCTTTGCCGCCCTTGCCATCCGGGAAATCCACCACCTTGAAGGTGGGGGCCAGCGCCGGGTTGGGCGCGGTCACGGTCCAGCCCGTGGGCGCTGCGCCTGCCGCGCTCCCCGAGAAATCCTCGCTCAGGAAAACTTTGTTGGTTGCCGCCGGCTCCGCCGCCGCCAAAATGCCTGACATCCAGGCCGCCAGGGCTGCCAGCGCGACCAGACTTGCCGTTCGTTTCATGGGTCGATCCTTTCGGTTTTTTGAATTGTTTTGCCGGGTGTGCGCCTGGGGCCGCGGCTCCCGGCCGCCATCAACGGGGTTGAGCACCTTCAATGCGGAAAACCCAGGCCTGTTGGCAGGGGCGATTCTCCACCGCCTGCAGGGCCTGGGGAATTTCGATCTTCAAGCCGGTGTCCCGGTTCTGGGTCCACCGCAGCGGGCTGGCGGAACCGAGCAGGGTGATTCTGCTTCCTTCCGGCACTTGGAGCGAGGCCAGCGCCAGTTGATCACCGGGCCACTGGAGGGCAATGGCATAGACCCACCGGCCATCCTGCGCCCGGGTGAAGCGGATATGATCGCCTTCTTTATATCTGGCCCAGGGGCGCGTTTTATAAATGGCCTCGCCGTTGACCTTCAGCCAATCGCCGACATACAGGAGATGCGCGATGGCCTGGGGGTGGAAATTGCCCTTTTCGTCCGGGCCGATGCTGGGCATGAAATTGCCACCCTTGGCGCAGATGTCGATCAGGTTGGTCAGGATCCAGGCGCCGGACTTGTAGGCGGCCGCCTTCGGGTCGTAGGCAAACTGGCCCGACAAGGTGTGGATGACCATCCAGGGGCGATCCACGCGTTTATCGGTCATCCCTGCGGAGGCGGGCACCCAGTTTTCGGGGGTCGTATAGTCGCCATAGGCGCCGATGCCGCGCTCGCGCATCAGCACCTCGGGCTGCAGCTGCCGGGCCATCAGGACCGTCTCTTTGACCTGCGGCCAGCAAAAGCCGGGCAGCTCGATGTCGAGGCACACCATGTCGATCCGGCCATAGTTGGAGAGGATTTCCCGGATTTGCTCACGGTGGCGCCGGGCCATGCGGTCATACGCCTCCGGGGCATGGCTGCGGGAGGTGAACTGCCGGTCGTAAAAGGGATGGATCGGATCCATGCGGAAATCCGCGTCGTACCAATCAATGTGGGAGAAGTAGAGGTCGATCCCGATCTGGTGGCGATGCGCGGCCTCGCAGAGCTCCTTCACGATGTCGCGCTTGAAGGGGGTCTCCATGACGCTGTAGGCCACATCGCAATCCTCCACCCGGGGGCCGCCGGGGGCGGTCCAGTCGATCCGCTGCCGAACGCGCGTGTGGGTGTCGAAGAGGCTGAAGCCATCATGGTGCTTGGTGGTGAAGGCGAAGCACTTGAAGCCACAGCGCTCGAACAGCTGCATCCACTTCTCGGCGTCGAAATCGGTGGGATTGAAGGTGCGGTAGCTTTGGTTATACTCCGCGCGTTGCGCGTTCGGCATCGTCTTGAAAGGCCAGGAAGCTTCAACCCCGAGCCGGGAGTAAACACCCCAGTGGATGCGCAAGCCGTATTTGAGATCCCGCCAGTTTTCGTAAGCCTGCCCGGAGGCGTGGCGGTAAGCCGGGTCGAGGGTGTTGGCGTCGTCTTTCGCCGCCTTTGGCTGCGCGCCCGCCAGGAAGACGGCCACCGGCAGCAGCACCGCCAGCCCATTCAGCTTGATCCGGGTCATGGATCCATCCTTTCTTTTGCCAGCCGGTTGGTTGAGTTCCGGGGCATGGCGGATTATTCCGGCAACGGCCGGCCCTTGGTTTCCGGGGCGAACCAGATCAGGACCATGCCGGCGGTGTAGATCAGCGTCACGATGGCCCCGGCCTGGGCATAACTCCCGCCAAAGGCGGCCACCAGCTGCCCCTGCAGCAGTGCGCCCACCGCGGCGAAAATCCGGCCAAAATTGTAGCACAGCCCCTGGCCCGTGGCCCGCACCCGCGTGGGGAACAACTCCGGGAAATAGAGCGGGAACCAGCCATAGAACGAGGCCGTGGTGAAGCTGGCCAGGAAACAACAGGCCAGGAAGGGGCCGGTGTAGGAATCGAAGGCGCGGAAGATGATCGCGCAGACCGTCAGCGACGACACGCAGAGCAGGAAATACGCGGGGCGCCGCCCGATCCGGGCGCCGATCAGGGGGGCGATCAAGGCTCCCACAATGGCCCCCAAAGCCTGGATCATCTGCATGTTGGCCGAGGCTTTGCCCGCCGCCTGCTTGACTTGGGTCTCGGCCGCCGTCCGCTGGGCGGCCACCGTCTCCGGAACTGCCGCCCCTGGATTCCCCGCCGGGTACCAATCCGGGTGCCGGGCCTGGAGGGACTGCAGGCCGTGATCCGTCACCATCTGATTGGTCCACAATGGGAGCCATTGCACCGAGCCCCAGGTGCCGATGAGCGCCACCGAGGCAAAACAAATGCCCAGGAGGGTGGTCTTCCTCAGGCCGGGGCTGAAGACCTCCCGCATGGGCTGGCTCGGGCCGGCTTTCACGGATTGCCGCCAGCGTTCCGACTCGGGGACCAGGAGCATGATGAAAAAAACCAGCAGCGCGGGCAGGGCGCCCACCAGCATCATCCAGCGCCACGATTCAGGGGTGACCTCGTGCAGGCGGGCCACCGCGCCCGTGAGCAGGAAGCCCACGTTGGCCGCCGCGCCCATGAAGCCGGCCAGCAGCGGCCGCCAGCGGTCCGGCCAGCATTCCATCACCAGGGCCACCCCCAAAGCCCATTGGCCGCCCATGCCGAGGGCGGAGGTGAACCGCACCGCGGCCAGGTGCTCCGGGCGCTGGGCCAGGTAGCCCAGGCCGGTCACCAGGGAGTAGGTGAGGATGCTCAGGGCCATCGCCCGCACCCGCCCGATCCGATCCCCCAGCCAGCCAAACACCACGCCCCCCAGGGCCGCCCCGATCAGGAAGCACGCCGTTATGGTGCCCATCCACGGGCCGATCTCTTTATCCCCCGCGCCCAGGAGCACGTTTTTGAGCGCCGGCCGGGCGATCATCGGGAACAGGCCGATTTCAAACCCGTCGAACAACCAGCCCAGGACGGAGGCCAGCAACACCATCCACTGGCCCCGCGAGAGGGAACTGAAAGCGCCCGGGCTGGCGGGGGACTGGTTCGTTTTATGCATGCCGTGCTTATAGCAAACAACGGCCCGCCGCTTCAATGCCGAATGTTTTCTTTCGCGAAATATCCCGGCTGGCCGGCAGGCCCTGCCAAGTCCGCCAGGCGGATCAGCGCCACATTTCCCCTTCCATCAACTCGACTTTTCTCCAGCCATTCCTTAAAGTTCACCCTGTGATGGAGAGCGGTAAAAGAAAAGCGGCCGGCCCACAGCCGCCCACGACCTTGGAGGAACACTGTGCCAAATCCGAAACGGAGGAGGTTCGTATTTACTTTGGCATGTCCAAACAGCTTTATGCCGATGCCGTGGCGGGCTGCTCGGAGATATTTGACATCACTGAAGCGGCCACCGGATGTTTCCGCGCCATTCGCCCATCCATATTGCTCGAAGACAGCAGAATCCTCAAAATCCTGCGCTACATCACGGTCCCATCCCTGAGCCAAATGAAGCTTGGGCAGTTGGTGGGAATCAATTCCACAAGCGTGTTTGAAGACTATAAAGCTGAGAGCAACAGCCTATTGAAACGCCTCGCCAGCATCTCGGGAAAAGTAATTGAAATCATAAACGATAACTTGGACCGCCAACGTTTCCTCTGGCTGAATACCTCCCTGAATGGCGAGAAAATGGAACTCGCCAGGATGTATGCCAAACGCTGGACATGCTCGCTGATTGGAGATCAGAACTCGGCCACTGCCTTCCGCAATTGGCGCAAAGACCTGCAGGAAAAGCGGATTGCGGCAGCTATTTCCAGCGCGGGTTACACCGAGGCTGGCAGGCGCCGCATGATTGTCAAAGTCACCGATCTCCTTCCAGGCCAATATTACAGAGAATGCCGCATAAAAGGCGCATCGGTTCAAAAAGCCGACTTTGCCATCCGGCTTAAAGAATCCAAAAAACTCCTCGCGCTTGAAGCTAAAGCGGTAGGAGTCAGAATCGATGCTTTTAAACGCATTAAAGAGTGCCGTGACAAAGCGGAAGATTGGAAGCGCCACTTCGGGGGCGAGATGCTCTTTGGCGCAGTAATCGCTGGATTTGTCCCTGGTTCAGAATTGGTTTCTCTCACCTCTGGCGGGCATTTGGTTTTTTGGGAGCATTCGCTGGAGGAGCTTGCCAAATACATAAGCCGATGACCAGGCCCCACAGATCTTTTTTTGCGGTCAGTCTCTTCACCGGCGCAGGCGGGCTGGATATCGGATTGGAAGCCTCCGGATTCGAGGTGGCCGGCGCAGCCGAAATTGAGGAAAATTTCTGCCGCACACTGGCTGCCAACAAGGGGCAAAAAATCCCCATTCCCGGCCAAAACCGATCCTTCCTCCAGGATGCCAAAATCCTCAATCGCTGCGTCACCGGAGTTTCAGGGGTGGAGCTTTCAGGCTCCCACCGGATCGATTTGGTCTTCGGGGGGCCTCCGTGCCAAACGTTCAGCAGCGCTGGCAAAATGCAAAGCGTTCTGGATCCTCGAGGGCGCCTTTTCCATGACTTTGTCCGAATTGTTGCTGAACTAAAGCCTGCGTGCATCCTTTTTGAAAATGTTCGGGGCCTGGTTACCGCCCGGAACGAAGCTGGCCATCCCGGCGGCGTGGTAAGCGAAATAATTCGCGCTTTTGAAAAACTGGGTTATTCGTGCCGGGCGGATCTGCTTAACGCGGCTGACTATGGGGCTTGCCAACGGAGAGTCCGCTGTTTTATCCTTGGGGTTCTATACGGCACAGCCCCAGCCTTCCCTCCCCCAACCCATGGCCAGCAAGCCGCCGACAGCCCTGGCCAATTAAGCCTCTTCAGCCCACAGCGGCTGCTCCCTTGGAGAAGTCTGGGTGAATTCCTGGCCGGCTGCGCGGATGACGAGGCGGCCCATTGGGTGAGGCCTACTCCACAGCTGGCTCAAAGCCTCAGGGATGTTCCCGCAGGATGCGGTTTGAAAAGTGCGGGCATCGTAGAAGCCACCCGCCCTGGCGGCCATTGGGGCTATCGCCAAGGGACATTTATCGCTGATCCAAGCCTGCCCGCCAGAACTGTCACTGGCTCCTCCTCTCAGGATTGGATCCGGCTCCCCGATGGCACACTCCGCCGTCTCACGCTGCGCGAGGTTGCCCGGCTTCAAGGCTTCCCAGATGCTTGGATCTTTGCGGGTTCCAAGTCGGACCAATTCAAACAGGTTGGCAACGCGGTCCCAGCCATTTTCGGTGAACGCATTGGCAAGGTGCTTCTGCATTACCTGCGCACGGCTGACTATCGCAGCCAGCCAATTCCCATTCCTCTGCCCAAAAAGTTCCGCGATTACATCGAATACACCGTTCGTGAAAACGCCAGGAATGGAGCCAGCCGCACCAGGAAAATCAAAGCCGGAGGCATGGTTTAATCCGCCTCATCCCTCCACGCAAATCCAGCCACCAGCCATTTGCCGGGCATTTCCAGGATTCCGGAGGTTTGAGCACATTTTCAAGTTCAGCAAAATTCCAGCTGCGCCGCGGCTTATTTCTGGCCGCTGGCGCGATCCGCATCGCCCGCCCCCTTCAGCTTTTTCGCCAGCTGGGCCACCCGCTGGCCGAGCCTGTGGGCGCTGTCCAATTCCTGCGCGCTCACCCCGGGATCGAGCGGGCCGGTCATGGCTGCCGCCCCGGCCTCACCCCAGACGCTGCCGGTCTTCTCGTTCTGATACAGCGGGCCGGCCACAACCATCCGGTTGTTGAGCATGAACATCATCAGCGAAACCACCACAAATTCCTTGCCGCCCACCTGCCCGCCGCCGGTGGCAAAGGCGCCCCCCACCTTGTCGGTGAAGTCCACCTTCAGCTTCCAGGACCAATCGTCGAGCACCACTTTCAGGTTGCCCGGCAGGCTGCCGAAATAGGTCGGGCTGCCCAGGATGATGCCATCGGCGGCTTCCAGGTCGGCTTGAGTGACCTCCTCCACTTTTTTAAGGCTGGCGGCCACCCCGGGCACCCTCTCCACCCCTGCCACCACACCCCGGGCCATCTGCTCCGTGTTGCCGGTGCGGGAGTAATAGGCCACGAGCACCCGCACTTTTCCGGCCGGGGCGGGTGCCGCCGCCGCTGGGGCTTCGCCGCCGCGCGGTTCAACCAGCGCCAGGCAGCACCCGAGTAAGGCCAGCGCCAGTCCTTTTCTGCTGCGTTCGGTTTTCATAATCAGTTTCAAGGGTCGGTGCCAGCCTGGCTTCAAATGGCTCCCCCGGCAAGCCTGGAAATCGGCTTTCAGCGCCGCCACCATAAAAGCTGGCCACGCTCCTGGAGCGGGAGTATGGATGGGGAGGTTGAACACACTATTTTCAAGGATTGGCTGGCGATCTGGAGGCCGGAGATCCTGGTCTGCAGGCCATGGCCGATGACCGGTCCATAACGGATTGGCGGAGGCCGCCCGCGGGCTTCACCTTGATCGAGTTGCTGGTGGTGATCGCGATCGTGGCCATCCTGGCTTCCTTGTTGCTGCCCGCCTTGGCCAGGGCCAAATTGAAAGGCACCTGCGCCTCCTGCCAGTCCAACCAGCGGCAGTTGCTGATCGCCATGCAAATGTATGCTGATGACAACACCGACACCATTTTGCCCACCGACTACCGGGGTGCCCTGGGCGATCTATTCCTCTACGCCGGGGGTTTTTGGCTGGGGGCGTTGCCCGGTCCGGATATCCCCGTCAACCTCACCCGGGAGGAAGCCCTCCGGCGGGCCACCGCCGGCCTGAAAGCCTCGCCGCTCTACAAGTATTGCGGGGCGGTCGGCGCCTATCATTGCCCCGGGGATTTGCGGACGAAAAACCTCGCCCCGGGGAAGGGCTGGGCCTGGGACAGCTATTCCAAGCCCCAACCCATGAATGGCAGCGCCCAGTGGGCAACGGGCGGAGGCCGGTCTTTCACCAGGCTGGGCGCCATCAAGTCAGCGGCCAACGCCTTTGTTTTCATCGAAGAATCGGATCCGCGCGGGGGCTGCAACGGAGGCACATGGTTCCTCAATGTCGATCCACCCGGGTGGGTGGATGGATTTGCCGTTTTCCATGGCGACCTCACCACGTTTGGATTTGCCGATGGCCACGTCGAATCCCATCGCTGGCTGGAAAAATCCACCCTCGAGGCGGCCCGGGGCTTCGCGGCCGGCCAGTCGGCTTTTTATTGGCCGGGAGGCAATCTCCCAAACAACCGCGATTTCCGCTGGGTATATAGCCACTACCAGCATGCGGATTGGAAACCGCTGCCCTGACCCCGGGCCGTGTCCCTGCATTTGGGGGGGAAGTGTTTGCGCCGCAGGTTTTTCCGCCAGGCCCAAGGTAATCCGCGAGTTCCGGTCTGATCGCGACAAGTGGCGAACCACGAGCGTCTTGCCCAACCAGATCCAGCCCGCACGACTGAGTCAATGCCATGGATACGGATCAATTAGCACGGTTATTCCTGAGCAGGTTCCGACTGGAAATCGCCAGCTTGTTCCCAAGCGGAACGCCGCAAAAACAATAAAGTCTTTCACTCTGGCCATCGGATCTTATACTGCGCTCCATGTTACCCGGCGAGCCAGTCAACCATGACCAGTTGTTCAAGGAGCTGTTGCGGCTGTTCTTTGGCGATTTTGTCGATGCTTTCCTGCCCGAGGCCGCCCAATACCTCGATAAAAAGTCGGTCCAATTCCTCGACAAGGAGATCCTCGGCCTGCCGCAGCAGGGCGAGCGGCACGAGGTGGATCTGGTGGCCAAATGCCAGTTCCAGGGGAAACCATCCTTTTTCCTGGTGCACATCGAAAACCAGGCGCAGAAACAGGCGGAATTCGCAGGCCGGATGTTCCAGTATTTCGCGCTGCTGTATCAGAAACACGCCCGGCCGGTTTACCCGGTGGTGGTTTTTTCCCACTCCAGCCAGGCGGCTGAACGGGACTTCTTCCAAATCGCCCTGCCCGACCTCACGGTCCTGCATTTCCGCTTCAAGGTGATCCAGTTGGCGCGGCTTTCCTGGAAGGATTTCGTGAGCCGGAAAAATCCGGCGGTGTGTGCCTTGATGTCCAAAATGGGCATCAGCAAAGAGGATCGGGTGCGGGTGAAGCTGGAATGCCTGCGGATGCTGCTGACCTTGAAAGTGGACCCGGTGAAGCAGCATTTCCTGGGGGTGTTCATCGACACCTACCTGCGGTTGAATGCCGCGGAGGCATTGCAATTCAAGGCCGAGGCGGGTAAATTACCGGAAGTTCAGGAAGGTGAGAAGATTATGAAACTGATGACATCCTGGGAAGAAAAGGGCATGGCAAGAGGCTTGGAACAGGGCCGGCAGGAGGGCTTGGAGCAAGGCTTGGAACAAGGTCTCGAGCAAGGTCTCGAGCAAGGTCTGGAGCGAGGTCTCGAGCAAGGTCTGGAGCGAGGTTTGGTCAAAGGCCAGTTGGCGGTGGTGAGTCGATTGCTGGAGCGGCGGTTTGGGGTGTTGGCGCCGCGGACAAAGGCCAGGCTTAAGAAGCTTTCCAGCCAGCAGCTGGACGGGCTGGCGGATGCCCTGCTGGATTTCGGTTCCAAGGCTGATCTGGAGGCCTGGCTGCTCCAAGCTCCCCAGCCTTGTTCCTGAATTTTGGAGGGAAATGATTGCGCGGCAAACTTTTACGCAAAGCGCAAGGAGCGCCGCGAGCATTGCTTGAACCGGTCTGCAAGTGGCGAATGACGAATATCTTGCACAAAAAGGCCAGCCAGCACGGCTGAGCCAATGGCATTGGCACAGCCAAACTGCACCACGCGTTGGGAGGTCCAGGAGGCTTGAGTTTGGCGGGCTGGGCTGCCATTCTCGCTGGCGATGCTTGCCGGAGTGTGTGAAATCAAAATCAGCGGATTCAGTTTTGGTGCGGGGGAATTCCTGAAAACCAGCAACCTCAAACCCCATTTGGTTTGGGGCCGGGGCGAGCTGGTTCCGTCAGAAACGGCGCCCCGCCCGGATGCCGGTTTTCTGGTGGCCATCAGCGGCCGGGCCGGCGAACCGCTCGCCTTCCACCTCAAGGAAGCCACCCGTTTTCTGGCGATTCAAGAGCCGGAGTTGAACCGGGCGGTGCGGTGCGGTGCGGAGGAGCTGCGCTTGATCCTGCATCTGAACCAGGCCGGGCCGCTCCACCTGGTTCTGCCGCCCAAACTGCTGCTGCTGGCCGGACGGCTGGATATCGGCATCGAAATCACCGGCCAGCCCGGCTGAGCGGCTTCACCCTCGGTCCGGATTATGGCTTGGACGGGAACGGCAGCTTGTGCCAGAATAGTAACGGTTCTCAACCGGAACCGAAAAGAATACCGATATGACGAAAAATTTACTCGTGGGAATGGTGGCGGCTTGTGCGGTCTTGAGTGGCTGCGGAAAACAAGCTTCCGAAAAAGTGACGGAGAAGATCATCGAACACAGCCTGGCAAAAGATGGCGTCCAGAGCGATGTCAAAATCACCGATGACAAAATGACCATCCAGAACAAGGATGGCGCCTTGACCTTTGCGGGCGGATCCTCTGTCGCCGTTCCTGACACCTTCCCCAAAGATGTGCTCGTGTATGACGGCGCCAAGGTGGTGTCCGCCATGACGATGCCGGAAGGCTGCAATCTCTCGCTGCAGACCACCGACAAGCCGGACAAAATCATCGGTGCTTATAAAACCAGGATGACAGCCGAGGGCTGGAAAGAGGAAGCGTCCGTCAACACCGCCCAACATAGCATGGTTTCCTTCAAGAAAGAGGACCGGACCACCACCGTCATGGCCATGGGTTCCGAGGACAAAACCCAGATCCTGCTGACTGTCGAGCAGCCGAAGAAAAAGAATACCGAAGGGGAATAGGGCGGCACCGGGCGGAGAGCAGAGGGCAGGCCCTTCCTCCCGCTGAGTCCGTCCTGGTTACAGGCTCGTTACCGATCTGAAAATCTCGAACAGTTTTGCAAGTAGCCAACGCCGAATGTCTTGCACAAAGAATCCAGCAAGCACGACTGAGTCAATTGACTGGATACGGCAAATGGATTCCCGGATTGTCATAGCTGGCCGAGCGTGCCTGCCCGCAGGCAAACCTTCATCGCCACGGCCGATGAGCCGTCCGATGTCTCAATGCCCCTGGCTGGTTCCGGAAGATCCCTGAAAAATTAAGTACTTATCCGTATATAATAGTTGCCATTCAGCCCGTATTTTGGCAGAGCTTAAAGTCCATGACGGCACCAATAAAATCTTGGGAAATTTCGGATGAGTTTTGGACCATGGTAGAACCCCTAATTCCCGTTCGCCACCGGCCACCGGATCAGATATTTAAACGCAAACCGGGCGGCGGCTGAAAGCCAATGCCGCCTCGTTACCTCGGCGGCTACCAGCTTCAGGTTTGCGTCTGCAACAGAAGCATTCGCACGTCCAGCGCGCGTAGTCGCCGACGGGAGGAGGACCAGATCCCCTAAAATTTTTCTTGCGGCATGCTTCGCGTCAGGCGCAAAAACCTGCTGCCCAATTACTTCCCTCCCCAATTCAGAGGCAGGGTTGAGCGCACTTGGCGGTGCGATCCCTCCGGGGCTGCCGCAAAACCGCCTGGGCAGGAGAGCCTGCGGCCTGGTCATGGTTGATTTTTCCACTAAAAAATGGTTGCCCAGTTTAGGGCCATTCGGCACTGTAACGCCCGATAACAAAGTAAAAATGCGCGTCTCGCAAGCCCACTGTTAAAGCCCATAGCTGGCTGTGGACTGCGTTTTGATGCCCACTATCACTGCGGAAGGACTGCCGTCGTGCCACGCAGTGGTAATGGATGGTGATGAACCCAAGGCTCGGCGCAGCTATTATGAAGAAGTTGATTTTGCCCTTGTTGATCAGTGGCGCCGTGGTGCCCATGGTGGGCGCCGCAGAGCCAGCCACCACCCCGAACGCCGGAGAATCCGGCAGCCAGACCAATGCGCCCGCGGCGGAGGATCCCGCCAACCTGGACCGGGATCTGCACTACACCGCCACGCGCCGGGGCCAGGAGCCGCTGAAATTGCCTTATGCCACGGAAAACCTCAAGCGGGGGGTGATCCGCAACGAGCAGATGGCCGCAAGCGTGCCGGAGGCGCTGCTGCAGACCCCCGGGGTGCTGGTGCAGCAGACCTCCCACGGCCAGGGATCGCCCTTCATCCGCGGCTTCACCGGGTTCCGCACGGTGATGCTGGTGGATGGCATCCGGCTGAACAACTCCACCTTCCGGGATGGCCCCAACCAATATTGGAACACGGTGGACGCTTTGGCGGTGGAGCAGCTGGAGGTGGTCAAGGGGCCCGCGGCGGTGATGTATGGCAGCGACGCCATCGGCGGGACGGTTAATGCTTTGATGCGGTCGCCGCGGTACGGTTTTGGTGAAGGGATCCTCTGGAGCGGATCCACTTATTACCGCTACGGCTCGGCGGAGCATGCCGTCCTGGGCCGCGGGGAATTCGGGGCCGCCGAGCGGGATCACTGGGGATTCAACCTGGGCCTGACCGGCAAATTATTCGGGGATGTGCGGGGCGGCAGCGAGGTGGGGCGCCAGCCCCACACCGGCTACGACGAGTATGACACCGATTTCAAGGCGGAATACTACTTCACCCCCAAAACCAAGCTCACCCTGGCCTACCAGCGCACCCAGCAGGATGATGTGGAACGGACCCACCGGACCATCTACGGCCTCACCTGGGCGGGATTGGTGCCGGGGACAGACCTGCAGCATTACTTCGACCAGCTGCGCCAGCTGGCCTACGCCCGGCTGAGCCACGAAACCGACCGGGGCGACCGGTTCAGCGCCACGGTGTCCTGGCAGGAACAGGATGAATTCCAGTATGTGCAGCGCGCCAACCTGACCCGCCAGCGCAACGGGGTGGATGCCAATACCCTGGGTCTGGCGCTGCAGGGGGAGAGTCCCACCAGGATCGGCGCCTGGACCTACGGCACGGATTACTACCGGGATTTTGTCGGTTCCTACCAGCACAACTATAACGCCGCGGATGTTTACACCGGGGCGGCCATCCAGGGGCCGGTGGCGGACGATTCAAACTACGACCTGTTCGGCGCCTACGCGCAGGATGACATCCCGATCGCCGAGCGGCTGCATTTCATCACCGGCGGCCGGTTCACCTGGGCCGGGGCGGATGCGGGCAAGTTCCGCGACCCCAAAACCGGGCTGCAATCCACCTACGAAAACGATTGGTACGACGCCAGCGGCACCGGGCGCCTGCTGTGGCATCCGGACGCCAAGGAGCGGGTGAGCCTGTACACCGGCGCCGGGCAGGGATTCCGCGCCCCGAACCTCAGCGACCTGACCCGTTTCGACATCGCGCGCAGCGGGGAGCTGGAGACCGCCTCGACCAACCTGGGCCCGGAGCACTACCTCTCCGTGGAGGCCGGCGCCAAGACCGTGCAGAAAAACTGGGAGGCGGGCGCCGCTTATTACCGTACGTTCATCGACGACCTGATCGTGCGCACCCCCACCGGCAACCTCATCAATGGCAACAAAGAGGTGACGAAGCTCAACGCCAGCAGCGGGTGGGTGCACGGGGTGGAGGTCAACGCCCGCGGCCACTTGGGCGAAGGCTTCAGCCTGTTCGGCAATCTCGCGTGGCAGGAGGGCGAGGCGGATGCCTACCCCACCTCCGCCGCCCGGAGTATCCGCGCCCCGCTCAGCCGCATGCAGCCGCTCACCGGGCTGGCGGGCCTGCGCTGGGAGGTGGTCCGCACCGGGTTCTTCGCGGAAACCTACGGCCTGCTGGCGGAGAAACAGGATGAGCTGTCGCCCGACGATATCCGGGACACCCAGCGCATCCCGCCCGGGGGCACCCCGGGCTGGGCCACGCTGAATTTCCGGGTCGGGTACGACTGGAAAAGCAAGGTGCGCGTGGTGGCGGCGCTGGAGAATGTGCTCGACGAGGATTACCGCATCCACGGCAGCGGCTACAACCAGCCGGGCCGGAATCTCAAAGTCAGCCTGGAATACCGGTTTTGATCCGATTGGCTGATTGCTGATGGGTGCCAAGGATGCGCCAGCTTCCTGGAATCCTCGGGCCGCGCCGGGTCTGCTGGCGGCCCGGGCACGGTCTGGACAGGGCGGGCGGTTTTCCCTAAATTCCGGTCATGGAAGAGCTCAAGCGGTCGGTGGTTCAGTTTATCGTCCAATACGGATTCCAGATCCTGGGCGGGGTATGCATCCTTTGGGCGGGGGTCGTCGTTTCCAAGCACGCCTGCCGCCTGCTGGCTGGCTGGCTGGGCAAGCGCAACCTTGAGCCGCCGGTCCGGTCGCTGATCGCGAATATCGTCCGGGTCATGATCATCGCCTTCACGCTGGTGATCGCGCTGGGCCAGGTGGGGGTGCCGATCGCGCCGCTGGTGGCCGGCATCAGCGTGCGGGGGGTGGGGGCGGGCCTGGCCATGCAAGGCGTGCTGGCGAACGCGGTGGCCGGCATCCTCATCATCCTCACCAAGCCCTTCCGGGTGGGGGAGTACATCGATCTGCTCGGCGTGCATGGGCTGGTGACCAATATCCACCTGTTTTCCAGCACGCTGCAGCATATCGACCACTCCTGCGTGGTGATCCCCAACCGGAAAATTGTGGGGGAAGTGCTGCATAATTACGGCGTCATCCGGCAGCTGGATCTGGGGGTGGGGGTGGCTTACGACACCCGCATTCCAGGGCTGCTGGCCGCCCTGCGCGAGGAGCTGCTGAAACACCCCAAAGTCCTCAAGCACCCCGCCCCCATCGCCGGCATCTCCGCCCTGGCGGATTCGTCCATCAACCTGTTTGTCAGGCCGTGGGTGGGGGTGGCGGATTTCGCCACAGCCCAGGCCGAGATCTACGAGGTCATCCTCGAACGCCTGCGGCGGGACAACATCCAGATTCCGTTCCCGCAACGGGAAATCCGCCTTTTGAAGTGATCCCCAGGCCCGCTTGGCGGGCGTGGCCAGCGGCGCGCCGGGATTGACTTGGCGGCGGCGAGCGGCAATAAATGAAGCCCGGCAAGGCCTTTTCAAGGCGGGGCGCGGGTGGAGCATATCCCCCCGCCAGGCGGGGCGGGCGCCATCCGTGGGCGCCACCGCCGCCGTTCCGATGGACCTGAAACCAAAAGAGATGAACATATGAGCAGCAGGACGTTATTTTCATGCTATGTGGCGGCCCTCCTGGCGGCCGCTGGCGCCAGCCAGACCTTCGGCGACCCACTGGAAGTCCCGGACCAGGTGACGGTGACTTCACGGGCCTCCATCATCCACCTGGGCAGCCTGGATTCGTTCGATATCACCGAGGGGGGCAAACAGGCCGCCCGCAGCCTGCTGGAAAGCCTGGAAACAGGTAAAAAAGAGCCGGCCGCCGCCGCGCTGGACATCTACAAACGCATCATCCCCAACGAGAATTTCGGCGGCGAGTACACCGCGCTCCAATGGTTCTGCGAATACCTGCTCAGCCCGGAGCCGCAGCAGAAGACCCTGCGCGCCGACCGGTTCACCGATAGTTTTTACGAATTCTTCGCCGCCACCAATTACACGGTGCTCAAGCGCTACCTGAGCCGCAAATACCACCTGGCCGAAAAGGAGGAAAAAGGTGTGGACCAGACGGAGGAGCGTTTCCTGGAGGATTTCATCCTGTTCAACAATCCCCGGCGCGAGGTGTGGGAAAAATCGAGCAAGCTCATCGACTGCCTGAAGCTCAAGGAAGGCCAGGTGGTGGCGGATGTGGGCAGCGGCCCGGGCTATTTCTCCTTCAAGTTCGCCGAGCGCGTGGGCAAAAAAGGCCGGGTTTACGCCATCGATACGAATCCCCGGCACATCGAATACCTCAATTCGATGATCACCAGGCACAACATTGAGAACGTGGAGCCGGTGCGGGCGAAGGAGGATGACATCGGCGTCCAGCAGCCGGTGGACCTGGTTTACATGTGCTCGCTGTACCACATCATCTATGCCCACGCCTCCGAGGCGGAAAAAGACCGGCTGATCGGCAGCATCAAACGCGTCCTCAAGAAAGACGGCATTTTTGCCCTGGTGGACAACGCCCTGGTGCAGGACACCGAGCTGCCCTACCACGGCCCGTTTGTCGCCAAGGAATTGCTGGTGATTCAGATGCGTTATTACGGATTCAAGCTGATGGATTACCAGCAATTCACGCCGCAGCGCTATGTGCTCCTGTTCAAGCAGGTTCCCCCGGAAGAAACGCCCGTGGCCCGGCCCCTCCCCAAGCCCAAGACGGCCGGCCAGGAGCATGTGTTGCCGATCCAGACCGGCAAGTCGCTGCTGCACCTGGCCGAGTTCAAATGCTCGGACGCCGGCATCGCCGCCGCCCGCACTTTGCTGGATGGCCTGGACAAGCGCGACCGTACCCTGGTGCAAAGCGCCTGGGAGCAGTTCGGCCGCCTCAACCTGGTGGAGAATTTCGGGGGCGAATACACCGCCCTCCAATATTTTTGCGAATACTTCCTGGCCCCCGCTGGCAGACAGGCCCGCTTCGTGAAAGGCGAACTCACCCAGGATTATTTCCAATTCTTCCACGACAATGACTGGGCCGTCCTGAAGGAATACCTGAAGCGCAAATATGAGCTGGTGGACATGCCCGACCGCATGACCAAAGTGGGCTTCGAGCGCATGAATTTCCTCGAGGATTTCATCCTCTTCAACAATCCGCGCCGGGAAGCCTGGGAAAAAACCAGCAAGATCATCCAAAGCCTGCGCCTCCGCAAAGGCTTCAAGATCGCCGATGTCGGATCCGGCCCCGGCTACTACACCTTCCAGTTCGCCAGGATCGTCGGGGACGAAGGCCGCGTTTACGCCATCGACACCAACAATGACCACACCGATTACGTGAACCGCTTCGCCAAGGCCCACGGTGTCCGCAACGTGACCGCCATCACCTCCAAGGCCAACGACATCGCCGTGTCCGACAAGGTCGACTGCATCTTCCTCTGTTCCCTGTTCGTGGTGATCTACACCACCGACATCGAATATGTGAAGGACCAGTTCATGGACAGCCTCAAGCGCTCCCTCAAGCCGGATGGCTCCCTGGTGATCGCGGACAACGACATCGTCGACGCGCCCACGCTGCCTTACCACGGCCCTTACATGGACCGCCGGCTCATCATCAGCCAGATGAAGCACTACGGGTTCCGCCTGGTGGAATGCAGCCAGTTCACCCCGCAGCGCTACGTGCTGAAATTCAAGCTGGAGAAATAACCGCCGGGCCGCAACCGGCCACGGGTGAGACCAACGGCCGCGCTTTTCCTGTGAACAGCGCGGCCGCGTTTGTTATGGGAATACCTGGGGGATTGCCACGGCCGGAGGGGGATGAACCACGGGTCACACGGAAAAGGAAAAACTGCATCCGTGGAGTAAACAACCAACGCTTTGGGCCGGTTGGTGAACATCCGCCACCATCTGGCCAAAAACCCAAAGCGGCGCGGCGGCGCCGCAATCCAAAACCTCGCGCCCCTTCCCTGGCCCTGCTGGCATTCGATCCGTTCGGGCCTGGGCGAGGTTATAGCGTGCGCCTTGGGAGGAGTAGTTCATCACGGAGGTAAAGCGAAAAGTCCCCTGCCCCGGCATTGTGGGGTGACCCGGGCGGCTGATCCACCTGGTTACCTCCCGCAGCGAATGGGCAAATGGGTCAGGCTGTATTACAGTTCTTTCCTCGTGCACATTCCTGGTTACGATTTGTTGGCGATGGTTGATCGAACGGCGCGGCCGACGCCGACTTGGGGCTGGGGTGGTTCCTCAGCCATTGGTGTATCCTCGCCTTGGCACTCGGGGACGTTCCCCAAGCCGAGGCGCACCGCAATCCATTTGAGGGTCCGAGTCGTTGCTTGCCGCATATCCTCCGGATCCCCGAAAAATTTGCAGCCCTATTGCCGCTCTCAAGGTGGGTCAGTTTGAAGCCCTTCATTTCGACCCTGGGTGGGTCAGTTTGAGTGACCGCTGACAGATTTTTTCGCGGCGATTATCACGGCTAATCCCCAGCAAGAATTTTTGCGTACCGAGCATCGCAAAGCTGATTTTTGCCTTGTAAGAAACAACACAAGCGCTCATCAGAACTGACCCACCTATGCGCACCTTTTGAACCTTTGGCAGTCGTCCTTGTAGGTCAATTTATCTGAGCAGGGACGGTTTAATTTTCGCGAACTGAATTGCTCAAGGGCAAGCAGGCAGCCAGGCCAGGGCCTCTGCTGGCACGGCCAGGCTGACTTCGGGGCAAGCCAAGTCTGAGGGGGTGGAGGCGTAGTCTATCAGGGGAATCCACCGCCTCAGTCTCGGCGAAGAGGGGGAAATTTGCTCCCTAAATTTGTTTAGCGACTGAGTTTTTTACGGTTATTTGACATGATGCTTTTAAGATTATACTGAGCATCAAGGTTTCCTTGCGTAATTGCTTTTTGATACCAAATGCGGGCTCGAGTAAGGCTTTTTGCTACCCCTTTGCCTTCTGCATACATATTCCCAAGCCAATTCTGAGCCTTAGGATGACCTTTCTTCGCTGCTTTACGAAACCAATTAATCACTTGGACATTATTTTTGCGTAATCCACTGCCTGTAACATAGGCCAATGCGAGGTTATATTGTGCTTTGAGATGTCCTGATTTAGCAGCTTGGCGATACCAGTAAATAGCTTGCACAGGATCTTGTTGTACCCCATCACCTTCTGCATAACTCACTCCTAAATTGAACTGAGCACTCGAATGGCCTTGTTTGGCCGCTTTAAGGTACCATTTCAGAGCTTCAGTTGCATCTTTAGAAACTCCTTCTCCATCATCGTACATTTTACCAAGATTATACTGTGCATCAGCATATTCCTGCTCCGCTGCTTTCTTGAACCATTTGATCGCTTCTCTTGGGTTTTTGTGTAAACCAACACCATCAGCATACATATTGCCGATGTGAAATTGCGCTTCGGCATCACCTGCATCAGCAGCTTTTTTCCATGCTCTTATTTGTGATCGCGTCATTATGAAGGCTATGGAGAAAGGGTCAGGCCTTAGCATGGTTCTTTTTTCGAGCACACTTTTGGTTAAGAATTGTTGGCGATGGTTGATTGAGCGGCGCGGAC
>CAYPCQ010000075.1:0-43786 GCA_964409245.1 uncultured Verrucomicrobiota bacterium
CTGACTCCACTTTTTCGTCTCATAGAGTGTCAATCTATTCCAGGACGGGACCGGCAAGCTGCATTTTGAAATCCTGGATTTTGACCTCCGGGACACCGTCGAAGGCACCCTGGACCTGCTGGCGGAAAAAGCCCACGCCAAAGGCCTGGAGCTGGCGTGCCTGATCCAGCCGGAGACGGCCCCCACCCTGCGGGGGGATCCCGGCCGGCTCCGCCAGGTGCTGCTCAACCTCGTGGGCAATGCCGTCAAGTTCACCGCCCGCGGCGAGGTGGTGGTGGAGGTTTCCCAGCCCGTGGCCACCGGTTCCCAGGCCGGGTTGTTGTTCAAGGTTCGGGACACCGGCCCCGGTCTCGAGCCCGGGGTGCAAGCCAGGCTGTTCCAGGCTTTTTCGCAAGGGGACGCTTCCACGGCGCGCCACCACGGGGGCACCGGCCTGGGGCTGGCCATCTGCAAACGGCTGGTGGAGATGATGTCCGGAACCATCGGCGTCGAAAGCACCCCCGGCCAGGGATCCACTTTTTGGTTTACCGTGTGCCTGGAGCCAGGCGCGGCCGCCCCGGCCGCCCCGCCCCTCCTCCCGCTCCACACCACCCTGCTGGAGGGGGTTCCCGTGCTGGTGGTGGATGACAACGCCACCAACCGCAAGCTCCTCCAGCACCAGGTCCGGGCCTGGCATATGCGGGAATTTGGCCTGGCGGCAGATGGCGCGGAAGCCCTCGCCGTGCTGCGCTCCGCGGCGCCCACCGCTCCCGCCTGCCAGTTGGCCATTCTGGATTATCAGCTGCCGGGCATGGATGGCGTGGCCCTGGCCCGCGCCATCAAATCCGATCCCGCGCTGGCGGGGATCAAATTGATCATGCTCACCTCCATGTGCCAGCGCCTGGATCCGCAGGAAATGAAAGCGGCCGGCGTGGATGCCTGGCTGGTCAAGCCCATCAAACAGCAGCAGCTGAAGAATTGCCTGGTGCGCGTGCTGGATGGCGCTTCCGCCTCCCAGCCGCCCGCGCCTGGCCAGCCCGCCGGAATCCCGGATACACCCGTTGCGCCGGCCGGGCCAACCCACCCATCCTTGCGCATCCTGCTGGCCGAGGATAATCCCGTCAACCAACAGGTGGCCCTGGGCCAATTGCGCAAATTGGGCTATTCCGCCAGGCTCGCGGCCGATGGGCGCGAGGTGCTGGCCGCGCTGCGCCAGGAGGCCTGCGACGTCATCCTCATGGATGGCCAGATGCCCGGGCTGGATGGCTATGAAACCACCCGCCGGATCCGCGCTGGCCAGGCGGGTGACCGCCACCCGTGGATCATCGCCATGACGGCCAATGCCATGCAAGGGGACCGTGAGAAATGCCTCGCCGCCGGCCTGGACGATTACCTTTCCAAACCGGTTAAAATCGATGACTTGCGCGCCGCCTTGCACCGCTGCGGCGTCCGGCCAGCCGCCGCCGCCGGGCCGCCCGCCCCGCCGCTCGAGGCCCCTCCGGACTGGGAGGCCGGCGGGCACGTGGATTTTGCCCGGCTCCGGGAATTGCGCGAACTGGTGGAGCCGGGTGATCCCGATCCCACCGCGGACCTGATCAGCCTGTTTCTGGATGGCGCTTCCGCCAGCCTGGCGGCCATGCGGCAGGCCCTCCAGGCCGGCCAGGCCAGGGGGCTTAAGCACCAAGCCCATTCGCTCAAGAGCAGCGCCCGCAGCCTCGGGGCCTGGCGATTGGCCGGTTTGTGCGAACAGTTGGAGCAGACTGCGGATCCTGGCGGTTTGGATGCCGCCGCGGGATTGGTGGGCCAGACGGAGGCTGAATATGAAATTGTAAAATCCGTCTTCCAATCGCCGGTCCCAGTCCGGTGACCCGCTTTTGGGGCAGGATCCATCGGATGCGGCGTATCCGGCGGGTCAGCGCGGGCTGGTCGAGGGCCAGTTTTTCCCGCCCGGCAGGGGGGCATCCGGCTGCCAATCGGCCGCCTGCTCCACCACCTGGCGCATATGCTCGAACCACCAGCGGGCGCGGGTGAGCCGGCGTTGCGGCCGGGCCGCTTTCGACTGGCTGGCCGGGACTGCCAATCCAAGTTCCATTTGTCGGTCTAACATAAGCAACCTTTCCATTATTGTGCTCTAGTCTAGCCGAGCGGGTCGGACAAATACCGTCCTGCCCCCCGTAATCCACCTGCTATAATTTACATCGGCACAAACCGGGGTCAAATGAAGTGGGAAAATGGAAACAATGAGCAACCCAAGCTCCCGGCCTCCGCCAGTTTCCGAACTTCGGCAGGAGAATCCAGGTGTAACTCTTTGATTTCCAATGGAGGTTAGGCTTGCATAAGCAGTTTTCGGCTGCTAATTATTAAGTGGCGTTAGAGCCAACGATATATGGATAGCACCATCGACAATGGGAACTCCCTGCCCGGGCTTGGTTCTGAGTCCGCGCTTGCCCGCGCGCTTGCGCAGGATGCCGAGTGCCTGGCTCTGCTGCTCACTTCCGAAGGATTAGTGGTGGATGGCAACCAAGCCATGGCCGCCATCCTGAGCCACCCGTTGGAGCAGGTAAGAGGCACTCTGCTTTGGCCCCATCTGCCATCCGCCAGCCGGGCTTGGATTCAAGAAACCGCCCAAAAGGCCGTGCTGGATGGGCAGCGGCAGCAGCGGGATATCCGGATCGATGGCCGGTGGTATCACACCGTGATCAACCCATTCCCGGCCGGGCCGGGAAAGGCCACCGGGATAACCATGCTATTCCTCGGCCGCACCGGCCGGAAGCGGCTGGCGGAGGAACCGTTCCTGCCCAGCCCGGAGGCGGACCCGGCGGCCGGGTTGGGGCTGGCGGCCATCCAAAGCCTGGTCCAGCAATTGGGGGGATGGCTGGAAGTGGAGAGTGGCCCGGGCCTGGGGAGCATCTTCCGCGGCTGCCTGCCAGCCGCGGAGTCCAGCGCTGTGGCGCACCCGGCCGCCGCAGGAGTCCGGGGCACGATCCTCATCATCGAGGACACCCTCGCGCTGCGCAAGGCCACCCGCCGCTTGTTCACCCAGGCCGGCTACCCGGTGCTGGAAGCCGCCAATGCCGAGGAAGCCCTCACGGTCTGGCGGGATTTCCGGGATCACATCGATCTGGTTTACAGCGATGTGGTGATGCCGGGCCAATTGAGCGGGCTGCAGCTGGCCGAAAAATTCCGCCAAGAAAAACCGGGCCTTCGGATCATTCTCACCAGCGGTTACAACCTGGAAATATCAGACCAGAACCGGATCGCCAAAGCCGCCATTGTGTATCTTCCCAAGCCGGTCGCCTCGGAGGAGCTGATCGCGATCATTCAAGGCATCCTGGGCCGGGTCGCGTAGGGCCAAACCAGCCCGCCGGCAGCCGTGTCCCGGCCCCGGGCTTGAAAACCGAAGGCCCGGCGCGGATTCTAAAAATCAATCCGCAAGGCGGGATCGCGCAGGTCGATTTCGTGCGCCAGCGTGGCGGACTGCTGGATTCCCGCTTCGGCCAGGATCCGCCCGGAGGGGGCCACCACGCAGGACGCCAGCTCCTGGGGCGGGTGGCAATTGTTCACGCTGCAAACAAAAAAATCATTCTCGATGGCGCGGGTGATGAGCAGGTGCCGCCACACTTTATCCTTCGGTTTTATGGCGTTATTTATATGGAACACAATTTGAGCCCCCTGCTTTTGCAAGCCGCTCCAGATCCCGGGGAAGACGATTTCCCGGCAAAGGTTGACGCCCACTTTGACGCCCTGGAGGGTGTACACCGGTTGCTGGCCGCTGTTCCCGGCGGTAAAAAAGCGGTTTTCGGGCGAGCCGACCTTCATTTTGAGGTAGGGCTGGTGCTCGGCCTCGTGGCTGAACACCGCCACCGCGTTATGCCAGCAACCGCCGGAGGAGAGCGCGGCGCCGACCAGGCAATGGCACCGCAAGCGGTCCACTTCCCCTTTGATTACGCGCAGGGCCTCCGCCACCTCCCCCGGGTGGAGGCTTTTCAAGTAATCGTCCTCCGCTGGGAAATAACCGGTGAGGGCGCCTTCTGGAAACGCCATCAGATCGTCTTTTTGGGCGGTTCCCAGGGATCCCAATATATTTTCCAGGTTCTCCGCCAACTCATGGGCCACGGCCATTTGCACTAATCTCACACGCATATCAGTCTCCTGCTCCGGTTGTTGGTTGCGGTTGCCGCCAGCGGCCACAATGGAATGGAATCCCGCCGCAGGAATCCCGCTCAGTGCTGGCGCGAATCAAGGTCATGGTTCCTTCAAAAAGGATGCCACGCCAAATCCAGGCCGGGAAACAGCCAGGGATCGGCCGCCCACCCGGGAATTTCGCGGGAAATTTCCAACCGGAGACCAACCGGAATTTCCCCAGGGCCGGCCACTGAAAATATCGGCAGACGATTTGGATGCAAGGCCTTTGTCTGCGGCGGCGCCAGGTAATCTGCCAGGCGTTGGCTGGCGTATCCCCTTGCGCCGCAGGCGGGCCGGCGAATTCGGCGGCCCCTTGCCATAAGGAAATCCAAAATTTTCTTAAGTCCAAGTTAAAGTATGCCGATATTGGGGATGGCACCTACGGCCAGGAGCATGGGGACGGCAGGGTTGGATTGGGCTTACTCCTGGGGAACAGGCTGAAAAATGACAACGACCATGGAAAAAACGACCGCTGGCGGCCCCAAACAGGGGACGGCCGGCAAATACCTCACGTTCAAACTCGCGAAGGAATCCTTCGGCATCCAGGTGATGCAAGTGCGGGAGATCATCCGGCTCACGAACATCACCGCCGTGCCCCAGATGCCGCACTTCATCAAAGGCGTGATCAACCTGCGGGGCCGGATCATCCCCGTGGTGGATCTCCGGCTGAAACTGGGGGTGGATTCGATCCAGGACAGCGAACACACCTGCATCATCGTAGTCCAGGTGGCAGCCGCGGCCGGAGCCAAGCCCATGGGCTTGATCGTGGATGCGGTGGAGGAAGTGGTCAATATCTCGGCGGGCGATCTGGAGGCGACCCCGGATTTTGGAACGGGCGTGTCCGCCGAGGGCCTGCTGGGCATGGCCAAGATCAAGGGCGAGGTGAAAACCCTCCTCGATATCGACCGCATCCTCGGATGCGAGGTCGTCATGCCCGCGGGCGTGGGGTCTTTTTAAAGGAAGGGAATCCGTTCCTGAAAACGGCTGGCGGCAGCCAAAAACCGGAAAGTTAAAATCAACGTGGAAACAAACCTATGAAACTCAGCACTAAAATAATCCTCGGCTTCGCCGGCCTGATCGCGCTGGCCCTTTTACTTGGCGGCATGGCCGTCTGGCAGATGCTCGGCGTGAAAGGCAATGCCACCAAGCTGGCGGTGGAATACATGCCATCCATTACGGTGGCCAACAACGTCGAGCGCGAGTCGCTCAAAACCATGTACTCCATGCGCGGCTACGCTTTCACGGAGCAAACCAATTACCTGGCTGACTCTCGCCAAAACCTGGCGGATGTGAAAAAGTGGCTGGGGGATGCCAAAACCCTGGCGGGGAAATCGGGCGAAACGCTGGCCTTCCTCAAGACGGCGGCCGAGGCGGCCGAGGCGAAAGCCGTGGAATACGAGCAATTCGCCAACCAGACGGTGACCGTCACCGAGGCGCTGCACAAGGACCGCCTGGCCATGAATGAAAACGCCGCCAAATACATGAAAGAGTGCTCCGATTACCTGGCCAGCCAGGAAACCAAACTCAAGGAAGCCCTGGCCGACACCAACCAGGCCTCATCCGCCACCCACGTCGCGGAAATCAGCGACCGCGTCAATAAAATCGCCACCGCCAACGAGATTGTTGACCTGGGCAATGGCATCCGGGTTGGCAATTTCAAGGCCCAGGCCACGCGCGATCCCGAGCTGTTCCGTGAGACCCAGAAAAAATTCACCGAGGTCAACCAAAAGCTGGATGCCTTGAAGGCCGTCACCAAGCAGGAAGCCAACCTCAAGCAGATCGCCAGCTGCCGGGCGGCCGGGCAGGCCTACAACGACGCCATGACCAGCTTCTTGAGCAACTGGCTGGCCCGTGAAGATCTGGCCAAAAAACGGGGTGTGGCGGCGGATTCGGTCCTGGCCGAGGCCGAGAAGACCGCCAACGGCAGCCTGGATATTTCGGGCAAAACCTCCACGGCGGCCGCTGGCGCGCTGTCCTCCGCCTCCACGATCATGGTCGTCGGTTTGGTAGTGGCCCTGTTGGTCGGCATTTTCCTGGCGGCCTCGATCACGATTTCGATCACCAAGCCCATCCGGCTGGTGGCCGACCAGTTAGCGGACGGCGCCGACCAGACCTCCTCGGCCGCCGGCCAGGTTTCGGCCTCAAGCCAGTCGCTGGCGGAAGGCGCCAGCGAGCAGGCGGCTTCCCTGGAGGAGACCAGCTCCTCGCTGGAGGAGATGTCCAGCATCACCAAGAAGAATACTGAGACGGCGGAGAAGGTGAAAGAATTGGCCACCCAGGCGCGGCAGGCGGGCGACACCGGCGCCCAGGATATGGCCGCCATGACCCAGGCCATGGATGCCATCAAAAACTCCAGTTCGGATATCGCCAAGATCATCAAAACCATTGACGAGATCGCGTTCCAGACGAACATCCTGGCCCTCAACGCGGCGGTGGAAGCCGCCCGGGCGGGGGAGGCGGGCATGGGCTTCGCGGTGGTGGCCGACGAAGTGCGCAGCCTGGCGCAGCGGTGTGCCCAGGCGGCCAAGGAAACGGCGGTCAAGATCGAGGATGCCGTGCAGAAGAGCGTGGCGGGGGTGGAGATCAGCGGCAAGGTGGCGCGGAGCCTGGACGAGATTGTGACCAAGGCCCGCCAGGTGGATGAGCTGGCGGCGGAGGTGGCCAACTCTTCGCGGGAGCAGAGCCAGGGGATTGAGCAGGTGAACACGGCCGTCTCGCAGATGGACAAAGTAACGCAATCCAACGCGGCGAACGCGGAGGAGAGCGCCAGCGCGGCGGAAGAGCTCAACGCCCAGGCCGACGCCATGAAGGACGCGGTGCGGGAACTCAAGCAATTGGTGGATGGCGCCCAAAGCCGGTCCCCAACCGCCAGGATTCAACCCGCAAAAAAGGCCCGGGTTCATGCAACCGCCCAACATGTGACGGTGCGGCCGGGTGCTGACGGCCAGATCACGAAGACTCCTGCGAAACGCAAAGAAATCCCCATGCCCGGAACTCCGGAAAATGAGATGGACGCGCATTTCAAGGAATTCTAAAATATTACCAAGCTGTTTTCAGCCAGCCCGTGGGGAACTTTCCCCACGGGTTTTTTATTTTCCCATCGCGGCTAACCTGGCTATGGAGCCGGCAATACATAAAGTTGGCCCGTTCGCGCCGGGATTTTGGCCAAAGGCAAGGCGCGAATGAGGCATAACCGTCCCGATCAGCGGGGATAACGAATGAGGAACGGCGCCTTTGGCCAAAAAAACAGCCGCGTAGCTGCTAATATTAGCTTCCGGCTCCCTGCCGGGGAGGTTTTACTTTCCGAAGAGCTGGGGGCGGGCAGGAGACACGGATTGGACGGAGGGGAGGTGGGGCGATTGCGGCTTGACATAACACCATAATGCTACGGCGACATTTACTAAAAGCGGTAAAAGGCTCTAAAAAGATTGCTAATCCGTCCACAATGGAGTAAAGTGAATCCTGATGAACTCTATGCAAAAGCAGGTCTTCTTGGCCGGCGTCAGCCTTAAAAAGGATATTCCTATCAGTGGCAGCCGGGCCATCCTTGCGTGGATCGTGTGCCTTTACATCATCCTCCAGGCGATTGTTGGCAACACTAATGCTGCGGACGTCAGCGGCCAGCAAGCTGGTGTGTGGCGGCAAGCTGATAGCCCCATTCGGCTCATCGGAACGGTCGAGGTGGCAATCGGGGCGGCCCTGGCCATCGAGCCGGGCACCGTCATACTCGGCAGCAGCACCTATATCAGCATCATTGTGCGTGGAACCTTGAACGCGAGCGGCACAGAGTCCCAGCCCATCGTCTTTACTTCCACCGCTGGCAGTGGCGGCAATCAATGGGGCGCCATCGTTTTCGATCCAGGATCCACGGGCGTGGTCCAGCATGCGGAGTGCCGGTACGGAGGAGGAGCCAACGTCGCCGGGATGATCCAGATCGATGATGCCCAGATAACGGTGCAGAACGTCAAGTTCCTGAGCAGTGGCGAGGATGGCGTGCACGTCAGCAACATCGAAGACCCGCAGCGGGTCGTGATCCGCCAGTGCGCGTTTGAAGGCAACGCCAGCGACGGCATCCAGTGCAACACGGCCTCGCCCACGATTGCCGGCTGCTCATTTTCCGGCAATGGGGCGGCCGCCATCCGGCTGACGGGGACCAGCTCGCCGGATTTCAACGGGGACTTGACGGCGCCCACGGACGGCATCCACCTCGCCGCCGCCACGCTGGAAGCCAGCGCGCACTGGGAATACGCGGGCATCCCTTACATCCTGGATGGGACCATCGTGGCGCCAGCCAACACATCGCTGACGATTGAGGCCGGAGTGGTCATCAAAGGGTCCAGCAGGTATAACGGCATTTACATTGGGGGGCACCTCTCGATCCTGGGCAGCGCGGCGCAGCCGGTGCGGCTGACCTCGTTGCGCGACGACACCATCGCCGGGGATACGAACGGGGACAGCACCAACAGTGTGCCGGCCGGGAACGATTGGGGCGCCATCGTTTTCGATCCAGGATCCACGGGTGTGGTCCAGCATGCGGAGTGCCGGTACGGGGGGGGTGCCAACGTCGCCGGGATGATCCAGATCAATGATGCCCAGGTAACGGTGCAAAACGTCAGGTTCCTGAGCAGTGGCGAGGACGGCATGCACGTCAGCAACATCGAAGACCCGCAGCGGGTCGTGATCCGCCAGTGCGCGTTTGAAGGCAACGCCAGCGACGGCATCCAGTGCAACACGGCCTCGCCCACGATTGCCGGCTGCTCATTTTCCGGCAATGGGGCGGCCGCCATCCGGCTGACGGGGACCAGCTCGCCGGATTTCAACGGGGACTTGACGGCGCCCACGGACGGCATCCACCTCGCCGCCGCCACGCTGGAAGCCAGCGCGCACTGGGAATACGCGGGCATCCCTTACATCCTGGATGGGACCATCGTGGCGCCAGCCAACACATCGCTGACGATTGAGGCCGGAGTGGTCATCAAAGGGTCCAGCAGGTATAACGGCATTTACATTGGGGGGCACCTCTCGATCCTGGGCAGCGCGGCGCAGCCGGTGCGGCTGACCTCGTTGCGCGACGACACCATCGCCGGGGATACGAACGGGGACAGCACCAACAGTGTGCCGGCCGGGAACGATTGGGGCGCCATCGTTTTCGATCCAGGATCCACGGGTGTGGTCCAGCATGCGGAGTGCCGGTACGGGGGGGGTGCCAACGTCGCCGGGATGACCCAGATCAATGATGCCCAGGTAACGGTGCAGAACGTCAGGTTCCTGAGCAGTGGCGGGGATGGCATCCACGTCAGCAACATCGATGACCCGCGGCGGGTCGTGATCCGCCGCTGCGCGTTTGTGGGCAATGCCGGCGACGGCATTCAGTGCAACACGGCTTCGCCCACGGTTCAGCAGTCCTATTTTGCCGGGAATGGGGGCAGCGGCATCTGGCTCACTGGCACCAGTTTTCCGGACTTCCAAGGCGACCTGACCGCCGACCGAGAGGGCATTGGGATCGCCGATGTGACGTTGACGCGCAGTGGGACGTATAATTACGCTGGCATCCCGTACATTCTGGCAGGAAGCATCGTGATCCCTGCCGGCACTCAACTCAACCTGGAACCGGGAGTCATTGTCAAAGGCAACAGTTACTACCGCAACATTATCGTCGATGGAAGATTCGAGGCGCTGGGCACGGCCGAAAGGCCGATCTACTTGACCTCGTATAACGATGATCTGGGTGGCGATACCAACCAGGATGGCCAAGATAAAGAACCGGCTCAACCGAGTGGCGGGGATTGGGGCGGCGTCAGATTCCGCAGCGGCTCTACGGGCGCATTGGCCTATGTGCATCTGCGCTACGGCGGTGGGGCCAGCAAGGGATTGCTCGAAATCGACCAAGCCCAGGTCACTTTGGATCAATCCCACCTGACGGACAGCAGTGAGGACGGAATCTGGTATGGCGATTACTTGCTGGCGGGGAATCCTCCTGCCATTCACCAGTGCAACATTGCGGGCAACCGGGCGTATGGCATCAGGAATGCCGGCTCCAAGCAGGTGGATGCCACCCAGGTATGGTGGGGCAACGCGACCGGGCCTTACCACAAAACGCTCAATCCGGCCGGCCAGGGCGATGCGGTAACGGATCAGGTTTTGTTCAGCCCCTTCCTGACGGGGCCGGTCGGCGCGCCCGCCGGGGTTCAAATCGCCCAACAGCCTCAGAGCCAGGTGGCGGCCAAAGGCCAGACGGTTACCCTGACCGTTCAGACGTCCGGGATCTGGCCGATCGCCTATCAATGGCGCCAGAACGGGATGCTGATCGCCGAGGCGACGGGGGCCACGCTGGTGCTGGACAACGTGCAGGCAGCGGATGCCGGGGCTTATACAGTGGTGGTGAGCAACGCATCCGGGAGCATGACCAGCGCACCGGCCACGCTAACCGTCACCGCGGACAACCAGCCACCCACCGTGAGCCTCACCAGCCCGGCCAGCAATGCGGCCTTCACCGCTCCGGCAACGATCGCTTTGGAAGCCAGCGCCGCGGACAGCGGCGGCACAATATCCAAGGTCGAGTTTTTCTCCGGCGCGAACAAACTGGGTGAAGACACCTCAACCCCATACAGCTTCACCTGGCAGAAGGTGGCCGCCGGGACTTACTCATTGACAGCCAGGGCGACCGACAACCAAGGCGCCGCAACCACCTCGGGGCCGGTCTCAGTGGCGGTGGCGTCTGCCGAGCTGGCACCCACGATCAATCGCGAGCCTTCAGACCAAGGAGTGGAGGAAGGCGGCGCCGTGATCTTCTCGGTCAGCGTCCACGGCAGCGAACCGCTGAAATACCAGTGGAGCCGCGATGGCACGCCGCTGCCAGAGGCAACCGCCGCCGTGCTGGAGCTTCTGAACGTTTCCACCAATCAAGCCGGCTTATACACGGTGGCGGTGAGCAACGCCGCTGGTTCAGCGGCGAGTCTGCCCGCGCGTTTGGTGGTCACCGCGCGGCCGGCAGACCTGCCGCGCCTGGCCATTGGCTGGTCGGAAGGCGGGTTGAAACTCGATTGCTGGCTGCGCAACCAGCAGGGCTTTTTCAGCATTTTCCAAGCGGACCGGGTGGCCGGGCTGGCATCCAGTTCGAACGTCCTCATCTCGGCGCCGATTCCAACCACCCGCCGGAGCAGCCATCTGATCACAGATTGGGTGCCAAGCACTGCGCCGGCACGTTTCTTCCAAGTGCGTGAAGAACGGGGCTTCACCAACTTCGAAACGAAGCCTTACTTCAGCCAAACGGTCGCTCCCTCGGCTCAGCCGCAGACGATCCAGTGCGGTCAGGGTGTTACAATCCAAATCCCTGGCGGCGTCTTGAGTTCGCCGCAGCCCCTCACCGTGGCCAAACTGATGCCGAACCCTCTGTTGCCGCGGCCCGCAGGCATGGCGATTGGTTCCATCTTTGAAATCTCGCTCGGTGGCCAGCAAACCTTCGCCACCCCGCTCACCATCGAGATTCCCTATGCGCCGGAGCTGCTGAACCCTGAACTCCCACTTTCAGCGGCGGTCACGGCCGCCTTCTGGCATCCGGTGGAGAACGTTTGGTCCGTAGTCGCTGCGGTCGCGGATCCGCAGCGGAGGGTCCTGACAGTGAAAACGCGCCATCTCTCGCTTTGGGCGTCGGCCTATACGTTCCATGGCTACCAGGTTCTCACCGATCCGCAGGAGCAGATCATGGTTGTATTCCACCCTGCGAACCAGGGTGTGATCTCCGGTGGTCTCCAGGAACCGCGCACGGAATTCAACGGCACGGATTTTGCCCGCAAGGCTTTTGAGTTCGCAACGAACGCGCTCGCGTTGTATCGGAGCGCAGGCTTCACGGAAGCCGCCCTGCCGGCCTGGATTTTTATCGACCCTGCACAGAAAGAAGGCATGTGGAGCGGCAAGACGGGCAACCTGTACCTGCCGGCCACATACAAAACAACGGCTGATTTCCGAGGCGATGTCGGGCATGAATTGTTCCACCATGTGCAGAATTCGTATTATAACGTTTACGCCGCGGAGTTTGGCTCCGGCAAGTGGTGGCACGAGGCCTGCGCCGAATACGCTGGATACCGCTTGGCGGGGGGCAGCTTGCCTCCTTTACAGGATAATTATTTACTTGACTTTTTTTTGTTGGAACCATTGACCACCGTGGACGGCAGCCACGAATACGGCGCCGCCAATTTTCTCGATTACGTGTTCACGTCGGCCGGAATCCTGGTTGCGTTCGAGGGGCAATTCAAAGAACTGATCTCCTCCAGCCTGACCGAAACGGTGATTGACCGGCTGGACGCATATATTGAGCGGCGCACCTCCTCGAAATATCTGCTCCGGACATTATACCTTTCATTCGCGTACCAGTTTTACCTTAACAAGAGCGGTTTGAAGCCGTACCTGGATATTTGGCGGATGCCGAAGGGGGTAAACGAGAAACCGGGCGCTGAACTCCTGATTCCTGCGCCAAAATACAAACATACGTTCGAACTCAAGAGCGGATACACCGCGAAGATCCTAACCATGCGGGTGAGTGCCGTGACCGAACAGGAGGTGTGCCGCCTGCGGGTCATCTATGCGGAGGGGCCGGGTGACGACAGTGGCATCGTGCGGATGTTCATCAATGCCCACGAGCCGCGATTCGCCGACGCGGCCGCCATCGATGCTGCCGGCTGGACGCTGGGGGCGCCCGGCACATCGGGTGCCACCAACGTGGTTGAAGTGAAGCAAGACGACTACCTCACCATCATCGCCTGCAACACCTACAGCCGCGACCGTTCCGTGACGGTGGCCATCGAGGAGGAGGCTCCTCCCGCAATCGATGCCCAACTCACTATATGGCCCAGGGATATAATTTTCCCTGATTTCGGGCCGCTAAGAATAACGGCCACGGTGAACGGTTTGGCTGATAAAGCAGTGATCTGGTCCCTTGACCCGGAAAATTGCGAGACCGGAGGTTTGCTCAACATCATCGATGCCACGACGGTCGAGTACCTGCCCGCTCAGGCTGGCTACGGTGTTATCCATGTGATGAGCCGCTTTGATCCGCAACTTTGGACCGAACTGAGGGTAGTCTTTCAACTGGCCATCAAAACTTCGAAATCGTATGTGAAGGAGGGTGGCATCGACTATGCCATCTTCAAGGTGGACTCGGTAGCTGGCGGCATCGGCAACTTAAAATATACATGGTTTGTGGGAGGCAAGGGAACTGCCGGCAGCAACACTTTTAAATTGGACTACTGGGGTGCTGGCCAGGTTGTCCTGGAAGTGGAGGACGACCAAGGCCATACAGGCGTGGCTTACCCCTGAACCTAACGGAGGGTAAGGGGTGGGCAGGGGCGAACCTCCAACCATTCCCGATTCAGAGGTTCTTGGCCGCCCGGGTTCGCTCCGCCTGCTGCAAAACGTCCAGGAGCATGTCGCGCAGCAAGGCCAGTTGACGGATGAAGAGTTGCGGATGGCCTGCTGCCGCCGGGAAACGGAGCGCAAAACCGGGCAGCAAGCTTCAAGGGAGAGGGGTGTGCCCATTAACCCTGCCGGAAAGAGTCCCGGGCAGCGGATTATGTCGGAAAAGGGGTGCGGAAAGCGCCCGCAACACTGTAGGTTATTGATTTGGATTCAAATCCCTTTTCCGTTAAGATCCCGCCGCGTGTCCAGGCCATTGGCGTGCCCGCGCTGGCTTGATCTTATTGCCCAAGACCTTCGCCACTTGCGGATCGGTTCAAGATCGGCCCGCAGTTCACTTCTCGGCTTGCAAATAAACCGCGGGGCAATCACTTCCCTCCCCACTTCCAAGAACGGTTTGTTCCACTTCGCCCTTCGACAACGCAGCATTTGCTCGCGCCATGAATATGGTTTTGGATCTCATACCCGGTGCCGCCCGGAACCGGGACGCGGCGAAAAATACCTTTTAAAAGGTATAAGATGTTTAAAATCAATTAGTTGCAATAGCACGAATATTTGAAATTAGTTGTTGCACCGCAGCCACAGATTGGGCATATTCTTTTCCGAAACAGTCCCAGTTGCACTTTCAAGCTGTTTTCCCCTGCTGTTCGTGTGAACAGTGTGGGGCTTTTTTTTAGCGGCGGCACCCAAGCAGCCCCCCAGGCAGGAAGCTGGAACAGCCGTGTTTTTTGCGCCAATTCGAATCATCAGCCATCTGAAATTTGGCATTGCAAAGGATCCCCATTGCGCTATACCTGAGAGTGCCAACAAACACTAATCAGACGGACCCCTGCTATTCGTGTGAATAGCGTGGGGTCTTTTTCTTCGGATAAGCCAATTTGAACAAGTATTGGATGCGGCGCGCCCCCCTCGGCAAGTAAGGCTGGAAATGCAGGCGCCAATCCCGTAACCTGCCCGCATGAATTTTCCAGCGGATTACCATATCCATACCTGGATGTGCCAGCACGCCACGGGCAAGCCGGTTGAATACGCGGCGGCGGCGGCCAGGCTGGGCCTGCGTGAAATCGGTTTCTCCGACCATTCACCGATGGCCCGGGATGATTTCGACAACTGGCGCATGCGCCTCGGCCAGCTGGATGAATACGTGGAGGATGTCCGGGAAGCGCGCCGGCGTCATCCCGAACTCAGCATCCGCCTGGCGCTGGAGATCGATTACCTCCCCGGCTTTGAGGATTGGATCCGCGGGCTGGCCCGGCGCCATCCCTGGGATTACTTGATCGGCTCGGTCCATTATATTACGGACACTTGGGACGTGGATAATCCGGCGAAAAAAGCCCAGTGGCACGGCCGCGATCCCCTGGAGGTGTGGACCCTTTACTTCGAGCGTCTGACCCGGGCGGCCGCGTCCGGATTGTTCGATATCATCGGCCACCCCGACCTGCCCAAGAAGTTCGGCATCTACCCATCCACCTCCTATACGCACCTTTACGGCCCGTTCCTGGCGGCCGCGCGGGAACACAAGCTGGCGATCGATGTGAATACCGCCGGCCTGCGGAAGGAGTGCCGGGAGATCTACCCGGGGCGCGAGTTCCTGAAAATGGCCTGGGAACAGGGGCTCCCGATCACGTTCGGCTCGGACGCCCACGCGCCCGGGGAGGTGGGGGCCAATTTTGCCGAGGCGATCGCCCTGGTGCGCAGTGCGGGCTACACCCACTACTGCCGGTTTGAGGAGCGCCGCCGCCACCTGGAACCGATCTGAAAACAGGCTGAATTGTGAAGGATGGATCCCGCCGGTTTTGGATTTACTCCGCGCCGGGTTCCATTAGGGTTTTTCATATATGACAAAGAATACAATGACCCGACGTGATTTTGTGCGGACCGCCGGCTATGCCGGGGCCGCCGTGGCTGCGCTGTCAGCCAGCCCTTTGGCCCAGGCCGGGGAAGGCGAAAAGCTCACCCTCGCATTGGTGGGCGGCGCTCATATCCATACGCCCAGCTTCGTCAACCTGCTGAAGAACCGCAAGGATGTCTGGGTGAAATGGGTCTGGGACCACGATGCCGGACGGGCCCAAAACCGCGCCCAAGCCTTGAACACCCGGCCCGCCAGCAACCCTGCCCAAGAGGCGCAGGTGGCGAAGGAGGCTTCCGGGATCTGGTCCGACCCCGAGGTCAAAGCCGTGGTGATCTGCTCGGAGACCAATCGCCACCCGGAGCTGATCGCAGCCGCGGCCAAAGCGGGCAAGCACATGTTCGCCGAAAAACCGCTCGGCATCACTGCGCGGGAAAGCTTCGCCATGGCCAAGGCCATCGAGGGGGCCGGGCTGCTGTTCACCACCGGTTATTTCATGCGGGGCCAGTCCCACCACCTGTTCCTCAAAGAGCAGGTGGCCGCCGGCGCCTTCGGCAAAATCACCCACGTGCGGGGTTCCAACTGCCACAGCGGTTCCCTCGGCGGGTGGTTCGACACGGAATGGCGCTGGATGGCCGATCCTAAAATCGCCGGGGTCGGCGCGTTTGGGGATTTGGGCACCCACTCCCTGGATATCCTGATGTGGCTGTTCGGCGAGGTGGAAGACGGGACCGCCGATATCAAGGTGGTGACCGGCCGTTATGGGGATTGCGATGAATCCGGCGAGGGCCTCCTGCGGTTCAAGAACGGCATCACCGCCACGCTCGCCGCCGGGTGGGTGGATGTGGAAAACCCGGTCTCCCTGCTGATCAGCGGCACGGAGGGCCACGCGGTCATCATGAACAACGACCTCTATTTCCGGAGCCAGAAGGTGGCGGGCGCCAACGGGAAGGAGCCGTGGGATAAATTGCCCAAGCCGGCCCGCGAGCCGCTGCACCAATTCGTGGACGCGGTGGCGGGCAAAAAAGACCAGCCGCTGGTCACCCCGCGGGAGGCGGCCGCCCGCGTCGCGGTGATGGAAGCACTCTACCAGGGGTGCAAAGAACGCGCCTGGGTCAAGCCTCTCCAAGGCTAGAGTTCTGGAACTTCAAAACACGTTGTAAACAGGTCAGTTTTTCAAAAGACAGGCTGGAAGCCTGTCCTTCGGTCTGAGGCGAAGCCCCGCCCGGGATTGGCGGGCTGATTAACGGCTGATTAACGGCTGGCCAAAATTCCGCCTGGTGTTATCTTCGCGGGGTGACAAAGTCGATGGGCGAAAACAACGAATTCGGGCCGGCCTGCTTCATCAACCGCGAGTTGAGCTGGCTGGATTTCAACGAACGGGTGCTGGAGGAGGCGGAGGATCTCGGCAATCCCCTGCTGGAGCGCGTCAAATTTTTCACCATCTTCAATTCCAACCTGGATGAGTTTTTCGAGATCCGGGTGGCCGGCTTGAAGCAGCAGATCGAAGCCTTGGTGGCCCAGCGCAGCGCCGATGGCCTGACCCCCGCCGAAACCCTGGCCGCCGTCCAGGCCCGGGTGCGCCAGCTGGTCAACCGCCAATACCGCTGCTGGCGGGAAGACCTCGTCCCCGCGCTGATCAAATCCGGCATCCGGTTCCCCCAGATCGGCGACCTCAAGACCGCGGAGCGGACCTGGGTGGACAATTATTACCAGACCCGGGTGCGGCCGGTGCTGACCCCCCTGGCGGTGGATTCCTCGCATCCTTTCCCGCAGCTGCTGAACAAATCCCTGAACCTGATCGTGCAGCTGGGCACGCTGGCGGAAGACCAGAGCCTGGAAATGCAGCGGGGATACCGCCTGGCCATCGTGCAGCTGCCGCGCATCCTGCCCCGGCTGATCCGCCTGCCCGGCAAGGCTGGCGCCATCTATTTGTTCCTGGGCCGGCTCATGGGCCACTACCTGGGGGATCTTTTCCCCGGCATGAAAATCCTCGGCTACTGGCTCTTCCGGGTCACGCGCAACAGCGAGCTGTACATCGACGAAGAGGAAACCGAAAACCTCCTCAACGCCGTGGAGCAGGAGCTGCAAAAGCAGCGCCGGGGCGAGGCGGTGCGCCTCGAAGTCGAAAAAAGCTGCCCGCCCGAAATCCGCGATGAGCTGCTCACCCAGGAGCGGCTGTCGCAGGAGGATCTCTACCTGGTGGACGGCCCGATCAGCCCCGGCCGGCTGATGATCCTCTGGGAGGAGTGCCAGCGCCCGGAACTCAAGGATACCCCCTTCGTGGGCATCTACTCCGCCCCGCTCAAAGAGGCGCCGGACCTCTTCGCGGCGATCCGGAAGCAGGACGTGCTGCTGCACCACCCCTACGAGTCCTTTGAGCCGGTCATCGAATTCCTCGAGCAGGCGGCGGAGGATCCGCGGGTGCTGGCCATCAAACAGACCCTTTACCGGACCGGGGCGGATAAGCGGCTCATCGGGGCGTTGATGCGCGCCGCCAACAACGGCAAACAGGTGAGCGTGGTGGTGGAGCTGCGGGCCCGGTTCGACGAGGAGAACAACATCGATTGGGCCAGGAAGCTGGAGGACGCCGGCGTGCATGTGGTCTATGGCCTCGTCGGCCTGAAAATCCACGGCAAGCTGTGCCTGGTGGTGCGCCGGGAGGAGGACGGCCTGCGCCGGTACCTGCACCTCAGCTCGGGCAATTACAATCCCACCACGGCCCGCATCTACACGGACCTGGGCTTGTTCACCTGCCACCCGGATTTCGGCGAGGATGCCACCAACCTGTTCAACCTGCTCACCGGCATCTGCCAGTTCCCCGGCATGCGGCGCCTGCTGGTGGCGCCGTTCACTTTGCACCAGCGCATGCTGGAGCTGGTCAACCGCGAGGCGGAGCACGCCCGCCAGGGCTTGCCGGCCCTCATCCGGGCCAAGATGAACTCCCTGGTGGACCGGGAGATCATCGAGGCGCTTTACCGCGCCTCCCAGGCCGGGGTGACCATCCAGCTCCTCGTCCGGGGCATCTGCTGCCTGCGCCCGCAGGTCAAGGGCATCAGCGACAACATCACCGTGGGCAGCGTGGTGGACCGCTTCCTGGAGCACAGCCGCATCTTTTATTTCGCCAACGCCTGCCAGCCCGAGGTGCTGGTCTCCAGCGCGGATTGGATGCCGCGCAATTTCTTCCGGCGGATCGAGGTGGCCTTCCCCATCCTCGATGGCAACCTGCACGACCGCCTCTGCCGGCAGATCCTGGATGTCGCCTGGGCGGACAACACCAAGGCGCGCTTCCTGGGGGCCACCGGCGGCTACCAGAAGGCGCCGGGCAAACCCGGGGCCACCGCCATCCGCAGCCAGTACGAATTCATGCGCCGGGCGGCCCAGGGCGAGGTTTTGGATCCCCAGGCCAAACCGGGCAAAGGCGGCTATCCGCGGGTGAAGGTGCGGACCAAGCCGCCCGGCCGGGAGGCTGGCTCAAAACCCGTTTGACCAGGCCGCCGCCAGGGCGGCCGGATCAACCATCATCAATAGTCGTAAAGGCCGCTGTCGTGGGAATATCCCCCGCCGTAGCCGCCCCCCATGCCCCCCATGCCCTCCTCCTCCCCCCCCGGGCCGCCCAAGGCATCGCCCAGCACATCGCCCATGTCGGCTTCGATCTTTTCCGGATCTTCCCCGGCCTCCAGGCGCTTGATCGCCACATCCAATTCCTTGGGCATGGCGTCCGCGGGCATCATATCCTTCATCTTCCGCATCAGATGCGCCATGTGCTTGGGGTTGTTCTCGTCCAGATGTTCCATGTCCCGCTCCAGCTCGCCCATCGCCCGCATCATGCGGGGATCGTCCAGGTCGGGCATGGGCGGCCCGCCGCCGTCGTCCTCCGTCTTGGCGGCGGATTCCTTCAAGCCGCGCGGCATGGAGAACGCGCTGACCTGCTTGGTCAGGTTCTGGTTGCCGCAGCGCGGGCAGTCCGGCGTGTGCTCCGGGTTCACCCGCTTGGACAGGAAATTAAAAATCACCCGGCATTTGGGGCAGGCAAACTCATATATTGGCATAATCGATTCCCAGTTTCAGCTCTTTCCTTCTTCCAACCAACAAACCGGCCTAAATTATAGCATAAACCCAAGGCTTGGGAAGATGGCAGTTACAATTTGATTTCCCGCCGCCCCCGTGCAATTCTGCCGCCCATGCAAGCATGGTTTCCATCCCGCGGCCGCCCGCCGGCGCCGGCGGGCGGGCGGCGAACTGGTTGGCGGTGGCGGGCGGCGGCCGTCATTCTCCTGCTCCTGCTGGCCTGGGCGGCTTCCCGCTGGGCAGCGGGCTCTCAGACCCCGCTGGAAGCCGAGACCGCCCGGCTGCTGGCCCGCGCCCGCCGGTCGGAAAGCCGCAGCCGGGGCATCTACCCCGCAGTGCAGCGGCTCCAGGATTGGCCGGCGCCCTTCCCCACGCTGGCGGCCTGGATCCTGGGGGACACCTCCATGGCTTGGGAAGTGGCCGATCAGCTGGAAGCCAAGGGCTCCCCCATCATCCCGCTCCTGGTGCGCGCGGTGCAAGCCGGGCGCAGCCCGGCGGTGCGGGCGGTGTCCGCCGAAGTCCTGGGCCGGCTGGAAGCCGCCGCCGCGGTCCCGGCGCTCACCAACGCCCTCCTGAAGGACAAGGACGAGAGCGTCCGCAGCCAGGCCGCGGAGGCCCTGGGCGCCATTGCCCAGGCGGGGGCTTTGCCGGCCCTGGAGGCGGCCGCCCGCCAGGATTCCGCCCCCGTGGTGCGTGGCCAGTCCGCCAAGGCGCTCGCGGGTATTGATTCCGCCCGGCGCGTGCCGCTGCTGGCGGCCCTGCTGGACCGGGAACGGGATTCCTTTGCCCGGGGGGAAATGCTCGCCGCCCTGGGCCAGACCAGCCAGCCGGAGGCCGGGCCGCCTCTGATCCAGATTCTGCGGCGGGATCCGGAGGCCGAAACCCGGGCGGCCGCCGCCGAAGCCCTGCTCAACGTGGGCGGCTCCAACGTGGTGGACGAGCTGCTGCGGGCCGTGCGCGAAGACCGCCAGCCCGAAGTCCGCGCCGCCGCCGCCGAAAGCCTGGGCCAGTTGGGCGACCCCCGTGCCGTGCCGGTCCTGAGCGGCGAATTGCTGCTGCTGCTCGCGGCGGCCAAAGCCGCCGCCAGCCCGGCGGTGGAGCCGCCCGGCGCCCGCCCCCAGGCGCCCGCCGGTCCCCAGCGCGTAATGAGCGAACTGCACGGAAAGCTGGTGTCCGGCTTGGGCAAACTCCATGACCTGCGCGCCCAGACCACCCTCCTCGCCGCCTTGGCCCAGGCCGCCAGCGACCAGGAATGTTCCTCCGCCATCGCCGCCCTGGCGCAGATTGGCAGCACCCAGGCCATCCCCGCCTTGATCGAGCGCCTGGACGGGCGCCTTTCCGCCGAGGTGCGCAAAACCGCCGCCGCCGCCCTGGGCTCGCTCGGCGCCACCCAGGCGGTGGCGGCCCTCACGAATATGCTGGCGCAAGGCGGCCCCGTGGCCCCGGCGGCGGCGGAAGCCCTGGGCTCGCTCGGGGCGGCGGAAGCCGCGCCGGCTTTGCGCGCGGCGCTGGCCTCCGGATCCGAGCCGGTCCAGAAAAGCGCCGCGGAAGCGCTGGGTCGGCTGGGCTGCCGCCCGGCGGCGCCGGAGCTGATCGCGGTGTTCCAATCCGCCGGGAAGAAAAGCCTCCGGCTCAGCGCCGCCAAAGCCCTCGGTTTCCTGGGCGGCTCCAACGCCCTGCCGGTCCTGGTCCAGGCCCTGCGCGACCCGGATCAGACCCTGCGCACGGAAGCCGCCTGGAGCCTGGGCCACCTCGGCCTGCCGGAGGCCGTTCCGGCGCTCACCAGGCTCCTCGGCGATGCCGGCCCGGACACCCGTTTCGTGGCGGCCCTGGCGCTGGCGGAAATCAAGGATCCCCCGGCCCGGCCCGGCTTGGAAACCCTGCTCCGCGACGCCCAGCCCCGGCCCCGCCTCGGAGCGGCTTGCGCCCTGGCGTTCCTGGGCAGCCCCGCCGGATTGCCGGAGCTGGAGAAAGCCGTGCGGAACAAGGAAGCATGGATGCGGCTGGCGGGGTGGTCCGCCTTGATCCACCTGGGAACCCCCGCGGCCATGGATATCCTCCGGAAAACGCCGCCCGACACCAATCCGGATTTCCGCCGCCTGGTGGAGCGGGCGCTGGCCGGGCTCCGCGCCCAGGCGGTGGCGGAGCTGCTGGCGGGGGCCTCCGACAGTGATTTCCGCCAATACGCCGCCCGCGCCCTGATCTACTTCAACGACCCCGCCACGCTGCCCGCCCTCCGCGCCGCGCTGCTGGACCGGGAAGTGGAAGTGCGCCACGCGGCGCGGCTCGCGGCCTGGCGCATCCAGCGCCTCACCCCCACCGCGCCCGCTGCCCCCGCCCCATCCCCGTAGCCGGCCTTATTTGGCGGGCCAGCGCGGGCCTGCCATTGGCTCGGCTGCGCTGGCTGGATCTTTTTGCGGCGCAATCACTTCCCTCCCAAATGCAGATGCAAAGCTTAGAGATCCATGATTTCTTCCTGGGTGAGGATTTGCAGCTGCTTTTTGGCAAGGATCCGCCGGGCCTTGGCGGCACTCTCCACCTCGATCAGGAGGATGGCCCGGCCATGGGCGGCAAATCCGGAGGCGTTGCGGAGGTTGATTTTATTTTGGGCGAGGGTTTTGACGACGGCATCCAGGCCGCCGGGCTGGTCCTCGACCGCGATGGCAAGCACCTCGAGGAGCGAGAACATGAAGCCTTTGGCGCGCAGCACCTCGCAGGCGGGGTCCGGCTCGTTCACGAGCACTTTCACGACGCCAAAGGCCTCCGAGGAGGCGATGGCCACCCAGCGGATGTTCACGCCGGCCTGGGCCAGGGCCTGGGTGATGGCGGCCAGCTGGCCGGTTTTGTTTTCGGCAAAAATGGCCACCAATTTCACTTCGCTCATAACGGTTCCTTTCGGTTGCGGACAGGTTGGTTGGGAGGGCGGTTTACAGGGAACGTTTGTCGATGACGCGCCGGGCTTTGCCTTCGCTGACCGGCAGCGTGCCGGCAGCCACCAATTCCACCTTGGGCTTGACCATGATTTCCGCCCGGAGCTGGTCGGTGATTTCGGCCTGCAGGCGCACGAGTTTTTCCACCTGGCCGCCGAAGCTGGAGCCGGCCAGCTCCACGGTCACCGTCAGCTCATCCAGGCCTTCGAGCAGGATCACGTAATTGCGGCCCACCGCCGGGATGCCCATCAGCACCCGCTCGATCTGCTGGGGATAAATGTTCGAGCCGCGCACGATCAGCATGTCGTCCGAGCGGCCCGTGATGCGGTTGAGGCGGCGGTGCGTGCGGCCGCAGGGGCATGGCTGGGGCAGGATGGAGGTGATGTCCCGGGTGCGGTAGCGCAGGATCGGCATGGCTTCGCGGCACAGGGTGGTCAGCACCAATTCCCCGGGCTCGCCATCGGGCAGCGGCTCGCCGGTGCGGGGATCGACGATTTCCACCAGGAAAAAGTCTTCCCAGATATGCAGGCCGTGTTTTTCGGCGCATTCAAAGGCCACCCCCGGGCCGTTCATTTCGGAAAGGCCGTAGGAATTATAAACATCGATGCCCAGCCCGTGCTCGATCTTGCGCCGGGTTTCCTCGCTGTAAGGCTCCGCGCCGATGAAGCCCTTTTGCAGGGACAGCTCCCGGCGGGGGTCGATGCCCTTTTTTTCCAGATAATCGGCGAAATAGAGGGCGTAGCTCGGCGTGGTATGGATGGCCGTGGCGCCGAAATCCTGCATGAGCAGCAGCTGCTTTTCCGAGTTGCCGGGGCCGGATGGAATGACGAGCAGGCCCACCTTTTCGGCGCCGTAGTGCATCACCAGGGCGCCGGTGAACATGCCGTAGGTCATCATGTTTTGCAGGATGCCCCCCGGGCCCAGGCCGGCCATCACCAGGCAGCGGGCCATCAGCTCGGCGGCGCGGTCCACATCCTTGCGGCTGAAAAACAGGCCCTTGGGTTTGCCCGTGGTGCCGCTGGAGGTATGCAGGCGCGCCAGCGCGGTGGCATCCACCGCCACCAGCCCGCGGGGGTATTGGTCCCGCAGGTCGGCGCTGGTGGTCAGCGGCAGGCGCCGCGCATCGGCCAGGCTGGCGATATGGCGCGGCAGCAGGCCCGCCTCCGCGAATTTCTGGCGGTAAAAAGGCACCCGCTCATAAACCCGCCGCACCGTCGATCTCAAACGCCTGAGCTGGAGCTGCTCCAGCCCGCCGCGGCCCATGGTTTCTGCTTCCTGATCCCAAAACATGGTGCAGCCATCCTAAGCCGCGCGCCGCCCCAAGGGAACAAAAAAGTCCCCGGGCGCAAGCGCCCAGGGACCGAAAATTCCGGGAAACGGCTGTTCCGGGTCAGGCGGTCAGTCTTGCTTGCCCGCCTTGCCCGGCTTGCGCCCGGCCGCCACCGGCTCCAGCACGAGGCTTTTCAGCGCCTCGGGAGCCTTGTAATGGCGCTTGAGCCCGCACTCGGTTAATATGGCGGAGGGCACGCGCGAGATGAATTCAGGGAAACAACGCTCCACGCGGTCCCGGAGCAGCTTCTGGCCGGTCTTGGAGGCCCAGAAATCCTCCTCCACGCGGTTCAGCTTGATGCACGCCTCCTCGGGCGTCATCGTTTCCGGCTTGGCCAGGAACCAGACGAGTTCCTTGTCCCCTGGCATGCACACCGGGAACGGCGCGAATTTCACCTCCACCCCATCCTCCTCGCCCCCTTCGGCCGCCGGGCGCACCTGGATTTCGCTGGTGAGCTGCCCGCCATCCGGCAGGGCAACCTCCACCGTGAGGTTCTTCTCCTTTTTGTTCGCTTTGACGGTAATGTCCGCCTCGCCAAACGACTCGGTCAGCTGCTGCTTGACGGCCATGATGCTTTTGGGCTCCAAGTCCGGCAATTCGACCTTGTTGCAAAACTTCTCGAAGGCCTTGACCTTGGCCTTCTGCTTCAGCTCGTTTTCAACCGCCTGGTAGATTTTCCCGGCCAGATTCACATCCGGCGTAGTCTTGGGCAAAACCTTTTTCAGCAAGTCCAGCACCTGGGCCTCGCTCATCGCGTTCACATTCTGTTTTTTCATCCTGCTTCGCTCCTGGTTCAAATCTTATTCAAATGGGGAGTCTTTCTGCTCCATTTGCGGGGAAAGTGCAAACTGTTTTTGGACCTCATGGAAATAGCCCTGGCCGGCCCAGCGTGGGAAGTTGTGCCCGCCAAGAAGCAAAAGCCCCAACGCGGCGGCAATAATCCGTTGCCGGGCATCGCCCAAGGTAACGCTCAGGCGAACCATGCCCCGACCCTGAAAGGAAAGGGATAACCCCGCCGACCCTTTCCATTCACATCGGACGCCAAAAGCTTGGCCGGAGAATCCAGCGGAGGAGGCCGAGAATGTGCCGCCGGATCAGGGTGATATCCAGCAACGGTGTTGGCGGTCGGCGTGTCACCGGTTTTTGTTGGGGTGAGCGCTTAGGCGCTACCAGCCAGAATATCGCCCCAGCCGAAAGTGCCGCCGGATCCAGTTTTCATGGAGCGGTGCGCGCCACCGCTCAAATTCGGAGTGGCTCCGGCCACCACCTCGGAAGAAGTGCCACGCCAGACGGTGCCGGCCATGTTAACGATTGGATTCCCAGTATTGCGGATGTTGCGGTGGAACTTAGTGCTTATCCGTGAATAGTAAGCGTCCTTCGCCTGCAAATCATGGCGGCGGCCAAGTTCAACAAACCCAGGCAGCTGGCCTTGGTCTTTTCAAAACTTGCCAATAGTTTCCGAAAGCGATTCACCCACGAGTGCGTTCGCTCCACAACCCACCGGCGCGCTTTATAATCCGGTGGCCTCCGTTTGGCATCGGCTTCCTCGCGGCGTTGTTTTACCTGCGGCGTATATTTGCGGCTCAGTGCGGCATCCCTGGCTGGCTGTCCCTTGTAGCCCGCATCGGCGCACAAGTTTTGCAGGCAAGCTTCCGTCGGCTCCGGTCGCGGCACCACGATATTGTCTAAAGTGGGCACCAACAGGACCATATCATGCACCTTGGCCCCGCTGGCGATAATCGAGAGCGGGACGCCACGCCCGTCGGTGAGCCCGCTGCGTTTGCGTCCATTTTTTCCCCCGATCCGCCGGGTTGGGTCCGACGCATTCTTTGGCCAAAGGAGCTTTGCACAGCGCTCCATCGATGCTTGACCATTCCCAGGCAATGCCCTCCAGTTCGTCATATTCGGCCAGTCCAGCCCGCCAGAGTTGGACGAAAAATCCGGCGGCTTGCGCGGACCACTCGCCGTAAACATCCGTGCTCAACTGCCAGGTGGCGCCGCCATCCTGGGAGATCAGGGTGCCGCTCACACACGGGATGTCGCCGATGACCGCCATGCCATTGGCCCCGGTCTGGAACATGAAATCCCACCAGTAAGGCACAAGGATTGTGCCATCCCCGAGCGTGATGCCCGGGCGGCCGGATACGCAGGGCCGCGCCCGCGGGATCGGGATTTCGGCGGGCTGGCTCCAGGTGGCGCCGTGATCGGCGCTCTCCACCTTCCACAGCTTCAGGTCGCCGTAGTCGAAGGGCGGCTTCGGCGGCCCGCTCATGGGGGCGATCACCAGGATCTTGCCGCCCGCCACCACCGTGGTGGGATCGACGGCCGTACGGCTGCCGTCCGCCGGGGAATCGACCACCCGGAACGCCGGCCCCCAGGAGCGCCCCTGATCCTTGGAGATCCGGCCGATCACCGCCAATTTCCCGGCCACCGTGACGCCCACCGAGGCCGCCTGGTCCCGCGACACAAAGGCGATGGTGATGAGATCGCCATTGGCCAGGATATTCAAGCTCGAGACAATGACCGCCCCGCCACCTTCCATCAACTGGGCCACCTGGACCCCGGGATCGGCATATTTGGCGATATCCTCCGGCGCCGCTTGCGCCTTGGGCCATGCCCCAAGGATGGCGGCCAGGGCCAGCATCACCGAAGGCCACGGCCGCCGGTTGGGGGGCGCCGGGCCACGGAGTTGGGGGCTGCTGCCGGAAGGATGGGATGGATGGCCATTTGCCAAGGGGTTTTCAGGAAAGGAATTCACGGGGCTTTTCATGGCCGCCAAGGCTGCCCGCGCCAAAAGGAGGAGTCAAGGAGGACCAGCCGGGGTTGGCCGGGAATAGGAGAAGGCCTGGCGGAGGAGGATGACCGAAGGCGGCAGAACGCACCCTTTTTGAGGGTGGCAGGTTCACACCCACCCCCATTCCGGCCCCCAAAAAGAGGCCTGCAGGATGGCGGGCCAGCAATACGGTTGCGGGCGGGCGCCCCGGCTCTTATTCTGAGGGGCATGTGGTTCTGGCGCGAAAGGTATTACCAGGCTTTGCAGGAGGCCGTGGCGGCGGCGGGCGCATTCCCTGAGTGGGCCGCCTTTGCCGCTTATTGCACGGATTGCCAGAGCGGTTTGCGCAGGCAGGCTTTCGCCAGGCTGGACCAGTTCATCACCGGGCTGGAAGGGGCGGCGTTTGCGGAGCGGCAGCGATTTATCCGCTGGCTGCTGCGCCAGGCCGATCCCCGCGACGGCTGCCACCTGCTGCTGCCGCACCCGCTCCGCCAGCGGGTCATTCTCCCCACGCTGGAAGAGTGGACGCACCTCGAACCGGCCGCCCCGGAGCCACACCGCTGGCTGGGTGGACGGGAGCATTTGCGGCAGGCGCTGGAACTGGACCCCAAGGATGAACTCGCACGCGGCTGGTTCATCGACTGCCTCCTCAAAGAGGTGGGTTATGACACGCACGAATTACCGGGCGGTTACCTGGGCAATCCGGAGGAGGATTTGGCCGCCCTGGCCGAGGCCGCCAGGGCCGCGGATGCATGCGCCCAGCCAGCGGACCGCCAAAGTGCCCACGAGCGGATTGGCAAACTGCGCCGGGTGATCGAGAATCATCGGCGTGGAAGGAGCAATGATTCCCTCCACCCAGCGGCCCCCAACGCCAATCCGTGACCAGCCAGGTTGTAGAGCGCCGCCACCATCACGATAAGGAACTGGCTCAATCCAGTGCAGCTAACGTTAGCCGGGAGTGGTGGCCCGGTGGGTCGGCTGCGGTTTGCCGGGCCTGAAGAATTCCAGGTGCTCCCGCTGGATGGCCAGCCCGGGGCAGGCTTTCGCACAGTGGTCCAAGGCCGCCTGGAGGTTGCCGGAGAGCGCGTCCGGGGCGGCCTCCGCCCGCAGGTTGATGGTCAGCTCGCCGCTCAGGAAGGCGTCCTGCAGATCCTGGGAAAGCTCGGGGACAAAATCGTTCCGCACGAGGTTGATCACCGCCAGGTCGCCCAGCGCGTGGTCGGCATCAAGGGTCATTTTCAGGTGGGCTACTTCGGCCCCGGCGGCGTTCAGCCGGTGCTGGAGGTCAGCCGCCAGCTCCCGGAGGAAGCGGTTGCCGTCGAAGGCCTCCCGGGCGGTCAGGCGCACGGTGGAATTCAGCCAGCCCAGGCGGGCTTCGCCCTCGGCGTAAACCTCGTAATCCACCTCCAGGAGGGCGCGGGGCGCCTGGGTGGTGGTGGCCAGGTGTTCAAACCAGGTTTCCAAGCCCTGGCCTTGCCGGGCGGATACTTCAAAGACCCGGGCGTGGGGGAATTGATCCGCCACCGCGGCCCGCAGGGCGGCCAGCCGGTCTGCGGTGAGCAGGTCGCACTTGTTGATCACGATGAGATCGGCCTCCTCCAACTGCTTGCGGTAAATGTAAACCACCTTGTCGGAGAACTTGCTCCCCGCCTCCAGGCCCAGAACACGCAAGGCGCGGATGGGATCCACCAGCACGCTCAGGGGCGCGATGGAGAAGGCCCCGCCATAAAGCTGGCGCAGGGGATAGGTGACGGTGGCCACCAGGTCCGTGCAGCTGCCCACCGGCTCGGCGATGAAGGCCTCGGGGCGGCTTGCAGCCGTGAGGCGGCGGGCGGCCTCCACCAGGGAATTGAACCGGCAGCAAAAACAACCGCCGGGGATTTCCTCCACCGGGAACCCCCCGGACTGCAAGGTGGCCGTGTCCACCAGATGGCTGCCCTGGTCGTTGGTGATCAAACCCACCCGCAGGCCCCGGCCCGTGAGCCACCGGGCCAGCTGGCCGACCGCGGTGGTTTTGCCCGCCCCCAAAAAGCCGCCGATCATGATATAGCGCGCCTGGGTTGCGGGCGCCGCCTGGGCGCCGGAAGGCGGTGCCGGTGTCGTGTTTTGCTTCAGGATTTCCATGCAAAAGAATCAGTGGTGAAATATATGCTCATCATGGCATACGTTGACAAGCCCAAAGGCATCCCGGCGGGTGGGAAGTGGGATCTCACTGGGGCAATTGGTCGAAACGGAAGGTGCAGCAGCCCAGCTCGAGGACGTTGGCGTTGGTCTCGAGATGGGTTTTGAGGCCGGTGGCCACGGTGTAGAGCCGCTGCTTCCCGCTCTGCTCCACCTCGAGCAATCCGGCGGCCCGCAGCACCTTGAGGTGCTTGGAGACGTTATATTGGGACATTTCCAGCCGCGCACCCACTGCGTTGACGCTGAGCTGGTCTTTCAGCAACAAGCGCACGATGCGCATGCGGTTGAGTTCACCCAGCGCTTTCAGGGCAGCAATGCAATCGATCCTGGCCACGGTGGCCACCTTAACAGGAGGCAGGCCAGCCTGCCAACTGCGGATCTTTTTATGGAGCTGGCCCGGGCCGCGGGCAAAACAAACCACCGGGCGGTCCGGATCCGGAGCCGGCCCAGGGATTGGCGCGGGAATGCGAAAGCGGCCAGAATGCCCGCCGTGTTTGGTGAACAAGTTGATTGCTTTGGAGGGGGTGTTTATTTTAATCTTGCGTGTTAGAAGGTCATGAAAATATATATCGACGGCAAATTCCTGGATGAGAAGAACGCCAAAGTATCCGTGTTCGATCACGGTTTATTGTATGGCGACGGCGTGTTTGAAGGCATCCGTGCTTACAATGGGCGGGTATTCAAGCTGAAGGAGCATGTCGAGCGGCTTTATTACTCCGCCAAGGCGATCCTGCTGACCATTCCGCTCACGCCGGAGGCCATGACCCAGGCGGTGCTGGCCACCTGCCGGAAAAACAACCTCACCAACGGTTATATCCGTTTGGTGGTGACGCGCGGCCCGGGCACTTTGGGTTTGAACCCCAACCGTTGCACCAAGCCGTGCGTTATCGTTATCGCCGACAAAATCCAGCTTTATCCGCAGGAGATGTATGAACGCGGCATGGATATCGTGACGGTGCCCACGACCCGGAACTTGCACAGCGCGTTGAATCCGGCCATCAAGTCCTTGAACTATTTGAATAACATCCTGGCCAAAATAGAGGCCAACAACGCCGGGGTGGAAGAGGCGATCATGCTCAACGCGGAAGGATTCGTGGCGGAATGCACGGGAGACAACATATTTATCGTTAAAGGCAAGAATATGTTTACTCCGCCCCTTTCGGCCGGGGCACTTTATGGCATCACCCGCGGGGTGGTGATCGAGCTGGCCAAGGAAATGGGATTGACGGTTTCCGAGCCGAATCTAACGCGGTATGATATGTTTAATGCGGAGGAATGCTTCCTCACCGGCACCGGCGCGGAATTGATCCCGGTGGTCAAGATCGATGGCCGGGTGATCGGCACCGGGCAGCCCGGGGCGGCCACGCGCAGTTTGATTGAACGATATCACGCCTTAACCAAAGTGTCTGGCGAGCCGATATAACAGGGTGTTTGAATAGGATGTGTAACTTATGATGTGTGATGCCTGCAAAAAAAATGAGGCCACAGTTCACCTGACGCAAATTGTCGATAACAAGATGCAGACCGTCGATCTTTGCGAGGTCTGCTCCAAAGCGAAGGGGGTGGATGACCCGGCCGGTTTTTCGCTGGCAAGCTTATTGATTGGCATGGGCAATAACCAGGAAACGCCGGAGGAAACGCCGCAAGCGGCGGTGAAGTGCCCGCGGTGCGGCTTCACGCTGGCGGATTTCAAGAAGGCCGGGCGGCTGGGCTGCGCGGCCTGCTACAAGGCCTTTGCGGAGTCGATGCAGCCGTTGTTGAAATCGATGCACAAAGGGGTGCAGCACGTGGGGAAAACGCCCTTCGGCCCGGCGCGGGTGGTGGATCCCCAGGAAAAGGTGCGGCAATTACAGGTGGAATTGGACCAGGCCATCAAGAGCGAGGATTTCGAGAAGGCCGCAGTATTGCGCGATGAAATCAAGAAATTGCGCGTGCAGCAGGGTTCGGCTGCCGCCCAATGAAGTATGAATTTGCTGGAATTTCTCTGTTCGCCTGAGGAGACGTGCAAACGGCGCGGACCCAACGACCGCATTGTGCTCTCGAGCCGGGTGCGGCTGGCGCGCAACCTGAGGGAGTTTTCCTTCCCGGGCTGGGTCAAGAAACCGGAACGCCTGAAATCTTATGAGATCATCCGGGAGGCGGTGGAGAACATGCCCCAGATGACCGGTGGCTATCTGGAGGCCATGGATAACCTGTCGCTGCTGGATAAGCAGGTCTTGGTGGAGCGCCATTTGATCAGCCGCGAGCACGCGGCGAAAAATGCCGGCAGCGGCATGGCGTTGAGCCGGGACCACCAGTATTGCGTGATGATCAACGAAGAGGATCATCTGCGCATGCAGGCTCTGATGCCCGGCTTGCAGATCAAAGAAGTCTGGTCGGCCATGGATCGCCTGGATACCGAATTGGAGAAAAAGCTGGAGTTCGCTTTTTCACCCACGCTGGGATACCTGACCGCCTGCCCCACCAATGTCGGGACCGGCATCCGGGTCAGCGCCATGCTGCATCTGCCGGGCCTGGTATTGGCTGACCAGGTGAACCAGATCATCCAGGCGGTCAATAAACTGGGCTTTGCGGTGCGCGGCCTGTATGGCGAGGGGACGGAAGCGCTGGGCAATATTTTTCAGGTGTCCAACCAGATGACCCTTGGGGAATCGGAGCAGGAGATAGTGGAGCGGCTGTGCAAGGTGCTGGCGCAGCTGATAGAGCATGAGGAGAATGCGCGGGGAACCATGCTGGAAAAGAAACCCAAGGTGCTGTTCAACCACATCGGGCGTGCCTACGGCATCCTGGCCAATGCCCACAGCATCTCGTCCAAGGAGACGATGAACCTGCTGTCCCTGATGCGGCTGGGGCTGGACATGAGTTTATTCCCCGGCATGGAGCGCAGCTTGCTGGACGAGCTATTTTTGATCACGCAGCCCGCCCACCTGCAGATGCGGTTTACCGAGAAACTCAACGCGGATGACCGGGATATCCGCCGGGCCGACATGCTGCGGGAGCGTCTGCGGGACATCCGCCGGCCCAATCCTCAGCCCCCGGGCGAATCGGGCGGGAAACTGGACAAATCCTGATCCTTGTAGCATAAGTAAATTAAGTGGTTAGGCGATATGAACGATGAATCATTAAATAATTTTACACCCCGCGCCCAACAAGTATTGGCTCTGGCCCGCAAAGAGGCGGACCGGCTGAACCATAATTTCCTGGGCACGGAGCATTTGCTTCTGGGGCTGATCAAGCTCGGGCAGGGAGTGGCCGTGAACGTATTGCAGCGGCTGGGGCTCGACATGGAAACCGTGCGGCTGAAGGTCGAAGAGAAGGTGGGGACCGGCCCGGACCAGAAAGTCATCGGCAACATTCCTTACACCCCGCGGGTGAAGAAGGTGCTTTCGCTGGCGGCCAAGGAAGCCAAGCAGCTGAACCATACCTACGTGGGCACGGAGCATATCCTGCTCGGCCTGCTGCGGGAAGGGGACGGCGTGGCCGCCAAAGTCCTGAAGGAATTGGACGTCGATATCGAACAAGCCCGGCAGGAAGTACTCAAGGAATTGGATCCCAATTATAACGCCCAGGAAGAGCAACCGGTGGGCGAAGGGCCTGAACGCCCGCAAGATCCGCGCAAAGGGGATGTGAAGACCCCGGCGCTGAAGGCCTTTGGGCGCGACCTGACCGAGATCGCCCGCAAGGGTGAAATGGATCCCGTGATCGGCCGCAAGAATGAAATCGAGCGGGTGATCCAGATTTTGTGCCGCCGCACCAAGAACAACCCGGTGCTGCTGGGCGAGGCGGGGGTGGGCAAAACCGCCATCGTGGAAGGCCTCGCGCAGGAGATCGCCAAAGGCAACGTGCCGGAGCTGCTCCGCGAAAAGCGGGTCATCACCCTGGACCTGGCCTTGATGGTGGCGGGCACCAAATACCGCGGCCAGTTCGAGGAGCGCATCAAAGCGGTGATGGATGAAATCCGCCGCTCGAAGAATGTCATTTTGTTCATCGACGAATTGCACACGATCGTGGGCGCCGGCTCGGCGGAAGGCACCATGGACGCCTCCAACATCATCAAGCCGGCCCTGAGCCGGGGCGAGATGCAATGCGTGGGCGCCACCACGCTCAACGAGTACCGCAAATACATCGAAAAAGATGCCGCCTTGGAACGCCGCTTCCAGACCGTGAAAGTGGAAGCCCCCACCACGGACGAAGCCGTGCAGATCCTCAAGGGCCTGCGGCCCAAGTACGAAGCCCATCACAAAGCCGAAATGACCGACCGCGCCCTGGAAGCTGCCGTGCGCCTTTCGGACCGTTTCATCACCGGCCGATTCCTGCCGGACAAGGCCATCGACGTCATGGATGAAGCCGGGGCGCGGGCTCGCATCAAAGCGATGACCCGTCCGCCCGAGGTGAAGGACGTGGAGGCCGATATCGAGCAGATCAAGGCCAAGAAGGAGCGGGCCATCAAGGACCAGGATTTTGAGGGCGCAGCCGCCATGCGGGACCAGGAAAAGCAGGCCAAGGCCAAGCTGGAATCGATCATCAGCAATTGGCGCAGCTCCTCCGAGGAAAAACGGGTGATCATCGACGAAGAGGAGATCCACCAGGTAGTGTCCAAGTGGACGGGCATTCCGCTCAAACGGATGGAGCAGGACGAAGCCAAAAAGCTTTTGGCCATGGAGGAGGAACTCTCCAAGCTGGTCGTGGGCCAGGGTTTGGCGGTGGCGGCCATCAGCAAGGCTTTGCGGCGGTCGCGGGCGGATATGAAGGATCCCAAGCGGCCCATCGGAACCTTCATGCTGCTGGGGCCGACCGGCGTGGGCAAGACGCTCCTGGCGAAGTGCCTGGCCGAATTCATGTTCGGCGACTCCAAATCGCTCATCCAGCTGGATATGAGCGAATACATGGAGAAATTCAGCGTTTCCCGCCTGGTGGGATCGCCCCCGGGCTACGTGGGCTACGAAGAGGGCGGGCAGCTGACCGAGCAGGTGCGGCGCAAGCCGTATTGCGTGGTGCTCTTCGATGAAGTCGAAAAGGCGCACCCGGATGTCTGGAACATCCTGCTGCAGATCCTGGAAGAAGGCAAACTGACCGACAGCATGGGCCGCGTAGTGGATTTCCGCAACACCATCATCCTGCTCACCTCCAACGTCGGCGCCGACAGCCTCCGCAAGCAGACCTCCATCGGGTTCACTCCCATGAGCGAAGGGTCGGATTACGAGAAGATGAAGGAAAAGCTGATGGAGGAGGCCAAGCGCACCTTCAAGCCCGAGTTCCTGAACCGGCTGGACGATGTGATCGTCTTCCGCTCGCTGACCAAGCCGGATCTCATCCAAATCCTGGAGCTGGAAATCGCCAAGCTCTGCGGGCGCCTCAAGGGCAAATGCCTCAACCTGGTGTTCGACGAGCCGGCCCGCGAATACCTGCTGCAAAAAGGTTACGACCCGGCTTACGGCGCGCGGCCGATGCGCCGGGCAGTGGAACAGTGCCTCGAGGATCCCCTGGCGGAGGAATTCCTCCGCGGCCGGCTGCTGCCCAACGAGCCGGTCACCGTGACCACGAATGCGGAAAAGGACAAGCTGGTCTTCAACCAGAAATCCTCCTCGGCCGGCACGGTCTCCAGCGCGCAGAGCGCCCTGACCCATTAAGCCTGCTTTTCGGTCTGGTTTTTTGCCCGATCCCGCCACTTTGCCCGGTGGCGGGATCGGACTTTTGAGGCCATCATGGCTGCTGGCACCAGCTCCCCGTTTTCAGCCCCTGCAAAAGCGCCCAACCGCAGCCGCCCGCGCCTGTCCGCCCCACGATTAAACTGGAACTTCTTCGCCGGGTGCAATAGATTGCCATGAACTCAAAGAGCGATGTATGAACAGGCACCTCAGGAAAAACCGGATAAGGATGCAGGCGTTTACGTTGATTGAATTGCTGGTGGTGATCGCCATCATCGCGATCCTGGCCAGCATGATGCTGCCGGCCCTGAGCAAGTCCAAAACCAAGGCCCAAGGCATCAAGTGCATCAACAATCTGAAGCAACTGCAGCTAGTCTGGCATTTATACGCCGATGATAACGCGGACAAAGTGACCACCTCCGGATACACCTCCCCGGTGGAACCTACCTCCTGGGTGGATGGCTGGCTGGATTTCAACGGTGCCAACCCGGACAACACCAACACGGCGGCGCTGCAAAACCCCGCGCGCACCAAATTTGCCACCTACCTCAAGGCAGTGGATGTCTATCACTGCCCGGCGGACCTCAGCACGGTGAACATCGGGGGCCGGAAATACCCGCGCGTGCGCAGCATGGGCATGAGCCAGGCTTTCGGCCCCGGGGACTGGCTGGATCCGGCCGGATTCCAGGCCAATGTGACCTCCAAGAAATACCGTGTTTACTATAAATTGGCCCATATATCGAGACCCGCCCCCGCCAAGTGTTACGTGATGCTGGATGAGCATCCGGACAGCATCAATGCCGGCGGCTTCGCCAACATGATGGTGGAAAGCGCGGCCGCGACCCGGATCATCGATTTTCCCGCCAGTTACCATAATGGCGCCGCCGGGATCTCCTTCGTGGATGGCCATGCCGAAATCCGCAAGTGGATCGATCCCCGCACCAGGCCGGTGGCCAAATACAATGGCTCCCTCCAGCTCAACGTGGCCTCGCCCAACAACCTGGACATGCAATGGCTGGCTGACCGCACCTCCAGCCGTAATTGATTGCCCAGCGGGTTCAGCAGCGGCGCGTGGATGGTGGCGGGCCATCCATCCTTTTTCTCCCCCCAGCATCCCTTTGTGAATGGGGCTGGGAATCAGCGTGCGGGTCAAGGGGATTCACGGCGGTCGGTGCGGGTCAAAAAAGCAGAGAGCCAAGAGCGCAGAGCAACCACGGCGCTCAGCGGAAGGAGCGCTCCCCCTGAACCGGGCGGGAGAATATTTCCGCTGCATGGGCAAACCTGGAACTGGTAGCCGCCGAGGTAACGAGGCGGACCTGCCGCTGGCGAATTCCAATTCAAGCCCAATCCGCCCAAGAACCGCCACCCGGAATTTGCGGGCCGTAGCGGCACACGAGTGGTCCAGGTCCGCCTGCACGTCAGCGGCTACCCGCGTTGGGTGGACGAATACTGCCGTTGCATGCGTAAACCTGCGGCGGGTAGCCGCCGAGGTAACGAGGCGGATCTGGCGCGGGCGAATTCCAATTCAAGCCCAATCCGCCCAAGAACCGCCACCCGGAATTTGCGGGCCGTAGCGGCACACGAGTGGTCCAGGTCCGCCTGCACGTCAGCGGCTACCCGCGTTGGGTGGACGAATACTCCCATTGCATGCGTAAACCTGCGGCGGGTAGCCGAGGTAACGAGGCGGATCTGACGCGGGCGAATTCCAATCCAGGCCCAATCCGCCCAAGAACCGCAATCATGGGTTTTACGGAACCGGTGGATATGTGGATGGTCCAGATCCGCCTGCCAACGAACAGTAATGTTTAAAATTGGCATAAATTCTTTTCCTTGAGTCATTTATGATGCGATAGGCACTAGATCCACTGCGACGCACCTAAAGTAAGTTCGTTGGCCCCATGCCGCCACTTTTTTAGGGGCTCTGGTTCTCCCACGCCGGCGGCTACCCGCCGTGGGCTGGTGGAAGGCTCCGTTGCGTGGGCGCGCCAAGCACTGCCAGCCGCCGAGGTAACGAGGCGGATCGGCCGCCCGGATCACGCCCCAATGGCAGTGCGGGGGAATTTACGTTTTGCCTCCGCGATGGACTTTCACTCCCAAGGCGTATTCCTTCTCCTCTAAAGGAGGGGGGCCAGGGCGAGGAGAACCGTTGAGCTAATGGCATGGGCACGGTTCATCCGGCAGGCAATTTGATGGCTCCAGAAAACAGGATGCCGCCGCCAGGTTTGTGCCGGTGAAAGGGAGGGACCACCATGTAAGGCTTACCCGGGGCGGGCCTGATTCGCTGTAAAAATTACTGGTTCCCCCCTGGGTTCCGGCGGATCCAAACCGCCGCCCTCAGATTTTTTGAAACTCTATATCACTTGGCTTCAGTGGGATATAACTTGGCGGCGATTTCCGAGGCGGTTTGGCACACGGTTTGCGTTAGGTAAATGTGTCCGCGTCATTCCATTCGGATGGATGAACCCAGTGTAACCAAGATCGAAACAGAAAAGAAACAACATGAGCGCAATCGTCACTTCCCGTTTTCAGCACCAGGCCGCCGCGCTTGTTTCTCCCCGGGAAGCCAAGGCGGCCACTCCGGTTTGGAAGCGGGCGCTGGATTTGCTGTGCGTCTGCCTGGCCCTGCCGGCCCTGCTGCCCATCATGTTGCTGATCGCCACGCTGATCAAAGTGGTCTCTCCCGGGCCGGTCTTCTTCAAACAGGAGCGGGTTGGTTTCCGCCGCCAGCGGTTCCTGTGCTACAAGTTCAGGACCATGAAGGCCGGCGCGGACACGCAGGTGCATCAGAACCATTTCAAGAACTTGATCCAATCCGGTGTCCCCATGACCAAGATGGATTCCAAAGGCGACTCGCGGTTGATCCCGTTTGCTTCGGTCATTCGGGCCATGGGCCTGGATGAGCTTCCCCAGATCATCAATGTGGTGCTGGGCGACATGAGCCTGGTGGGGCCCCGGCCCTGCACCCGGTATGAGTTCGAAAGCTACCCCGAAGTTTACCACGCCCGGTTCGACACTCTGCCCGGCCTGACCGGCCTCTGGCAGGTGAGTGGCAAAAACAAGACCACCTTTTCGGAAATGATGTCCCTGGACATCCACTACACGCGGAACAAGACCGCCTGGATGGACATGAGCATCATGATGCGGACCTTTGCCGTGCTCGCGGAACAGCTCCGTGAATCGCGGCAAGCCTCCCGCCCATCACCGCGGTGGAATTGAAATCATTAAACTGCCCCAACCAATGGCCAGAACCATCATCGGCAAATGGGATGTCTCCCTGAGCAGAGTTTCCTCCGGGGAACCCGCTCTGCTGGACACCGGACGGTTGGAATTCTGTGGTGACGGCAGTGGCCATTTAACCGCCGGCAAATTCCAGCTGGCGCTCAAATGGTCCAGGTATCTGCAGAACGATGCGCTGGTCGATTGCCACGGCGTGGACGGCGAAACTGAAATATCCGGCAAAGGTTTCGTGTGCCTCGGCGGTGAACAGATGATCGGCACCATCGACTTCCAGGTGGGCGATAAATACCGGATCGCCGCCGAACTGCAGGCGTGAACAATCCAGACATCGCCATGGCTGGCGCCGGCTGGGTTCAAAAAAAGTCAGATCATAATAAACCTGACTGGCAGAGGCACTTTTTTGGTGGACGGAGACCCCTTCCTGGCCTGATATTCTCAAATCATGACTATGATGCGTTTTCGGGAATTTGCCGGGCTGCCGGTGGCCATTGCCCTGGCACTTATTTTCACGCTGACTGGCGCCCACGCAGCGGATAACCCCGCTGCCGGACCGGGCGGCACCACCATCAAATTTGTCAACGCGGAACAGGCCCAAAAACTCATGGCTGCCAGGAATATGGTGGTGCTCGACCTGCGAACCCCGGGAGAGTTCAAGGCCGGATGCATTTCCGGAGCGACGAATCTCAATTTTTTCGCCCCCGATTTTGAAAAACAGCTCGCCGCCCTCGATAAAAACCAGACCTATCTTGTCCATTGCGCTTCGGGCAACCGCAGTTCTCAAGCCTTGCCGATCTTCAAGAAACTCAAATTCCAGTCCATTTACCATCTCGATGGCGGCCTCAAGGGTTGGGAAAAAGCCGGCTTGCCCGTCAAAAAGTGAGGGCCGCGGAGGTAAAAATCTAAAGCTCCATCGCCTTTTTTGAGCCTGGCTGCGGAAATGCGCTGCCTGCCAGGCGATTCTTCCGGGCCTTTTTGACATCCAATCCGGGCCGATAGCGTCATAGGGAAGGTGGCGATCGGCGATCCGGTCCGCAAATTTTTGATCCGTTTCCGGATCCGATTACGCATGTAATGAACGGAAGGCGGGGTGGCTGACCCCGGCTTTTGGGCAGGGGATGGCAGCCACCGGGCCATGGTGGCAGGACAAAGGCTTGATTATGAAACGGAAACCAATGATGCGAAACGCGCGGGCCTGGCTGGCGAGCGGAGTATTTGCGGCGGGCATTTCCTTGGCGGCCCAGCCCGCCAATGACGCTTTTGCCCGGCGCCAGGAGCTGGCGGGCACCCACTTTGAATGGCTGGCGGCTGGCCAGGGAGCCACCCTGGAGGCCGGGGAGCCGAACCATGCCGGGAGCCTGGGGCCGGCTCGAGGCTCAGTCTGGGCTGTTTGGCAGCCGCCCGCGGACGGCTTTTTGCTGCTCAATCTGCTGGAAAACATGAGCGTGCCACCGGTGGTGGCGGTTTACACGGGCGAGGAGCTGGCCAGCCTGATTTTGGTGCGCCGGATCACTGATTGGAACCAGCCGCCCGCCTATTTCCCGGTGCGCGGGGGTGTCCCTTGCCAGGTGGCGGCCGCCGTGGTGGCCAGCCAGGGATACGTGAAGGCCCGGATCGGCTTTTCCTTTGTTCCGCGCCCTCCGAATGATGACTTTGCCCAGCGCACCTTGGTGGCTGGCGCCGAGGCCCAATTTTCCGGCTGGACGGTGGGCGCCGGCCTGGAGGCGGGGGAACCAGCCCCACCGGATGCGGCCGGATCCACCTGGTGGAGCTGGACGGCGCCGGCCGATGGGGTGGCCAATCTAAGCGTGGTGGGCAGGCCAGCCTCCCTGGCGGTCCGCGTTTACCAGGGCGCCAGCCTGGCGGCGCTGCGCCCGGTGGCGAATCCCGAATTGTTTGAAACCAAGGCGGGCGAAACCTTCGAGATCCAGGCTGCCGGCCCCTCCTTGCCGTATGGCCTGGAGTTCACCGTGAACCTGGTTTTGTCCCGGATGCGCATCGTTTTCCCACCCGCCCATGCCCTTTACTCCACCCCGGCTAATATCCTTGTCCAGGTGGCGAATCCGCCTGAAAACCTCGCACTCCGCTGGTTCCGGCTGCTGGATGGTTACACCTGGCTCGTCGACCCGCTGACCAATGCCAGCCAGATCCTCGTCAGCAACCTGGTCGCCGGGGATCATGAGCTCTGGCTGGAAGCCTGCGACTCCCAGTACCGCACCTGGCGGTCACCCCGGGTGCCGATCACCATCCGGCCCTGGCCCAACACCTATTTCACCAATCGCACCGACCTCGCAGGTGCCGATTTCGAGCTCGCTGTGGATTTGCGGGGGGCGGTTTCAAAAGCCGGAGAACCAGACCAGCGGGCTTCTTTGTGGTGGGCCTGGACGCCCGGGCAATCCGGCTGGGTGGACCTGGTTTTTGACCGGCGGTACGACCTCGGTTTCCAGCTCTATACCGGCCAGGCCCTGAACGCCCTGACCGAAATCAATTGGGTGGCCCAGGCGGAGGATCGCCTGGAATTCCCCGTGCAGGCGGGGGTGGAATACCAATTGCGCGCGGCCACGGCCTCGGTTTATGGCTTTGGCCCGTTGCCGGTGCGCGTGGCATTGCGGCCGCCTCCGCCCAATGACGCTTTCGACCACCCCCGGCCCTTGTCACCCAACGGCGCCGGGGAGCTGATCCCCCTCGGCAAAGCCACCTCCGATCCTTCGGATCCGGCCCTGCTGGCGGCGGGGGGCCTGAAAACCGTTTGGTTTGCGTGGACGGCGCCACGGAATGGCTGGCTGCGTTTAAGCGCCACCAGCTATGAGAATTATGTGCCGTTCGTGGGGGTTTACCTGGGGAATTCTCCCGCCACGCTCACCCCCCTGGCCGCCCCGGTGGCGGGGCCAGTCCCGGTCCTGGCGGGCCAGGTTTGCCAGATTGTCCTGGCGGGAAGAGGCGGCCTGCTCGATGAGACCTGGTTTGAGGCAGGTTTTTTGCCCAGGCCGGATAACGACACCCTGGAGCAGGCCGCGGAGCTGCCGGGATCCACCGGCACCAACCTGGTGGTGTTGACCGGAGCCACCAATCAGGCGGTTTGGTATGCGTGGACGGCCCCCGAGGATGGGCTTTTGGAGTTCGGCCTCAATTTCCCCGGCCACCCGGCGCCAGCCGCCGGGATCCTCGCCTTCCTGGCCGCCAGCCAAGGTTCTTTGGCCCAGGTGTGGCCCGGGGAGGACCAGCAGAATCCCTTGTATCGAGCCCGGCAATTCGATGTGGCCCAAGGCGCCCGTTATTATTTCAAGGTGTATGCGCCAGGGAACGATCCCAACCCTCCCGAGGGTGAACTGTGGCACCGTCTGAATCGGCGGCCGGGGAACGACGCTTTCACCAACCGCCTGGTACTGCAGGCGGGCACGACGGCCTGGAAAGCGGGGAATTTGGCGGCCACCTCCGAGCTTGGGGAACTGGAGGCCATCGGCCACGAAGGCCGGTCGGTCTGGTGGGAATGGACCGCCCCGCAGGATGGCTGGGTGGCCTTCACGGGCCGCGCGCCAAACGCCATGCCATACGTGGATGTGTTCCAGGGCGAAACGCTGGCCAGCTTGCGGAGGATAGCCGAACTCCAGGTATTTCCGGAAAGGAACCAATGCGCGGCCTGGTTCACGGCCAAGGCAGGCGGCAAATATGTGCTGTTGCTGGACAGCCCCGGCCAGCTGGTTTTACGGCAACTGCCTTTCGACCAGGGCTGGCGCAGCCTGCTCTTCCCGGCCGGGGAAACCAGCCTGGCGCTGACTTGGTCTGCCTTCCGGATCAGCCTGCCCACGAATGGGGCGCAATTCACCCTGCCCGCCCTGCCCCGCATCGAGATTGCCACGCCGGACCCGGCCCTGGATGGCGTCCTGACCAACGTCACCTTGCTGGCCCGGCGGCTGCGGGATGCGGCTGGCTGGCCATCGGCCGGGGACGCCTATGAGACGCTCTGGCGGAAGGACGGTTTGACCTTGCCCATTTCCCTGCAACCCGAGGCCCTGCCGCCGGGCATCTGCGAGATCCTGGCGCTGGGCACCAACACCGCCGGTGAAATGCGCGCCACGCTGCCGGTGCAAATTACGCTGCGACCGGCCAATGATGATCCCGCCCACGCGCTGGTGCAGGCGGGGCGATACACGGAAGTATCCGGTTCCACCCGGGCGGCCACTGCCGAACCGGGCGAAACAGGCTTGGCGTCCGATTCCCCGGGCGTTTGGTATCGCTGGACCGCTCCCGCGGATGGCCAGGTGGAGTTAACGGCCACTTCGCCTTGCGCGGTTTTTACGGGCCAGCCACCTGGAGACTGGAAACGCCTGGGGGACACCAACATCCCGCCCGTCGAATGGGTGAACTTTGACGCGGTGGCAGGGGCAACCTATCAGATTGCGGTCCTGACTCCGGCGGGCAATCCGGACGGCGCGGACTTCAGCCTGCGGCTCCAGGAGCAGACGGTTTTCCTGGCCGGAGCTCCGGGTGGAATCATCCTCGCGGGAACCCAGTTCAACCTGCGGGTGACCACCACCGAATCCCCCAGGGATATCGTGCGGATTGAGTTGTGGGATAACGACCAGAGGATGGCGGTGGCGCCCGCCGCGCCGGCGGATTTCCCATGGGCTCCGGGGACCGCCGGACTGCATTGGATTGGCGGCCGGGTAGTGCTGAAAGCGGGGGAAATTCCCCTGGCCGCGCAGGCGCAGGTATTTGTTGGGCCGCGCAATGGAGTCTTTGCCAGCCGCGAAACCGTGGCCGGCTCGAGCGCCTTGCTGGCCGGCAACCTGGCTTACGCGAGCAGCCAGGCGGAAGGCCCCATCTCCGGGGCCCATGCCTGGTATTCCTGGAGCGCCCCGGCGGGCGGCATCCTGACCTTGGTCCCGGACCCCGGGGACCTGGGCATGCGGGTTTTTCGCGGCTCGAATCCGGGATCCCTCGTGGAACAGGCCCGCGTCAGCCCAGGCGGTGCTTCCGTGGCCGTGGCGGTTCAAGCGGGGCTGGAATACCACATCGCGGCCGTCAGTCTGGGCGCCGTCAGCCAATTCCAGGTGCGGCTGGATTTCCGGGAACCGCCCGCCAACGACGCTTTTGCCGCCCGCCAGCGGATTTGGGGATCGGCGATCCGGATGGCGGGCGCGAATTACGCCGCCACCCGCGAAGCCGGCGAACCGAACCACGCCGGGCAGCCCGGCGGAGGCTCCGTGTGGTGGGCTTGGACCGCTCCCCGGGATGGCCCAACCGCCATTCAAGTCGCCGGTTTGAGTGGGGGCGTCGTGGGGGTGTATTCGGGCTCGGATCTGGCCGGATTGTTGCCTTTGCCAGGCACCGGGTCCGGCCCGGCCGGCGAGCCGCGCCTGTTGGCCGCCCGCGCGGGCCAGGAATATGCCATTGCAGCCGATAGCACTACCGGCAGCGTGGGCGATTTCACGCTGCGCATCGATCAGGCGGGCGCCTTGGATTCCGTGAAATTGAGCTGGCAATTAAAAACCTCGCCACAGGCTCCATTGATGATCCAGGGCCTGGAAGGCCGCGGGGGTGTCCTGACTGCCTCCGAGGATTTGAGCACCTGGCGGGATCTGCTGCCACTCCCCGGTGGAGTCACTGATTTGGCCGTTGAGGCGCCCGGCATGGATTCCGCAGCTCACCGTTTTTATCGGTGGCGAGCGCCGTAGCAGTTGGGGATCCGGCCGCCAATCCAGGCCCTTGAACGCCCATTCACCGGACCCGCGTTATCCTGGCGCAGCATGACGTGACAACCCCAGGGCCACGGCGCTGCCCGCGGCTTGCGAACGGAAGTTCCCCAATCCTGGCCTGCGGGAATCGGGAATAAAATGTTCATTTGCAACGGTTTGACCTCGATGCGACTTAAACAGCGGGGGGAGAGGAATTCCGGGAAATCGTGGTGGTTAAACTGTGCTGGCCTCAGGGATTTAAACGCCCTTCATACGCGCATACAACACTAAGCACTATATATCATGGGCTAATGGCTCGGTATAATATATTCGGCGCAACTACTGTGGAAGTGTCCGTGAACGCGGCAGGTCTGGTGTACGTGAAGTTCGCGAGGTCCGTTCAGTTTATCGCGGCCAGCACCTGGTCAATATCCAGCAGGACTTTAACCGCCCCTTTGATCTTGGCCATGCCTGGAATAAAGGCGGCTTTCGATTTTCCAATCCCTTTTACCTGCTG
>CAYPCQ010000076.1:0-43659 GCA_964409245.1 uncultured Verrucomicrobiota bacterium
TCGACCCTGACGGTCTCAGGGACTCACTCCGGGCTGGACACCGGAGCCTCGAAGTGTGATATTATTGATAAGCGCAGAACTAGGAGAAGAAATAAAAGAGCCTGAGAATCTAACTGGGCATGGGCCAGGATAGTTGGATGTCAACAAGCGGGCGGATTGGGAACGATAGTAATCTGGAATTCCCGCGCATGGCAGCGGTCCCAAAGCAGGTCAAACAAGTCGCTGGGAAGCGTGCTGTGAAAGGGCAAGATCAGCCCATCCTCTCTTCCATACTCCAGGGTGAGCCGGTTTGAGGCATTGGACGGCCGCCGGTTTGTGTGCCGAGTGGGGCTAGACAATATTTCACGCCCAAAAACCTTTGTTTGCAGGCCTTTTTGCATTTTTCCCCGGTTCGTTAATTTATTTTTCTCACACCCAATCTAACTTAATTTCTGCGTTTGGTGGTCTAAAAAATGGGGTCCACCTCAGGATTTGAAAACGCAGGGTGTGAAAAAGGAGATAAAAATTATTAAAGGAGGTCACGAAATCCATGTTAGCGCCATCCACGGATAACATGCTCATGCGAGGGCGAGGAAAAAGCGCCATTCTCGCCACCGTTGAGCCACGATTCAGAACCGCCTACTGGCCGGATATCAAAGCCGTTTTGGATGAGCTTGGATTTCACGATCTAACCGCAGCCGCTTTGGAGCAGCCAGAAACCCTGGCGCAATTTTTAAACTCCCTCGCCCGGAAATCGCCAGAATATCGGATTTTCACCCCCGGACGCACTGGCTTTCAGGACCGCTCCGATGACATCCGCCACCGGGAAACTTTGCGCCAAACCCAGGGTATGATCGTTTATATTGGCAAAGGCTCCCGGGAAGTGGCTCTGGGCGCCCTGGAGTTGTTTGCCCAGCGGCTGGCCGCCAGAGGGTCGATGGCGATTCAGTTCAAGCAATGGGATCCGCTGAGTGATTGGAAGACCGGAAAACAAAGGTTGGGTGAAGTCCTGCATTTTCTGTTCCAAACCCTTCGCCGCCAGGGTTCTATAACCTGCTATTCGGAACTCAACGAAATCGACCAGGGCTGGTGGGAATTCCTGTTCAATCATCCCCGTGTGCGAATTGCCTGGGAGGCCCAAGCCTTGGGCAGGTGTGCCGAAATGGCCCAGTTCGAGGCCTACGCTCTGGAAAGCCTCCCCTTTAAGAACCTCGTCAAGATCAGCCAGGCGGGCGCCTGGGCACACGTGGTGGTGCCAGTAACCCGAATGAATATTGGCATTCTGCCGGACTTGGTCCTGGCGTTGTCGGAAGCCACCCGCGGAGCTACAATGGAATTGAAACCGGTCCTGGGCATAGATGGTAATGAGGGGCCACCAGCGGCCCATGATTTTACCGAAGCCATCCTGACCATCTATCAAAATCCACGCATCCCCTTGCGCGAGGTCTATCCGCTATCCTGGGTGGCCGCCCGGATCGATGCCGATCAACCGCTGGTTAGTTCCAACTTCGCGGCGGGCGCGGAAATCGCGGTATTGGCCAACGGCGATCTGTATGCCGGTGAGGCCGCAGTGGGGCTGGAGGCCTGGAAATTGGGCAATATGGCGGACGATCCCCAGGAAATTCGCTGGGAACGCCTGGACCTGTTGGCGGAGTCGTTCTCCAAAGCGATGAAACCAACCGTTTGCCAGGCGTGTGACTGGCGCTATCGGTGCGGCGGTTGCGATGCCTCCATCCAATTGAAAGCGGTTCACAGTAATGCCCGTAATGCTCCCAGTGTTGAACTTGCTGCGGAACCGGAATTCCAACTTTATTGCGCGCCGCGCAAAGCCTTGCTCGAGGCCATGTTATGGGATGCCTCCACCGCCACGGCGCAGGGCGTCCAACGGCGCTCCCGCGAATTAATCGAATTGCATCAATCGGGCATCGATTACATACCCGCTACTGCCGTCGAGGAGGATTGCTGCTCATGAGCGCCACCTTTTTCCCCACCGCCCAAGGACCGGCCAAAGCCGCTCCTGCGCCAGCCATTCCCTGGTCCAGCCTGCACGATTCGATACCGGCGGTGCGGTCGGTGCACAATATCGACCTGGATTTGACGGAAGCGTGCAACCTGGCCTGCACCTATTGTTTCAAATGGCAGAAAAAAGCCGTCCATATGGACGAGGCCACCGCCAAAAACACCTTGGATTGGCTGTTGGAATCCAGCGGCGGCCAGCGCGAAATCAAGGTCAATTTCATGGGTGGCGAACCGTTGCTGCGATTCGACCTCATCCAAAAGATCGTGCCGTATGGCAAGTTGAGGGCCCGGCAGAAGGGAAAAAGCCTCCATTTTGGCTGCACGACCAATTGCACCATCCTGACCGACGAGATGCTGGCTTTCTGGAGGCGGTTCGGGATGGGTTTTCATTGTTCGATCGATGGCCTTCCCGCGGTCCAGGACGCCAACCGGCCATTCCTGGGCGGCCGGGGCAGCTCGGCGGCGGTCGAGCAAGTCGCCCCGAAAATCCTGGCCTACCGGCCGGAGGTGATGGCGCGCGCCACCATCACCCCGCAATCGGTGCGTTCGCTCTACGAAAGCACACAATACCTGGCTGGGCTGGGATTCCGCTCGATCACCTTCAAAATTGCCGCCAACTGCGACTGGCAGCCCGGCGATTTCGAGGCGCTCAAGGCCGGCTACCGGGCAATGGGCGAGTTCTATATCGAACGGCTGGGCTCCAGCCAGCCGATCGACCTGGAAATGTTCTCCAAGGGCCTCCAAAATTTACATGCGCTCACCGGCAATTCCAAATTTCCATGCGGAGCGGGCCGGGGAGTGATTCTGGTCGATCCCAGGGGCGATCTCTGGCCCTGCCACCGGTTCGGCCCCCACCAATGCGGCGGTCAGTTCTGTCTGGGCAAGCTGGGCGGTTCTTTCAATGACCGCCTCCGGGAGGTGTTCCTCAATTACAATATCCTTGAGGACACCAAGGCGGATTGCCAGGAATGCGGGGCGGCGTTGACCTGCCGCACCTGGTGCCATGCCGAATGCGTCGATTCCACGCATACCTTTTACGATCCTGGGAAGCCTTATTGCCAGGCGGTGCGCATCCTCCATGACGAAATCCTGCGAATTTATGACCGTTTGCGTTCCCAGCACGCGGACCGGTTGCGCGCATTACTGAAAACGCCGGCGAATCAAAAACCTTCAACCCCTTTGGCCGTATGAAACTGCGACTGGCCTGGCTGGGAGACGCCGAATTGGGGGATTCCTATTCCGCCAGGGAATGCCGGGTGCTGCTCCGCGCCTTGGCGCGCGCTCCGGATATCGAACCGATTTGGCTGGCAACGGGCGCTGTCGCGCCGCCTCATTTTTCGAACCAGGTGCGGGTGTTTTCCATTCCGCCGGAGGGCATGGGTGACGCGGACTTTCTGGAAACACTTCTGTCTCAGGTGCGCCCGCATTTGGTGGTTTCGAACCTGCCCCATGCGTCCTTTCCGGCCGGTCTGGATTACCTCAGCCGGCAAAAGATGGCCTGGATGCATCGGTTCAGCCCGGAGGAGCTGGAATATGGTTGGCTCCCGAGTTCGACGGCCATATTGGCGAGCGGTAAAGATCAAACCGTCCGGTTCCCGAACCACTCCCAGGTCCCTTATTTGCGAGGATTATCGCCAACTATAGCCGATGGCGCGGATGCGACCGAGGTGCTGCGGGAACTGCGCATGGCATTATGGAGAGGTCCGCTCGCAGTGCTACAACCGATGGACTGCCCAGCCAGTTCACTGGGACCGCCGTCATCTTTGCCGGCGTGGGTCCGTTGCGCTTCCGCCGGCAGGGATGCCGGCGGTCCCAGTGCAGCCCAGGCTGCGGATCCACCAGAAAAGGCCAAAACGTTTAAGCCGCATGGAAATAATGGATCGGACTCGACCTGCCTGGTGTTGCGACAGCAGTTGTTCTGCAATACCAGTTGGGCGCAAGTCATGTTCGAGTTGACCAACGCCCTGATCGAGATGGGCGTTCCCGTGATTCCCCAGGATGAACAGGCCCTCTTTGGCAAAGGCTATATCCAGCGCGAGGAGGATTTGTTCCGCACCGGTGCGCCGGAGAAATATGAACGCATCCGCCGGCAGATGCAGCGGGAATACGATCCTGAAAAGGCGATTACGATCTATTTTACGCTGTTCAAAGGCGGTGTCCGCCAGACCCGGTTTTCGGTATTTCCGAACCTGGAAGGGCGGCAAGTCCTTTATACGACCGGCAATCACACGGTGCAGGCGGACTGGCTGCGCCAGGCCATGAACTTTTTCGAGAAAATCCTGGCTCCTTCCGGGCATGTGCTACGCCCGTATTTGGAGGCGGGGCTCAGCCGGCTCCAAGGCGCGGTGATCCCCCATGGTGTGGACCCCGCCATTTATTCGTCGGCGGCACCGCCTTTTAAACACCCCACGGAAAAGCGATACAAATTCCTGCAAACGAGTTTTCCCTGGGTGCTGGAAAAGGGATTCGATCTCACGATTAAGGCCTTTTGCCGCGCTTTCTCTCATCGGGACGATGTGGCGTTGATTCTCCGCACACCGGTAATCCAGGACCAGCGGTCGGCCACTTTTGACCGGCTGGCGAAGTTGGTAAGGGACGCGAGTGCGGAGCCTTGCGCGCCGGAAATTCAATTGCTGGAGCTCGATTTGGAACCGAACCGCCGGGGCGGTCTCTACACGGGAGCCGATTGCTATGTGCATCCGTTGCGGGCGGAAGGTTTCGGCATCACCCTCCTGGAAGCCATGGCCTGTGGACTGCCGGTAATTGCCACCCCCTGGAGCGGCCCGGCGGACTTCCTATCGCCGCGGTATGCCTATACCCTCCAGCATTCCAATCCGGTGGCGGAAAAAGCCAAAGACGGTTCGGTGCTGCGGTATCATGTGGAGCCGGACCTGGATCATTTGGTTTATTTGATGCGCTATGCGTTCGAGCATCGCGCGGAGGCCGCCGCCTTGGGGCAATTGGCCTCCAAAACTGTCCGCCAGGCCTGGACCTGGCAACAGGCGGCGGCCAAGTTGGCGGCCCTATTTTTCCCGTAGCGGAAAGTTAAGTCATCAAGTGCCAATAAAACCTAAAAAAACAAAAAGGAGTAAGAAAATGTTATGAACGAAAACAAAGAAAACGTGGGTGGCCAATCGGCCAGACCAGTTTCCAGTTTAACCCGTCGTGATTTCATGAAGAAAGTCACGAAATCACTGATCCAGGGCGGCGTCTTGATCGGCGCTTTGGCGATGGGTTCTAAAGCGAAGGCGACCTATTGCGTCCGATGCGATGATGAACAAAACACATGTTACGGCGATAACGATTGCGGTGCCGATGTATGCGGTTATGATACATGCTATTATGCGAATCACTGTAATTCTGACAATTGCGTGGTAATGAATGGATGCGGCACAGATCGTTGCGAAGTTGATAATTGTTATAATTCTGATGGTTGTTATACAGATGTTTGCGGTGTAAATTCTTGTTCGATGTCAGATGCCTGCTATACCAATGATCCCTGCGAAACTTCAGATACAAGCGTTTATGATATGTGTTATTATGATAATATGTGTGATACCAGTGATACATGTTCATATTCTAACTACTGCAATTGTGATGCATGTGAAGGAGCGTATCATAATTGTATGACCTCTAACACATGCATAAGTAGGGACGATCCAAATCATTAATATGAATCCATACTGCTTGATAACTAACACATGCAAAAACAGGGATGCCCATGGCGTGTTTATAATATTTCCTACCATAATGAATGAACAAGTCCGAGTTGAGGCACGCAAAGCGGCATTCACCCTGATCGAACTGCTGGTGGTAATCGTGATTATTGCCATCCTGGCCAGTTTGTTGCTGCCTGCCTTATCACGCTCCAAACAGTTGGCGCATCTGACGGCCTGCAAAACGCATCTCAAACAATGGGGTATCACGTTGCAATTATACGTGAACGATAATAGGATTTATCCTGTTGAGTTACAGGGCGACGGCCAAAATTGGGCCCACGGTTTAGAGCGATATTTCGGTGTCATCTCCTCATCGACCAACACCCCTTTTAAACCGCTGGTCGGACAAGCGCGAACCGGTATACCCGAGTGTCCGGGCTACCTCCGGTTGCCCGGATTAATTTACAATAAAGTCTATCCCTTCTTGAGCTATGGTTATAATTCTCTCGGCGCGGGTAAGAGCGGAGGTGGATTGGTAAAATACCCTCTGACAGCAGGGTCCGGAAATTTGCCTGAATACGAAGTAAAACGGCCCAGTAACATGCTAGCCTTGGGGGACACCATCCCCATGTACGAGTTGCCATTTGCCGAGCAACAGACTTTGAAAGGTTATTACGCCGGATTTGGTTTCCTTGCCGGTTCAAATCCTGAAGGCATATCCATTGTGAATTATCTATTAAGTGATCCCAGTAGCAAGCCTTTGACCCAGCGGCAGCCATTGAACCGGGCTGCCATCAATAGGCGGCATGGCAGCAAGTGGAATGCGCTTTTTTGCGATCAGCACATAGAAGCCTTTTCCACGAGGAGCTTGTTTGATATCCGACAGGATCAGATCGCCCGGCGCTGGAACCAGGACAACCTCCCGCATAACAAATGAATTTCGACCTCAGAATAAATGAGAAGGTTGCGTTCGGTGCCCGCCAGGAAATCCCAACGGGATTCTGTCCTCCAGCCCAACAACGGGGTTGTGCCGCGAGCGGGACTACCCTGGGTAAAGGTCGAGAACGGGGGACCAGTCCTGAAGGGGTTGTGTCGTGGGGTATTGGATACGTATGCACCATTGAAACCATGGGAAACAGGCGCGAGGGAATGTGTCGCAACCCCTTTGGCAGAGATATTTTAGGGGTAGATAATTTGACAGTCCCCAGAGGCCAGTGCCTCTGTAGATTATTAAAAACGGAAGTCCAGCTTATAATTGTAGAGCCAAGGGATGTGGGGTTCGACTCCCTCCCGCGCCAATATTTTGGGCAGATGGGCATAATGAGCCTGGAGCAGCGCAGTGTTGGGCGGATTGTACAGCATCACGACAATGGTTTGCTTCTCCACCCGCACGCCGCCTTCCAGACCCTCAAACAGGTTGCGGGCGAAGTGCAGCGCATCCCATGACAGAGAAATGGACCCCGAATTTCGGACCAGTGACTAAGTTAGACTTTTCAGGTTCTGCCGGATGTGAGAGGTCGGCAGAGCCATAAGTAAAACTAAACGAAAACGATACACAGGGGCCTTCAAGGCCAAAGTCGGAATGGAAGCGCTGCAGGGCAGCAAAACGACCGGGCAGATCGCCCGCGAATACCAGGCGCACCCGGTGCAGGTGACGCAATGGAAGGGTGTTATTCACGACCACCTGCCAGGACTGTTCGAGCCGCCCCGCCCCGCTCTGGAGGATCCGAGCGAATTGATCGAGCAGCTCCACGCAAAGATCGGCCAGTTGGCGGTGGAGTCGGATTGGCTTAAAAAAAGTGCCAGCAATTGGGTCTGTGAGCGCCCGGCAGGAGTTGGTGGAACCATGCCCCGAACTGAGCCTGCGCCGCCAATGCGAGTTGGTGGGGATTTCGCGCAGCGGGCACTATTACGAACCGGCGCCGGCGAGCGAAGCGAACTTGGCGTTGATGCGGCGATGGGGCGGGTTGAATCTGGGAAATCCGTTCTGTGGCAGGCGGCGTTTGGCCGTGCTTATGAAACGAGAAGGTATTATTGTCAATCGCAAACGGGTGGCGCGTTTAATGGAGTTAATGGGGATCGAGGCGCTCTATCCGAAGCGCCATTTGAGCCTGCCGGGCGCAGGGCGCCGGATCCATCCGTATCTGTTGGAAGGGCTGGAAATCACGGGTCCGGACCAGGTCTGGTGCAGCGACATTACCTATGTGCCGATGGCTTATGGATTCATGTATTTGGTGGCGGTGATGGACTGGGGGAACCGGCAGGCGCCGGCCTGGGAACTGTCCGACAGTCTGGCCAGCGGGTTTTGCATCCGGGCCTGGACATCGGCGTTGGCGAGTGGACGGCAGCCGTTGATTTCCAACACCGATCAGGGCCGCCAGTTTACGAGCGACGCGTATTTGGACGCGGCAGAGCCGGCGGGCGTGGATGTGAGCATGGACGGCCGCGGTCGTTGGTTCGACAATCGTTTCATTGAGCGGTTGTGGCGCAGTGTCAAACAGGAAGACATCTACGTGCAGGACTATGGGGATGGCTTGAAGGCCCAACGCGGATTGGCTCGTTGGTTTGTCGATTACAACCCGGTGCGTCCGCATCAGGCGTTGGGCTATGCGACGCCTGAGGAGTGGTATCATTCGCCCGAATCGCATGGGGCCAAGCCGGCCGCCTGGGGATGGAAGCAGCCCGAGGTGTCCGCAGTGTCCAGCCCTTCGTTCGCCCCTTCGACCCTGACGGTCTCAGGGACTCACTCCGGGCTGGACACCGGAGCCTCGAAGTATTGCAGTAATGGAAACCCAGAACTATGAGAAGAAATAAAAGAGCCTGAGAATCCAACTTGATTTCTGCGTTTGGTGGTCTAAAAAATGGTGTCCACCTCAAATATCCATAATATGTTTTGTCGTTTTGTCATAGTATGAATAAAACAATCGCGGCACTTTTGTTCTTCAGCGCACAATTATTTCAAGCTCAAGGTCTTGATTTATCCAATCAGGAATCTCCCACTCATCTGGGTTCGATTGATGGGCCTCTGGCAGGTCCCAATATTTATGCCGAGTTTTTTGTTGGTGATACGGCCAACAATTTGACGCCGGTTTTGCCCGCCGTGGCCCATGAGGGTAATCCAGATCGGGGCTTTGTGATCGGGCCAGGTTATACTGTGCCCGGCCACTCCGGTCATGAAATTGGTGTCATGGTTTATGTCCAAATGGGCGTATGGGATAGCACCTATTGGGGGAAAACTTTCAGCAGTGTTCCGAAGGCGCAGGTCGGATTTACGGATATTGTGCCGGTTGAACTCAATTACATTGGGAGCACGCGGCCATTAAATTATCCGATTTTCAACACATTGCCGGTGGTGCCGGCCATTCCGGAACCCAACATTATTGGCTTGCTTGCCATGGGCGGCCTCGTATTGGCATGGGTCAGGAATTTTTATCGATAAGCTCTGGGACTCCGGATGGCGATGGCTAGAGTCAGCCTTAGGGTTCGGCAAACAAGAATTCCAGGTCGTTTTTGTTTAAATTACGCGCAAAGCCCTCCTCACCCAGCACATCGGAAATGGTTTTGGCTTTGTGCTGCTGCAGCTCCCAGATCTTCTCCTCCACCGTGCCGGGGGAAATCAACTTGAAGGCCACCACCGTCCGCGTCTGGCCGATGCGATGCGAACGATCAATGGCCTGCGCCTCCACGGCGGGATTCCACCATGGATCGTAAAGCACCACGTAGCTGGCGGAGGTTAGATTAAGGCCGGTGCCCGCGGCCCGGAGGCTCAGGAGGAAAACGCTGGCGGCGGGATCGTTTTGAAAAGCCTGGACCACGGACTGGCGGTCTTTGGTGGCGCCAGTCAGCATGTGGGTCGATATCTGGCGCTGCAAACACTCGGCCCGCAAGAGGTTCAGCATTTGCACGAACTGGCTGAAGACGAGGATCTTCTCACCATCAGCGAGCAACGGTTCCAACAGCTCAAAGAAGGTCTCGGTTTTTCCCGAAAGGGCATCATCGCCGACCAACTGCGGGTGGCAGCATATTTGACGCAGGCGCGTCAAGGCGGCCAAAACATGGATTTTGCTCTTGGCCAGGCCTTTATCAGCCACCGTCTGGAACACCTGCTCACGGCTGCGGCGGAGTTCGGCCAGGTAAAGTTTGCGCTGGGCTTCACCGAGTTCGCAATCGCGCCGTTCTTCAATCCGCTCGGGCAGATCCTGGGCAACCTGGCGTTTGAGCCGGCGCAAAAGCAAAGGCCGCAAGCGGGCCGAGAGCCGGCGGCGGGCGATCTGCTGGCTGGCCGGCTCCTTGCCTGGGGAGTCGAATTTATCCACGAAATCCGCCTGGCTGCCCAAATAGCCCGGCTGGGCAAAATCGATGATGCTCCACAAGTCGAGCAACCGGTTTTCCATGGGGGTGCCGGTCAAGGCCAGGCGATGGGTCGCGCGGAGCTGCTTGACCGACTGGGTGACCTGGGCCGAGGGGTTTTTGATGAATTGCGCTTCGTCCAGGATCAAGGCGCGGAAAGAGAATTTTTGGAACGCCTCCAGATCCCGACGCAACAGGGCGTAATTGGTGACGATCAAATCATGCTCGGGTATCTGCTGGCGCAAGTTATGCCGGGCCGCCCCGCTCTCCAACACCAGAACCTTGAGGCCAGCGGTAAAACGATTGGCTTCCCGGCGCCAGTTATGCAGCACGGAGGCCGGGCAGATGACCAGGGAAGGGGCCGCGCCATCCCGGGCCTGAGTCTTCAGCCATTCCACCCAGGCCAGCGTCTGCAGAGTTTTACCCAGCCCCATCTCATCCGCCAGAATGCCCCCCAGTTTCAGCCGGCTCAAATGGCATAGGAAATCGAAGCCTTGCTTCTGGTAGGGGCGCAGATCAGCGATCAAAGCCGCTGGCAGATCGGTGGGAGCCACGCCTTGGAACTGGTCAATCTGCTGGCGCAGCAAGGCCACCTCGCCCAGGTTGTCGAAGCGCGCCAGGGACTTTTCATCCATGTGGGTGGCATGCACCAGGTCCACTTTTTGCTCGATGGGGGTCAGCTGCTCCAAACCCAAATCAGCGAGGCTTTCATGAGCGGCAATAACGGCATCGGTGTCCAATTCCACCCAGCCGGTATCGGGCAGTTTGACAAACCGCGAGGTGGCGGTGGCGAGCCGTTCCAAATCGGCCCGGCTGAGTTTCAGCCCCTCGGATTCCCAGGCTGCGGACACTGAAAACCAATCGATGCCGCTGCCCATGAGCAGGAGGCGGGGGCGCAATTTCCGGGGCGCCAGGAACAAGCGTTGGAAAGTGGTGTTGCCGAGGTAATCCGCTTCGGGCGGCCGACTGGGCCAGGCCGCCGCCAGGCTGTTCAAGAAGTTTTCCTGGGCATCGGCAATCCACAGCCCGGGTTCCGGAGTAAACCAATCCAGCGAGCGCAACCACTTGGTGGCCGGCTCCAGGCGGTGGTCATCCAGGAATTCCGGTTTATCGGCTGGCTGGGCGGCGCGATCATCGCGCTGCCACTCATGGCCAGTCCACTGCCACAGGCCGGAATCCCGGTCGCTTTTGGCCAGCAATCTCAGCCGCACCACATCTTCAGCCAATTCAAAAACAAACCGGGGCCGGGCCGGGTGGGCCACGCAGATGGAATCCCAATTGGACCCGGCAGTGCCATTAGCCTTGCGCAAGCGCGCCAGGAAACGATGGCTGAGCTTGGAAATCGGCAGATGTTTTCTTTGAAGCCATTGGTGCAACACGGCGGGCGAGGGAACATTGCGCAACACGTAAAAGGTTTTGCCGGCCAACACCAGGCCCGGCTGGCCAGCCATGAAGTGGACTTCTGAAAAAGAATGGGATGCCTGATCGGGCAACAACACCCGGTGGGTAAACAAAAAGCCCCCATGGCAAGGCTCCAAATCAGGCTTCAGCTCGGCCACCTGCCCGTGGAATTGAACGGCGTGGCTGCCGTTGGTAAATTCCAAGCGATCGGTGTTTCCCCAATGCGCCAGCCAATCCAGCAATTCCAGCCCCTTCAGGCGCAATTTTTCCGTATCCTGGTCTTTTTGGGGATAGGTTTGAGCCAGCCATTGGACAAAGGCCCAATCGGACGGAGGAAACAATTCCTGTTCATGCGTGGCCCGCAAGGTCAGCTCCTTGATTTCCGCCAAGGTCTTAAACTTTTCACCGGTCCGCGGGCGGAAAAGGGAGATCGCAACCTCCAAGTCGGCAAAGGCCGGCTGATGTTCGTTGGGCGCGACGGAGCACATCACCCTGAGCGCGGCTCGCGGGGCATCCAGGTGGAAGGGCGACGGCGGATACATCCACTGTTCCAATTCCCGGGCCAACTGCTGTTCCTGCTCGGTTTCCTCCAATTGCGCCAGGCGCTCCAGGTTGGTGGCCGGGATCAACTCCGTGGGCAAGGGACGCTGGCTGCGCAAAAAAAGCAGGGCGAGTTCCTCCAGCCGCGCCTGCCCACGCGCGGCGAGCATGCGGGACCACCAGTCATAGGCGGGGAAGTCTTTGCGGGCGAGGGCGATTTTTGAAAAATAATCCTCCAGCAAAAGCCAGGCCCGCTGGGGATCGGCGCACTCGGAAAAGAGTTTCAGCAAGTCGGTTCGTTCCGCTATGGCGCTGCGCGAGTCGGCCAATTCCCGACGCAAATCAGCCAGCGCACCATACGTCTTGGCCAGAACCGTATGGTTGGTGTCGTATTTAGCTTGGGACGTCCCAGGGTTGGGCATCCCATTGTTCCGCGGTTTTCTCGACATGCTTAAACTCGTCCCCAGTAAAAGAGACTATTCATCAGGACATGATTCCCATGAATTGGTCAATCTTAAAGGGAAACAAAAATGTATGCTTGGGGAGAGCCTGCCATTGACAAAATCCTAATGGATGAAGGAATCCCGGGTGCAAGGGCCTCTTAAAACCGGTTTTAGCTTCCAAAAACGATCCCGGCTGCCTATATTATTGCCGTATGACCGGGCGAAGCCATGCAAATCGTCTGCCTAAACCCAAAGCCCGCGGAAGCGTGAAGCGGAGATCCAACCGCCACGCAGCAAACGGGATTTTTTTCTGATTCGTTGAAATAAGGAGAATCCCATGAACTGGTTCGTGGACAATCCAATCGCCAATCTCTATGGCCCCCATTTCCTCATATTATATGGGATGGTGATCGGGCTGGTGCTGGCCACTTGCTGGTGGAAAATAAGAGCCAGGGAGCCCACCCGGGATCTGCCGCCGCTGGATGCAGCCACCAATTGCGATCCCTATGAAATTGCATACTTGCGGGGAGGGGAGAACGAGCTGATCCGCGTGGTGATCTTCGATCTCATCCAAAGAGGTTATCTACAAATCAAGGAACCGGTGAAAAAATGGTGGAAAACCGGTGAACACAGCATCCAAGAGGCCGCAAACCCGCCCGATCCAAATCACTTAAACGCTTTGGAGCGTGGTATTTACGCGGAATTTTACAGCCCGAAATCGGCGCGTGACATATTCAGTTCCGCTGGACTAGCCGCCTGCGCCAAACTCCATGCGGCAGCCTATGACCGCAACCTTGAGCAAGAGCAGTTAGTGCCAACGGAGGAATACCGGCAAACTGCCCGTTGGTGGGCACTGGGCGGAGCCGCCGTGCTGGCCGGCCTGGGCGCCTACAAATTCATCATCGCTTTGAGCCGGGGCAAATTCAACGTGATGTTTTTAGTGATCATGGGTTTGGGCTCGCTGGGGGCGCTGGCTTTCATTGCCCGCCAGCCCCGCCAAAGTTTCCGGGGCCGGCAATACCTGGCAAGATTACAACAGGTTTTTGGGTATATTAAAGGCAAGGTCACAACCGCCCAAACCGGGGCATTCGATCCAGCGCTTTTGCTGGCGGTTTCCATTTTTGGGATCTCCACCTTGCACGGCAGCGTTTATGCCGCCTACGAATCGATGTTTCAACGAGCAACCCAAACCAACGGCGGTTGTGGCGGGGGGTGCGGAGGAGGAGGCTGCGGCAGTGGAGGGTGTGGAGGCGGGGGCGGCTGCGGCGGGGGCGGCTGTGGTGGATGTGGGTAGGCCTGGCAAACCGCTGAACCGCAACCAAGACCTTGAATGCCAGCCAGCCAGGGGAGCCGCCGCTGCCCAGCCTCAATCAGCCCCTGGCTTCCGCTTGGGATCGGCTGCCCTCCGGCTCCCGGAACGGCTGCATTCCGGGAAACCTGCTCTTCCAATGGCATATCACTGAGCGCTGCAACCTCCGCTGTGCGCATTGTTACCAGGACCAGGCTCCAGCTGGAGAGTTGCCACTCGAAGAATTATTGGCCATCCACGGGCAATACCTCAATTTGCTGGGGCGCTGGCGAACCGCCGGAAAGCGTGTCCGGGGGCATATCACAGTGACTGGAGGCGAGCCTTTCACATATCGCGATTTTGGCCCATTGCTGGAGTGTTTCGCCAGCCATCTTGATTCCCATTCCTTCGGCATCCTCACCAACGGAGTGCTGATTGACCAACCACGAGCCCGCTGGCTGAAGAAACTGCGGCCGGCTTTCGTGCAAGCCAGCCTGGACGGCCTGCCCGAAACTCATGACCGGCTGCGCGGGGCAGGCAATTTCAACGAGGTGTTAAAAGGCATTTCCCATTTGCGGAAGGCAGGCATTTACACCGTAGCATCCTTCACCGCCCAGCGGAGCAATTTCCGGGAATTCCCGAAACTCGTTGAAATGGCCCGCCGCCACGGGATTAACCGGATATGGGCGGATCGCCTGATTCCGGCCGGTAACGCCGCAGGATGGCAGGATCAGATGCTCGATGCCGAGGAAACGCGCGAGTTTTTTAACTTAATGTTACAAGCCCGGGTTGAAGCCGCCAGCCATTGGTGGTTCCACACCGAGGTTTCCATGCACCGGGCGCTCCAATTCCTGGTGGGTGGAGGCCATCCCTACCACTGCACAGCGGGCCATTCGTTGCTCACGGTGATGCCCAATGGGGATGTTTTCCCCTGCCGCCGCCTGCCCATCCTCGCGGGGAACCTGCTGAAAACGCCGTTGCCCGAGCTTTATCATGACAGCCCGGTTTTGCGCCAATTGAGAGACGAAACCCGCCTGGGCGAAAACTGCCAGCATTGCCTGCACCGTGCCGCCTGCCGCGGCGGCTTGAAATGCCTGGCCTACGCGACCACTGGCAATCCTTTCCAGGGTGATCCTGGCTGCTGGCTGCGCCAGCAGCCGGCCGGGCCTGAACGATATCAAGCCGGCGGGCGGGCAACATCGATTTCCAACGGCACAAACTGTTGTTCGGCCTCGCTGGTTTCCAAAAAAGAGGCCGATTGAGCGCGGCCCTCACGCAGCCAATTGCGCAAGGAACCGACGGTTTCCCTTTGGGCTATGGAGAGGGGAACCTGCCGCTTGAGCGCCCCACAAATGTCTTCGGTGGTGAATTCCCGGCGCTGATCGTTGAATCCGACATACATGGCATCGTAGATGGCCTGTTCGATTTCCGCGCCCACGTAACCCTGCGCTTCGCGCGCCAACCGGTCCAAATCGAAGGCCTGCGGAACACGGCGGCATTTCCGCAAATGCACCGCAAAAATCTCCTGCCGTTCCAGGCGGGTGGGCAAATCCAGGAAGAAGATTTCGTCGAAGCGGCCTTTGCGCATCAATTCGGGAGGCAGGCGGGAAATATCGTTGGCGGTGGCCACCACGAAGCAGGGGGCTTTTTTTTCGGCCATCCAGGTGAGAATGGAGCCAAACACGCGCATGCTGGTGCCACCATCGGCCCCGCCTTGGGAAAGGGCTTTGTCCATTTCATCGATCCACAGGATGCAGGGGGCCACCGTTTCAGCCAGGCGCAAAGCGCGGCGGGCATTCTCCTCCGATTCACCAACCAGGCTGCCAAACAAAGCGCCGATATCCAAGCGCAGCAAAGGGATGCGCCACAATCCACCAATCATTTTGGCGGTGAGGCTTTTGCCGGTGCCGGGAATCCCGATCAGGGCGATGCCCTTCGGCGTGGGCAAACCATAATCCCGCGCTTCCTGGCTGAAGGCCAATTCCCGCAAGCGCAGCCATTCTTTCAGAATTCCCAGGCCCCCCACATCATCCGGGGTTTCGGTCACCGCAAAATACTCCAACGCTTTGCTGGCGCTGATGATTTGCTTTTTCTCCCGCGTCACCAGATCGATATCCCGGTCATCCAAAGTCCCATCGGACACGATGGCTTTGGCAAAGACCCGCTGCGCCTGGGCAGTGGTCAATCCCAAGGCGGCTTGCACCAGCTTTTCACGGCCCAACTTGGTGAGGCTGACTTTGACCCCGGGAGTCTGGGTTAAACGGTTCAGAACCGCGCTCAAGTCGTCAACGCCGGGCGGCGGGAATTCAATCAAAACCGCCTCATCCTTGAGCTCCTCGGGGATTTTGTTGGCGGAAGTGGTTACGAGGATGGACTTCCTGGTGAATTTCAGCCTTTGAGCAAGGCTGCGCAGCTTGCGTTTGATCTGGGCATTGCCCCAGCATTCGTGGAAATCTTTTAACACGCACAGCATATCCCCATCAGTTTTTTCCAACTGCTCCAAGGCCGACAAGGGATCTTTGGCTGCCGGCAGATTCCCACCGCCAGGGACCAGGGTTTGAAATCCCTCCGCGACATCCCAGGTTACCACCGGCCGGCGGGCTTTTTCACAGACTGTTTTGATGGCTTGGAGAGCCCGCTCCTCCTCGCAGGTGGCGAGCACGATCAGGGTAAACCGGGCTCTTAAATAGACGTCCAACTCCACATCAAAGCTGTTCATAAAAGGGCTTTCGTTGAGGTCATTGCCTGACCGTCATTTGCATCTCCCCCCGCGCAGGGTCTGCCCGAGGCTCACGCCGCAGTTTGCTGCCCAATCGCCTTCCCCCCCTCCAGCAAGCATACAGATCATGGGTTCCTTCAGCCCAGGACCACTGCTTCGGGCGGAATTTGGGCAAGGATCATATCCACCGTTTTTTCCAAGGCGCCTTTATTCTGTTCCACAACCTTGAGCGCGTTGGCCCCCAGACGTTGCCGGCGGCTTTCATCGGCCAGCAAATCACCGAGGGTTTTTTCAAGCTCCGCCGGGTTTTGAACTTGCACCGCGCCATTGCCCGACACGAAAGCCGCAGCAATGGACTCAAAATTCTGCATGTTGGGGCCAAAAACCATCGCCTTGCCCAACGCCCCTGGCTCGATGGGATTCTGCCCCCCTTTGGCGGTGAGGCTTTTGCCCACAAAAATAACCGTGGCCGCCTCGTAGAAAAACTTCAGCTCCCCGGTCGTATTGACCAGCAGGCATTCCACGCTGCCAGGCTCAAATACGCGCCCGGCGGTAACCTGGCTGCGGTAAACATACCGGATTTTTTGTTCCTTCAAAGCCCGGCCGACCTCTTTGCCGCGCTCAAAATGGCGCGGAACCACAACCAGGAATAAGTCTGGAAAGCGGGCTTTTAAATTTTTATAGGCCGCAGCCAGCAAGGATTCCTCGCCTTTGTGAGTGCTCCCCCCCACCAAGAGTTGGGCGTTTTCAGGCATGCCAAGCTGCTTCAACAGGGCAGCCACATCCAAAAGACGGCGCTCATCCACGCGCGCCGCGTCGAATTTCATGCTGCCCATGAGGTGTATCCGCTCCGGGCGGCAGCCCAATTGCCGCAATTTTTCGGCATCATTTTCATCCTGTGCCCCCACCGCCGCCAGGGAATGGAAAAGCGGCCTGAAGATCCAGCCAAAAAGGCGGTAACCCCGGAAGGATCTGGCCGACAACCGGGCATTCACCAATACCACCGGTATGCGGCGATGCCGGGCTGACCAAAGGAAATTCGGCCAAATCTCCGCCTCCGCCAAAACCACGACTTCGGGATTCAAAGTGGACAGCGCCCGCCGGACAACGCCCGAAAAATCCAAGGGATAGTAAATTTTCTGGATGTGGCTGGGAAACTTGCGCTGAAGCTCACTCATGCCCGTCACCGTGGTGGTGGAAAGCACCAGCTTGAGATTGGGCGCCTTCAATTCCATGGCGCGGATCAAAGGAACCAACATGCGGACTTCGCCCACGCTGACGGCGTGCAGCCAGACCACATGGCAATTGGTCAGGGCCTGCTTGAGTTTGCCATCATACCGGCCAAAACGCTGGCGAAAATTGGCACGCCAATTGCCCCGGCGCCACATTTTCCAGAAATAATACGGCGCAGACAGCCAAAATAACACCCAGAATAATATCCTATACAGGGCTCGCATGGTTTTGATTACCAACAATGAGGATGGTAGTTAAAATCACCCCGTGGCGGGAAGCAAAACAATTTTTCCCGGGCGTTTGGCGAGCCCCGGCCCCATCCCCACCAAAACCTCCTGCTTGCCAAACAATTCATTTTCATTTTCACTCCCGCCATGGAAAATCAAAATGTGGCTGAGAATGCTGCAACCGGCCAGACTGCGATGGTGGTGGTGGCGAGTGAGTCTTGGTGGCCTAATTTACAGGGCATTGTTCATTGGCACCAGTCCCGGGGCGGTTTGAGTGAATTATTTGTCTATTACACCAGCGAGGTTTCATCCCGCCTCTCCGCTTTCCGATTGTCGAGCCTGGTGGCCAAGGTATTTCCGGAAATAAAAATCCTGCTGCCGACGGAAGTGCGCGGCCCGATGCCCGAGGAATTCGCCGCCCAGGTTGCGGAATGGACCACGCAATATCCTGGGCGCCAATGGGTTGTCAATGCAGGCCAGGATTCCAAGCTGATGGTTTTGGCAACCGCCAGCCTGCTTTCTTTCCCAGGTTTGACCATCATTTGCCAGGAAGCCAGCGATGCGTGGTATCAAAGCCAGCGTTCCCCGGCCGATTCCAGCATGCAAACGACTCGTCTGGAGGGGATCAGGCCGGATGCCACCGACTTTATTCCGCCCGCGATCTGGATTGAATCGCAATTCAGCACCGTGGAGCAAACGGGTCACTTTACCTCCTCGGCGCCCAAAAAACTCCCCTTGCTGCGCATGACCGAATTGGGTTTTGCCCACCGCTGGAACTGGCCGTTCATTTTTCAGGAATGCCAGTTGGATGGGGACGAAAAGCCAGGGGCCCTTTTCATTCAATACCTGGGTGCGGCCCTCCTGGAAATGGGCCTGAATAACGTGGCGGTTAATCTCAGGCAGGTCAGAGCTGCCGATCAACCTGATCGGAACCCGTTGGATTTGGCGGTCAACCACGGCGGTCGATTGATTGTTATGGATGTGCAGCTGCGGGATCAGCACGATGAAAACAGCCATTATTGCCCCCCCATGACGGCGCAAATTCAATCCGCCTCCGGCTTGCGCGACCGCTTCGGCGGCGCCTCGGTCCATTATGTTTTGATCCGTCCTTGCCGTTCGTTTTCCGAGGCTGAACTCCTGCTGGCCAAAACGTGCGGGATTGAGGTTATTGATGAGAAATCCGCACCCCGCCTGTTCAGCCAGCTCGCGGGGATCATGGGGAAACTGCCTTTGCCAGCAGCCTTGCAGGACGTTGAGCAAAAACTGCTTCGGGGCGCCGGAGATAAAGGCTTGGTCCGGATTTTCGGAAATGAAAAACGGCACTCAGCGGAAACCGCCTCCGAGCTGAACCAGGAAGATTGCATTGATTTGGATAATCACCTCGCGCAACAGGCCGCGGCGCGCGGGCAAAACTGGATCCTGGTGATCTGGCGCAATCAATTGAGCCTGCGCATATTCAACTTCCGGGAAGGCTTGCCGGAGGACTTGGAGAAGGAATTGCGGGCCTGCAAGGATTTCCAACGCTACCAGAGAGTGCGAAATGCCCTGGATCTGGTGTTTGCCCGGAATGACAGCGTGCAAAAAGCCATGGCCAGCCATTTGGGCGCTTTCAAGAAAATCCGCCTGCCCCTGGTGGATTGGCTTCGGAAATTCATGCCCGATTTGCAGGGCCAGCCACCAGCTCCGAATAGCGAATCGCGGCCGCCGCAAAAACCCGCTTCCCCGGCCACCCCCCCCGCAAGGCAGCCGCTGCCCAAGCCAGCCCCTGCCGCTAAAACTCCAAACCGGCCCCCGGGGCGGCCCAGACCCGCAGATTTGTCGGATCTCGAAAAAGCTTTGGATTTATGATAATCATATATTGAACTCACGGTGGTATATTATGTAGGATAAATGTCCTAATCTGGCCTGATGGCTCCGCACCAACCGCAGCCTGGAGAAGCAGCCATGGAAAACGAAATCGACCAATCGGATCATGAGATGCAGCAGTGCTGGGAAGCCCGCTTGCTGGAATTGGAAGAACTGAACCGCAATCTTTCCCGGTTCAGCCAGACCATCGCTCATGATCTGCGCGCGCCCTTGGGTCATATCCGGTCTTTCACTGGTTTGATTTACGACGCCATTGGCGATCATCCAGATGGTGAATTGCGCGGCTTTGTCGATCAAATCGAGAAGGCCGCCACCCTCATGGATAAGCTCATCGGCAGCTACCTGGCGCTGGCGGAATTGGGATTCGGCATGCTGGCCACTCAAAAAATCGACCTGAACCCGCTCATTCCCGATGTGATCGGGGATCTGTTTCGGGAAACATCGCATCGCCGCATTGAGTGGGACATCCAGGAACTGCCCATGGTAAAAGCGCACCCGGTGCTTTTCCGCCAGGTCTGGTTCAACCTGTTGTCCAACGCGCTGAAATATTCCCGTCCCCGGGAAATTACCCGCATCAAAATCGGAAGCCTGATCGGCGCCGATGGCAAACCAACCTTCTTTGTGCAGGACAATGGCATCGGATTCGATTCGGAACAGGCGAACAAGCTGTTCCGCGCCTTTGCCCGGTTGCATGACCGCCGGGAATATGAGGGATGCGGGCTGGGATTAGCCAACGTCAAACGCATCATTGAAGCCCATGGCGGCGCCACTTGGGCGGAAGGCCAACCGGATGCCGGGGCCACGTTTTTCTTCACCATCGCCCCAGGAATATAATCCCAGCGGCGATCTGAATCGAACCTGCCACTGGGGCAATCACTAAGCCCAGCAGGTTCCATCTCAACTTTTCAGAAAAAAGCGCCGCAAAGGCGGCGCTGCTAGCTCGATTGACGATTTATTTAACGATTTGATTTTGCTATCGAGGAGTGGTTACCTTAAGCGCGTTAGAGTAGTGAGATTTTCCAACTGCATTGGATGCCCGGACACGGTAATAATAGGTCGTCCTAGAGGAAACAGGGCTATCCGTATAATCGATCAGTTTACCCAATCCTACAGCGGTATAGGTCACTGATTTAATAATAGCATATGTTATTCCATCTTTGGATCTTTCAATATCATAATTAACCACGGTTGTTGATTTATTGACCCAATTCAGCGTGACGGAACTTTTAGTTATACCGCTTGGTGCCGCACTCAGGTTCCGTGGGCTGAATGGAAAAGAAGACTCAACACCCAAAGCTTCATACGCATTTACGACACCGCCGGTGATTGTTTTTCCAACCAGTGAAGAAACCGGACGAACTGTGTCAAGAATTTTACTTTTGATATCGGTATAATTAAGAGTCTTATTAAGACTATCATAGTACCCCCACACCAAGGCAGCGACACCCGCCACATGGGGTGTTGCCATGGAAGTTCCGTTTAGCCAAGCAAAGCCACCTTTAGCCACAGGATAAGAACTTATGATGTTAACACCGGGGGCTCCGAGCTCAACTGTTTTGGCGCCATAATTCGAAAAGGACGCAAGTCGATCATCATTATCGGTGGCAGCCACTGCAATTATGTTATCCAAATTATAACAGGCCGGGTAAGACGCCCGCGTATCATTGTTCGATTTTTCGTTGCCAGCCGCTGCCACAAAAAGGTGTCCGCTATCTTTCGCATTTGAGATGGCATTGAAAAGAGGAGTTGAATATGATCCCCCTCCCCAACTATTATTCGATACTTTAACGCCTTTGGACACAGCGTAATTAAGAGCCTCAACAGCGTCGGAAGTATAACCACTGCCATCAGTGTTCAAAAACCGCAATGGCATTAGTTTACAGCTCCAGTTTACACCTACAACGCCATAAGAATTAGCAGCCGCACCAATGGTGCCCGCAGTATGAGTTCCATGCCCGTTTGGATCATAATTTTTTATATCAACCATCGGAGTATCAGTGACAAAATCAAAACCATGAACTTGCTCATTGGCGGGTTTTGAGCCATCCTCCGTCCAGAGATTAGGCTGAAAATCAGGGTGGGTTAGATCCATTCCAGTATCAATAATAGCGATGGTAAAACCAGCATTACCGGTTGTGGTTTGCCAAGCTTCCACGGCATCTATATCTGCATCTTGTGTACCTTTGTCTGTATAAACGTTCCAACTGTCAGTCGAAGTTATGTAATTGTTCCAGCCTATAGATTTTCCTTCGTTATGCAGTCCCCATAGGAGATTCGGCACTCCTACCGCTGGGTTCCAGTAATTATCGGAAGGTGAAATGGTTTCAAAACTGTGAACCACATAGTCAGGTTCAGCATACTCAACATCGGAAGAATTTCGCAACTGGGCCACAGCCTGAGCCACTCCGATTCTTGTTTCAAGCAATTCCAGACCAGGAACCAACCCGAAGGCACGCCTCTTGATGCCATTGACCGATTGGCGAGCTTTCCCCTTATCGTTCTCTGATGCTCCCGCCTTGAATTTGACCATGACTGAGATGGGGTTGTGGTCAATACCGGGATTCAACTCCAGCATGTTGAGGGCTTCCTGGTGGTGGGCTTTAGCGCCAGGATCATCCTGTTGAGCACGAGCGGATTGAGGATTCATGGCCAACCCAGCCAACAGCAGGGCTGCGGTCATGGCTTGGATTCGTTTAGGCTGGTTCAGCATTGGGAACTCCATGTTGTTAATTGTTCTTTTTATCCAGATCAGCTACGTTTCATTTTCAGACTAGATCTCAAGGATATCGGAAGCATCCCATGTGCCACCACTCCCCAAAAACCCTTCAAGAATGGCAGCAAACAATCTCAATCCGTTCATTACCAATGGTTAGCACTATTTACTAAATTTACGGGGCGTGGCTGGTTCCTTAGCAAAAACTGTAAGGCTTTCTGACATAAAATCGCCTTCAACGCGGAAAACCGAACGCAAGTTACTGAATTTGAACAGGTTAATCCTATCCGATCGATTGTGTAAGACCATCTTACACATCGGCACCCCCTTCCAAGAGATTCACATAACCTATTGTTAAACAATAGGATGCAACCGCGGAAAAAATGTAAGGCTATCCGACACCGCGAAAAAGCCCGGTTTTTGGCTGTTTTCAAGCAACCGCTTCAGGGCTGAACTTTGACCGCCAGACAAGCCCGGATCAGGCCGGTTGCTGCTGGGTAAGGCAGTGCAAGGTGCCGAAGCCCAGCACCAGATCCACCGCGTGGATGCCCACCACCTGCCGATCCTTGAAGAAATCAGCAAGAATCCCGAGGGCGACCCGGTCGTTGGGATCGTTGAAGGTGGGCACAATCACCGCCGCGTTGGAAATATAGAAATTGGCATAGCTGGCGGGCAGCCGCAGCCCGTCGAACGCCACCAGGGCGGGCATGGGCAAAGAGGCCACCTGAATTTTGGAACCATCCTCCAGGCGCATGCCCTCCAAGCGCTCGCGGTTTTCCGCCAGCGGGCGATAGTTGATGTCCTTGGGATTTTTTTCCTGGCAAAGCACCACGGTGGTTGGGTTCACAAAACGGCAGATATCGTCCACATGGCCGTGTGTGTCATCGCCAACCACCCCGCCCCCGAGCCATAAAATGTTGGTGACGCCCAGGTATTGCTTCAGCACAGCCTCGACGCCGGCTTGGGGGAGGCCGGGATTGCGGACCTGGGTTTCCTGGTCGAGCAGGCATTCCTCCGTGGTGAGCAAAGTGCCCCGGCCGTTGACATCGATGCCGCCGCCTTCCAGCACGAAATCGCCGCGCTGATGGCAGGCATTGAAAAGCTTTTTGCCCAGCAACCCGGCGGCCCGCTCCGGGATCACGCGGTCCTTTTGCCAATCGTCGTAACGCGCCCAGGCGTTGAAATGGAAATGCACAATGGCAGTTTCCCGCTTCCGCGGGTGCCGGACGAAGATCGGCCCGCTGTCGCGCATCCAGCCGCGATTGGTGGGAAAGGTTAGGAATTCAATGCCGCCCAAATCCACCCCGGCGCGCGCCAGGATGCTCCGGGCGGTTTTCTCTTCGGCGGGGGAATCGATGCACAGGCGGATTTTTTCACCCGCCCCGATTTTGCGAGCCATTTCCCCGTAAACCCAGCGGATGGTGCTGATTTTACCGGGCCAATCCGTCGCATGGTGCGGCCAGCCGAGCCAGGTGGCCTCATGGGGTTCCCATTCCGCCGGCATGGCATAGCCCAGCCTAGCGGGGGTTCCGAGAGTCGCAGGTTTCTTAGTCGCCATAGTCGATCACATTCAGGATTTGAACATATAAGCTATTGCGGCCAAGTCCACAAGCATAGGCCGCAGATTTGTGGGGGGATTAAAAACCGGTTGCTGGAAGCCGCGGGCCGGTTTAGACTCCCTGCCAAGTGACAGGCACAACATTATAAAACCAGGAAAGGAGTTCTATGTTTAAAGATTTAAATCGGCGCGAGTTTTTGAAATCTGCGGTGGCGGGTGCGGGCATGCTCATGGCCGCCACCCCCTTCGCCCGGGCGGCGGAAAAAACCCAGGCTTTTTGCGGCAATGACATCGTAACCCTCGGCAAAACCGGGATCAAGGCTTCGCGCCTCGCCCAGGGAACCGGCTTCAACGGCTATCGGCGGTCTTCCGAGCATACCCGCAAGGGCAAGGACTTTTTCCTGGACCTGGTCCACCACAGTGTTGATCAGGGAATCACCTTCATGGACATGGCTGATTTATACGGGTCGCATCCTTTCATGAAAGAGTCGTTGAAGGAGATCCCCCGCGATAAATATACGCTGCTCACCAAGATCTGGCCGCGCAAGGAGGACTGGTGCGACGCCTCGGGGGGAGCGACCGAGGAAGTGAACCGCTTCCGCAAGGAATTGGGCGTGGACATGATCGATATCTGCCTGATCCATTGCATGATGGATGACAAATGGGCCACCAATCATGAGCGCGTTCGCGACGAGTTGTCCGAATTGAAACAAAAAGGCGTGGTCCGCGCCGTGGGTGTAAGCTGCCACCACCTGGGCGCCTTGAAACTGGCCGCCACGCATTCCTGGGTGGATGTTGTCTTCGCCCGCATCAACAACAAGGGCGGCGGGGAATACGCCATGGACGGCTCGGTGGAAGATGTCTCCGCAGCGCTGAAACAGGCCCGCGCCAACGGCAAGGTCGTCATTGGCATGAAGATCTTCGGCGCTGGCAAGCTGGTGAAACCGGAAGAAAAAGATGCCTCCCTCAATTACGTGTTCCAAAACGAATTAGTGGACGCCATCACCGTGGGCATGCTGAGCCGCGAACAGGTGAACGATACGCTGAAGCGCATGAGCCAGGTCAAAAAAGCTTAACTTAAAGCTTTTTTAACCCTCAGGATTTGGAAAGGCGGGTCTCGGCCCGCCTTTTTGTTTCCCCGCAGCCCAACGGCGTCTGCAGCCAATATTGCCACCCCTGGTGGCCGGAATTGGCTTGCACCCTGTCCGCATGGAATTAGTGTTAAACCATGAATCCGCTTCGAATGACCGCTGGCTGGCTGGGCCTCTACCTCTGCCTGGCCGCAGGCGAGGTCCACGGACAGGAAAATGATTTATTGGTGGGCGCCGCCAAAATTGATATCACCCCCACCCTGCCCACCACACTGTCCGGTTACGCCAGCCGCACCAATTTATCCAAGGGCGTTCACGATCCGCTGTCGGCCCGGGCAATAGCTTTTGCCTGCAGGAACCAAAGGCTGGTGCTGGTCTCAACGGACCTCATTGGCTTTTACGGAAATGCCGCCGAACCGTTGCGGCAGGCGATCCTCGAGGCCTGCCAGCTCCAACCCGGCCAGTTGATGCTGGCCGCCATCCATACCCACTCCGCACCCACGCCGGTATTTGACCGGGCCAAGGGGCACCCGAACAATTTTGAGTATTCCCAATTCCTGAGCCGCCGCCTGGTGCAGCTGGTGCGGGAAGCGCTGGCGGGATTGCAGCCGGCCAGCTTGGGCACCGGCAGCGGTTCCTCTCCCGTGGGCGCAAACCGCCGGGAACGGGTGGCGGAAAACGGTGGCGTGAAAATCATTCTGGGACGCAATCCAGCGGCCGCCACGGACCGCGAGGTCCAAGTGGTTCAAATCCGCCCCCTAAATGGCGGCCAGCCATTGGCCTGGTTGTTCGCCTACGCCACCCATAGCACTTCACTGGGCCCCGCGAATTACCAGATAAGCGGGGATGTGCACGGCCTGGCGGAGCAATTCATTGAGGGCTATATGGGTGGCGGCCTCATCGCCCCGGCTTTCGCCGGAGCTTCAGGCAACATCGATCCCTGGTTCCGGATATTGCCGGGCTTTAAGACCACCAATGGCTGGATACCCGAGCCGGTGTTGATGGGGTCCATGCTGGGCGAAGAAGTGGTTAACGTGTCGGAAAAGATCCGCCAATCGAACCGGGGCGGACCGGTGGCGTCCCTGGTCAAAACCGTGAACCTGCCTGGAAAACCAAAGCCTGGTGATCCGCCGGGCACAAACCCGCCCGGGATCCCATTAACTCTGAGTGTAGCGCGTGTGGGCAGCCTTGGCATTGTGGGCATTGGCGGTGAACTCTTTAACGAGCTGGGCTTGGCCATCAAGACTGGATCCCCCTTTCCCATGACCCTGGTGATCACCCATTGCAATGGGGCGGCGGGTTACCTGCCCGCCAAAGAGGCCTTTGCAGAAGGCGGCTACGAAGTCCAATCCAGCCCCTTTGCGCCTGGAGCAGGCGAAACCGCCGCCCAGGAGGCCATCGCTCTATTAAAAACACTGCACTCCGAGAATTAAAAAAATATCTTATGAAAAAACAACTCCCCATCTCACCGGGCTGGCTGTTGGCCGGCCTGTTGACCGCCGTTATTTCCAGCCAGCCGCTTTTCGCAGCGGAGCCTGAGCCGTTAAAACCGATCGGTGAAGCACGCGGCATCCACCCCGGACGGGTCGTCTGGGTGCATGACCCTGCAGCCACGGATTGGAAGGGCCCCGGGGACGGGCATTGGTGGGAACCGCAACACACCCGGCAGGACCGGGTGGATGATATGGTTTCCAAAGCCATCCGCTCCCTGACCGGCGCCGCCACCGATGCCGCCGCTTGGAATCAGCTTTTCCGTTTTCAAAACCGCGCCTTCGGCAAAGGGGACACGGGATGCAAGCCGGGTGAAAAAGTGGCCATCAAGGTCAATTTCGTGGGGTTCATCGCCAGCCTGGGGAGCGTCAATCCGGACACCTATGAAATCGTGAAAAATCCGGACTATATGAACACCTCACCCCAGATGATCCTGGCGGTGCTTCGGCAGTTGGTCAAAACGGCCGGCCTCCGGGAAGCGGACCTCACCGTGGGGGATACACTCACCTTTTTCCCCAACGAATATTACCAGTTGATCCACCGGGAATTCCCGCAGGTCCAATGCGTGGATGTCGCCGGGAAATTCGGGCGCCGTTTATCCAAAGCTTCGGCCATCCCGATTTACTGGAGCGCCCGCCCCAAGGATTGCGCCACGGATTATGTGCCGGACTGGTTCGCGGAAGCGGATTACATCATCAACCTGGCCAACCTCAAGGCTCACACCGGCACTGGAGTCACCCTCGGCGCCAAGAACCATTTCGGCTCACTCATCCGCACCCCGGTGGCCAAGGGTTACTACAACCTCCACACGCCATCCTTCGCCAAGGAGGAGAAAATCTACCGGCCGCTGGTCGATTTCATCGGCCACCGGCATATCGGTGGCAAAACCATGCTCTATTTGATTGATGGCCTTTATGCGGGCATTCATCCCAAAGATCCCGCCCCCCGGCGCTGGAATCCGGCGCCCTTCAATGGCGGCTGGTCCTCCAGCCTGCTGGCGGCGCAGGATCCCGTGGCCATTGATTCGGTCGGCTTCGATTTCCTTTACGCCGAATACCAGGAACCCCGCAGCCGGGGAGTGGATGATTTCCTGCATGAAGCGGCGCTGGCCAGCCAGCCCGCCTCGGGCACCTTTTATGATCCCGACCATGCCGAGGCGCAAAAGCGCCTGGAGAGCCTGGGCGTGCATGAGCATTGGAACAATGCCGCCGAGCGGCAATATTCCCGGAATCTGGGCAAGGGACAAGGGATAGAATTGGTGCCGGTTTCGGTGGTTAAAGCCTCCGCGAGCGCGCGTTAAGCCAATCCCATTACGCCGGGCTGGCCGTGCCCGATCCTGAATTCGCCAGCGGCCAGCCAGGCAGGATGTCGGCGGACCAGGGGGTGGAAGGCTCCGCGCGCAGGAATTTGCGCTCCGCTAAAATGGCGATCATGGCGGCGTTGTCGGTGCAGAGCGAGGGATCAGCCAGGCGCAACCGCAAACCCTGCCGCTGGCAGGTCAGGCTCAAGGCGCCGCGCAGGCCGCGGTTGCAGGTGACACCGCCGGATCCGGTCACACACCCCACCCGCAGCCGGGCCGCCGCCCGCAAGGTCTTGGCCACCAGCACCTCCACAATGGCCTGCTGCACGCTGGCGCACAAATCCCGCACCTTTTGCCCATCCTCCAGCACCCCGGGATGATCGCGCAAAAAATAGCGCACGGCAGTTTTCAGGCCGCTGAAGCTGAAGTCGTCGTTCGGTTCGTTGATCAGCGGACGGGGAAAAGCATAAGCCGCGGGATTGCCCAGGGCAGCCAACCGGTCCATTTCCGGCCCCCCGGGATAGGGCAGCCCCACCAGCTTGGCGGCCTTGTCAAAGCATTCTCCAGCGGCATCGTCATACGTCGATCCCAGAACCACATGCTCCGATTCCCTGGGCACATGCACCAACAGGGTGTGCCCGCCACTGACAATCAAAGAAATGGCGGGCTCGAAATGATCGAACTCCGCCCGGGGTGGCTGGCCGCCGATCCAGGGCGAATACAAATGGGCCTCGTGATGGTGGATGCCTAAAAAAGGCTGGTTCAGCACCCAGGCGAAGCTTTGGGCCGCCCGGAAGCCAACCATCAGGGCGCTGGGCAATCCGGGGCCGCGGGTGGCCGCCACTCCGGTAATGTCTTCCGGCCGCAGGCCGGCTTCATGGAGCGCCGCCTGGGCCACCGGCATCAGATTGCGCAAATGCTCCCGGGTTGCCAATTCGGGAACCACGCCACCGTATTCGGCATGGAGCTTGATTTGCGAAGCGACCACACTCGACAGCACCACGCCATCGGCCACCACCGCCACACTGGTTTCATCGCAGGAGGATTCAAAGCCCAGTATTTTCATGTTGGGAGTGCGCTTAAAATCAAGCCTTTTTCAGGCTGAATGGTGGCTGGGCTGGCGATTCCCAGCCCAGGATTGGGATGCCCATCAAACAACAACCAAGGCCTAACGGGCGGCCATTTTTTTGTCCGGATTCGCACGCTGGGAAAACACACATATCCCCTTTATCAAGTCCATGGCCCGTTCCAATTGGACATCCCGAACCGCCTCCACAAACTCCCGCTTCCGGGCATCAAGAGTATCCAGGGATTCCATCCCGCCTGGGGTGCGTTTGAACGCCAGCGCTTCCTCCTCCGCCTGTGATATGGTGATCTCAACATCGGGCTTGATGCCGTGCTCGTGAATCACCTTGTGGCTCGGAGTGTAATATTTGGCCGTGGTCAACCGGAGTGCGGAGCCATCCTGCAAAGGCAAAATGCTTTGCACCGATCCCTTGCCGAAAGTCTGATCCCCAACAATGACCGCCCGCTTAAGATCCTGCAAACAGCCCGCCACAATCTCCGAGGCGCTGGCGCTGCCGCCATTGACCAATACCACCAGCGGGTAATTGGGATGCTGCCGGTTGCCATGGGAGCGGTATTCGGTTTTGGCCTGGGCCAGCCGCCCTTCGGTGGAAACAATCAACTGGCGGGCGGGCACGAATTTTTCACAAACCTTCACCGCCTGGTCCAGCAAACCTCCGGGATTGTTGCGCAAGTCGATCACCAATCCCCGCATGCCCTGCTTTTCCAGCTTCCGCAAAGCGGTCTCCAAATCGTCCGCAGTCGGCTCATTGAACTGGGTCAGGCGCACATAGCCAATGCGATCCGCCCCCAGTGGGAATTCGCGCTTGCTTCCGATATCCTTGACCGTATCCACCTTGATGATCGCCCGCGTCAGCTTGTGGTCCTTGACCTGACCCGAGGAAGGTCTCTGGGTGGTGATGTTTACATCCGTGCCCGGATCGCCCCGCAGTTTTTTTACGGCGTCCTGCATGCTGTATTTTTCAGTCGTTTTGCCATCGATCTTGATGATCCGGTCACCCGTCAGGATTCCCGCTTTGAACGCAGGGGAATCCTCCATGGGAGCCACCACCGTCAGGAAATTATCGCGGATGCCAATCACTATGCCCACGCCACCGAAGGCCCCTTCGGTGTCTTTCTTAAGCTCGTCGAACTTGCTGGGGTCCATGAACTCGCTATGCGGATCCAGCGTGTTGAGCATGCCCTTGAGAGCGCCATGGATCAGGTCGCGGTAAGTTAACTTATCGCCATCCACATAGTCATCCCGCACCCGCTGCAGCACCCGGCTGAACAATTCCATGTTGTCATACACCGGATCTTTTTCCGCCGCCTGCACCGAGGTATAATAAACGTGCGCTCCAAAGAACAAGTTCAGCCCGAGGACGGTCAGGATCACGCTATATAAAAACTTCTTTTTCATAAAATCCACTGTTCCACACTAATGGGGAGTCCCCTCATTGGCAAGCGGTCGAAAAAACGCCCCTTCCAAGCAACACCATGGATCCTCAGAATCCCAAGGTCACGCTCTTTCACGCGGGTGGTTGCCCCCTTCAAAAAGAGATCCTTGGTTCACCCAATCCGGGAACCGGAACGCCCACCAAGGCGCATACAAAAACCGCAGTGGGGAATGCCCACTGCGGTAAATCTATTGGGGCGGATTTCAGCCCGCCACCCACCGGCATATTGCCGGCCAAAAGGCGTTATTCAACCGGTGGCACCCCTGGCCCTGGCTGGTTGGGATTGCCTGGTTGAGGCGGCACCACCACCACGGGCAAAGGATAGCGAAGTTTCATCACGTCATCCACGATCACTTCCACCCAGTGGATGCCGGCATCCTTGAATTCGACATTCCCGAAAAAGGAAACATTGGTGGCATGGTGCGCCGGATCCTGCAGCTGGAACTTAACGGTGCTCTGGCGCATCACTGTCGTTTGATCAGGCGCGATGAGCCGCACGGTTTCGTTGAACGAGCCGATGCCAGCCGTCCAGCGGTTGAACACGCACAGTTTATAAGCGGTGACAGGCAATTGGGGGACGCGTATCAGGCCCAGCACGCCGATGATGAAAAAGCTGCCGGTAACCTCCTGCCGCACCTCTTCGCACAGCAACGACGCCTGGAGATCAGGTAAAATTCGAGTCGGATTCATAGTCAGTTTTGGTTCGATCTAGTTTGTTTCAAGCGATCCCTGGAAGTTCCCGGGGGGCCTAAAAATCTTGGGCGGTTTATTGGGTTGCCATTTCGGCGGCCCGCACCGTGTTCCGCATCAACATCGCAATGGTCATTGGCCCCACCCCACCTGGATTGGGAGTTATCAGGCCGGCAATGGGCTGAACGCCCAGGAAATCCACATCGCCCACCAACCGGTAACCATTCTTGGCGTTGGCATCATTCACCCGGTTCACCCCCACATCGATCACCACCGCCCCGGGCTTCACCATCCCCGGTTTGACAAACTCGGTGACCCCCATGGCAGCGATCAATATGTCGGCACGCCGGCAATGTTCCCCAAGGTCGCGCGTTTGCGAATGGCACAAGGTTACCGTGGCGCTGGCATGCCTGGACTTCTGAATGAGGATGGAGAGCATCGGCTTGCCAACAATGTTGCCGCGCCCCAAGACCACTACCTCAGCCCCGGCTATCCTGGTTTGGGATCGGATCAACAACTCATGAACGCCGCCGGGGGTGCAAGGAACAAACCCTGTGTGGTCACCCAGCATCAATTTGCCCACATTTTCCGGGTGAAAACCGTCCACATCCTTGGCCGGAGATACGGTGGAAAAAACAATGGCCTGGTCGATGCCGTTCGGCAGCGGGGCCTGAACCAGAATGCCATGGATGGCGGTGTCGGCGTTGAGTTTCTTGATGAACTCAAGCAACTCTCCCTGGGTGGTTTTTTCAGGGAATACATGGGTGCTGGAGGCGATGCCCAACCGGGCACTCGTCCGCTCTTTCATGCCCACGTAAACCTTGGAAGCGGGATCTTCCCCCACCCTGATGAAGGCCAAGCCGGGCTGAACGCCCCGGCTTTTTAAAATTTCGATCCGATTGGCTGTTTCTTGGTGGATGGTCTCCGCAATAGCCCGGCCGTCGATTAGGTTAACGGGGTGCATCAGGCGATAGCTGTATGGTTTCCATCATAACAATCGGTGTATCGGGAAAGCGCTTATCGAGATATTCCTCCCCGGTTACAATGACTTTACGGCCCTTGTAGCTCTTCAAAACCATATTTGTGGAAAGCGGTATCAGGTAATCCATATCCGTCCTGCCATCGGAGCTAACCAGCTTGAAATTACTGGGGCCGGGCATGATCACGCTGGTGACAGTCCCTTCCCGAATCACCACCCGTCGCGGGCCAAATTCAGGCACTTTAGGCAATGGTCCGGTATTCAAAACCGGCTCAACTTTCGGCGCCTTCACTTTTTTCACTGGTTTGGCGGCCAAGTCCATGGCATTGGGGTTGGGGTTGGGGGCGGGGGAAGCTGCCAAATCCGGGGGTGTGGCCAGGTTGGGAGGCAACCCGACTTCCGGTTCAGAGTTGGGCTTGGCCGGAGTAGCGGTATCTTTGGCAGCCACCACAGGTGGCTCATTATCAATCTTTTCCTCGGGCAAGGGTTCAGCTTTCCGCTCAGTGGCAACCTTTTCACCCGCCGCCTCCGCCGGGGCGGTTTTTTCGGCCGGGTCAGCCGGTTTTTCGACAGCCGCAACCGCTTTATCGGGAGCATTCGAGGTCTGATCAACCGGAGCAGCGGATCCTGATCGATTCAGCATCTCCACCGCCACAAAAGCGTAACTATTTGTGGTGGGTTCAATTTGAATCCATTTATTGGCAGTCCGAACCGGGGTAAATGACTCCCCTTTGAGCATCAAGCCCACCACACTGTAGTTTTCCCCGGCACCCGCTCTTTGGTTCAGCTTGCGGGCCTTGATGGTCTTCTCCGTCGGGTCCACGAAATCGACATTGACCCACACCTTGGCTTCGGCGGGCATTTTGATCTTCACCCATTTGGCGGGATCATCAGGCTTGGGCGATTTGAGGGTTATTTCTTCAATAACCGCAACCTGATCCCCTTGTTTGAGCTGGCAGACCACCTCGCTGAAAGTGGTCGGCTGGGCGCGGACATTGACCACGTTCTTTTTGATGGATACCGTTTCCGCGGCGGAAGCAAAACTCACCGCTAAAAAGCCTGTGCAGCAGCCAGCCAGAAGCCATCTGGAACTCATTCTCATAATCCAGTAATTAAAGATTGTATTTCGGACCCTGTCAACGTTCTCCATTTGCCCAGCGGGAGGCTCCCCAGCTTGATGGAGCCTATTTGAATCCGTTGCAACCGGTTGACCTGCAGGCCCACGGCCTCGCACAACCGCCGGATTTCGCGGTTTTTCCCCTCCGCCAGCTCCACTTCCAAAACCGTTTGCCGCTCAAATCTTTCGACAACGGCCACCTTCAAAACCTGGTAGCTCTCGCCAGCCACACGCGTTCCGCCGGCCAGTTGCTGGATGACCTCATCTTTAACCCGGCCTTCCACGGACACTTGGTAGACCTTTTTCAAACCGAAACGCGGGTGGGTCAACCGCAGGCAAAATTCCCCATCGTTGGTGAGAAAGATCAATCCTTCGCTGTCCCAATCCAAGCGTCCCACCGTATAGAGGTTTCTCCATTCCGGCGGCAGGCAATGGTAAACGGTCGGCCGGTTTTCAGGATCGCTGCGAGTGCAAATACAGCCCCGGCTTTTGTTCAAGGCCAGATACAATTTGCGCCTGGGCCGCAAACGCCGACCGTCCAGGGTAATGGAATCCTGGAACGGATTCACCTTGGACCCTAAGGCCGCCGGCTGGCCATTGATCCGCACGCGGGAATCCAGGATGATTTGCTCACACGCCCGCCGGGAAGCCACGCCGGACTCGGCCATGAACCTCTGAAGGCGAATTAACGGAGACTTGGCCCCCTTTGACTCCTTGAGGGCCACAGCCGGCTTTGGAATCCGGGACCGTTTAAGCATTGGATAGGGTGATTGGCGGGCGTATTAAGCGCTGCCCAAATCCGACCACTCGGACTTAAGCTTCGCCCTTGGTTTTGCGCAAACCAAGCACACGATCCCCCTCTTTCCACTGGCCGCGTTTTTTCAGCAACTCCACCCGTTCAAACCGCTTTAAGACATTGCGCTTGGCCCCCATGGCCACGGACGAACGCAAACTACGATGTTGTGACATATCCTTACAATAATTATAACATGCTGCATTCCAATTGTTTGGGCGATCCACCGAGCATGGAGTGAGGTTCGCCTGCGCCGCCTTTTTCCCAAGGCAGGCCTTTCTTGTAACTCATTTCCCGGCAAATGCAAATGGAATCCATGGCTGGCTTGCGCGGCACCTCAATCCAACCCTTCAGCCAATTAATGCCCCTGGCAGTCCAGGCAGGTGCAGCGGAAAAAAGGGCCTTGAAAAATTGGCTTTGCAGGATTTGGCTAAACGCGCATAATAGTAGGATGCGTGGCCGCCTGATTCTTTTACTATCGCTGGGGCTTAACATCGCCTTTGCGCTAATCCTCCTTTATTCGCCCCACAGCGTGGAAACCCTGGCCCTGCCGAACCGTTCTCCCCGATTTCAGCTGCCCCAAAGCCCCAATCAAATCCCTCCGAAAGTATTGGTGCGCAAACAGTTTTTTTCCTGGTCTGAGATCGAGTCTGACGATTATGCCAAATACATTGAAAACCTGAGGTCCATCGACTGCCCGGAACCGACCATCCGGGACATCATTGAGGCCGATGTGAACCAACTTTACGCCAAAAGGCGAACCAAAGAGGTGCCGCCATTGCTCCAAAATTGGTGGCAATCCCGGCCGGATGCCGAATTGATAAGATCCCGCGAACTCAAATTAAAGGGCTTGGATGATGAACGCCGCTCGCTCCTGGCCAAATTATTGGGTCCGGGCTGGGAGCGAGTCGAGCATCAGGATGAGCTGCTTTCCGCCAACCAGTTGGAGTTCGATGGCCCGGCACTGGGAGCTTTGAGCTGGGAAACCAAAGAATTGGTTCAGCAATTGGTTTCCAATTGGGATCAAAAGCAAAAGGCCTACATCGAGGCGCAAAACGAAGCCGGGAAAAAGGTGGACTTGGCCGAACTGGCCCGCATGCGGCAGCAACTGCGAACCGAACTCGCCCAATCCTTGAATCCCAGTCAAATGGAAGAGTTTCTCCTGCGATACTCCGATACCGCAGACCGCTTGCGCGCCAATTTGGACGGCTTCAGCGCCAACTCCGATGAGTTCCGCCGGCTGTTCAAGATTCGGGACGATCTGGAACAACAAATCGCCCTTTATTATGGAGGGGAGGACGCGGCCAGCACTGCCAAACGGCAGCAACTGCTCAAGCAGCAGGAGGAGTCCATCAAGCAGACTCTAGGACCGGAACGGGCCAAGGAATACCAGATGAACCTGGATCCATTGTTCCGGGAAGCCCGGGAATTGGCGAATGTTTACCAAGCGCCAGCCGATAAGGTACTCCCGGTTTATGAGGTCAACCGGCTCGCTGCGGCAGCGCAGGCGCAAATAAAAAATGACCCCAGTTTATCGATCGAGGAGCGGGAAAGAGCCCTGCAACTGATATCCGAAGACCAAAAGAAATCGATCCGCACCATACTAGGCAATCTCCCGGCGGAAAAACCGGGCGCTCCAGCCAGCCAAGGCGGACCACCCATGCCAGAGGGATCACCCACCCGTTATTAAAGCTGCATGGGGGCGGTGAGGCAGGGAATCCAGGCAGGCTGGGAGCCGCCAGGAAATACCCTTTGCATTCTGGCTGGTTCTTTTGGCGGCTGGCGGTGTTGCGCGCTCGTTACAGATCGCAAGGGATAGGCTCCTCGTGCGCGCCTTGCCAGCCACGAAAATTCCTACGCCATATTTTTACAGGTTATTTCCTGACGGCTCCCTACTGCCACAGGAATGATTTTTGCTCGGCTAGCTGCCGTTCCCCAGCCCAGATGGTTGCCCGCCAGGAAACCACCTCACCCAGATCCCGGTATTTTTCCTTATCCAAAACCATAGCCGACCAATGCGCAAAAATCCCTTTGCGCAGGACGTCTTGCTCAAGGATCAGCGGATTTTTGGATTTCAGCTTGCTGCCGCGCAATTCAATCCGCAGCTTCAAGGACTCCTTGGAGGCGCTGCGCGCATTCCACTGCACATCGAAACGGATGGTGGAGATCAGCTCAGGCGTTTTTTTCAGCAAGGCCTGGTAGGCATCCCGCTCATAGAGACTGGGCGAGAGCGAGTGCCTTCCCTTTTGATCGACAAAGTGGGGCAAGACTTTGAAAATCTTGCCCGAGCTTTTCCCCGCCGCCCAACTGGAGCAGCACAACATCCCGGTCAACAGCCCAATCCAGAAAATGCGCATGCCCGCAGCCTAATTGTTCCCGAAAGAACCTCAATCCTTAAATCATTCCTCCACGGAACGAACCACGCGGAAGCCGATGAAATCGGCCGCAGAAAGCCACCAGATGCTTTGCGGGAATTGGGGGTCCAATTCATTCCAATCCGGGGTTTCCACCATCCTGGCCGCCGAACGCAATTTGGCCGCCGGCTCGCTCCAGGCTCCGCCGCGGGCTGCCCGGGGCGCATTGGTGCTGACCGGGGCGCACCACTCAGCCACGTTGCCAGTGATGTCATTCAGGCCAAACGGATTGGGTTTCAATTTGCCAACCGGCTGGGTGGTGGTCTTGGAATTGTCCTTGAACCAGGCATACTCCCCCGCTTTGGCGGCATCATCCCCCCAGAAGTAGGCGGTGGTGGTGCCGGCGCGGCAGGCATATTCCCATTCCTCCTCGGTGGGCAAACGGTATTTATGGCCGGTCTTTTTGCTCAGCCATTGACAATAGGCGGAGGCGGATGGGAACCCCATGCCGATGGACGGAAAGCCTTTTTCACCCCGATCCCGGTAAACTGACCCATACGGCTTGGTGGGATGGCTGACCCCATCCTTATCGACCACCCCTTCCAGCTTGTCCACCTGCCGCTGGATCTGGGATTGATCCAAAAACACATAGGGAAGGAATTCCTCCCAGCACACTTCGCAGCGGCCCATCCAAAACGGTTTGATGGCCACCTTTTTCTGGGCCAGATCCGAGGCTTCACGCCCCTTTTCACCTTCGGGGCTGCCGATGGTCAGGGTGCCACCCGGGATCGCGATCATCTCAAATTGCACGGTGGACCCGGGCATTTTTTCGATATAATTGGCATGTTTTGCGCCGGACGGCTGCGCATCTGCGGCCAGCACCCCGCTGGCGGCGAACGCGGCGGCCAGGAGCGCAGTGGCGGTCACGGTTGTAAGCGTATTTTTGATAATCACCTTCATATTGATACTTTTGACGCTCTTGCTTATTTGACCTATTCACCTTTGTCAAACCGACATTCCATAAACCGAAGCTTATCAACCCTTCATTTATTCTAATCATCGCGCAGAAAGCGGGGAAAACCGGCCGTCCACTCCGGTTTAAGAACCTGGCATTCAGCGTTTTATAAAACATCGAGCAAGCCCGGCCCCAAATCGGCCGGCCAGGGCTGAAGGATCTGATGATCTGATCCAGTATTTGCATTTTAAGCGGGATGGCGGCAGAGGTTTGGTTTTCATGAACTGCCAATGGCGTTTTTCCCCACCTGCTCGCTTGCGCGGATAATTCCCGCGCCGTAGCCTTTACCGCAACTGCATGAAATTACCCAAAACACATTGGAATGGGATTTTAACCATCGCTTGGTTGATTCCGGCGATCCTCCTCAAGGCTGGTCCGGACATCTTGACCCCCACCGGTCCGGAAAACCCCCTGCCCGGGAGCCTTCGCGAGCCAACTCCGTTTATCCGGGAGCTGCCCACGGGCTTTTTGCTCAACTGTTTTTTTCTTTCGCCGCGGCCTTATTGCTGGCCGAAGGATGAACACCCGCTTTCCGGATGGCAGGTGGAAAAACCGGGGGGCCGGCTGGAGTTCAGCCCCAATTGCCATTATCCGGAGGGCTTCGGCTTCCATAGCGATTGGTTCAAACTGGTGGATACCAACACCCAGGCGGGCCTCACGCTGAGCCACCAAATTGCCCGGCAAACTGCGGGAACCATCACCCTGGAGTTCCGGTTCAAACTGAACGGCAAAATGGACGGTTCCGCCTGGCAACTGCGGGATCTCCATGAGGCGGGCATCAGCCTCAAAATAGCGGATGGCCACTTGTGCTGGGAGACCGCAAATGGCCCTGCAACCAGGTTGTTGCCCATCAAGAACGGTTCAGAATATGGCGTAAGAATCATCGCCAATCTCACGCAGCGGGTGGCGGACGTTTATGTGGACGGCCGGCTCGTGGCGGAAGGCCAACCGTTTTTCCACCCGGTCCCATCGATCGACTTTTTCCGGGTGCAAACCGGAGTGGAGGCGACCGGGGAGCTGTTTTTGAATCCGGTCATCATCCACAAAGGATACACGGTGCAGGAAACCTTTTTAGTGGCGGGCCTGAACCAGCCACCGGTGGATTGGACCGTCACCGCGGGTGAAGCCCGGGTGGAGACGTTCGAGTGCGGCACCAAGCCGGACATCTTCAGCCTGCATTTGAAGGGATTCCCCGGCCAGCCAGCGGCGGTTTCCCGCTCCTTTGCGGCCACCACCAACCAGGTGGTTTTTGAATTCCGGTTTTTGGCGCCGGAAAAGAGGGACGGCATGGCGGCCGAATTGCTGTGTGGCCCGCAGGCGGGTCTGAGGATTTTCACTGAACGCGGCGGGCTTTGGGCATCCCAGGGGAATGGCCACGCCACGCCTTTGGCGCCGGATTACCGCCCTAATCTTTGGTATGCAATTCAAGCCACCGCCGATGCCAGGGCGGGAACCGCCAGCGTCAAGGTCAATGGCAAGCCAGCCGCGGGGCCATTCAGCTTCGGGACGGCGGCGGGGAATTTCGACCGCCTCCGTTTCAGCTCCGAGGCCAGCCTGTGGATTGATGACGTGGTGGTTTATCCCTGGCGGGAATACCCGGCGGATTACGTGCCCGAGCCCAAACCCGTGGCCGCCCAGGCGCCCCTGTTGCTGGGCGTCCAAAGCTGCAATCTCTGGCAGGAAGGCCGGGCTTATGCCGGCTGGGATTACGTGCGCCCCTACCGTGCGGACCGCACCCCCTTCCTGGGCTGGTATGATGAAGGCCATCCGGAGGAAACCGATTGGGAAATCAAGTGGCAGGTGGAGCATGGCATCGGTTTTGAAATGCACTGCTGGTACCGGCCGAATAATGCCATCAACCATCCCATCAAGGATGGGGTTCTGGATCACGGGATCATCAAGGGCTTGTTCAACGCGCGCTATAGTCACCTGAAAAAGTTCGCCATCATGTGCACCGATGAAGGCGCCTGCGAGACCAACCCGGAGGATTTCCGGCAATATATCATTCCCTATTGGATCGAGTACTTTTTCAAGGATCCCCGCTACCTGACCATCGATGGCAAGCCGGTGCTCTCCATTTACCAACTGGGCAACCTGCTGCGGATGATGGGCGGCCAGGAGGGATGCCGGCTGGCCATCCAGGATTTGCGCCGGGAAATAGCCCGGGCGGGGCTGCCCGGGATCATCATCCTCATGGAGCATCGGCAAGCCGACCGCCAAGCGATGAAAACCATGAAACAGATCGGCATTGACGCCTGCTATGCTTATACCTGGCTGACACCCGATACCCAAACCCAGCAGAAAAACAACCTCGCGCAACGCGCGGCCGCGGCCGCGGAGGGCTTCGCCATGCTGCCGAGCATCTCGATGGGCTGGGACCGCTCCGCCTGGGGAGTTCACGACGGGGGCTGGGCCAAGACGGCCGATTACCAGGCCCTGGCTCGCTGGGCGAAAAACGAGTTCATCCCTTCCTTGCCGGCTGACGCTTTGGGGCGGCGGATCCTAATGCTGGCCAACTGGAATGAATTCGGCGAAGGCCATTTCCTGATGCCCGCCAGCCTGGCCGGCTTCGGCTACCTGGACGCCTTGCGGGAAGTTTTCACCCAGGGCGGGCCGCACGAAGATGCCCGGCCCAATGCCAGCCAGCGCCGCCGGTTCAATGTCCTGTATCCCTTTGAATAACGCCTTTCGCCACCGCCGCAAATAATCCGGAAATCTGGCGCTTGAAAATTCCGGGCCGGGCAGGCAATCTAACGGCCGTTTAAGCCAGGAATCTTATGAGTCTGACTATATTGGATTGGTGCATCGTCGGAATGTCGATTGCCGTTTGTTTCATACCCGCGCTGTTTTTTGCGAAACGGTCGGGGAAAAGCACGGCGGAATTCTTCGCCTCGGGCAGGTCGGTTCCCTGGTGGCTGGCGGGTTTGTCCATGGTGGCCACCACGTTCAGCAGCGACACGCCCAACCTGGTCACCGATATCGTCCGGCGCCAGGGCGTGGCCGGCAACTGGTGCTGGTGGGCGTTCGTATTGACCGGCGTTTCCACGGTTTTTTTCTACGCCCGCCTGTGGCGCCGGTCCGGCGTCATGACGGACCTGGAATTCTATGAGCTGCGTTACTCAGGCAGCGCGGCCTGCGTGGTCCGCGGTTTCCGCTCGATCTACCTCGGGTTGTTTTTCAACTGCATCATCATGGCCAGCGTCAACCTGGCCGCCTGCAAGATAGCCGCCGTGCTGTTTGGGTTGGAACGGTGGCAGACGCTCCTTTTTGTGGGCCTTTTGAACGTGGTTTTTGCCGCCCATTCGGGCCTTTGGGGCGTGCTGATCATCGACATGATCCAGTTCTTCATCAAGATGTCCGCCGTCATCGCCGCCGCCTATTTCGCCTTGAAGCATCCGCTGGTGGGCGGTTTGGATGGCTTGATCGCCAAGCTTTCCACTTTGAAAGGACCGGGCGGGATCAACTACCTGAACATGCTGCCGGATTTCACCAACCAATGGAATATTGCCATGACCGTTTTCATCATGCCGATCGCCGTCCAGTGGTGGGCGGTATGGTACCCGGGCGCGGAACCGGGCGGCGGGTCTTATATTGCCCAGCGCATGCTGGCCTCCAAATCCGAAAAGGATGCCCTGGGCGGGACGCTCTTCTACAACATCGCGCACTATTGCATCCGGCCGTGGCCGTGGATTTTGGTCGGCCTCTGCTCGCTGCTGGTTTACCCCGAATTGAAGGACATCCAAACGGCTTTCCCGAAGTTGGACCCCAAACTGATCGGGCATGATATTGCCTACCCGGCCATGCTGAAATTCCTGCCGGTGGGCTGGATCGGCCTGATGGTGGGCGGCCTGATCGCCGCCAATTCCTCGACGATCCTGACCCATCTCAACTGGGGCGCCTCTTACCTGGTGCACGATTTCTACCGCCGGTTCATCAAAAAGGGCGCCGATGAGCGCCATTATGTGATGATGGGCCGCCTGGCCACCATCGGCTTGTTCCTGTGCGCCAGCGGCATGGTGTTCGTGCTGGAAAGCGCGAAGGACACTTTCGACATCATCCTGCAGATTGGCGCGGGCACCGGCTTGCTCTACCTGATGCGGTGGTTCTGGTGGCGCGTGAATGCCTGGTGCGAAGTGGTGGCCATGGTCAGCTCCTTCGTGGTCTCCTGCGGCTGGCTGATCCTGCGGAAAACCGGGCACGGCTTGGAAAGCACGCACATGGAGTTATTATATACGATCATCATCACCACCGTGTGCTGGGTGCTGACCGCCTTCCTGGCGCCGGCTACCGACCGCCGGATACTCATCGAGTTTTACAAAAAAGTCCGCCCGTTTGGCCCCGGCTGGGCGCCGATCAAGGCCGCCGCCGGGATTTCCAGCCAGGATGCCCGCTCGGAAGGGGAAAACATACCCCTCGCCCTGGTCGGCTGGTCATCCGGCTGCACCGTGATCTGGTCAGCCCTGTTTACGGTCGGCAATTTCCTTTATGGGCGCATGACTTACGCCTGGATCCTGCTGGGCGTCTTTATCGTCAGCAGCCTGATTCTCATCGCGGTGGTCAACAAGCTGTGGAACCGGAAATGAATCCGCCCCCAAACCAGGACGCGGAGGCCAAACCGGCCTGGACGAGCCGGCGCCGCCTGTTGACCGCGCTGGCTTGCGGCATCCCCGACCGGGTGCCGATCAACACCTATGAGCTGGCCGGACGCAACCGCCGGGATTGGTATAATACCCAGCCCAGCTACCGCGGCCTGATGGACTACATCCGCCAGCACACCGATTGCATCACCAATTGGAATCCCCAGCCGCCCAACGATCATTACACCAGCCGCGAGCGGTTTCTGGGATCTTCCCACCCCATACCGATCGAGGTGCACACAGAAACCAATGGGGACATTTCACGCACCACCCGGATCTGCCATACCCCCAAAGGGGATCTGCGCAGCATCACCCAGGTGGACCGCCAAGTTTACACCACCTGGCAGGTGGAGCATTGGTGCAAAAGCACGGACGATGTGGACAAGGCTTTGAGCGTGCCCTACGAGCCAGCGATATTCGATCCCTCCGATTACCCCCGGGTGCGGGCGGAACTGGGTGAAGACGGGATCATCGTATCTTCCGTGGCCGACCCCGCCTACCTGGCGGCGGACCTCATGTCATTCCAGGATTTCCTGCTCTGGGCCGCCACCGATACCGGGCATTACGCCTCCACCGTGGCTCAAATCGCCGAGCGGGTGATGGAAAACCTGCGCCGGCAGCTGGCTTGCTGCCCCGTCGAAATGATCAGGATTTGCGGCCCGGAATACATGACGCCGCCCTTTCTCCCACCCGCAATGTTCGCCCGTTTCATGGTGCCGTATGTGCGCCAGATGACCGGACTGATTCACCAGCACGGCGTCAAAGTCCGCCTTCATTGCCACGGGAAAATCAACCGGGTGCTCCCCCTGTTTTTTGAAACCGGATGCGACGCCACGGACCCCTGTGAGCCACCGCCAGACGGGGATCTGGAGCTGGACGCGGTCAAACGCCAATGCCTGGCCCACGGCGTTTCCGTGTGGGGCAATATCGAACTCAAACTGCTGGAGCACGGCACGCCGCAGGAGGTGCGGGCGGAGGTTGCCCGGATCATGCGCCAAGCCAGGGAGGGCGGCGGCTTGGTGCTCATGCCAACCGCCGCACCGATCAACATCCCTTTATCCGCGCAAACCGAGGAGAACTACCGGGCCTTCATTGAGGCCGGCCGGGAGTTCGGCGCTTACTCCTGAAGGTTTGCCCGCCGTCCTTCGGACTGGCATCGGGTAATGGGATACGTCCATTCTTTCCCATCGCCGGGGCTCGTCTTCACCTCATCCACGAAGCATCCCAATGGGGTTGCGCCCGCTGGGTGCATATGGGTGTCGGACGAATAATTTGGGATCCCGGCGCAATCCACTCGGGATTGCTGGCCTGGTCTCCGCCCGGCCCCCTGCCGCCCGCCAAAAAAATCGCGACCGCTGCGCGGGCTCTCGTTTTCCTTATTTCCGCGCCAGCGGCCAATACCCGCTCCGCTGGCTCTCCGCAGGCCCGGCTGGCTCGTCCCTCGCCCGCCAGCCTGCTCCGGCCAGCTGCGCTCCCCCGGTTCCTGCCTGTGCTCACTGACCTGAGGCCAGGGCAGGGCGGAACCCCAGGATGCCGTCCCGGTGGCCCGGGTTGTACCTGCCCCGGTCCGCCGAGCGGCAGTACCAGCCGATGCAGTACCAGCAGCCCCCGCGGATCACGCGGTACGAACCCGAAGCGGGACCGGTTGGATCCTGGCCACCGGGCAGTTTTTCGC
>CAYPCQ010000077.1:0-43221 GCA_964409245.1 uncultured Verrucomicrobiota bacterium
TGGAATCCTTAAAATTCCATCCCATGCACTACTAAATTTCTGCCAAACTCCAGAGGCCTGCATAATGCAGGCCGCAGCGGTCCAGCCAGCTTTTTTCGGTGCCGGCCAGCACGCCCGCCCGGTGGGCGGCGAGCACGGCTCCGCCGCCGGCGATGAAAGCCTGCAAGCGGGAGGCCAGGGCTTGATCCACCCACAGGTTTTCCGGCAGGACTACCAGGGCATAACGATCCTCCCACCGCGTCCCGCGCTCCACGATATCGAACTGCACCCGCGACTCGTTCAACAGCTTGACCCAGCCATAGTTCACCTCGTTGCACGGGGCATCGCCGCTGCCCAGGAGCGCCGCCTCGGTGACCGGCACGGCCTGTTCCAGATAGGGTTCGATCCGTTCAATGTGCTGATAGGCCTGCCCAATGACGTGGTACACCGCCGGATCGAGCCGTCCGTCCGGATGCACCTGGTCGCCGATGTCGCAGCGGGCGCCCTGCGCCACATAGGCGGCGGCTTCGGTGTGCATTTGCGCCGGCGATTTCAAGCCGCCGAAATCGGCCCAGAAATCCTTGAAAACCACGGTGCAACCGTGGAAGGGAATGCCAAAGCCGCGCGCGTAGCGGATCACGGTTGGGAAATAATGGTAGCCATAGTGGGGCGCATCGGTGAACAGCGCCTCCTGGGAAGAGTAATCGACCAGCGGGGCGCGCTGGGCAAGGCCGTAGAAGGAGCCTTGGTTTTGAGGGCACACCAGGCAGCCGGGGCGCGTTTCCTTGATCACCTTGCGGATCCGTTCGAGAAAGGACAGGCAGAGCGCGGCCTTGTGGTTGTATTGCACGCCCGCAGCGAAGGGATCGAGACCCTGCTTGCGCAACTGGCGCACACATTCGTCGCAATAGCAAGCGGGCGAGCTGCCCCCGTCGAGCCATACGCCGTCGAGCTCATACCTGGCCACCAGATCCCGGATGAGATCAAGCTCTCCGTTCAGGAATCCCTCCTGGCAGATGCAGAACTGCCACAGGTACGGCCGATAACCCTTGTCTTCGGCGGAGGGCTGGGCGGGCTTGGCCCCGGGACTGGTTTTGGAGCGCGGGTCCCCGGGCTTCAAGGTGTTCATGAACGCCTTCTGTTCCTCGGAGATCTCCTCCAGTTTGGGGCGTGACTTGTCTCCAGGCTGGTGGACAACCAGCCATTCGGGATGCCGTTCGGCGAGCTCGGGATTCCAGGTGAGCATGTAGTACGCCAGGACCGAAATATTCCGCTTCCGGAGCGCCGCCACCTGCCCTCCCAGGAGGTCAAAAGACAGGTTGGGATGCATCCGCCCGTGGCGGCTGGGAAAGTAAGTGTATCCATACATATCCTTCCCGAATACCGTGGCGCCATTAACATGCGCGGCCAGCAACCGGTCGCCGAACTCGTCGGCGTCGAAACGCCCGGCGAGCCGCGGCATATGCCGGGAAGTATGGTATTCGATGTGCACCTTCCGCCACGGCCCGGGCCGCCAGGCGGCAATGCCAGGATCGATCCAGAATTTCGTGGCGATTCCGGCCGCCTCCGGAAGAGCCGCCGGGCGGGAGCCTGGCATCTGGGCTTTAGCCCCCGCTTTGAGGGGCTGGCTCTCCTGGGCGGAAAGGTCTCCTCCCAGCAATACTCCCAAGCTTGAGCCAGCGGTTGTTTGCAGAAAACGGCGGCGATTGGTATGGTGCGACATAAGATTGAATTCCTGGCGTCACGGACATCGGCAAGAGGGAGCCTGGTCCGGTATCAGATGCAAAACAGCACGCCAGCACCCTCCTGAGACTCCGCAGCTTTGGCGGCTATTCAAAAGGAGTTAAGCAATGGGCATTGAGTTGGGCTGGAAAGGCGCTTGGCCCTATTCCTGCGGCTGGGACGGAAGCGGCTGCGCCAGCGCCGGCCAAAACACCCGGCGTGGTGTATCTCCGTCATTTTCCGCAATAGAGTCCACCCAGTCCAAGGAAGATTAGGCGGTTCCATCGCCTTGGCTCATGCTGCACCGTGGCGGATGCGGATAGCCGTGCCCGCCGGAATGCTTCCGCAGAGGGAGGCCTTCCGAAACACAACAACATGCACCAACAACAAGCAAGGCAGCCATGAATCAAGGCTGGATCAAACTGCACCGGCAGCTCCTGGAGCATCCGCGCCTGGCGCATCCGGGCTGGCTCCACCTGTGGACCACGCTCCTGCTGCTGGCCAACCACTCCGGCGCCGGCCCCCGGATGATATTCCAGGGGCAGGAAATCACCCTCCAGCCGGGCCAGTTGATCACCAGCCGCGATCGCCTGGCGGAGCGGACCGGGATGAATGCGTCAAAAATCGAGCGGCTGCTGAGCCTGATGCAAACCGAACAGCAAATCGAACAGGTCGGCGGCGTCCGAAGTCGTTTGATCACAATCACTAACTGGGCTGGCTGGCAGACGGGCGAACAGGTAACCGAACAGCTCGCGAACAGCTGCCGGACAGCAACCGAACACACACAAGAAGGTAAGAATGATCAGAAGGGAGGAGAACTTAAGTGTCTCAATGCATTAACATTGTCTTTCATTAATAGCTGGAAGGACGCGGAAAATTATCTGGCGGCCCAGCTGGGGGAGAAGGGGCTGGGGCAGTGGGGCGGATTCTGGCGGACCCGGTTCCAGGAAAACCGGGACAAGTTCCAACGGGTGTGGAGCGAGGTGGAGGCGCAGCAGAAGGAAGGCGCCCGGATCCAAAGTGCCGGAGCTTATGCGCACGACCTGTGGAAACGGTTTGTGTGAGCGGCGGCCCCACCATGAGCCGGGGGCATAGGCGCCAAGGACGCACAGAGCACAAAAAGCCTGCTCGCTCCCAACCGCCTCCAATCCCTCATGGTTGCCTTCGGCGTGAATCAGCCAAGACTATCCCCGCGGCAGGTCAAAACCGGCGATTGATAGTCCGCCTGCGGGCGGCAGTCTTTCCTTACAACCCTGAACTTGCCGGAAACTGCAATGGAAAGCGAAGCTGGCCAGTTCGACAGCCCGTGGAAAGAGGCGCTGGAGAAATACCTGCGGCCTTTGGTGGAGACCACTTTGGCCGAAATGCGTCCAGGCTGTATGAAAACAGTTGACTTCTACAGGGATGATCGCTACTCTGAGAATTCTTATGAGCCGCCGCCGGACTAGTGCTTTGGACGACCTGTTTGAGGTGCTGCAATGGCTGTTCTCCGTGGTCCATCCTGCCTGGAGCTTGCCGGTTGCCGCCATTTTCATTGCCGCGCCCGTGCTTTGGATCAAGGACAAACCATTCCTCAGCGCCTTTGTGGACTTGGCTTATATGGCCGGTGGCATCGCCGCCGTGGTCAGCCTGACGGCCGGGCTGGCGGGCTGGAAACTGCGCCAAAAGCGGGCGGCCTTCCTCCAACAGCAGCTGAACCTGGAGTGGCTGAACCAGCTGACCTGGCAGGATTTCGAGCGGCAGGTGGCCGAGGTTTACCGGCAGCGCGGATACCAGGTTGAGGAAAATGGCGGTGGCGGTGCGGATGGCGGCGTTGATCTGCGGCTGAGGCGCAATGGCCGGACCAGCCTGGTCCAGTGCAAGCGCTGGAAAACTTACAAAGTTGGCGTGCAGCCGGTTCGGGAGCTTTATGGCGTCATGGCCGCGGAGTATGCCGCCGAGGCCATCTTTATCATCAGCGGCATTTACACGGAGGAGGCGCTCCGTTTTGCCGAAGGGAAACCACTGGAGCTGATAGATGGCGCTCAACTGGCTCAGATGTTCCAGCAGGTCCAAGCCGGGCTGAGGCAACCGGCGCCACCCGCCATGGCAGCCAGCGCGCCCCGCCAACCCACGGCGCCCGAGACTCCGGCCCGCCCCCAGTGCCCGCAATGCGGCGGCGCAATGGCGCTGCGCTGCGCCAAAACCGGCCCGCATGCCGGGAAGGAATTTTGGGGCTGCCGCAATTTCCAACGCTGCCGGGGCCTCCGGGAATGTGATTGATGGCCAGCCCGCAAAAACGAAGCCAAAGGGGGCTTTTGGGAGGGGATCGATGCGGCGTTCGCCGGGCTGGAAATCATGGTTGCGCGGCCGCGACCGGCCTGTCAAAGTAGCCAAAAATTGATCTGGAATGCCAAATCCTTTTGACCAAATCACGCCGAGAACGCAGATCCGATTGCCCGAAGGGAGCATCCTTGCGATCGGCACGATTGCTTGTGACGACAAAATCCATCAGGATGTGTATGTGAGTTACACCCATGCCGGGGAGGCGGAGCCGTGCCTGGAGTTGTCGCTGCCTCCGAAATCGATCGATGTCATCATCCACTATTTGCAGAAGCGAGCCAATGATGCCCGGTTCGTGAACGGTGAAGAAAGGCTGGAATACCCTGAACCCGTGCCCGCGGAGCCGCTCCGCGAAAAGCTGAAGCAGCCACGCGGCAAAGGAAGCCAGAAGGCAGCCAAGCCGCCTGCTGGCCAGCCTTGAACTGCATTCCGCAGCAATAATTTATCCGCTGATCCCCAGTCATGAAATCCGGCTGGCAAAGGGTGGTTCTTGACAGCTTGGAGGCGCTCGATGGCCAGGAAAGCCCCCATGGGATTTATGGCCTGCGGGAGGCACATTCCGTGCAAGGGCGGCTGCCGTCACTCGCGCATCTGCTGGGGGCTTCCGGGAAAACCAGTGTTTTGCGGCACGGCGGTTTTCAGGATCTCCACAGCCGGTTTGGCTCGGAAAAGCTCCGCTTCCGGACGGCGGATGGGGATTGCGTGGCGCTGCAAGTGCTTGATTACGCCACCACCAAGGTGCGGCATTACGGTTCCGCCTACCGGCTGGACACGCGCCACGGGAAGCTGCCGGACCCGCCGGCTTGGGATCTGGAGAGCCTGGTTCCGAAGCTGCCGGGCGGCGCCCCGGGAACCAGGGGGATCCTGCTGGTGGCGCATTACGCATCCGGGAAAGAGCTGCCGGGCCTGCTCGGCCGGAGCGCCAGCCCGGAGTTCTTGAGCCGCCATGGGGTTGCCCATTTCAGCCGCGGCTGGGAGGACCGGCACGGGAGAGGCTTCCAGACCGCCGTGCTGCTTTGGAATGCGGCCTCCCGCTAGCCGAAGATCCAGAGCACCAGCGGCAGCACCAGCGCCAGGTAGAGGACGGTGTTGACGACAAAGAGCACGGAGGCTTCGCGGGGGCGCAGGCCGAACATGTTCGCCACCGCCACCATGGTCACGGCGGTGGGCACAAAACCTTCCACCACAAAGATCTTCCAACGCAAATCGGCCAGCGGCCAGGGAGTGAGCTGGCTGAGCCAGGCGAGGCCCAGCCCGAGGATCGCCCCCAGGCCAAACCGCACCAGGGCCAGCCCGGCCAGGATGCGGACCAGGGGGCGGATTTTGGACAGGTGCAGCCGCAGGCCGATCCCGAAAAAGGCCAGCGGCGTGATGGTGTAAACGAGGATGTCCAACAGGCGCCAGGAGCTCACCTGGGCCGGCCGGGGCACCCCGGAGGCGGACAGGATGACCGCAACGATGCTGGCCGGCAGGCCAAGGGAGCGCCAATCCAGCAGGCTGCGGAGGATGAGCCGGCCCAGGGAGCCGGCGGGTTGGGCGGAGGCGAAATGCCTGGCCAGGGGATAAAACAGGACCACCACCAGGGGGATGAAGGCGATGAAATAGACGTTGGCCAGACCCATCCCATCCTCGCCATATAACAGGTAAAGGACAAAAGCGCCCATGGTGAACCCATTGTTGCCGAGGCCGCCGGCCACCGCGAAGAGCCCCCTTTCGGCGCGATCTTCGGTGAACCAGGGAGCCATGGCCAGGGAGAGGAAGGTCATCAAGACCACCTGGACGACGGCCAAAATGGGCAGGGCGGCGTCGCTGGGCTTGAGGTGCAGCCCCCAGACGCTGAAAAAGCCCACCACCGGGTATCCGAATACGGCCACCAAAGTCATCAGGCGCTCCCCCGTGCGCTCGCTGACCCAGGCCAGGCGGCGGCAAAGATAGCCGGCCACGGTGGTTAAAACCATGACCCCCGCTGTCACCGCGAATTTGGCGCCTATAGCCGTCACCTTGATGGGTGGTGGTTGCTCGTTTTTTTGGGACTGGATCGATCCGCTGCCCGGATCAAAACCGGGCAAGGCAGGCTATCTTGGCGGCATCCTTGGGGCCGCCGCAAGCGGAATAGTGCCCAACCTTTCCCTCGGCCATATTCCTGCAATTGGCTCAGACCTGCTGGCTGGATCTTTTTGGGCCAGCCATTCGTCATCCGCCCCTTATCCCGATCTGATCGGGGCCAGCCCGCAGAAATTAGCGCTGGTTTTGTTGGGGACAGTGCTCGCCCTTTGGAACCACCAACGAAGGGAATCCGCGGCAGGGGGGCGGCCAGGTTTGCGCTTTGCCTCCGCGATAATCTGCCCTCCCAAGGCGTGTTCCCTCGCCTCTGGATGAGCGGGCCAGGGTGAGGAGGAACGCCGGGAGCAGCAGGCCGCCCCCTTTTGAGGGTGGCAGGTTCAAAACACCCCCATTCTGGTTCCAAAACGTGGGAATGCTCAGAAGTATATTTCAGGATGGTTTGCTACGGGTTAGGCTTTGGGAGGCTCATCCGCCGATGGCGGTCATGGGGCGGCAGGGCTGATAAGAGTCCCGGAAATCGTGGGTCCACGGTTTCACGGCCATGGCTTGCTCGAAAAGTGCTCGCAAAGTTCCCTCGCCAACCTCCGGGCGCAAGGCTTCGCGCAGGTCGATTTCCCCATGGTGGCCAAGGCAGGGGCGGATTTTGCCATCCGCGGACAGCCGCAGCTTGTTGCAGGTGTCGCAGAAATCGAGCTTGGTCAAGGCGCCAATGAAGCCCACCACCGCCCCGGTTTTTTCCAGCCGGTAATATTTGGCGGGCCCGTGGCCAAGCCGCAGCTGGGGCAGGGGAACCAGCGTTTCCCGCTGGCGCAGACGATCCATAACCTCTTCCACCGGCAGGAAATGACTGGGATCGAGCACTTCCTTTTTGGTCACCGGCATCAGTTCGATCAAGCGCAGCGGCAGCTGATGTTCGGCGGCGAACTGGATCAGGGGCCAGATATCCTCCTCGTTTTTTCCGCGCAGCAGCACGGTGTTGATTTTGATCCGCTCGAAGCCCGCCTGGAGGGCGGCGTGGAGGCCCCGCAGCACTGGCTCCAACTCGCCGCCGGTGAGCCTCCGATACCGTTGGGGATCGAGGGTGTCCAGGCTTACGTTGACGGTGCGCAAGCCGGCCTCTTTCAACGGCCTGGCCAATTCCGCCAGGCGGGTGCCATTGGTGGAAAGGCCCACGCAATGAACCCCGTCGATCGCCGCCATGCCCGCGACCAGTTCCGGAACTTGTTCCCGCACCAGCGGTTCACCGCCGGTCAGGCGGAACTTGCGGAATCCCAGCGCCGCCGCCACCCGGACCACCCGCAGCACCTCCTGGTTGGTCATCCCATCCGGTTTGGGACGCCAGCCGGTTAAAGTTTCCGGACGGCAATAGAGGCACCGCTCATGGCAGCGTTCGGTGATCGAAATCCGCAGATAATCGAGGTGGCGGCCAAATTGATCCATACGGGCTTACTCTGGCACACCCCCTCAAATATTCCAGCGCAAGTCAAAGGCAGCCTGGTGATTGATCCGGGGCTGCCAAAGGGGGGGATTTGGAGGGACCAATTATTCCCATTGTAATCCACCGGGATTTTGCTACAAGTGAGTCGGTTGGCCTAATTCCAGTGACCTGGCTCCGCGATTATGGCGATCCGGCAAATCATCTGGTGATTTGAAAATGGGTTGATGGGGGGCTGAGGGCTTCCTGCCTGGCTGGCATGTGGAAGATTGTGTAACTGGATGGTGGGCAACCAGAAACCCTAAGGGAACTGATACTATGAAAATCAAAACGATCTTGAGCCTGGCTGGTGTTGCGGTTTTGTGCGCTCTCTTGAATGGCTGCGGTGAGGCGCCGACGAGCACCCCTCCGGCTGATAAGGCTGCGCAGAAGGAAAAAGCGCCCGCTGACAAAGCGCCCGCCGCGACCGCTACCAATACTCCGGCGGCCACGCCTCCCGCTCCGGCGGCCAAGTAACCGGTTTTCCGGTCTGATCAATTCCCTGGCGTTACCTTGGGAAACGTTCCAAGTCACTCCTGTGTAACGCCACTCCGGCTCGAGGGCGGGTCGAATCCGGCCCGCCTCGGGTTTCTCTTTGTTTTATCCCCGTTGTAATCTTCCGGATATCTGCTATTGGTTAGTCTAGGGATTGCTCCGCAATTTGAGGCGTTTTGCCTGATGCAGAGATGGGGTTTTTCGTGAAAATTGGAAGCGGAGTCGCAGTTTTCGTTTGAACGAACGTGAAAACTGGGATTTTTGGCATATGGCATCTGTAAACTTGAAGAGAACTGACAAAATGAAAACCAAAACGATTTTGAGTGTGGCTTTGGCCTCCATTTTATGTGCACTATTGAGTGGCTGCGGCGAGTCTGCCACGGCGCCCGCCACACCACCGGTCCAATCCAATAAAACCACGGCTGAACCTGACAAAACAACTGCCCCGGTGGCAGTCGCTCCCCAGACTCCGCCTCCGGTTCCCGCGGTTGTCACGCCTCCACCAGCAGCCTCCACTCCACCGTCCATTCCATCGGTGCCGGTGCCTGCGACCCCGCCTCCAACCCCAGCCCCGGTGCCGGCCATACCCGATCCTGCGCCCGCGCCTGCGGTACCCGCGGTGACCCCACCCGCCGCCACGCCACCGCCTTCAGCCGCCCTGGTCCCCAGCTCGCTGGTGCCAGCCGCCGCCCCGCAGGCCGCCAAGGATTTAATCCAGCAGGCTGCGGCCCGGCTGGCGGCCGCTTCCACTAACCCGATGGCTGCCGCACCGGCGGCCACGCAGGGAGCGCTCGATAAACTGGCGCAGGCATCTTCGACTGCCATCCAATTGGGCACCAATGCCATCGCCTTGATCGAGCAGGCGAAAAAACTGCTGGGCGATAACAAGGTGGCGGAGGCGCTGGCGGTGATCAATAGCCTGGCCTCCCAAAAGCTGAGCGCCGATCAACAGAAAACCATCGCTGATTTGAAAGCGCAGGCCACCCAGGCGGTCACCTCCAAGGCCGCTGAACAGGCTTCCAAAGTTTTGGGCGGATTGCTTAATAAAACCAACTAACTTGGGGACGAGGTTGGGCCGTTGGCCGCTCATTTCCCGCCACATGGCGGAGCGGCAGCCAAACTGACCCTCACCACTCTTACCCCCCATCTTCCGGGCCTGGCATTAAGTGCTTGCCTGAAGGTGGGGGGCAAATGCACTTTATACGACATGCCTGACGGAAGCAATCAAGTCAGCTTTCCCGTGAACCGGTTCGAAACTCAAGATACCATTGCGGGTTTGCTGACAAATGTGGATTCAACGATAAAGCGGTCGCAACAGTATCTTCTCAGCGAGCAAAAGCCGGAAGGTTACTGGGTCGGTGAGTTGCTGGTGGATTCCACCCTGGTCTCCGACATGGTCGCTTTCCATCATTGGAATGGCAAGGTGGACCCCGCCTGGGAGCGGAAGGCCGTGAACCACATTTTCTCCATGCAGCTGCCCGAGGGGGGGTGGAACATCTATTATGGCGGTCCCGCAGAGGTCAACGCCACCATCAAGGCTTACCTGGCCCTCAAGCTGGCCGGCGTATCCGAGACCGATCCCCGCATGCTGCGCGCGCGCAGTGTGGCGGTGAGCCTGGGCGGCGTGCCCCGGATGAACACGTTTTCCAAGCTTTACCTGGCGCTCATGGGCTTATATCCGTGGGAGTACGTGCCCACGATCCCCTGCGAGGTCATCCTGATCGGCAAATGGTTTCACGTGAACTTCAATGAGATGAGTTCCTGGACCCGGTCGATGCTGGTGCCGCTGGCCATCATCAATCATTACCAGCCCACGCATAAATTACCTGGCGTAAGCCTGGATGAGCTTTATGCGGAGGGTTTTCATGAGCGCGATCTCGCCCTGCCGCCCGACCCCCAGTTGTTCACCTGGCGCAATTTCTTTCTCTGGCTCGATGGCTTGCACAAGTTTGTGGAGGTGAACAAGCTGCGTCCTTTCCGCAAGCGGGCTTTGAAAAAAGCCGAGCAGTGGATGCTGGAGCGCATGGAAGGCTCGGATGGGCTGGCTGCGATTTTCCCTTCCATCCTCAATTCCATCATCGCGATGAAAGCCATGGGCTACCCGGACACCCATCCGCAAGTCGTGCGGGCCATGCGCGAACTCAAACGCCTGGAGCACGAAACGGAGGATTCGGTGCGTATCGAGCCTTGTTTTTCCCCGGTGTGGGATACCGCCATCGTGGTCATCGCGATGCGCGATTCGGGCATTCCAGCCGGGCATCCCGCCATGGTGAAGGCGACCAATTGGCTGATCGACAAGGAAATCCGGTTCCGTGGGGATTGGCAGCATAAAAACCCCGCCAAGGTGGAGCCCAGCGGCTGGTGCTTTGAATACGAGAACAAGTGGAATCCCGACGTGGACGATACCGCCATGGTCCTGCTCGCCTTGCGCAAGGTGCCCACCGAAAATCCGGCCCGCCGCAACGCCAGCTTCAAACGCGGCCTGGACTGGACGCTCACCTTTCAATGCAAGGATGGCGGCTGGGGCGCTTTCGACAAGGATTGCACGAAGAACATCCTGGAGAAGGTTCCCTTCGCCGACCACAACGCCATGCTGGATCCGGAATGCGCCGATATCACCGCGCGGATCCTGGAGTTGCTCGGCTGCGAAAAATTCCCCCTCACCCATCCCCAGGTGGAGCGGGCTTTGAATTACCTGCGCGAAAACCAGGAAGAGGATGGCTCCTGGTATGGCCGGTGGGGAGTGAATTATATTTACGGCACCTGGCAGGTGCTGCGGGGTTTGTGGGCTTTGGGCCTGGACATGAGCCAGCCCTGGCTGCTCAAGGCGCGGGCCTGGCTCGAAAGCGTCCAGCACGAGGACGGGGGCTGGGGTGAACGCTGCAACACCTATAATGATCCGGTGTTCAAGGGGCAGGGGCCCAGCACCGCCTCCCAGACGGCCTGGGCGGTGATGGCCATGTGCACCTTCGGCGATCCCCAAAGGCCCAGCCTGCGCCGGGGGGTGCAGTATCTTTGCCAAACCCAGAATCCCGATGGCACCTGGACGGAGCATGAAATCACCGGCACCGGCTTTCCCCGGGTGTACTACTTGAAGTATGACATGTACCGGAATGCCTGGCCATTGCTGGCCCTGGCCACTTTCCGTGACCTGTCCCTCAAGGGCAATAGCCGTTCCGGGTAACCTGGACGGCGTCCCCTGGTGTGGCCCCCATGACCCCTCCTGACGCATCGGAACCGCTCCGGCTCCTGGTGGTTTTCGCGCTGGAAACCGAGGCCCGCCCTTTCCGCCGCCAGATCGCCGGCCGGCCGGGCGTCGAAGTGGCCGTCACGGGCATGGGGCCTGAAAACGCGCGCCGCGGATTCCTCACGGCGCTGGAGCGCGGGCGGCCCGGCGCGGTGATCACCAGCGGGCTGGCTGGAGGGCTCGATCCGGGGCTGGAGCTGAACGATATGGTGTGCGAGTGCGGATCGGATTTTCCCCTGCGCCAGCTCCTCCTGGACCAGGGCGCCCGCCCGGTTCGCTTTCATTGTGCCCCCCAGGTGATCTGCTTTGCCGCCGACAAGCGGCGCCTGTTCCAATCCGGTGGCGCCGAAGCCGTGGAAATGGAATCCGGCGTCATCCGGGCCATCTGCCGGGACCAGGGCATTCCGGCGGCCACCGTCCGGGTAATCTCGGATACTGCGGGCGAGGATTTGCCTTTGGATTTCAACCGGTATGCCCGGCCGAATCACCAGATCGCCTACGAAAAAATTGTGCTGGCCTTGCTCGCCCGCCCCGGCAAGCTGCCCGAGTTGCTGCGTTTCCAACGCCAGACCCAGGCCGCGGCGGAGAAGCTGGCCCAGTTTCTGGTTCAGGTGGCAGCCGGCTGATCGCCGCTGGGTTCTTCGGTTTTGATTTTGCGCCCGCCGGGGGAGCCTCAACGCCGGGGGGTGGGAGCGGTGGCGCCCTGGCCCAAGGCCGGCAGGTGCTGGGTGGCCAGGCGGGCGTCGAAATTAAAGAGCATAAAACCGGGCAGTTTCTCCTTGCGGACGAGCTGGACCTGCCGGATGACCTGCTCCACCGGCAGCCCGGGCGCCGAAGCTCCGATGCCGGGATACAAAGGGATGCGCCCGGCCAGGAGATCCCGCTGGCCTTGGATCCGCACCTGGAATTCGCGGTCCGAAGCGGTGTAATCCATGGGGCAGATAAAATCCAGCCAGCCTTTCCGGGCCCAAAGCAGCCAGTCCTGGCCGATGCTTTCCCGGCAGGAGTGCCAGTGGGGGAATACGGCGGCGGAGATTTTGATCCCCGGCCGGAGCGCGCGGGCCTGGGTGGACACGGCCTGCACGAGGCGGTTGATGTTTTCCCGGCGGAACTCCTGGTAAGCGGCATACGAGGGGCCTCCCGCCAGCACCTCGCGCGGCCATTGGCCCACGGCGGAACCCTGCTGCTTTTCAAAGGCCCGGCGGCATCCGGGGCAGTAGCATTTGGATTGGTCCGGATACCGGATATAGTCGAGATGAAGGCCGTCCACCTCGTATTTCCTCGCCACTTCCAGGAGGGATTCCAATTCCAGCCGGAAATTGGCCGGGTGCGATGGGCAGAGCCATTTTTCCTCCACCCCGTCGCTGGTCATTTGCAGGCGGCCCTCGGCGCGCAGGCGGTTGAGGAAATCATCCGGCGCCCCGGAAAGATTCCAATTGACCTTCCAGGCGTGCACGGCCAGCCCCTGCTTGCGGGCGGCGGCCAGGCAGGCGGCCAGGGGATCGCCTTCCTTGAGGACGCGATCCCGCACCGGGAGGACGGCGCTGGGATAGTCGGCCACGCCCCCCCAAAGGAAATTCGGGAAGACGGCGGTAAAGCCGTTGGTTTTAAGGGTGCGCAGGGCATCGTCCCAGGACCAGCCCGCCACGCCGAAGGCGGAGTGGCACCAAACCGCGCGGAATTCCTGATCCGCGGCGGCTTGGTTCAAGGCATAAGCGGCGAGCAGGTTCTTGCGTGCCTGGGAGGCTTTGTAAACCGCCTCGTGGTATTGCCCCTTTTGGAAGGCGATCCGGGCCATCTCCCATTGGGAGCGTGCCGCCGCCAAGGCTGGCTTGAATCCGGGCTTCGCTGCGCCGTGGCCTCCGGCCTGGAGGATTTGGCTGACCGTCCGCTCAAAACTGGCTTGGGTGGGTATGGGCGGCGGGCCAGCTGGGCGCGCGGCCCCCGTGCGGGAAGGGCGTCCGCTCCAGGCCAGCAAGGGGCGGCCGGAGGCGTAGTCCACCCCCGGCGGAGCGCCCGCGAGGAAACCGGCGGCATCCTGCAGGGCGCGGGCGGCCGCGCGGGGCCAGAGATCCGGCATGAATTTCCCGGCCAGGGCGCGCAAAAGCTGGGTTTGCCCCGGGCTGTTTTCATTGGCGATGGAGGCGCTCACATGGGCGCCCCGGTCGCTGAGCAGCAGGGCGGGGAGGCCCGTTTTTTTACCAGCATGGTCGCGCCACTCGGCGATGATCCGGGCGCTGCGGCCAGCGGCGCGGGCCGGGTGGATGACGGGCCCCGCCAGGGTCACCTGGGCCGGCACGCCGGGGATGCCTTTTTGCGGGAAGTCAATTTGCTCGAATTGGCCGGGATAGGCTTCGCGGAGGGCTTTTTCAAAAGTGAATCCCAGCAGGCCCCCAAGCACGGCCGACTGGCTGTTGAAAGCCAGGATCTTGCCACCCTTTTGCAGGAAGGTTCCCAAAGCTTTCCCCTCCGCCTCGCTGACTTGCGGGTTTTGCGGATAGCAGGCCAGCCGGCGCAGGGCCAGGGCGCCTTGTTCCACTTCCGTGTCCGCCAGGAGGTCGGCCTCGATGCCGCTCTGTTTCAGGGCGGCCTGCAGCCGGCTGGCGGAGGCTTCCACGAACCGGCCGGCGCGGGTGTTCCGGACGACCACCACCGGGGCGCTCAAGGCTTCCAGACCGCCGAGGTAAACCACCGCGCTGCCCGGCGTGTTTTTCCAGAAAGACAACCGGATGGCGCGGATCCCATTCCAGCCTTCCGGCTGGCCTTCAGGGATGAATTGGGAGCGGTCCAGGACCACCCGCCGCCATTCGCCCTCGGGCGGGCCGAACTGCGCGCCATACCAGCCGGCGCCGGCGTTGAAATAAAGAGTGCTGGAACTGATGGCCTGGATATCACCGGCCGCTTTGATCCACAAAGCCACCCGGCCGCAGGCGGCCAGCCGCAAGGGGGCGGGCAGATCCCACCAGGCGCGCTCCTCCAACCGGTCCATCTGGCACGGGAACGCCATCGCGTCCTGCCCATCCGGGGTCTTTTGGGGGGCCAGGCTGGCCGGGGCTGGCGGCCGGTTCGGCTTCCAATCTTCCAGGCGGCAGGGCACGGCGGTGAAGCCGGCCGGCGCTGGCGCCGGCGTGGCGGCCAGGAGGCCGCCGGCGAGCCAAAGAAATACCAGTATGCGATCCATAGGGGCCAGAGGCTAGCGGATGCCTGCCCGGGAGTCCAATCCGCAAATCGGGCCAGGGGGCGAGGGGCCGCGGCGCGGCATTTTTTCCTTTATTTCAGCGGTTTCCTGATTAGACTTCCACCGTGTATCTGGAATATTATGGCCTTAGCGAACCACCCTTTGATATAACGCCTAATCCTCGTTTCCTGTTTTATAGCCCGAAACACCGTGAGGCGTTTAATCATCTCCTTTTTGGGATTCGCGAGCGGAAGGGATTCGTGCAGATCACCGGGGAAGTGGGCTGCGGAAAAACCACCATCTGCCGGGCTTTGCTGGAACATTTGGGTCCCAACTATTCCACGGCTTTGATCCTCAATCCAGTGCTGGATGCCAACCAGCTCATGAAGGCCATCGCCATGGAGTTTGGCCTGACGGTCCACGGTTTGGACCGGCTGGAAACCGTCGCGATGCTCAATCAGCACCTCTTTGAGCAGGTGGAGCAGGGCCGGGATACGGTGTTGATTGTGGATGAGGCGCAGGATTTGACGCTGGATCTGCTGGAGCAGGTGCGGTTGTTGTCCAATCTTGAAACGGACAGCCGGAAACTGCTGCAGATCGTTTTGCTGGGGCAGCCGGAGTTGCGCAAACGCTTGAATGACCACCGGCTGCGGCAGTTGCGGCAGCGCATCACGGTGCGTTACCACCTGCGGCCCCTGTCCCGCCAGGAAATCACCCAATACATCCATCACCGGCTGCAAATTTCCGGATCCAAGGGGGTTCCGGTTTTTACTCCGGCGGCCTTGTGGCGGATTTATTTTTATTCCCGGGGGATTCCGCGGCTGGTGAATGCGGTCTGCGACAAAAGCCTGCTGGCCGCCTACGTCCAGCAAGTCGATCGCATTAATTTCGGCATCGTTGGCTTGGCAATCCGGGAATTGGAAGGCAGGATGGGGGTATGATAACGAGTTTTTCCAGCCTGCGTTGAACACGAGATCCCACCGCGCAGGGGGGGCCGCTGGCGCGGGCGCTGAAGCGCAGCGATCGGCAGCGGGTGGACAACCAAGGCAGAGAACCGGGGAACCAGCGAATGAGCATGGTCCTGAACACGGCCTGGAATTAAGCCTGATGGTATTTTTATATGAGTTTGATCAATGACGCCCTGAAACGTGCCAGCAAGACCATTGAAGAGCGCGGGCCGCAGCCGGGGGCCGATATCCGGCTGCAAACGGTGGATTCAAGCGGCAGCCCAAACCTGGCCGCGATGCTCGGCGTGCCCATCGCCTTGGTGGTATTATTTTCGGTGGGCGGATTTTTCCTTTGGACTCAGCTGCACCATCCGACGCCTCCCCAAGGCATGAGTTCCCAGCCCTTGGCGGCGGCCCCCAACCAGGCCGTGGCGAAGCCCGGGAATCCCGGCGTAAAACCGCCGGAAACCCCGGTGGCCAAACCGGTCGTTGGCCCCAATTCCCAGGCGAGCAAACCCAGCCCGCCCCCTCCCGGTCCTGACGTGGCCAGCGCCGTGCCCGCCTTGCCGGCGGCGGTCGTCCATCCAACTCCCCCGGCGGAGCGGGCCAAGCCGCCGGCGGCCACTGTTCCAGCGTCCCATCCATCGTTAATACCCGCCAAGGCATCCCCGCCCGCTCCGGCGGTGGCTTCTGCGGTGAACGCCACCCCCATCGCCACCAATCCCCCATCAACCCCCGCCGTTGGCGCGGCGCCAGCGGTTGCCGCCGCTGAGGCCGCCCCAATCACCTGGCCGCCCCTCAAGATTCAGGGTATTTTTTTCCGGCCCGGCCGGGCCACCGCGATCGTGAACGGCCTGCTGGTTGGCCCTGGCGCTTCAGTGGATGGGGCGTCGGTGGTGGCCGTCCACCGCGATGAGGTGGTCTTTGATTACCAGGGCAGCACGAAAACCGTGCGGGCCAAACCATAGGGACTGGCATGGATTGGCTGAGCAACCACTGGCGCAAATCGCCAGTCCTCCCCCGGATTGTGCCGCTGCTGGCTTACCTGGTCCTGACCGGTTTCCAGGGGAAGCTGGGGGCCAATTCCCAGTTCTGGGTTTATTTCCTTAAAACCATGGCGGGCGCTTTCCTGCTCTGGTCGGTGCTTCCGTTTGTGGCTGAAATCAAGTGGCAGCCAAGCTGGGAAGCCTGCGTGGTGGGCGTGGGGGTGTTTGTCTTGTGGGTGGGATTGGACAGCGGTTTGATGGCGCTGGGTTTGGCCCATTCGTACCCCAAATCGATTCCGGAATTGAAGCTCCTGCTGGGCTGGCAGGCTTCGGTGGCCCCCGCCGATCTTCCCCCACCGTGGAATCCGCACCTGGCTTTCGGCCAGGATTCGCCGCTGGCCTGGTTGTTCATCGTCGTCCGCCTGCTGGGGTCCAGCCTGGTGGTTCCGCCCATCGAGGAGGTTTTTTACCGGTCGTTCCTCTACCGCTGGCTGCACAAGCCCGATTTCCAAGCGGCAGCGATGGGGCGGTTTTACCCGGTTTCGTTTCTGCTGACGGCCTTGATCTTCGCCTCCTCCCATTATCAATGGCTGGCCGCGGTTTTGTGTGCTTTCGCCTACCAGGGGCTGGTTTGCTGGAAAAAACGGCTCGGGGACGCCATCGTGGCCCACGCCATCACCAATTTCCTGCTCGGTTTGTGGGTGGTTTTTCGCCCCGCCTGGAATTTCTGGTGAGCATGATCCCCTGCCTGATTTTTGAGGACGACCACCTCCTGGCCATCAACAAACCGGCGGGCCTGAATACCCACTCTCCGGCGCCTTATGCGGGGGAGGGGATTTATGACTGGCTGCGCCACCGGGAGCCGCGCTGGGCGGGCCTGGCCATCATCCACCGGCTGGACAAGGAAACTTCCGGGGTGATGGTTTTTGCCAAGACCCCCCTCGCCAGCGGTTCCCTCACCGGGCAGTTCACCCGGCACGAGATCCGCAAGCAGTATGTATTCCTCACCGCTCGCGATCATCCGCAAAAAACCTTTTCCGTCACTTCCCGCCTGGCGCGTTTGGGGGATAAATACGCCTCCGTCACCACCGGTGGCGGGCAGGAGGCAACGACCCGTTTTGCGTTCACGGAAAAATACCGGAACCGGTTCCAGTGGGCCGCCTGGCCGCAAACCGGCCGCACCCACCAGATCCGGGTTCACGCCGCCCAAAGCGGCCTGCCCATCCTGGGGGATGTCCTTTATGGTGGCGCTGCTTCCCCCCGCGCTTATCTCCATGCCTGGGAATTGACTTTGCAGCATCCGGCGACGGGCAAGCCCCTCACGTTGCGCGCCCCTATCGACTGGGATGCCCATCCCGCCTGGCAATTGCGGGCGGCCTTGATCGATCCCGCGGAGACCGATGCCTTTCGCCTGCTGCATGGGGCCGCTGATGGAGGCCCGGGATGGTATGTGGACCGCCTGGGCGCCTGGCTGCGCTCGCAAAGCGAAGCCGCCTTGAGCGGTCCCCAAAAGGAGCGGCTGGCCGGCTTCCAGCAAGCCATGGGATTGCAGGGCGCCTGCCACAAACCGCTCCTGCGGAATCCGCGCCAGATCCGGGACCGCGTGCTCCTGGAAGATGTGGCTGGGAATCCGGCGCCGGAGGAGTGGGTGATCCGGGAGAATGGATTGCGTTTCACCCTGCGGCGCAGCGAAGGCTATTCCGTGGGATTGTTTTTGGATCAACGGGATAACCGGCGCCGCCTGCTGGCCAACCACATTGCGGCGGGCTTTCCCGTGTGGCCCGCCGGCATGGCCCAGGCACGGGTGCTGAACACCTTTGCCTATACCTGTGGATTTTCCCTTTGCGCGGCGCGGGCGGGCGCCCGGACCGTCAACGTGGATTTATCCCGCAAATACTTGGAGTGGGGCCGGAATAACTGGCTTTTGAACGGCCTCGAAACCGCCGGCCATGAATTCCTGCACGGGGATGTTTTTGACTGGCTTCGGCGGCTGGCAAAAAAACAAAACCTCTTTGAAATCATCCTTTTGGATCCGCCCACCTTTTCCAGCTCCAAAGCCAGCGGCCGCTTTCAAGTGGAGGAGGATTGCGGCAAACTGGTCCGCCAGGCGCTGCCGCTCCTGCGGCCGGGCGGGGTGCTTTTCGTGTCGGCCAATGCGGCCGGCTTCACGGCCGAAAAATTCCTCGCCGCCGCGGGCCAGGCGGTGCGTGCGGCGGGCCGGACGGTGGCCGCGCGCCACTACGTGCCCCAGCCGCCGGATTTCCCAGTGTGCCGGGCCGAGCCCGCCTACTTGAAAACGGTTTGGCTGCGGGTGGCATGAAACCGGATCGGCACATCATTGTGGGGGATGTTCACGGCTGCCGTGAGGAGTTGCACGAACTGCTGCTCAAGGTGGGCTACCGGCCGGGCCGGGATCAATTGGTGCTGGTGGGGGATCTGGTGGACCGCGGGCCGGATAGCGTGGGGGTATTGCGCTGGGTCCGGGAGTTGGAGTCCGCTGGCGGCGCAGTTTCCCTGGCTGGCAATCACGAGGAAAAAATCGTGCGCTACCACCACCTCCTGGCCCATGCTTTGGGCGCCGAGACCCAGCTGGCCGAATCACAGCTGCAAGTGTATCGCCAGCTGGCGTCCGCCGACCTGGAATGGATCGCCCGGCGCCCTTATTTTTTTAAAAGCCCCGGATTCCTGGTGGTTCACGCCGGGATTTGCCCGCAGATCCACCGCACGCTCGAAGATTTGGACCGTAACCGCGAGGCCCGGCGGCGCCTGGTGCGCATCCGCCACGTGGATGCTTTTGGCAATATGCTGAAACTGATCCAAGCCGGGGCGCCCGGCGCCCGGCCCTGGCAGGAGGTTTACGACGGCCGGTTTGGGGTGGTTGTCCACGGCCACTGGCGGTGTGGGGAAGTGATGCAAGGGCCATTTTCCTGCGGTCTGGATACCAGCTGCTGCTATGGGGGCAAGTTGACCGCCATGGTTTTTTCCGACCTCCAGCGCCCGGCTTTTGTGTCCGTTCCCGCCCGCCAGACCTACCGGCATCCACCCCCCATCGGCTGAGCCAGGGGCCCGCGTTTTTTTCCGGTTTTTTGGAAAACCGGTTGCTCCGTCGTTGCCAATCTTTTTGCCGTCCTTAAATTGCCATGGAAATGACCATTGGTTTAACCAAAGCAGCTCAGCCAGGCTGGTTCCCACCCCGGGCCATGGGCTGGGGCAAACGGGTTTTTATCACCGATTTTGACGGCACCATGACCCGCCACGGAGTGGTGGATTTAGTGCGGACGCGCTATGCCAATCCCGTGACCGAGGCGGCCTGGAGTGGCTATGAACGCCGGCAGCTGTCCCATTACGACGCGGTGGCCGCGATTTTTTCCCAACTCCGGTTAAACGAACAAGACCTCGCTGGTTTTCTGGCGTCCACCGAGCTGGATCCGGCCCTGCCAGCGGTTTTCCAACAGCTGCAAAAACAGGGATGGCAAGTGGTGGTTGCCTCCGCTGGTTGTGAGTGGTATATCCGCAAAATCCTGGAGCCTCATGGCCTGGCGCCCGTGGTTTTCGCCAATCCCGGCGATTACGCCGAGGCGACGGGCCTGCGGATGGTTTTTCCAGAGCCTGGCAGTTTTGTTTGCCGGGAAACCGGTATCGATAAAGTTGCCATTGTAAATGCCGCCCTTGCGTCGGGAGCGGAAGTGGCTTATGCCGGAGATGGCGGACCGGACTGGGAGCCCATCCTGCGGGTATCGCCCCGGCGGCGTTTTGCGCGGGGGTGGCTGGCGGGGGAGCTTAAGTCGCAAAATATTGGTTTTGAGGAGTTTGCAAACTGGAATCAAATCGCCTTCAAAATCGGTAATGGGGCCCTGGCTTAGCCCTGCTTCCGGTCCGGTTGGCGTCTGATCTGGCTCGCCATCCCTGGGGTGCCCAGTGCACAATTTATTGGCGTTATTCGCCTTATTAGGTGAATATATAACTTGGAGGGAGCGTCTATTCCCAAATGTGATCGTTTTTTCTTCTTTCCGGGCCGGATTGTGGATCCGAAAAGGGAGGGGCCGATCAAAATGCAAGGTGTAAGGCCGGCAGAGATTAATGATGCCTGGCGCTGACAAGTGGTTCGGTGATGTGTCGCATTTCCGCCACGCAAAGATGGTTCAGTTGATTGATCGTTTGTAACACTATGAAAATAAGAGGGCTCGCAAATCGTGGAATGTCGTTGAATCGGGTTGGCGGTTTCACACTGATTGAAGTTTTGTTGGTCATCGTCATCATCATGATGCTGGCCACGGCTTTGGTTGTGTTTGTTTTGCCCCAGCAAAAAGGCGCGGAAAAAAACACCACGAAATTGATGTTGCAGCAGGTGCAGACGGCGCTGGACACCTACCGTTTGAATGTGGGGCATTACCCCACGGAAGATGAAGGCGGATTGAATGCGCTGGTCAATAAGCCTCAGTTTGAAAACGAGCGCCTGGCCGAGAAGTGGCAGGGGCCTTATCTGAAGCCGGGAACCCAGTTGGAGGATGCGTGGAACAACAAACTGGTTTATCAGCCCATCGACCAAACCCAAACCACGGAAGAAAACAAAAGCGGGGTCCCCTACAAACTGTTTTCAGCGGGGCCGGATGGCCAGCCCGAGACTGACGATGATATCAAGCTTTTCAACGAAGACGCCCAGGCTGGAACTGATGGGGGAGACAGCAGTGGGACCGGTGGCACCAGCTCTGGTCCTGGAACAGGCACGAAATAACCGACATGAATTTACGCCAGGCAAAACGGGGTTTCACCCTGGTTGAGATGCTGCTGGTGGTGCTGGTGGTGATGCTGCTGGCGGCGGTTTCAGTCACCTATTTTGGCGGGATGCTGCGCGGCACCCAGTTGAATGAGGGCGCCTCCCGCTTCACCAGCATGCTGCGTTTTGCCCGGGCGGAAGCGGCCAATTCCGGGCGCCGGATTCAGATTCAATTTGATCCGGTGACCACGAATGCCGCCGGGCCTGCCGGTTATCAGCCCCGCATCAAATGCGAACTCGAGCCCATCAATGAGCCGGGGGTTTACCGGGATTTGAATGAGCCCCTCTGGATGGATGGCCAATCATCCCTGCTGGCTTGGGTGCAGTCGGTGCGTCCAATGGATACCGAGGAGGCGGTGGTGGCCAGCACCAACGATACTTACCTGGCCCAGACGGATCTGGCCGATGTCACCAGCCTGCCGGCCACCAATGACCTCGCCTCCGTCTCAGCTCCGGCCCCCATCACTTTTTATCCCGATGGATCCTCGGATTCCGCGGCCTTCATGCTCGTGTCCGCCGATGCGGAAGATGAGCGGCGGATTCAAATCACCTTGAACGGTTTCACCGGCACCGTCTCCCAGGAAGCCTTCACCGGGGAACTGCCGGAGGAGGATCCCGCGGCTGAAGAAGCCGCGGAGAAGACGGCGCTGGATGCTCCTTGAACCTTGATGGTTCCCGCGGGTGCGGGCCAAACGGGAATGACCATGGGCTGTTCCAACCCAGGCTTGAAAACGAACCGGATGGCGCAGGTGGCCAGGCTGCGGGGCACGGTCCTTTTGGAGGTGGTTCTGTCCCTGGGTTTGTTCCTCTTCGCGGTGGCCATCATTTCGGGGGGCATGCAGGCCTCGGTGGCCGCGGTCGATCGCCTGCGGGTTGGCACCCATGCCCTTAACCTGGCGATTTCCGTGATGTCTGAAATCCAGCTCGGCATCAAGGATCCGCAAACGGCCTCCCCGGAGCCGTTCCTGCCGCCCTTCCAGGATTGGACTTGGGAGGTGCAGGCCAATCCAGTTGGGGAGGGCTTTGAGCAGAACTCCAACCTCCAGCAGGTGGAGGTGATTGTCCGGCAGTCCCGGCTGGAGGTGGTGCACCGGTTGACCCAGCTGCTGCCGGTGAATCCTGCGGGCGGCCTGTCCACTAATTCCTTTGCTTCCTCAGCCACCCCGCGATGACGCACACTGATCTCCCAACGCCCCTGGCCGGCCGCCCGAGTTCCGATGCTTCACGGGACGCAGGCTTCACGCTGCTGGAGGTGATGATCGCCGTGCTGATCGCCTGCGGATTGCTGGTGGTGGTTTTGTTTTACTACCACCAGGCCGCGAACCTGCGGGAGGCTTTGCTGAAAGAGTCCAGCCGGATCACTTCCGTGCGTTTGTTGCTCGACCGGATCACGGCTGAGTTGCGCACCGCGGTTCCCGGTTCGGATCTTTATCCCGGCTTGAGCGGCAGTTCCAATGAGCTCCGGTTCGTCCGGGCGGACATGCCCATTGTCCATCTTGGCGAAACGGATACCAACCAGGTGATTCAAAAGCCGTTGAATACGGTGAAGATCATCCAGTATCGCCTGAGTATTGCGGCCGCCTCCCTGTCCGCCGACACCAACGTGACCAACTTCGCCGCCAATTCGCTCGAACGCACCGAAACCGCGTGGGCGCCCGGTGGCGCTCCGGCCGCCTGGGAGCCAGCACCGGCCACCAACAGCCCGGCGGACCCGGCGGACATGGCGGACGCCACGAACGAATTGGGGGGCTGGCCGGCCAATCCGGTTCCTGCCTATACCAATCTGCTGGCGGAGACCGGGCCGGAAACCAATGCCCCGGTGCCTGCCCCGCGCTTGAACAACACGGTGGCCAGGGACATTTGCTACGTCGGTTTTCGTTTCTGGGCCGGCACGAACTGGGCGGGTTCCTGGAGTTCCAAAGAATTGCCGGCGGGGGTGGAGGTCAGCATCGGTTTTGAGCCGCCGGCAGAGGAAACCGACACCAACGCCACCTCCTTTGCCAGTTTGGAAACCTCCACCAGCCAGCCGGAAGTGTTCCGGCGGATTATTTTCCTGCCCCTTGCCAAACCATCCAGTCCGGCCGCCAGCGAGTCAACGGAGGGGTCATGGAATCAATGACCCGCCATCGCCGTCCCGGCGGCGGCCCGATCCGGCCCTGCCCGCCCGCTGAACGCCGCCTCACCGGCCGGGCGGGTTTTATCATCCATTCCGTTTTGGTCGTCATCATCCTGACGGCGATGGTGGCCGTGAGCCTGATGTATTCCATGCACGCGGATCAAACTGCCGCCGCCGCGGGCGAGCAGGGCGAGCAGGCTTGGGCCACGGCCATGAGCGGCCTGCAGCAGGCCATCAGCCAGGCCCGGCAAATTGTCCCCGGATCCTTTGAGTGGCAGGACAATCCGGCGATGTTCCAGCGGCAGTTCGTTTGTGATGACGGTTCCTCCCAATGGTATTACAGCGTTTTTTCGGAGGGCATCCTGGAGACGGATAGCGTCCGGTATGGGATGACCGATGAAGCCGGAAAATATGATCTGCGGCGGGCCGATCCCGCCTTGCTGACCCGCCTGCTGTCCGCGGCCCGGACCGCCGAGGATGCCGGTTCCCAATGGGCCGCCTATACCAACCAAGTGTTCACCAACCTGGTGGCGGCCAGCCCCGAGCTGGCGGAGGAGCTGACCAACCCTGCGGCGCTCCGGGATTCCGGTTCCGGCGCGGCCACCAATAAAACCCCCGCGGGGCGGCCGGCCGCGGCTGCGGCCGCCACCGGTGGTTCGCCGGGCAATAGCACGGCGCAGCTGTTGGATGCGGTGTTCTTGAACTCCGGGCACGATATCCGCCTGCTTTACGGCAAGGATGTGGACCTGAATTTCCAGGTGGACGCGGCCGGAGCCGGGGCTGGAGCCGAGGCTGGGGCTGGCGGAATGCCGGCGCCGGATCCTGGCTCCGCGGGGATGCGGAATTTGCTGGACCTCGGCCTGCGGCACTTTCTGACCGTGGTGGCCTATGAGCCTAATGTCAACAGCCAGGGCCAGCCCCGCCTGGATCTCAATGACACCAACGCTGATCTTTCCACCCTCAGCCTGCCTTCCGCCGTGGTGGCCTACGTGGCGGCGATGCGCCGGGAGAACCGCAAGCTCAATCATCCCTCCGAGCTGCTGGAAGCCAGCGGCAAATTCAAAGGTGACAACGGCGCCGAGGAGGAGCTGGCTTCCGGGGTGGGGGCGGCCGAACTGGCGGTGCTGCTGGACCGCTGCACCGGCACTAATGCGGCCCGTTTGGACGGGCTCATCAATCTCAACACGGCCCCCAAGGAAATCCTGGCCTTGCTGCCGGGGGTGGATGACGCCGTTGCGGACGGCATCCTGGCGGCGCGGCGCGGGCTGAGCGCGGACCAGATGCAGACCACCGCCTGGCTGGTCCAGCAGGGATTAATGGACGCGGAGGCATACAAGAAAGTGGCCCCCCTGATTACCAGCCGCAGCTGCCAATTCCATTTTCATGTGGTGGGTTTTTCCACTCCGGCCGGGCGCTACCGCGTGCTGGAAGCCATTGTCGATGTGGCCTGCAATCCGCCCCAGATCCTGTTCCTGCGCGATCTCACGCGCCTGGGCCTGCCGTTCAAGTTGGAAGCTTCTCCGCAGGACCAAATCAGCCAGGCGGGACCGCGCCCGCGGCAAACGGCGGCTTTGAACCCGGCGGCTGGCCGCCGCGTAAATCGCTTGTCGCCAACCGGAAAGAAAGATAGGTAAGGGGGGATAATACAATCATGGCCGACCCAGTTTTAACCAAGTCAGTTGCCTCGCTGCAAAGCCGCTGGAGCGGTTTTAAGCACGCCTTTTGGGCCCGGCGGGCCGTGGTCACAGCCATTGATTTGGATGGCTCGCTGCTCAACGTGGTGCAGGCCGTGCAGCGCTTTGGCCGGACCCGGGTGACCCGGTTCGCTGCCGAACGCCTGGAGTTGGGGGAGGGGGAGGCCGCGGATGTCAAGGCCCGGGGGGAGGCGATCGCCGCCACCTTGCGCCGCCTGGGCCTCAAGGCCGGCCAGGTGGTCATGGGCATACCGCGCGCTTCAGTGGTCCTGCGGACCTTGTCCCTGCCCAAGGCCAATTCCGGCTCGGATATGGCCGCCATGGTGCGGTTCCAGATCAGCAAGGATCTGCCTTTCCGGCTGGAGGATGCCGTGGTGGACTACAAGGTGCTGGCCGAACGGGTGGAGGCGCCGGCTGCGCCCTCCGCCCTGGAGCCGCCCCCCGCTGAAGGGGTGCCCGCGGATAATTTGCAGGTGCTGGTGGCGGCCGTGAAAAAAGAGGTCCTGGCCGAGTATCAGCAACTGGCCCAGGCGGCGGGATTGCGGCTCGCCTCCCTGGGCTTGAGTTCCTACGCCAATGCGCGCTGCGTGGATCTGTGCGACCTGGACGAGAGCGATCACTGCCTGGCTTTGGTTTCCCTGCGGCCTGATGAATTGGTGATCGATGTGCTGAACAACCGGGAGCTGGTCTTCAGCCGCATGGCTTCGCTGCGTCCCCCGACCGCCCCCGGCGAGGAGGACTTCGAGGAACCGGTGAGGGGCGGGCGCTTGCATGAGGAAGCGTTCGTGGTGGAGCACGTCACCATCGAGGTGGTGCGCAGCCTGCACAGCTACGAGGGCATGGAGCATCACGACCGCGTCACGCACATCTTTTTGGCCGGCATGAAGCAGGGGACCCAGGCGGTGGTTGATGAGTTGAGCCGCCGTCTGCGCATCCCCTGTGAAATTTTGGACCCAGCCCGCATCCTGAAACTGGCCGATGCCGACCAGGCCCAGGCCTCGGGCGCCATCGCCGCCTTCGGCCTGGCTTTTGGCATGTTCGATCCCGCGGGCCTGCCCTTCGATTTTTTGAATCCCAAGCGGCCGTCCCCGCCAGGCCTCGGCAAGCGGGCCAGGATGCTTTTGCTGGCGGTGGGCATTTCGCTTTTGGCGTCAAGTGTCATGGGGGTCCGCTCCTTCCTGGTGCACCGCCGGCAGGCGGTCAAGGATTCGCTGCAAAGCCAGCTGGCCGCCGCCGGCAAAAGCCGGCCGCTTTACCGGCAGGCGCGCCTGCAGGAAAAAACCGTGAAGGATTGGCTGGCGGAGGACCGCCTCTGGCTGGATCACCTGGCTTTCCTCAGTTCCTTGCTGCCGTCCAGCGAGCACCTTTACGTGACCTCGGTGGGCACCGGCGCCCGCGGCGCCATCCACCTTTCGGTCAAAGCCCGCGGCGGTGAAATCATCACCCGGCTGGATGCCCGCCTGCGCCAGGCCGGTTACGATGTCAAACCCTCGGCCGTCACCCCTTCCGGGGATCGCTACGGATATGGGTTTCAGGCAAATTTCGAGCTGGAGATCCCGCGCAAGATGAAGATCGAATTGGCCAAGCTCCAATACCCGGCGCGGATGGAAGACGATGCCTCGCTGGATGGCAAGAAGCCGCCCCGCGGGGCCGCCAAACCCGCTCCGGTTTCCCCGCCCGCTCCGGCTCCCGCCCCCGCCGCTGCTCCGGCCGCTGGTCCGGCCGCTCCGGCCGCTCCGGCGGCAGCGGTGGCGGCGCCAGAGCCGCCACCCCCGGCGGCAAAGGCGGCACCCGCTCCGGAGCAGCGCCGCTTCCGCAAACGGGAGGATGGCGAACGAAAGGCCCGGCCATGAACGCACGTGAACGCAAGCTGGTCCGCACGGTTTTGTCCCTGGTCGGTGGCTTTGGCCTGATCCTCGGCATCCGTTCCATCCTGGTCAAGCCGCTCAAGGTTCTGGACAATCAAATCCGGCAGGTGCGTCTGGGGCTCCAAACGGTCCAAAAGGAGCAGCAGGCTTATTTCGCCTCCGATAACTTCCTCAAAAGCCAGGCCCGGCGCACCTTCGCCCCGGAGGTTGATAGCGCCACCGCGGCGATGGGGGCCATGCTCAATCAAAAAATTGTCCAGCTGGGTTTGCGGGAGGAATCTTTCACCCGCGTTCCCGTGGGGCCGGTGAAGCTGCGCGGCGCCCGGGAGGTTGGCTGGTCTGTGCAAGGGGAGGGGGGGCTGGAAAAAATCGTCGATCTCGTTTACCTCCTGGAGGCCAGCCCGGCCCTGCACCGCATCCAAAACCTGGTGTTGTCCGCCAGCGACCAGCCCGGCCGGGTGCGGGTGCGGTTCCGGTTTGTGACCCTGGTGCTGGATCCCTCCCCGGAGGTCAAACGCCAGGATCTGGCCATCACCGCCAGCTTGAAAAGCGAGGAACGCCAGCTTTATGCGGGCATTCTGGAGCGGGATCTGTTCCGGCCATACATCCGCCGGGATCCGGCCGCCGCGCCGGAAACCAAGGTGGCTCAACCAGCGCCCCCGCCGGCCCCCGCCGGCCCCAATCTCAAGGCCTTCAGGATCATTTCCCTTTCCACCTGGAACGGGCAGGCCGAAGCCCTGATCCGGGATTTGGAAAAAAACCAAACCCTGGCCTGCCGCCCCGGCCAGCCGCTGTTGGATGGGCAGTTGCTGGCGATTGACTACCGGACGATGCCCATGCATGGCAACCCGCTGCTGCAATCCTTCAGCCGTTTGATCTGGAAGGTTGGCGACGGGCTGTATGCCGTCGAAAAAGGCCAGACCCTGGCGGACAAATTCCCCATCCCAGCGGACCAGCTTCCCCCGGGGCTCAACCCATAACTAATTTTACGATCATGAAAAAACTCAACCTAGTTGCGCAATGGATGCTGGTGTCGGCGGCGGTCATGGCCGCTGAACCGGCTCCCAACCCAACCAATGCCCCGCCGGCCGACCCCCCATCCTTGCTGGGCCCCGCCTTGCCGGCCACCAATGCTCCGCCCGCCCGCGCCGAAGCCGCTCCGGCGGCCACCAACCCCGCGCCCGTGGCGGCGGCGGCGGTTCCGGCGCCCGCCTTGCCGGCCACCAACGATCCACCTGCCCGCGCTGAAGCCGCTCCGGCGGCCACCAATGCCGTGCCCGTGGCGGCGGCGGAGGCCGAACGCAACATCCGGTTCCAGTTTGATGGCATCCCCTACATGGATGTCGTGGAGCGCTTTGCCCAAATGGTGAATCGGCCGCTGGTGACGGATGTGAAGGTGGAGGGCAGTCTGACCTTCGCCGACCCCCAGCCGTACAATTACCAGGAGGCGCTGGACACGCTGAACCTGGTCCTCTCCATGAAGGATGTGATGCTGGTGGAGAGCGACCGCTACCTGCGCCTGGTGCCCTTCAAGAAACTGCCCCAGATGGCGCTGAAAATCCTGCGCGGCCAGGAACCGTCCGGCGATGTGCGCCCCGGCGAAGTGGTCACCGTGGTGATGAAACTGCAGGTGGCCGACCCCAGTGAAGTTTCGCAGTCCATCACTCCGATGCTGTCCAACGCCGGATCGATGGCTCCGCTGCCCCGGAACCGGGGGCTGATCATCACGGACCGCCTCGACAACATCAAGCGCATCGGCCACCTGCTGGCGCAGATCGACACCGCCGCCCCGGCTGACCGGCAGATGAAGACGATCAACCTGGTCCATTCCTCCGGGGCGATCGTGACCGACCTGATCAACCGGACCTTCGGGGTGGCCACCGCGCCCACCCGCACCCGCTACAATGAGCAGCAGAAAAAATTCGATGCCCTGCCTCCCGACCCTAATGACTACGTCACCGCCGTATGGGATGAGGCCTCCAAAACCTTGGTGCTCTACGGGCCGACCGAGCGGATCGCCCTGGCGGAGGAGTTGGTGAAGCGCTTCGAGGACAAACAGGGCGCCCGGGCCAGCGATGTGAAGATCTTCTACCCGCAGACCATGGAGGCCGAGGATTTGGCCCGCATGATCCGCCAGGCGGTGCCCGGCGTGGCCGGCATGGGGGAATCCGTCCGCGAATCTTCCACCCGGGCCCGGTTGATCATCGACACCACCTACAACCGCCTGATTGTGACCGCCCCGGTGGCCGGCCAGCTGGACTCCATTGAAGAGCTGGTGCGGCGGATCGACACCGGCGCCAGCGGCAAGCCCACCACCTCCGAGGATATTTTCATCACCCGCGTGTTCCAGCTCCGCTCCAGCGACCCGGCCAGCGTGGCCAAGGTGATCTCCGATACCCTGGTGCGGCGGGGCGTTGGCGGCCGTCCGTCCCAGGGCCTGCGGGTCACCACCGATGCCAATACCCGGCGGGTCATCACCATCGGTTCGCCGGGCGACGTTCAGCGGGCAGAGGAGATCGTGAAACAGCTTGATGAAAACGTGGTGCAGGCTGAGCCCATCGTCATGCGGTCCATCGATGTCCAGGGCCGCCCGGTCAACGAGTTGTCCGGCCTGGCGGAACGGCTCTATGGCGACCAGGTCAAAAGTCTGCCCATGGCGCCCGTGGTCAAGGCCACCCTGTTTCCGGAGAGCAAGGCCAGCCGGATCATCGTCAGCGGGCCGGAAGCCGAAATCGCCCGCGTTGAAGCCATTGTCAGACAGCTCATGGAAAAAGCCCCGGCGGCGGCCATGGTGCAATTGCGGTCCTTCGACGTGAAAGGCCGCGCGGCCGCGGACCTTTCCACCCTGGTCGAACGCCTCTACAGCGACCAGGTCAACAGCCTGCCCACTCCGCCCGTGGCCAAAGCCAGTTTGCTGGTGGAAGCCAAGGCCAACCGGATCCTGGTGAGCGGCCCGGAAACCGAGATCGCGCGGGTGGAAGCCATCATCCGCCAGGTGGATGAATCCACCGCGGCTTCCGCTTCGGTTCAGCTGAGTTCGATCGATGTCAAAGGCCGCCCGGTGGCGGAACTGGTGCTCTTGGCGGAAAAACTTTATTCGGAACAAGTCACCAACCTCACCACCCCCCCGCCCGTCAAGGCCACCTTGGTGGCCGAGGCCAAGTCCAACCGCGTGCTGGTCAGCGGCCCGGAAACCGAGATTGCCCGGGTGGAGGCAATTATCCGCCAGCTGGAAGCCAGGGCGCCGGTGGCGGCCCCTTCGCAGCTGCGGCCCATCGATGTCAAAGGCCGCTCCGTGGCGGAATTAGTGCCCCTGGCCGAAAAGCTCTACACCGAGCAGATCAACAGCCTGCCGGCGCCCCCGCCCGTCAAAGCCACCCTGATCGTCGAGGCCAAATCCAACCGGATTTTGGTCAGCGGCCCGGAAACCGAGGCCGTCCGGATGGAGGCGATCATCCGCCAGTTGGAGGAAAAAGCGCCGGCGGCTCCGCCGGTTATTTTGCGCTCGTTTGAATTGAAAGGCCGGTCGGTGGTGGAGTTGGTGCCGCTCGCCGAGAAGCTTTACACCGAGCAGATCAACAGCCTGCCCAGTCCGCCAGCCGCCAAGGCCACCCTGATCGTCGAGGCCAAATCCAACCGCATTCTGGTGAGCGGCCCGGAAACCGAGATCGCCCGGGTGGAGGCCATCATCCGCCAATTGGAGGAAAAGGCTCCGGCGGCTTCCCCGGTCCAATTGCGGCTGATTGAAGTGAAGGGCCGGTCGGTGGTGGAACTGGTTCCCCTGGCGGAGAAGCTTTACACCGAGCAGATCAACAGTTTGCTGGCTCCGCCCACCGCCAAGGCCACCCTGGTCGTGGAGGCCAAATCCAACCGCATTCTGGTGAGCGGCCCGGAAACCGAGATCGCCCGGGTGGAGGCCATCATCCGCCAGTTGGAGGAAAAGGCTCCCGAGGCATCCCCGGTTCAATTGCGGCTGATTGAAGTGAAGGGCCGTTCGGTGGCGGAGCTGGTGCCGCTCGCCGAGAAGCTTTACACCGAGCAGATCAACAGCCTCTCCACGCCGCCGCGCGCCAAAGCCACCTTGGTGCCGGAAGCCAAAGCCAACCGCATCCTGGTCAGCGGCCCGGAGGCCGAAATTGCGCGGATCGAGGCGATCATCGGCCAGCTGGAGGAAAAATCGCCGGCCTCCTCGCCAGTTCAATTGCGCTCCCTGGAAATCCGCGGCCGCCCGGTGGCTGAACTGGTCACTTTGGCGGAACGGCTCTATACCGAACAGGTCAATGCCCTGCCTTCCGCCCCCTCCACCAAGGCCACCCTGGTGGCGGAGGCCAAGGCCAACCGCGTTCTGGTGAGCGGGCCGGAGGCGGAAATCGCCCGCATGGAGGCGATCATCCGGCAGCTGGATCCGGCCGAGGCCAAACCCGCCAGGGAGGAGACGCGCGTGATCCGGCTCCAGCACGCCATGGCCGTCGATCTGTCCGCCCTGGTGGAACAGAACTTCGCCAGTCAGCGGCAAAATTTGCGCATCCTGGTGGATGCGCGCAGCAACAGCCTGGTGGTCAGCGGCAAGCCGGAGACGGCGGACGCGGCCGCCCAGTTGATCCAGGCCCTGGATTCCGAGCCCCAGCTGGCCTCCAAGGAGATGCGGTTCATCGAGCTGAAATCCACCGACCCCGCCACCGCCATCAGCCTGGTGCGCGAGGTTTACACCGAGCTGCTGCGGAATCACTTTGGCGCCAACCGGGTTTCCCAGCTCAAGCTGATTCCCGATGCCGGCTCCAATCGCATCATCCTCTGCGGCCCGCGCGATGAGATGGACCTGATTGCCAAGCTGATCGAGCAGGTGGACAAACCGTCCGACCAGCCCGGCAGCTTGCGGGTATTCAAGCTCAAAAGCGCCAATGCCCGGCAGATCGCGCCCGTGATCGTCAATTCGATCCTCAACCGGGATCCCCGCCGGGCCGGCGGCCGGGGCATGGTGGTGACTCCCGATGATATCAGCAACAGCCTGGTGGTGAGCGGGACGCCCACCGATTTCCAGCAGATCACTTCCTTGATTGAACAGCTGGATGGCAAAGGGCAGTCGGCCCGCGTCACGGAAATTTTCGACCTCGGGGAGGCGGATGATGTGCAGCGGCTGCTGCCGCTGATTCAGCAGACCTACCGGGAGGAGTGGCGGTCCAAGGCCCCTGACGACCCCGCGGATGCCCAGATTTTGGCGGACCCGGCCGGCGGCCGCATCCTGGTGACGGCGCCTTCCAATCACATCGCCGCCATCCAAACCATCATCAAGCGGGTGGCTTCCGGGGGCGAATCCACCAGCAAGCCCGAAACCAGGGTTTATGATTTGACCACCGCCACCGCCAACGATCTGGCCGCCACGGTCCAATCCCTTTACCGGGTCCAGCGGAAACAAAAACCGGGCGTGGCCTCCCAGATGTTGATTTTGCCCGATACCGCCACCAACCGGCTGCTGGTTTCCGGCCCGGCCGAGGAATTGGAGGCCGTGGAGCAGATCGTCAAAAAGCTCGACACCGTCAGCCCGCGCACCAGCATCACCCGCATTTTCAAGCTCCAGCGGATGGAACCCTCGCTGATGGTGTCCATCCTGACCCAGGCCATGGGCGGCGGCTACCCGGGGCAGGGGATGGGGCCGGGCGGGCGCCGCGCGCGCGGCCAGCCACGCATCACGGTGGCGGCTGATGCCAGCACCCGGGTGCTGATCATGTCGGGCGAGAATGCGGACCTGCAATCCGCCGAGAAAATCATCGAGCAGCTGGACAAGCTGGGGGAGCGCTCGCCCCGCCAGATGGAGATTTTCGACGTGGGCCAGCCGGAGGATGTGCAGCGCCTTCTGCCCATGGTGCAGCAGCTTTACCGGGAGGAGTGGAAGGAGAAGCCGGCCGACGATCCCGCCGATGGCTTGATCATGGGCGACTCGGAATCGGGGCGCCTGGTGGTCACGGCCCCGTCCAACCACATCGCGGCCATCCAGGGCATCGTCAAACGGCTCACCTCCAGCGCGGCCAAAGCCGGCTCGGTTGAAACGCGGGTTTATGACCTCACCAACGCCTCGGCGGGGGAGCTGTCCACCACGGTGCAATCCCTTTACCGGGCCCAGCGCAAGCAGCGGCCCGCCCTGGCTTCGCAAATGCTCATCCTGCCGGACCTGATGACCAACCGGCTGCTGGTATCCGGGCCGGTGGAAGAGTTGAACACTGTGGAGGAGATCATCAAGAAGCTCGATACGGTCAGCCCGCGCACCAGCATCACCAAGATCTACAAGCTCCAGCGGATGGACCCCTCCCAGATGGTTTCCATCCTTTCCCAGGCCTGGGGCGGTGGCGGCCGCCGGGGGCGCAACCTGCCGCGCATCACAGTGGCGGCGGACACCAGCACCCGCGTCCTGATCCTGTCCGGTGAGAATGCCGACCTGCAGGCGGCCGAAAAAATGATCGAGCAGCTGGACAAGCTGGGGGAGCGCTCGCCCCGCCAGATGGAGATTTTCGACGTGGGCCAGCCGGAGGATGTGCAGCGCCTTCTGCCCATGGTGCAGCAGCTTTACCGGGAGGAGTGGAAGGAGAAGCCGGCCGACGATCCCGCCGATGGCTTGATCATGGGCGACTCGGAATCGGGGCGCCTGGTGGTCACGGCCCCGTCCAACCACATCGCGGCCATCCAGGGCATCGTCAAACGGCTCACCTCCAGCGCGGCCAAAGCCGGCTCGGTTGAAACGCGGGTTTATGACCTCACCAACGCCTCGGCGGGGGAGCTGTCCACCACGGTGCAATCCCTTTACCGGGCCCAGCGCAAGCAGCGGCCCGCCCTGGCTTCGCAAATGCTCATCCTGCCGGACCTGATGACCAACCGGCTGCTGGTATCCGGGCCGGTGGAAGAGTTGAACACTGTGGAGGAGATCATCAAGAAGCTCGATACGGTCAGCCCGCGCACCAGCATCACCAAGATTTACAAAATGCAGCGGATGGATGCCACGCAGATGTCGTCCATCCTGTCCCAGGCCTGGGGCGGCGGCGGCCGCCGGGGGCGCAACCTGCCACGCATCACGGTGGCGGCGGACAGCACCGCCCGCATCCTCATTCTCTCCGGTGAAAGCGCCGACCTGCAGGCGGCCGAAAAAATGATCGAGCAGCTGGACAAGCTGAACGAGCGTTCCCCGCGCCAGATGCAGATTTTTGATGTGGGCCAGATGGAGGACGTGCAGCGGGTGCTGCCCCTGGTGCAGCAGCTTTACCGCGAGGAGTGGAAGGACAAGCCGGCCGACGATCCGCCCGATGCCCTGATCCTGGGCGATTCGGAGGCCGGCCGCCTCGTGGTTACCGCCCCCACCAACCACCTCGCCAGCATCCAGGCCATTGTCAAGCAGCTGACCACCGGGGTCACCAAATCCAGCGCCATTGATACCCGCGTCTATGATCTGACCACCGCCTCCGCCGGGGAATTATCTGCCACCGTACAGGCTCTTTACCGGGCCCAGCGGAAACAGCGCCCGGCCCTGGCGGCGCAGATGCTCATCCTGCCGGACACCACCACCAACCGCCTGCTTGTGTCGGGGCCGGCTGAGGAAATGGATGCCGTCGAGGAGATCATCAAGAAACTGGATACGGTGAGCCCGCGTACCAGCACCACCCGGCTGTTCAAGCTGCAGCGGATGGATCCCTCCCAGATGGCCTCCATCCTTTCGCAGGCTTTGGGCGGGGGCAGCCGCCGCGGCCGGGCCCTCCCGCGCATCACGGTGGCGGCGGACACCGCCAGCCGCGTGCTCGTCATGTCGGGCGATTCGACCGACCTGCAGGCCGCCGAAAACATCATCGAGCAGCTCGATAAATTAGGGGAGCGTTCCCCCCGCAAGATGGAGATCTTCGACGTCGGCCAGCCCGAGGATGTGCAGGCCATGCAGCCGCTGGTGCAGCAGCTTTACCGTGAGGCGTGGAAAGACAAGCCGGCGGACGATCCCGCGGACGCCCTGATCCTGGCCGACCCGCAGAGCGGACGCATCGTGGTGACCGCGCCCACCAACCACTTGGAAGCCATCCAGGGCATCATCAAGAGCCTGACCGCCAACCAGGCCAAAAAAAACACCCAGACCCGCGTTTACGATTTGACCACCGCGTCCGCCTCGGAATTGGCGGCCAACGTCCAATCCCTTTATAAGGCCCAGCGCAAGGAGCGTCCGGCCGTGGCCTCCCAGATGCTGATCCTGGCGGACCGCACGACGAACCGGCTCCTGGTGTCCGGCCCGGCGGATGAGCTGGAAACGGTGGAGGAGATCATCAAGAAGCTGGACACGGTGAGCGCGCGCACCGCCACCACCAAGGTGTTCCAGCTCAAAACCCAGGATCCCAACCAGATGGCCACCATCATCTCCACGGTCCTCGGCGGCGCCAACCGGGGCGGCCGCGCCCTGCCGCGCATCAGCGCCGGGGCCGATCCGCAAACCAAGATCCTCATCATCTCCGGGGACAGCAACGATCTGCAGGCGGCCACCGAAATCATCGAAAAGCTGGACAGCCTGCTGGACCGCGAGCCGCGGGAGATCCGCGTGTTCAGCGTCAAGCTGGGCCTGGCCTCCGAGGTGGCCACCCGGGTGAAGGATCTTTACCTCGACCAGATCAAGGGCATGACCAACAGCGGCCCGGCTGACGCCATCATCACGGGGGATTTCATCAGCAACCGCCTCATCGTGGCCGCCAGCCAAACCCACATGAAGGTTCTGCAGGAAATCGTGTCCAAGCTTGAGCAGAGCGGCGATGGGGCGGAGCGGCAGGTGCGGCTGTTTCCCCTGAAGCATAACTCCGCCGCTTCCGTCGCCACCATGGTGCAGCAATTGTTCGCCCATTATCAGGGCCGGGTCCCCTCCCGTTACCTGGCCGTCACCGCCGCCCCCGACGACAAGACGCTGGTGGTCGAGGCCGCCGTCTCAGCCCTCGACCGCGTGGCGGAGGTGATCCGCAGCCTGGATGTCGAGTCCGCCCGCTCCGGCATGGAAGTGAAAACCTTCCGCCTCACCAAGGGCAACGCCACCGAACTGGCGGCGACCATGGGGCGGCTCTTCACCGAGCGCCAGGACCGCCGCCGGGTGATGTCGCCCGATTATATTCCCCCGCGTTTTGAGGCCGATGCCACCTCCAATTCGCTGATCGTGGCCGCCCTGAGCGACCAGTTCAAACAGGTCGAGCAGCTGATCACCGAACTCCAGGCCGCCTCTGAAATCACCGTGGAGATCCGCACCTTCAAGCTGCAATACAGCGACGCCCAGCAGACCGCCGCCGTGCTGGAAAGCATGCTCATCGAATCCGGCCGCGGCCTGGGGCGCTTCGGAGGCGGAGCCCCTCCGGACTCCTCCCAGCCCGGATTTTTCCGCCGCTCAGCCGGCGCCCAGGATTTCCGGGTCATGGCCGCCCCCGCCATCAACTCGTTGGTGATCCAGGCGACCCCCAAAAAGCTGCTCCTGGCCGCCGAGCTGATCCGCAACCTCGACCGTTCGGAGGCTGACGGCGCCGCCTCCATCAGGATGGTCCAGCTCAGCAAAGCCGATCCCGAGGCGGTGGCCATGGCCATCAATCAGACCCTGACTTCCAAAAGTGGCGGCGGCGGCGGAGGCCGCGGGCAGCCGCCGCGGGTGACCCTGACCCCCATACCCGCCACTAAAAGCCTGCTGATCAACGGCCCTCCCGAGGAAGTCCGCAAGGTGATCACCCTGATCAAGGAAGTGGATCAGGACAGCGTCTCCGATGATCCGGAGGTGCGCATTTTTAAGCTGGAATACGGGACGGCCAAGGAGATGAGCCGGACCATCACCCAGATCCTCCAGGGCATGGCCCGCAGCCACGCCCGAACCGGCCGCGGCGGAGGCCGCGAAGGAAATTTTACGGTTTCCACCGATGATCGGTCCAATAGCCTGGTGGTGTCGGCGTCCCCCGACTATTTCAAACTGGTGGAACAACTGCTCAAGACGCTGGACAAAAAACCGGATAAATCGGACCGCGAGGTGCAGTTTTACTGGCTGAAAAATGCCAGCGCCTTCGATGTCGCTTACAAGCTGGAGACCATGTTTGAAGACCGGGACAAGGAAAACAAGGTGGTGGTGGAATCCGATTCGCTCGCCAATTCACTCACCGTGATCGCCCGCCGCCAGGACATCCCCGAGATTGAGGCGCTCATCGCCCAATTTGACGATTCGGCCAAGGATTCCAGCATCCAGGTGCGCCTCCTGCCGGTGGCCACCGTGCCCGTCGAGCAGATGGCCACCATGCTGAAAAACATCTACCCGCAGATGAGCGACAACGATCTGCAGGTGGTCGAAAAATTGCCGCCCGCCCAAAGAGAGAGCGGCTCGGGCAGCTCCACCAACGCGCCGCCCGCGGCGGGGAAAACCGTTCCTGATGGCCAGCCCGTCCCGGAAAAGAAAGAGGTCTCCCGCGCTTCAGTTGAGACCGGCACCAACCGCCCGCCCGTGGTCATCGCGGTGGACAAAAAAGCCAACGCGCTGGTGTTGTCGGGGCCTGCCAATGATTTGAACCGGATCGAGTCCATTGTCTCCCAGCTCACCCGTAATTTCAACAGCAACGAAACTGAATTCCGCTTTGTGGCCCTCAAGGAGGCGGACCCCGTGGCGGTGGCCCGCACTTTGAATGAATTGTTCCGTTCCGAGGGCGTGCGCCCGCCGGGCCAGGGCGGTGGGCGCAGCGAGGGGGGGCGTGGTGAAGGGGGCGGCGGCGGCGGGCGCCGCGCCCGCGGCCAGGGGCAGGGCGCGGGCCAGGCACAGAATCAATCACAGCCCCAACCGCAGCCAGCGCAGCCGCAGCCGGGCCAGCCCATGCCGCCGATGCCGCCCAAGATCAGTGTGGTGGCTGAGCCCCGCACCCGCAGCCTCATCATCCGCGCCAAACCCTCCGATTTCGCCCTCCTCGAGTCCCTCATCCAGCAATTGGATGTGCCCGGCTTGAGCTCCCAGCTGGCTTTCCGCCTCCTGCCGCTGACTTATGTGCATCCCGACAAAATCATGCCGATGGTTCGCCAGATGCTCGACCAGATGGATGAGGTGCGTCCCGGTGAGCCGGTGGCCGTGGCCCGCGATCCCCGCACGCGCGCCATTTTCATGATCGGCCGGGAGACCGTTCTCAACCAGCTGGAAAACCTGGTCGATGAGCTGGATAGCCCGGCCCCTTTCGCCGAGATCGAACTCAAGACCTTCAACCTCAAGAATTCCTCCGCGCCCCAGGTCGCCCTCATCCTGCGGGAAATGCTCCGGCCCGGCCCCGCCGCGGAAATGACCACCGAGGCCCGTGAATTGCAGGACCAGGTGTCCCGCTTGAAGGTCGGTGATGACCAGGGCAAGCCGCTGGTTTTGAATCTCCAGGAGCCCATCAAGATCATGTCCGATCCCGGCCAGGGTGGCCAGGGTGGCGCCAATCGCCTGATCATCGGCTCCACGCCCGGCAACCTCAAGGCTTTGGGGGCGGTGATCCGATTGATGGACACCGTGCCGGTCATCGATGGGCTTTCGGTCCGCATCCTCGGCTTGAAATACGTTGATGCCAATGTCGCGGTCCAGACGTTGAACAACATCTTCCAGCAAGGCCTGCAGCTGGGGCGCTCCCGGGGCCAGGGGCAGGGCGGTGGCGGCGGCCGCCAGGCGGTGACCAGCGCCGTCAATTTCGCCATCGACCAGCGCAGCAACGCCATCATTGTCAGCGGCCAGAAGGAATCCATCGCCCTGGCGGAAAAAATCATCAAGGATCTCGACCGGGAACTCGACTCCTACATCACCGAGGTCAAACTGTTCCCCTTGAAGAATGCCTCCCCCTCCCGCCTGCTGTCCATGCTCCGGGCCGTTTTCATCGAGAGCGGCGGGGGGATGTCCGAAGGCGCCCGTGGCCTCGGCGCGCAGGTCACCCGGCTGCGCACGGTCCTGGGTGACAAGCTGCCCAAAACCACTGAAAAGTCCTCCGGCCGCCCGGCGGTCGCCATCCAGGCCGACGACTTGTCCAGCATTCTGATCATCGCCGCCCGCAGCGACCTGATGCCGCTGATCGAGGACTTGGTCAATACCTTGGACAAGTTGACCGTCTCCGGCGCCGACTCCATCCGCATCTATACGCTGGACCACTCCGATGCCACCACCGTGCAGCGCGTCATCAACGATTTGCTCCGCGGCACCGGCGCCCAGAAATTACGGCCCGAAGAGCGCCCCAGCCTGACGATCGATGACCGGACCAACGCGCTCATTGTTTCCGGCACCGACAAGGCGTTTGAGTTTGTCGATAACCTGGTCAAGCTGCTCGATCGCGAGCTGCCCGTGGGCCTGCGGGACATTCAGATGGTCCCCCTGGAAAATGCCGACGCCCTGACCGTGGCCCCCACCTTGCAGCGGCTGATGGATGAGCGCATCAAGCAAAAAGGTTCCCTGGGCCGGCAGACCGCCGAAACCTTGCGGGTGATCATCATCGCCGATCCCCGCACCAACTGCCTGCTCGTCGGCGGCAACAAGGAAAATTACGAGCTGGTCAAAAGCCTCGCCGAGCAGTTGGACCAGGCGGCCCCGGGCCTGGGTGGCCAGGTGCGGCTGGTCCCGCTGAAAAACGGCAATGCCCAGTCCGTCAGCGCCACCCTCACCACCTTGTTCGTCCGCCGTTACCAGGCTTCCCGCGCCGCCGAGACCCAGCGCAACCGGCCGGTGATCATGGCGGATCCCCGCAGCAACAGCCTGCTCGTGGCCGCCAGCGTGGAGGATAATAAAACCATCGATCTCCTCCTCGAAAAACTCGATCGCAAGCTGGAGAATCCGGCCGTCACCGTCAACGTGGTGCCCCTGCAGCACAACGATGCCGCCCGCCTCGCCAACGTCGTGGAAAGCGTCCTGGCCGCCCGCCTCCAGAGCATGACCCCGCCCGGCCAGCCGCCCCTCCCGGAGGACCGGGTGAACGTGGAGGCGGACCTCCTGAGCAACTCGCTCATCGTCTCCGCCAACAAGGACAATCTCCAGGTGGTCAAGGAATTGATCGCCAAGCTGGATGCCGAGCCGGTGGCCATCGGGGGTGTCATCCAGATGTTCACCCTGAAATATGCCGACGTTCAACGCCTTTCCACCATGCTGCGGTCGCTGATTGAACAGGGCGTTTACCGTCCCGGGGCCATGGCGGGGGGCGCCGGCGGGCGCCGGACCTCGCGCGATGCGCTCGCCATCACCGCCGACCTGGCGTCCAACACGCTCATCGTGTCGGCCAGCCCCGAAAACATGATGATCGTCAAGGAGCTGATCCGGCAGATCGATACCGCTGATTACAAGGATGGGGGCGATATCAAGCTCTACCACCTCAAGCATGCCAAAGCCTCCCACCTGGCCCAGGTGCTCGACCAGTTCTTCCGCGCCAAACGGACCGGTGAGGCCAACCTGGGGACCCGCGAACGCAGCCTGCCCATGACCGTCACCGCCGACGATCGGACCAACACCCTGCTCGTCACCGGGGGCAAGGAAAACTTCGCCGCCATCGAGCGGATGATCGAGCAGTTGGACAGCCAGGATGTGGCTTCCAAGACCAATTTCCGCGTGTTCACGCTCAAGCACTCCACCGCCTCCAAGCTTCAGAGCACCTTGCAGCGCCTGTTCTCCAACCGGCCCACCCGCATCAAAGGTGAAGCGCCGGACCCCATCACCATCGTGGCCGATAGCTGGGACAACGCCCTGATCATCGGCGCCACCGTGGACGACCTCGGCATGGCGGAATCCCTCATCGCCCAGCTGGATATCGAACAGCCGGACGCCAACGTGCAGGTCCAAGTCTTCCCGATGAGCAAGGCCGATGCGCGCCGCGTATCCCAGACGATCCAGTCTTTGTTCCGGGGGTCCGGTGCGGCGGGTTCCGGCGTCAGCCAGGTGGCCATCAACGTGGATGACCGCCTGAACGCCATCGTCGTTTCCGCGGGTGAGGCGGACCTCAAGCGCATCGCCGAGCTGGTGAAGAAGCTCGACACCGACCAGGTGGCGCGGATCGCGGAGATCCGCGTGTTTCCGCTCGCCTACGCGCGGGCTTCCGCCCTGGCCACCATCCTGAGCGCGGTGCTCAATGGCAAGCCGCAGTCCTTGACCGAGGATAATCCGAACCGCCAGTCGTTGCTGCAGTTCATCACCCGGTCCCAGGAAGGCCAGGATTTGATCGCCTCCGCCTTGAAGGAAGGAATCCTGATCACCCCCGATCCGCGGACCAACGCGCTGATTGTTTCCGCGCCGGTCGATTACATGGACCTGCTGGAGCAGGTCATCAAGCACCTCGACCAAAGCGCCCCGCAGATCGCCAAAATCCGCGTGTTCAACCTCCGCAACGCCGATGCCCGCCAGATGGCCCTCGTCCTGACCACTCTGTTCCGGCTGCAGCGGACCGGCCCGGTCCAGGCCAACGAGCGCACCGTGCAATATACATTGGTTAAAGGGTCGGAAGGCGCTGCCGCTGGCACCGGCGAGGATTCGGAAGGGCCTTCCGCCCTCGTGGGCTCGGCCGAGGAGAACGCACTGACGGTCACGGTGGATTTCCGCACGAACAGCCTGCTGGTGGGGGGGACCGAACACTACGTGGCCCTCTCCTCCGAGATCATCGAAACCCTGGATTCAACGCCCGCCCAGGAGCGCAAATCCGAGGTTTACCGCCTGCGCAATTCCCGCGCGCTGGATGTCCAGAATGCCCTCCGCACCTTCCTGGCGCAGGACATCCAAAAGGTCATCAGCGTTCTGGGTCCGCAGGGCATGGGCTCGGCTGAAAGCGTTCTGGAGCGTGAGGCCTCCATTGTGGCCGAAACCAACAGCAACACCCTGCTGATCTCCGCCAGCCCGCGCTATTTCGACGAGGTGAAGACCCTGATCGAGCAGCTGGACCAGCCCACCCGGCAGGTGCTGATCCAGGCGCTGATCGCGGAAGTCACCTTGGACAACACTGATGAGCTGGGTGTGGAATGGACCTATACCTCCAAGGGGCAGGACCAGTTTTCCGGCACTTCCAGCCAGGGCCTGTCCGACATGATGAAGAGTGCCGGGGGCGGGGGATATTCGGCGGCCGTCACGGGCGGGAATTATAACTTCCTGATCCGCGCGCTGCAGAACGAGGGCCGCCTTGAGGTGCTCAGCCGGCCGCAGATCCTCACGGCCGACAACCAGGAGGCGTCCATCAACATTGGCCAGCGCATCCCCACCATCGATACCAGCCGGGCCTCGAATATCAGCGACACCACGGTGACCGCCGTCCGCTATGAGAACGTCGGCGTCCTCCTGACCGTGACGCCCCGGATCAGCCCCGACAATTTTGTGAAAATGGATATCAGCACCACCAACAGCCAGGTCAGCAGCTCCACCGTGCAGCTGGGCAAGGACATGAACCTGCCGATCATCAACGAGCGCCGCGCCACCACCACGGTCACCGTCCAGAGCGGCCAGTCCATCCTGATCGGCGGCTTGATCAGCACCACCAATGACAAGCGCACCCGCAAACTCCCCGTCCTGGGCGATATCCCCGGCCTCGGCTATCTTTTCCGCAGCAAGAAAACCATCACCGAACGCCGGGAACTGCTCATCCTGCTCACCCCGCAAATCATGCTCAAAGGCGCCGACATGCTGGGCAAAACCTTCGACGCCAAAACGGTTACCGACGAGCAATTGCGCAATTCCACCATCAAGGATGAAATCAAACGGGATAAGCTGCAGCGTATGATCCTCGATCCAATCCTGCCGCTGCCCATCACGAATGCCCCCCCGGCGCCCCCCATCAAATCCGCCAAACGGAATAAATGATCCGGCCCTGGCCGGGTTTCGCAGCCCCCCGCATTCCGGACCTTTGGTCCGAATGCGGGGTGTGTGATGGACTGGTTTTTTTGCATGGGTGCTTGGCGCAACAACCGTAACGCGTCACACCTTGTTGCCGAAGCAACACGGCTCGGCACGGCAGAGTCCGCCTGCGGGGGAAGTGCCGAGTCAATGTCTGCGCGATGGGGGGTGCTGAAAGTCAGCAAAAAGACTTCAACTTCTTTTGCCCCATGCATCAACCATACTTATCGAATTATTATCAACGAATTGGTATAAGTTTGGCCCCCCGACCTCTCCCAGCGGATCCCGGTTCATCCGCCGCTGCAAATTCGGGTCGTAAAACCGGAAGCCATAGTAATAAAGGCTGGAAGCCGAATGGAATTCCTTGCTGGAGAAGCGATAGACGTTGGCGCTGGCTAAAGTGCCGGACTGGGCGAGCAGTTTGCCAAAGGGATCATAGCGGTAGGTGGCGGCCGCGGTCTGACTGGAGTTCATCAGGTAGGTGATGTTCCCGCCTCCATCCGCATGGTAGTAATTATGC
>CAYPCQ010000078.1:0-42999 GCA_964409245.1 uncultured Verrucomicrobiota bacterium
GCCCTCCGGCCCTCATCCTCCTCAAATAGTGTATAAATTCCGGGACGAATTCAGGCAAGTTCGTCGGGCCTTGGCCCGATGAGATACGAGTTCCATCCGGAGGCACTGGCGGAGTATGAAGCGGCCGCACGCTATTACGCTGGCTGCCAGGAAGGGTTGGAACTGCGGTTCATGGCCAGCGTTGAAGCGGCTGTTCGCCGGATCGCAGATGCTCCCAGATGCTCCCGATAGGTGGTCCATTTCAGCAGTTGCACAGGCGGATACTGTTCAGGCATCCACGCTGCCCGGCAATTCCACCTGGTAAACCTGGCTCCAGCGGTCGCAGTCGCTGGTGTAAATGACGGAGCGGCCATCCGGTGAGAAAGCGGGATGGGGATGCGACCACTGGGGCCCGTAAACCGACGCCGGATCATCGGGATGGGGCGGCGGGTCTTTTTCCGGGGTGGCCGAGCGGATGATGGAGGTATCAATGCCCGCGCCAACGGCCGGTTGATCGAAAATCCACTGGGTGCCGCGCAGCGTGGCCCGGGGATGGCACAAGGTGCGGTGGCGGCCCGTGGCCGGATCGATCAGCAGCAGTCCGCGGTCCGGATGGTTGGTGTCGCACACAATCCGGGTGCCCGCCGCGTTGGAGCAGGCATGCCAGGCGTTGAGGTTGGCGATGGTCCTCAGGCCGGTGCCATCAGGCCGGATCGCCCGCAGGGCTTTCGGCCAGTGCGGGAAGATGATTTCCCCGCCCGCGCCCAGCCATGACTCATGCACGATCCACTCACCCGGTTTTTGCGGATAAACCCATTCGTTCCGGCCGGTCTGGCGGTCGTGGAGCCAGATCCGTTGCGTGACGGTCCCGGAAAACATCAGCCGGGTGGAGTCCGCGGGGCAGAATTGGATATGGCCAATTTCCGGCATGCGCGTCAGGATTTCCACCGATCCGGTGGCGGTATCCACCAGCGCCAGCTCACAGTATTCATCATAACGGCAGCTCACGGCCAGCAGTCTGCCATCGGCATTCAAGCTGCAGTTGCCAAGCCGGGCGCTGCCGAGCCGGCAAAGTTCCCGTTCCTTGCCAGGCGCCATGGGGAAGGCCCGGATGGAGTTGCGCGCCGACACAAAAATCCAGCCGCCGCGGAGCGAAGGGGAAGGCGAGAACGCGTTGATATCGGCACGTGCGCTGAGCTGGGTGAGTTCACCGCTGTCCAAGTCGATGGCGAACAGGTTGGGATACCCGGTGCGGTAGGAAACGAAGAATCCCTGTTTCCCATTGGCCGACACCGAGGGATTGGTGAAATAAAAATGATGGTGCGTGGCCTCGTGGGAGGTCCATTGCCGGATGCAGGCGCCCGTGGCGGCATCGGTGAACTGCCGCCACTCAGGCTTGTATCGCTCGGTTTTCATGGGTTCCCCACCAGTGCTTGCCGGAATGCGCTTACGCCGGGATTTCCGGCACCGTAAAGGGGGCGCGGTAGAAGCCCTTCACCAATTCGTTGGCCCGTGCGTTGTCCTTGATCCGTTCCGCCTCGGCCTCGCATTCCAGCCAGGGACCGAGGATGGAGGAGTCCGGATCCACGCCCAAGCCGGCCAGGTAATTGACATACCGTTCATGCATGTCGCGCCAGCCCGGGGTGTCGTCCACCTGGCGGCGCTGTTCCGCCACCGGGGCGGAGTTGCCCAGCCGGTAGGAGATGTTTCCCGCGTGGCAGATGGAGGTGGAGCGATGGCCTTCAAGGATCTCGGCGTTGAGGTCTTCGCGCCGGCCGCTGCGCAGGGCTTGGATGAAATTGGCGAAGTGGTCCTCGCCCCCCTCAAAAGCCTGGACCTTTTTGCCTGCGTTGTCGAAGGCCGTCAGGCCCAGCGTATAGCCCCCTTCACATTGCACACAGACCCCCACTTTGGCCCCCTTGAAGTCGGGCTGGATGTTCCACTTCTCCGGGGTGAGAAACTCCCTGGCTTTGGGCAGGTTGTGGACCTCGTAAAGAATGGGCGCCCCGGGGTAGTCGTAGCAGATGATCTGGGTGTTGGGCACCTCGCCGGCGTCGTTGAACAGGAACCGGCCACCGATGCTCATGGTCCGCCGGGGCAAGCCGGTGTAGCCCAGGATCCACCGGGCAATGTCCACCTCGTGGACGCCTTGGTTGCACGATTCCCCGTCCCCCATGTTCCAGGTGAAACTGCAGTCGTATTGGATTTTGTCGCGGTAAATCGGCTCCTTGCGGGCGGGGCCGCACCAGAGTTCGTAATCGAGGGTATCGGGAATCGGCAGCGGCTCGGTGCGTTTGCCGATGGATTGCCGCGGCTTGTTGGCGAAACAAGTCACATGCTGGATGCGGCCCAACTGGCCTTCCTTGAGCCAGCGGGCCAGAGCGGCATAGCCTTTCAGGGAGCGGTTCTGGGTGCCAACCTGCACCAAGCGGTTGTATTTGCGGGCGGCATTCACCATCTGGCGGCCCTCCCAAATGTAATGGGCCAGCGGCTTTTCCACATAAACATGGCGGCCTGTCTCGCAGGCCCAGATCACCGGCAGCGAGTGCCAATATTGCATGGTCGCCACGGAAATGGCGTCCACATCCTTGCGGTCCATCAGGTGGCGGACATCGGCCACTTCCTCGGCACGGTAATGGAAGCGGCTTTCGATGTTCTTGGCGAAGGCGGCCGTGCGCGTGCGATCCGGATCGCACACCGCCACAATGCGCACTCCCGGCAGTTTGCCGAACTCGGCCACATGCGATCCTCCGCGGACGCCGCAACCGACCACGGCGAGCCGGATTTCCTCACTGGCTCCCCGCAGCCTTGGGGCGGCGATCGCCACCGCACCCGCGGCCCGGCCCAGGTTTTTCAGGAAGACGCGGCGCGAGTGAATCCGGGCGGCCGGGTTGGTCTTCCCCATGTCTCGGTTCTTTTTCATATCGTTTGCAGGATTGTGGCCGAGTATTTCGCCAAGGTCTGGGCCGATCAATGAAAAAGATGGGTCAGGCGGGCTTATCCTTGGATTTCTTGCCTGTGATTTCCCCGATCACCAGCCGCCAGGTCCGCACTTTCCCCAGGGCTTCCTCGGTGAAATCCCAGGCGCGCCCTGAGTAATGGTGCATGATCTGGTTCAGGGCGTGCATTTGCTCCTTGGGTTCCTTCAATTCCTCAAGCCTGCCAAAACCGATCACGCTATAAAATGAAAACGACCATTGGCAGGGATTCATCTCATGGCTAACCAGGCGGACCTCATGTTCCAACTCGAAACACACCCGGGGATTGGCGATCATATAATCGATTTTCCGGCCTTCCAGGGCAGTGTGGAAAAACAGGCATTGTCCGTCGTAGCCGAAGGAAAGCGGCACAATATATGGCTGATTATCCCGGCATAAACCGAGCCGGCACACTTGGGCCTGGGCCAGGATTTGGTCGATCAACTGCCGGTCGATGATGGCTTTGTCTTTGCGGCGCACGTACCCTTGTTATCGCCTGGCCATGCTAATGTCAAAACCTGGAACAAATTAATGCGTTAAATGGCCATGGGTGATTTTAGCGGCATGAGACCTGCATGCGGGTGGGGCTGGCCAAATTCATTGGACGTTTTCGTCAGGATCAGGTCACGGCGAGCGCCCCCCCCGGTCAGCAAGGAAGTGGATTGACCGTTCAACGCTGGTTCCGCTACCCTTTGCTCCATCGCAACAACGTTAAATCTTAGACCATTGGCAGATTATTGATGAACCGTTTGAAACGTGACTCACTCCAGGATTGGATGTCGGCCCTGGTCCTCACTGGGATCCTGTTAAGCGCTGCCGAAGGGCCGGTGTTGACTGCATCACCCGCCGGTGGGACGAACTCAAACCGATTCCTCGTGATTGCACCGGAAAAATTACAGCCCGCGCTGAAAGATTTCATTGCCTATAAAAATAAGGTTTTGCCCACGGAATGCCGCTCATTGGAAAGCATCGTGCAGAAGGCGCCCGGGGTGGACGATCCGGAAAAACTCAAACGATTCCTGTATGAGGAATGGCGCCAAAAAGGCTTGGGTTACGTGTTGCTCGTCGGCGACGTGGACGTGATGCCGGTGCGTTACATGGCGCTCGACCGGGTCACGTCTGCGGCCTTTGACTACGCCTTTTATCCGAGCGATCTTTATTACAGCGACCTCGCCCGAGCGGATGGTTCTTTCGACGACTGGAACCAGCGCAAGGAGGGGTTTCATGCCGCCTACTTTGGAGAGGTCCGTGGTGAAAAAAATAAATCTGATCCAATTAATTACGACCAGATCCATTATCGGCCGGAGATTGCGGTGGGGCGGTGGCCGGTGAGCCTCAGGCAGGAGGTGCGCGTGATCGCGGCCAAAACCATTGCTTTTGAAGAACGCGTGCGCAATGACCACAACCCAAGCAAGCCCTCAGCCGTTTTCCTGGCGGTGGGCGGCTGGGTGGATAGCCGCGGACTGTTGAATCGTCTGGCCGCGAAACTTACCAACGCGTGGCAGGTGGAAAAACGCTATTATTCCGACGCGCGCCGCCAATCGGGCACGCCGCCGCCCAACCATGAACAAGTGCGTTCCCTGTTGAATGGCGGCCTGGATTTGGTGGTGCATGCCGGCCATGGACAATCGGATGCCTGGGAACAATGTTTCAACCTGCGGGATCTTGACCAAATCACCAACTCCACCTGCTTGCCGGTCATCATTTCCGCCGGGTGCAGCACCGCGCACTTTGCGGCCTTGCCGCCCTATGAACCGTATGCGGATGTCAACGGCAAGCCACATAAAGGCTCCGATCATGCAGAGGTTTTTACCGAACCTCCGCCACCGCCAGCGCCGTATCAGCGTTGGGAATTTAATCCCACCTGCCTGGGGGAGGAGGTTCTCAAACGCGGCCCGAACGGGGCGGTGGCCTACATCGGCTGCAATACCGGGAGCCAGCCTTGTGGATTAACGCTCGTCGCCGGCTTTATCACGGCGCTCGCCGAGGCGCCGCAGCCGCGCTTGGGAGATTGCTGGGCGGGGGCCATCCGATATTATTATGATCAGGAACACCTGGCGGACTTGAAGCCCAACGCGGATTGGTATCCTCCGAGCATTTTCTTTCAAGGCATGAAATTCATGCTCTTTGGCGACCCCACCCTGCCGCTGCCTTCGAACTTAAAATCCTCAATGTGAACATAATCATGAAAGCCTGTTGTTTTTTCTGGCTGGCCATGGCCAGCCTGGTGTCGTTCTGCGGCTCGGTTTCCGCCGCGGATCCAAAGCCAGCCAGCAGCGCCTGGTTGGTGGAACATTACACCAAGTTTGAATACCGCATCCCGATGCGCGATGGGGTTCGGTTGTTCACGCGCGTTTACGTGCCCAAGGATCATTCGCAGGCCTGGCCCATCCTGCTCACCCGCACGCCTTACTCGCTGAAGCCCTATGGCGCGGATAATTACAGCGGCTTGGCCGGTTCGGTGGAAACCTTTGCCCGGGACCGGTTCATACTGGCCAGCCAGGATGTGCGGGGGCGCTATGCTTCCGAAGGGCAATTCGTCCATGTCCGCCCCTTCAATCCCGATAAAGGACCCCAGGAAAGCGACGAAAGTTCCGATGCCTGGGATACCATTGACTGGCTGGTGAAAAATGTGCCGGGCAACAACGGGCAGGCCGGCATGTTCGGCATTTCGTATCCCGGCTTTTACACCGCCATGGGGATGATCAACAGCCACCCGGCCTTGAAGGCGGCTTCGCCGCAGGCGCCGATCGCCGACTGGTTCCACGGCGACGATCTGTATCACCACGGCGCTTTCCTGCTCTCGCCGAATTTCGGATTCTTCCACTACTTTGCCCAGCGGGCGGAAGATCCGCAGCATGAGGATCTGAAGCCGTTCAATTTTGGCACCCCGGACGGTTACGATTTTTTCCTGCGCCTCGGGCCGCTGGCGAATTCGGAGTCGCGTTATTTCAAGGGCGCCGTGCCGGAATGGACCGAGTTCCTCGCGCATCCCGTTTACGATGCCTGGTGGCAGGCCCGCAATATCCGGCCGCACTTGAAAAACGTGCGCTGTGCTGTCCTGACCGTTGGCGGTTGGTTCGATTCCGAGGATTTATCCGGCCCGCTGGAAACCTACCGCTGGACGGAGCGGCTGAATCCGGGCATTACCAACCAACTGGTCATGGGGCCTTGGGTCCACGGAGAATGGGGGCGCGGAACAGGAGACCAATTAGGCCCGATCAGCTTCCACGCCAAAACGGCCGAGTTCTTCCGGGAAAAGATTGAGCTGCCGTTTTTCCGGCATTTCCTGAAAGGCGACACCAATTTCTCATCCGCCGAAGCGACCATCTTCGAAACCGGCACGCATCGCTGGCGCCAGTTTGACGCCTGGCCCCCCGCCAAAGCCTCCGTCAGGACGCTTTATTTCCGGGCCGCCGGAGGTTTGTCCTTCGATCCACCCCAGGAAGAGGATGGCGGGATTTGGGATGAGTTCATCAGCGATCCGGCCAAGCCGGTTCCGTATTCGCTCGATCCCTCAACCGGCTATTCGCATTCCTACCCGGTGGAGGATCAGCGGTTTGCCGCCCGCCGGCCGGATGTGCTGGCCTATGAAACCGGGGCGCTGGACTCGGATCTCACCTGCGCCGGGCCGCTGCGCGCCACCCTTTACGTTTCCACCACCGGCACCGACGCCGATTGGGTGGTCAAATTGGTGGATGTTTATCCCGGGGATTTCCCCAATCCCGAACCCAATCCAGCCAATGTGAAGCTGGGCGGTTACCAGCAATTGGTGCGGGGGGATGTGATGCGCGGCAAGTTCCGGAACAGCTGGGAGAAGCCCGAGCCTTTCCAGCCCGGGCAATTGACCCGGCTGGAGTTCTCGCTGGCGGACATCTGCCACACCTTTCGCTCCGGCCACCGGATCATGGTGCAGGTGCAGAGCTCCTGGTTCCCATTGGTGGACCGCAATCCGCAAACCTTTGTGAACATACCGGCTGCCAAGCCGGAAGACTACCGGAAGGCAACCCACCGCGTTTTCCACTCCCCCCCAGCCGCCTCCGGGCTTGCCCTGCAGGTTTTGCCGTCCAAGTGAAGTGCAGCGGCCCGGCCACCGCGGTCCTGGCGGGTTTGCCGCGCAAATCGGGCCTGGAGTATGAATCTTTGGAAAAGCAGGATTCCGCTCACCGGCAGGCGAGGAAGAAGGCGCGCTTGGGATCGTGCGGGCTGCTGCCCACCGCCATGATCAAATCCAGGGAAACCAGATGGGCGAGCCGCTCGCGGGTGACCCGGGTGGTGCGGCCAATTTTGGTGGCGATTTGAGAGGTCGTGGCGCCCGGATTATTGGCGATGAATTGCAGGATGGCATTGTTCATTCCACCCAGTTCCGGCTGCCCGATTTTTTCGCGGCGCAGGGTGAGCCGGAAGCCGGAACCCATTTCCTCCAATTGCGGCTCGGGCAAGCCCGCCTGGCAGCAGGCTGCCACCATGGCGCCCACGCCGGTGCCCCAATGATCCACCAGCCGGAGCTTTTGGAAAACGCGGCCGATGACCCGGTTCCGCAACTTGGAAGCGCCGCTGAAAATTTCCTGGATCGTCAGGCCCGGCGCCAGGGTTCCGGGGTTGTCGATTTTCAGGCGGTCTTCATAAAGGGAAATTTGCACCGGGAAACCGCGCTGGCTGTAATCCGCATGCAAAAGAGCGTTGATGATGGCTTCGCGCACGGCGGGCAGGGGATAGTCGCATTCGTCCGTCTGGCTGGTTTGGGCGTATTTTTTCACAAATCCCAGGGCTTCGTCCACGGCCAGGATGGGATAGGTGCGGATCTCCGCATTTTCCATCGGCTCGGACCGGTTCTTGCCCGAATAGCGCTGGGCTCGGATCGATGCGTTCGGAAACAAAGCCAGGCGGTTGACGCCAAACAGCAGCACGCCCCCAATGGTGGGAACCTCCTTTTTTTGGAACCACGCGGTCAGCCCCAGGGCGCGGAGATCAGCGGGCTTGAAGTTTTTCAGCTGGGGAAATTGCGTGGACGGGGTGCGCAGGTCGAGCGCTTCGAGGCTGATTTCGGGCAGTGGTTCTTCGTCATGGGTCCGCCCCAAAACCACCCGTTTCAACTCCTCCACTTGGGCAAAATCGGCCCGGCGGTTGATCGATCCCACCCGCACGTAAATGCCGTTGGGGGAACCCAGGGCCTTCACGAAGTGAGGCCGGCTGGCGCTGGGAAAGACCCGCACCACCACCACGTGGGTTCTATGCCAGGGCACGGTGCGCAATTCGGGCAGCAGCCGGGGCTCGATGTGTTCGTTGATCAATTGGGCAATTTGTTGCTCAGTGGCCACCGGATCGGCAACGCCGCACACCTGCCGGGTGGCTTCCGATACCCCGATGATCAGCCGTCCTCCGGCGCTGTTGGCGAAACCCACCAAGGTCCGGGCCAGCTGGTCTGGCAACGACAAGTCGCGGCGGAATTCGAGAGTTTTATCCTCGGCTTGTTCCAGGAGTTCCTCGAGCTTGATCATGGCTTGGTATAATACGCTTGCCGGGCCATAGGGTCAATTGTGCCAAAAGTTTTGTTACTCGGGAGTGGGTTGAAAAAGCTGCTAAAGCATAAGTTGTGTCAGAAGTCGTGGAGGGGACGACGGGGGATCCTGGTTTTGCGAACCAGGCACAGCCACGGACGCATCGTTTTGCCGACGCAAGGATCCAGCGAACACGCTCCCGGATTTCCAAAAAGGCTCGCCCGTCCCAAAATCCTCCTTTACCGTGAACACCATGAACAAACTAAATTGCGCAGCATTGGCTGCCTGGATGGCATTTCAGGCAGTGGCGGCCGGGGCGGATTCGGCCGGTCAGCCTTTCAAAAGCATTCGGGAATTCGGGGTGCTGGCTTCCCATCCGCCGGAATTGAATCGGGATAATCTCCAGAAGGCTATCGATTGGGCGGCCAAGGTGGGCGGCGCTTTGTATGTGGAGCCTACCGATGAACCTTACCCTGTGGCAGGTGGCTTGGTGTTGAAGATGAACGCTTCGTTGATCGGCGCCCAAGGCCCGGTCGGACGCGGCACGAGGCACCCGGAAAAACCGCAGCCTGTAGGCAGCGTCTTCCGGATCGAGGATGAAACCCAGCCCTTTATCGTGGTGGAATCCGCGACCCAGATCCGGGGCATTCAATTCTGGTATCCGCGCCAGCCACTTAATGATCCCGCCAAAATCATCCCCTATCCTCCCACCATTCAAGTGGCCAAAAACAAGGCCGCCCAGGGGGTGACTTTGTCCTGCCTCACCTTTTTCGGTGAATTCATGGCCATGGATTTCAACTCCAGCCGGTCCCATCCATGCGAGCAGATTCTATTCGAACATTGTTACGGCTATCCGTTGGGAGGCGAATTCATCCGCATTGATTATTGCTACGACATCCCGCGCATCCTGCACTGCCATGTCAATCCCTCCAATCAACGTTTCATCAAGGGGGGGTATAGCCGGCCGGTGGTCGATTCCGTGGTCGCCCGCAAAACTTTCACTTATGCCATCAACCACACCGACAACGCCCAGATGATGGATCTTTTCACCTTTGGCGTTTACGGTGGCATTTACTTGGGGCCAGCCACGTATGGCCAGCTATCCAACTTCAACCTGGATTGTGTGACTGTCGGCCTCCACAAGCTCGGCGACAGCACCTTCAATCGCAATTGGCAGATCGCGCAAGGCTCGATCATCGCCAACACCGGCCCCTCGGTGGAAGATATTCACCCGATTATTGTGGAAGGGCAGGGGCATACTGCCCTGGCCAATGTGGAATCCTTTTCGGGTGGCAATGGGGCGCTCAGCAATTTGGGCAAATCCCAGGATTTCATGCTCGTCCGGGGGAACCAGCATTTGACCATCAGCCTGGTGGGATGCCGGATGCGCAACTACGCATCACCCATTCCCATTACCTATGCCAATCCCAAAGCCGCCATCCAGGCTGTGGCTTGCGTGGACAACGCCGAAAAGTTTTTTAACCAGACCTGGAGCGGGGAATAAGCGGGACAACCTTTTCGTCCGGGGTAATGATCCGTCGTGCGCCTGCCGCTTAGTAGTTTTTCTGTCGCTCCAGGACCGCGCGGGCGGCCCGGCTCCGGGCTTTTTTGCCCGCCAGGGCGGAATCCGCCTGGGCCAGACTCTCCAAGTTTACTGCCACTTTGGCGATGGCCCGGAGCACATCCTGGACATCGGATTCGTCCCCGATCAGGGTAAACTGCGGCAGCCAGGCCGATTCCTGGTAGGCGGCGCGTTCGGAAACCGGGCAGCTGAAATCTTTGGCGTAATTGACCGGTTTGGCACGGTCGATCCGCAGCTGTGGGCAATTGTCCGGAGTGGCGTAGAAAAGGTCGCTGCAGTAAACCGGTTCGTAAAAACGGCCGTCGCACGGAACTCCTTCGGCCTCAATGGCAGCTACGAACAGATCACGGCTGGGGGCTGGCCCCTGCGGGCGATATTGGAACACGTAATGGTATAACGTTTGTTGCGTTAAGCCAGGCTGCGGGGGCAGGGGACGAATCCCGGGGATGCGCGCCAATTCGCGATCCAGGATGGCGGCGTGTGCCGTCCTTTTTTCGCGGAACTCCGGCAGCCGGTCCAATTGGCCGATCAACATCGCCACCTGCAGATCGGTCATGCGGTAATTCGAGCCCAGCATTTTGATCTGGTATTGATCGGTCAGGCTGGGGCGCCCGCAATTGACGATGGTTTGCAGCGCCTCGTAAAGATCCAGCCGGGAGGTGAGCACAATGCCGCCTTCGCCGCTGGTCATCAATTTGCTTTCCTGGAAGCTGAAACAGCCGGCATCACCGGCGGCACCCGCCCCGAAGCCATTGCACATGCCCCCGTGCGCATGGGCGCAGTCTTCGATCAAGGCCAGTTTGTGTTCGGCGGCCAAGGCCCGCAAGGCGGGCATATCGGCGAACCGCATTGCCATGTGCACCGGCATGATGGCCCGCGTGCGGGGCGTGATGGCCTGGCGCACCAGCTTCGCGTCCAGGCAATAGGTATCCGGATCCACATCCACGAAAACCGGCACTCCCCCGGCAAACAGAACCGCAGTGGCCGAACCATCCCAAGTATAGGCCGGGACAATCACTTCCTCCCCGAAACGCAAGCCCAGCGCTTGCAGGGTGGCAAAGAGGGCGATCATGCCATTGGCCAGCGGCAGACCGTATTTGGCTCCATGAGCCGCGGCAAAGTGTTCGCCAAATTCCGTCGCTAGCGGGGTGGGCAGTGGGAAACCTCCCCAATGGCGCTTTCCACTACTTTGATCAGCCGCTGGACATCGGCCGCCGTGTATTGGGGCCAGGGGGTGAACGGTTTCTGGCGGACCGGCTCGCCCCCGAGGATCGCTAGTTTCTCCATAATCTATTTAACAAAACCAGTGATGATTATCTGTCTGACCCAGGCTTAAGTTTGCGGTTTGCCGGGGGTGTCCTCGCCCACCTCGGCGAACTCGATCGTCCGTTTGAAGCCTTGCGTTTTCCACGCCCCATAAATGATTCCTGCCGCCAGCCAGGAAAAGCCTGCGATCAAGGCCGGCCTGCTCAAATTAAGCCAGATGTAAAAGCAGATCACAAAACCGCCCACGGGCGGTACAAAGCTCCAGAACTTCTTTTCCGGGTTGCGCACGAAATAGCGGATGAAAGCGGCCGCGTTCACACCCATGAAGGCCACGAATGCCCCAAAATTCAGCAGTTCCGCTCCCAGGTCATACTTGATGCATAAGGCGCCCACCAAGGTGATGATTCCCACCAGGATGATGTTATTGCTGGGAATATGGGTCCGTGGGTTGAGAACGCCAAAAAAGGAACGTGGGATGGCGTTATCGCGTCCCATGCCATACAGCAATCGGCCCGCTCCCAAATGCGCGCCCATGCCCGACCCGATAGAGGCCACCAGCAGAGCCCCGTTCACCACGTAGAACAACCATTGCCCGCCTGCGCGCCCAGCCACGTAGCTGAAGGCAGTGTCCACATCCGGGTAGGAGGTGTAATCCGGCCAGATCAACTGCGCCGTATAGACTTGTATGGCGCCCATGACACCCGTGAACAGGCAAGTCAGTACGGTGGCCAGCAGAATGTTGCGCCGCGGATTGTGCACTTCCTCGGACAGCGTGGATATTCCGTCAAAACCTATGTAAGTCAGCACAGCCAGGGAAGTGCCGGTGGAGACCGCCTGCCAGGAAAATGTTTTCGGATCATAAAATGGCCGGGTCCAGGCGGCGGCCTCGAGGGAGAGTCCCGCCAAGTAACGAATGGCGGCATGGAAAAACAATAAGATCACCACCCCAAGGCCCACCGCCACGAAGGCGTTGGTCCGGCTGCTGGCCTTGATGCCGCGCAGGTTCAGCAGTGTGAATAAAAGCGCAAAAAACAACACCCACCCTTGGAACGGGATGCCATTGTAGAAGTTCCCCGCTGCCTTGCTGCACCAGACCACGCAAATGATCGGATTCATGATATAGTCGAAGAACATCCCCCAACCGGTCAGGTAGCCGAGGGCCGGATGCAGTTCGCGGCCGACATAGGTATATGCGGAGCCAGCGTTGGGATAAGCCGCCGCCATCCGCCCATAGCTGATGGCTGTAAACAGCATCGCCACCATGGCGAAGAGCAGCGTGGTCACCACATGCCCCCCGGCTTTCTGGCTGGCCACTCCGAAAAGAGGCATGGGAGCGGTGGGCTGGACCAGGATGATGCCGTAAATGACCAGGGCGGGCAGCCCTAATACCCGCGCCAGTTTGGGCTGTCCGCCGATGTTAGCCGTCGCTTGTGCCATGCCGTTTTTCGATTTCTGGTTTCGGGCTGTTACTCGCCGGCGGCCTTGGCCGGTCCGGAGGAAGCGGAGGCGTCACCCTCCAGAAAGGCCAGTGCTTCCTTGAGTATCGTGCGCCGGGCTTCGTCACCTTTGATATCCGCCAGGTAGAATCCCAAAACAATGGCTCGGAAGGACTTGCCGGTAACCGGATGCTGGCGGTCGATTTTGGCCCCGATCCATTGGCCGTCGGGAAGGATGGCAAAGGGTGTTACACCAGTGACATTGGGCCGGGCAGCCACAAGGGTCAGGGAGTCACCTTTGCGAGCGGTTTCGATTTCATAACCCTCTTTTTTAACTTCTTTGGCGCCGGCCAGGTTAAAGGCATAACCCCGGTTCCAAGTCCGAACGTATTCCAGGCCGAGGGTGTCCCGGTACAAAGGCAAATCCCAAGTGGAGCGAGTGGCGCCACCCGTGCCGAGAAGCACGCATCCGCCAGCGCCCAGATGCCGCAGAATATCGCGGCTTTCAGGCCCCACTCCACCCATGGGGAACCGGCCCATGCCGCCAGCCGCTTCTCCTCCCGTAGTGTTATCGATGATGACCACCCCCTTTAAGTAATGGGCCAGTGTCTCCGCCCAATCCTCGCCGTAGATACGGGGATCTTTTATGGCGTCAGCCTTCTTTTTGAGAATGGCCAGGTCGTTCGTGAACCGGGAACTGCAGTCAAACCGGTTCATCGCTTTCTCCAGTTCCTCAGTAATCGTAACTGCACCCAATTTTTCCCGGTCCGCCAGGGTCAAATGGTTCAGGCCCAGCAAGGCGATGGATTCCGGTTTTTCCAGGCGTTTGATGGGGAACTTTTCGCACAGCGCCGCCCAGGATGATCCTTCGGCAAAACGCAGCCGCCGGTAATTCGGATCGAAACCCAGGTAAGCCGGGAAATAAAGTGAGAGCCCGTGGGAGCGGTTGCCACCGACATTGTGCCCTTCGGCGGCGACCATGGCCGAAGCGGGGAAACCCGCGGTGAAAGTGGTGTTAAGGAAGTTGGTCACCGACCGCTTATCGGAGTCGTCATCAAAGCGGTAATTGATTTCCTTCACGAATTCCAGTTTCTCGGTTTTAGGATTCTGCAGCATCGGGGGGAATTTGATGCGGGCCACATAATTGCTCTTGTCATCCGGGCCGAAGAGGGGAGTGCGTGCAAACCGGGCATTGCTCACAAAAGGCGCCAGGTTGCGCGGAGGCGCCGACCAGCCATTGAAACCCCAAATCACCGAACCGGGTGTGCGCCGGGAAATAAGCACTTCATTGATCAGGTTGTCTTTGCCCTCCTCCGGATAACCGATCAATTCTTTGACTTTCGCCACTGCATCCTTGAGCGGTTGGTCGTTTTTATAATGGTCCGCCACTTTTTGGAAAAAGTCGTGGATATCCACCAGGCGGCCAAAGCGGCGGGAGTCCCGCACAATCTGGTCCGCCAGGTCTCCCAGCAGGTCGGATTTGGCAAGGAGTATTTTTGCCACGTCTTCCACCGCAGTTTTCAAAGCAGGCGCCTGGCTGCACCGAATGGCAGATTTGGTTTCACCGCCCGCCCAAAAGTCTTTGGAAGTTTGAGAGCCGCCGGGGGCGTAGGATTTTACGTAGGTTTCCACCATGGCTTTGGCGAGGGATGGTGCGGAGGCTTCGGGATAAGTGGCCAGCCACTTGAGGTAGTCGGCATATTGCATGCCTTCGCCGGGTTCCACTTCCTGGGAAGCCGCCAGGTAATCCACCGTATCTTTCAATTCAAAGGCGACTTCGAGCGTGGCCATCAGGCACGCATCAAAATCGAGCACGTCGATCTTCTCTTTGTTCCGCTTCTTGAGCGCCTCGCAGATTTTTTCGCAGGCCTGGCGAACATCGGGCATGTCCATCCCATGGTGGGTATTATCGTCGTAGGAAACTCCAGACCACCCGGCGCCGTGATTCCAGATCACCAGGGCATAGTGATCAGCCGGGAAATTATCGACCGCCCATTTGCCAAACTCCGCCAATGGCTCCGGACGGCCCGCATCGGTTTCACCCACGTTCCCCAAAAGCACCGAGCGGATGCGCACTTTATCATCGTCTTTGAGAATATAGTAACGGTGGGTGCCAGGTGAATTGTCGAGCCCCCAATAAAAAGTGCCGCCAAATTCGGTGAATGGGTTGTTGAGGTAGGCGGGATTGGGGCGTTGCATGGCCTTGCCCCGGAACCGGGCGCATTCGACGACGATATTTACATTGGCGTCGGAGCCCACGGTTTCCATTTCATTCATATCTTCGATACCGAAAGGCTCCAGATTATTGGCCGCGTTGAGATACACCATGACGGTCCAGGATTTTTTGGGCGGAGGGGCGGTTCCCCGGCTGGCCGTGCAGAGGGATTGAAGCGGTTCCAAGAGGTGGGCGGGGATCTTGTCAATCAACCGCAATTCTTCAGCTCCTTGGAGGCCGTTTTTCTTGCGGTAAGCCAGGATGGCTTCCGCGATCTCGATCTCCACTTCCGGCACTTTCAATAAATCTTCCTGGGTGGCGGCCGCCAGGTTAACCAAGGGAAACTCGTTGGACTCCGGCACCGGACCGAACTCGAAGGAGATGATTTCCGAACTGGGATCCAGCCACTGGGCCGGGAAATCATCCGGTTTGATTTCCTTCCATACCGCTTTGGCTAATTCCGCCATCGAAAAACCGGCGGTGCCCTCTACCCGGTGTGTTTCGGCGGTCAGCTTCCGTACGGTTTCTTTGAAGGCATCGTCCATTTCCACCACCCCCCGGCGAAGCGCGTAGCGCAAGTTCAAATCGACCGTAGTCATCAAGTTCGCAAAACCCGCCGAAATGGGATGGGTCTTTTTTGACACCGCCTCCAAAAGGTCGGATAGGCCCTGGAATTTGTCCGTGCGCAGTTTGCCCAAAATCCGTTGCTCGCAGTTTTTGATTTTTTCAACAAAATGATAATCCAGCTCGATGGAGTTTTTTTCCTTTTCGACGATCTCTTTGATGGCGGCGGATGATCGCGGATCCAAGGACTTGAAAATCGCTTCTTTGGCCTCTTTTTCCGCGTTTTTCAGGTAATGCAGCATGGTCCGCCGTCGAAACACATCTTCCAGAACCTTGCATTCGGTCCGGATATCAACTTCCTTGGTCGCTTTTTTATCGGTGGGCTTGGCCTCGAGCGCGCTGCCTTGGGAATTGGTCCCCGGTGAGGCAGATGGGGCATTGGTGTTTCCCTCGGCGGCATGCAGATTGGCGGCGGCCAAGACGGTCATCAAAACCCCAAGTCCGGCCAGGATACCCGGGAAATGGGGGTGAAAGAAACGGTTGGTTATTAGCCGCAGTGTAATCCAGCGGAACCGCCTTTTCGCGTCGAGTGTCATGTGCATCTTCGTAGCAATATGTTGGGCCGAGGTCAATTTTATTGATTGCCTCCGGCAGCAACTCAAGACAGGAAACTCCTGGTGTATTACTGGGTGCTGCTGAACCTTGCATTGACTTGTCGATCCAGGCTCACTAATTTGGCTCAAAGAGCAGAAATGGCAGACATGGACCAAGTCATCAAACAGTTACTGACGTTACAGGATCGGGATCGCAAAATCCTGGGGGTGGAGGCGGAGTTGAGCGGCATGGTGCAGCAACGCCAGGTGCTTAATGACAAGGTTGCGGTCAATCAGGCCCAGCTGGAAACGGTGAAAAACCAGTTCAAACAGCTGGAGTCGGCTCGGAAACAATTGGAGTTGGAGGCTGATGGATTTCAGCAGCAGATCCAAAAGTATTCTCTCCAGCAATACCAGACCAAGAAAAATGACGAATACCGTGCTTTGGCCCACGAGATCGAGACCTGCAAGGCATCGATCCGCCAGCGCGAGGACCGCCAGTTGGATTTGATGGAGCAAGCCGAAGCGATTCATAAACAAGTGCTGGCCAGCACGGCTGCCCACAACGAAATTGGCAAAGTGGTCAGTGCCCAATTGTCTGATTTGCGGGCGCGCGAGGAAAAACTAGTGGCCGAATTGGCCAGCTTAAAGGCCAGCCGCCATAAGCTGACGGAAGGGTTGGACGAAGGCTATTGCAGCCGTTATGAGCGATTGCTCAAGCACAAGGGAGAGAAAGTTTTGGTTGGGGTGGACCGCGGGGCTTGTGGCGGGTGTCATATCATGCTGCCTCCCCAGACCATCATCCTGTGCAAGACCAAAGCCGAGATGGTGACGTGCATTAATTGCGGACGCATGCTATATTATTCGCCGGAGATGGATCCGGCCGCAGGCGCGGATGATTAATTTGATTTGATTTTGGAAGGGTGGAGGGTCGCTCCCAGCGCGAGTTGGGGGAGGAAAGTCCGAACACCACAGGGCGCGATGCCGCTTAACCTGGGACTTGAGCCTGGGATATGGGCGGAGAACAGCGTTGTAAAACGCTTTCATGGATAGTGCCACAGAAAATATACCGCCCGGGCAGGCTTGGTTTACAGGCCGGCCAGGGTAAGGGTGAAATGGCGGGGTAAGAGCCCACCGCTCGCGGAGTAATCCGGGAGGCATGGAAAACCCCATCGGGTGCAAGGCCAAATAGGAAACTCGAAGCGGCCCGCTTCACGTTCCGCCTCGGTGGAACAAGTTTCGGGTACGGCTGCACAGATAAATGACCTTCTCCGTTCCTTCGGGAATGCAGACAGAATTCGGCTTACAGCCCTTCCAAAATCATCCCTTTAGTGCGGGCCATCAGGGGGTCCGCCTTTGGGGTCAGCCGCCGCAAAGGCTGGTGAAAAGAACCTCCTTGATCTTCCAGATCAAGGCCATGGTCATGGCTACCGGCAGCAGCACCCATAGCACGATCAGCCAGGCGTTGCTTTGGAGGATCTGGAAGCGCACGTGGGTTAACATTTGCGGCAATTCGTCGATCTGCAGGATGGCCAGCATAAAGGTCAGGCATAAAATGATGATGCCCAGCATGTAATGGTTTAAAGTGGTGAATACCCCGGTTTCATAGCGGAGGGTTTCATCCGGCAGGATGGCTGTGAGCTGCCGCAAGAGCGAGTTCAGGTTGAACAGGAAAAACAGGCTGGCGAGGGCCAGCACACTGGCCGCAATCGAAAAGAACTCTTCCTGCGGAAACTGGTGCCACCAGAACAGGAAAGGGGACATGCCCAAATTTATCAGAGCCATGAGCTTGGCACGCTCCAAGGAGTGCCGCCAGGCGTGGTTGTCTGGCTGGAAGCGGCTCATCAGATTCAGGCCAAAAAAAATGAGTCCGGTGGCCAGCAGCAGCGGCAAAACGCCGAAAGAACCCAGCCAATTGGTGCGGGCCGTCTGAACACCCAGTATGAGGAGCAACGGCAACCCCCAAAAGACTGCCGACAGTCCGCGTATCAAATGGCCAAGGGAACGCAGAAGAGCTGGTTTGGGAACGTCATCAGGCATCTGGCTCAGCCGGTTGCGGCATTCAGATATTGAGATAGGTGTAATCCTTCAGCCCGCGTTCATATTCATCAAGCAACCGCATCGCCTCAGATGGTTTCATGCGATCAGTTTTGATGGCATCATCCACCTGCGATTTCATCTGGCGCTTGAGTTCGTTTTCGTCGTATTGAACTGCGGCCAGTGCTTGGGCGATGGTGTTGCCTTCGATGATCTCCTCCACGTAGTAGCCGGCTGGCTCGTCGGGTTCCAGGAAGACATGCACTTCGTTGACCCGGCCGAACAAATTATGAAGATCCCCCATGATGTCCTGGTACGCTCCCATGAGGAAAATTCCCAGGAAATAGGGTTCACGATTTGATTCATTCGTCATCAGCGAGTGCAAGGGCAGGGTGCTGCGAACATCGCGCAGATCGATGAACTTGTTAACCTGTCCGTCTGAATCACAGGTGATGTCCACCAAGGTGGCTTCCCGGGTGGGCCGTTCATTGAGGCGGTTGATGGGCATGATGGGGAATAATTGGCCCAATGCCCAATGATCCAGCAGGGATTGGAAAACGGAAAAATTGCACAAATACTGGTCCCCAAGCGCATCCTCCAGTTTCCGGATTTCCTCAGGCACGTAGGCCTGCCCGCGGAAGCTGCGCACCACTTCCTGGCTGATTTCCCAGTAGAGGTTTTCGATTTTGGCTTTATCTTGCAGGCCCAACATGCCCACCATGAACAGGTTATGCGCGTCATCCCGGCGTTCAAAAGCGTCATGGGCCGCTTCCAGTTTATTCAGCTTGTGGAGGTTTTCACGCATCTCCAGCAATTCTTTCACCAGCGGATGATCATTGGCGCTGAAGGTTAGGTGATCCCAAGGATGAATTTTTGCGATGGATCCGAACACCTCCAACACCAGCACGCTATGGGGCGCCACAATGGCCCGACCGCTCTCACTGATCAGTTTCGGATGCGGCACCTTTTCCGCGTTGCACACATCCGCTGTGTAATAGACGATATCGTTGGTGTATTCCTGGAGGGTGTAGTTGATGGAGCTGTCAAAAGCCGACCGGCTGCCATCGTAGTCGATGCCCAAGCCTCCCCCCACATCCAGGTATTCGATTTCAAAACCGATCTGGCAAAGCTTGGCATAAAAGCGGGCGGCCTCCTGCACAGCTTTTTTAACCGTCAGAATATCCGGCACCTGCGAGCCAATATGAAAATGGAGCAGCTTGAAGCAATGCACCAGTTTTTCCGCCTTCAAAATTTCCGTTGCTGCCACAATTTCTGCGGTCGTCAGGCCGAACTTGGCATTTTCGCCCCCGCTTTCCGCCCATTTCCCGGTGGCTTTGGTGCGCAAGCGCACCCGGATGCCGATGGTGGGTTCAACCCCAACTTGTCTGGACACTTGGATGATCTGACGCAATTCCTCCAGTTTCTCAACCACCAGAATGCATTTGCGGCCGAGTTTGCATCCCAGTAGCGCCATGCGAATGAAACTCGCGTCCTTGTAGCCGTTGCAAATGATGAGTCCGCCCGCTTGCCGGTGCAAGGCCAGGGCTGCAAACAATTCAGGCTTGCTGCCCACCTCCAGCCCCAATTGACATACTTTTCCTGCTTCGAGGATTTCTTCCACGACTTCCCGCAGCTGATTCACTTTGATGGGGAAAACCCCTTGGTAGCAGCTTTGGTAACCGTAAAGTTCTATGCTGTTTTTGAAAGCCTGGTTGATGGTCTCCACCCGGTGCCGCAAAATATCCTGGAACCGGATCAGAAGGGGGAATTTCAAGCCACGGCCGCGGGCTTCCTCAATGATATCGGTCAGGTCCACCGTGGCCCCTGCGGCATGCAACGGGCGGGCGACGACATGGCCTTCGGCATTGATGTCGAAATAGTCAGCACCCCAGCGGTCAATGTTGTAAAGATTGCGCGCTGCCTGGCTGTCCCATGGTGTTTGCTCAGTGGCAGGATTACTCATTTCCAAACCTTTTAACTAAGCGCAGTATATAAATGCCTGCCGGGGAGAATTCAATAGAGCGTTCAAATTATTTTTTTTAAAACCCACCCACCCGGGACAACCGGTGGCGGAAGATTTTATCACGGTATCAGTTTTGTCGCGGCTGCGGGTTTGGCCGGCCACTTTTCCGGCCGGCCGTTAACGCTGGCGTCTTCGCCTCTGAGGCCTCTGTTCAGCTTGCAAAATCCCCCCGTTTCCCTACGATAAGGTGAAACGATATTACCATTACCGATCATGATTCAATTTGTGGCCAACTACGATGACCTGTCGACCGATAAAGGTTATCAGTTCAAGTTTTACTGCGATAAATGCGGCAACGGGTTCCTTTCGGGATTCCAAATTTCCAAAACCGGGGCCGCCGCCGGGTTGCTGCAAACAGTGGGCAATTTATTTGGCGGGATTTTTGACAAGGTGGGCGATGGGGCCTACCAAGTGCAGCGCGCCATTGGAGGCAAGGCCCACGATTCGGCTTTGGAGCAAGCCGTGCTCGAGGGTAAGAAGCATTTTCGGCAATGCACCCGCTGTGGCAAGTGGGTGTGTCCGGAGGTTTGCTGGAACGGTAAAGCGGGGCTCTGTGAGAATTGCGCACCCGATGAGGAGGAAGAACTCGCCGCTCAGAAAGCCCTGGCAACTGCCGAGCAAATCCAATTGAAAACCCGCCAGCAGGATTACACCAAGGATTTGGACTTCAAAAGCAAAACCGGGGTTAACGTCTGCCCTGGATGCGGGGAGAAAAACCCACCCACCTCCAAGTTTTGTGGTTCCTGCGGAGCGGCCATGCCCCAAAAGCCGGCTAAAAAATTCTGCCCGCAATGCGGGGCGAAATTAGCCGGCGATGCTGGGTGCGCACAATGCGGCAGCGATGCTTGAGGATGGATGAGATCCGGAAGCGGCGCTGGCGCCCTGCTTAACCCTGTTGAGTTCCAAAGAGGCTGGGTGCCGCTTCCCTGGCCAAGGCAGCAGAACGTTCCAGGATTTCCTGGCCGCTTTCGCAGTTTAATGCCCATTCTGCCAATGCCTTGGCTTCGGACATCCTTAATCGCCGGATCAGGAATTTTACCTGGGGAATCAGCGAAGGCGCAACGCTCAATTCATCCACTCCCAAACCAACCAACAAGGGAACCAGTTCGATTTCGCTGGCCATTTCGCCACAAACTCCGGTCCATATCCCTTGCCGATGCGCCGAATCGACCGTGGTTTTTATGAGGTTCAAGACTGCTGGATGCGTGGGTTCATACAGGTGGGCAATTCGTTCGTTGGAGCGGTCCACCGCCAGGGTGTATTGGATCAGATCATTCGTGCCCAAGCTGAAAAAACTAACCCGTTTGGCCAGATTATGGCTGATCAACGCGGCTGACGGAGTTTCGATCATAATGCCGAATTCGAGATTCTCGTTGAATTCGATTTTTTGAGCGCGCAGTTGGTTTTTGCACTCCTCGAGCAGGACGCTGGTTTCTTCCAACTCTTCCACACGGCATATCATGGGGTACATCACTTTGATGTTGCCCTCGACCGCCGCACGCAAAATAGCCCTCAACTGCTGGCAGAACAAATCCTTCTCCTGCAAACAAAAGCGAATGGCTCGCCAGCCCAGGAAGGGATTCATTTCAGTAGGCAGCGGGGTTATCGCCGAAACTTTATCGCCACCCAGATCCAGCGTGCGGATAATCACCGGGTGCGGTTTCAAGGCGGCCGCAACCTGGCGATAGGCCTGATATTGTTCCTCCTCATCCGGAGCCTTATCGCGGTTGAGGAAAAGATATTCAGTGCGGAACAGGCCGACACCTTCAGCGCCATTGCTCAGCACTGCTGCAGCATCGCTGGCTTTTTCCACATTGGCGGATAGAGTAACTTGGTGGCCATCCAAAGTAACAGCCGGTTTGTCATGGAGGTCTCTCAGTTTTTCCTGTAGATCCACCTGTTTGCGCATCAGTTGCCCGTATTCAAAAAGCGTCTGGTCAGTGGGATTCAGAATGAGCAATCCGTTGAACCCGTCCAACAGGATATACTGGTTGTTCAGCATCTTCCGGCTCGCGTTTTGCAGGCCCACCACGGCGGGTATTTGCAGCGAACGCGCCAGGATGGCGGTATGGGAAGTGCGGCTGCCTTTATCCGTGGCGAATCCCAGCACCATGTTACGGTCAAAACCCGCTGTGGTGGAGGGGGTTAAGTCTTCGCAGACAATGATGCATGGCTCTGTCAATTTGGGGATGGCATGGCGATCCGGTTGTCCGGCGAGATTGCCCAAAATCCTATCCACCACATCCCGCATGTCTTTGGTGCGCTCTTTAAGGTATTCGTCATCGATGGAATTGAGAGTGTTGATATACTCCTCCGCCACTTTGTGGACGGCGTATTCCACGTTGATCAAATCCTTTTCCATGAGGCGGGTGATCTGATCCATGAAAACCTGGTCTTCCAAGACCAATAGATGGGCCTCAAAAATGCTGGCCTCCTCCGCTCCCAATGCTTCGCTGAGGCGATGTTGGACATCCAGGATTTGCTTGCGGGTTTGAACCAGCGCCGTTTCCAGCCGGTTCATTTCGGCGGGAAGCTCGGTGGCGGTGATGGTTCGTTTAACCAATTCTTCACGGCGGGGTTCAATCAAAAGCACCTTGCCTCGGGTGACTCCAGCCGACACTGGGATTCCCCGAATGACCTTTTCGCCCAACCGAGACATTTCAGGCATAAATTACAGATACCTCAAGCCAGGAAAAAAGCAAAATGGAAAAAGCGTGTCAAGGCTGGTGGAAATGCTTGAATAGGGTCTGTGCATTTTTCGAGCAAACATGATGGTGGATCAGTGGGGGGATGGGCAGTTGGCCAAGCTGGCTGGCAACGGTGCTGGTTAAGCCCCGGTTTTCCACGGCATCATTCAACCCATCAGGTGCTGGATAACATCTCGCCCGCTTAGCCATTTTCACCAATGAAGCCGATCAAAGCTTTGATTTTCGACATGGATGGCGTGATCGTCGATAGCGAACCGCTCCATACGCAGGCCTTTCTGGATGTGTTTAAAGAACTGGGTTACCCCGGTGACCACGGCTTGGATTTTGAGGCCTATTACGGGCATTCCGATCCCATTGTTTGGGAGGATTTCTGCCGCTTGCACCATCCGCCCCAATCTCTGGATGAGCTGACAGACTTGAAGCAAAAGCGTTTCCTGGAGCTATTAATTAATCGCCAGCCGCTGTTCCCTGAAATTGAGCGCTTGCTGGAGCTCCTGGCCCGGCGTTTTCCTTTAGGATTGGCCAGCGGATCCCCCCACCGCGTGATTGGGGAAGTCCTGGGCATGCGGAATTTACGCCGTTTTTTTTCAGCAGTGGTCAGTGCCGAAGATGTTCCCCGGGGCAAGCCAGCCCCGGACGTATTTCTCAAGGCAGCCCTGAAATTACAGGCCAATCCTTCCGATTGTTGTGTAGTTGAGGATGCCGCGGTGGGGGTGGAGGCGGCTTTGGCGGCGGGAATGCAGGTGATTGCCATCACCAATTCGCTTCCCCAAGCCAAACTCACCCGGGCCACCATGGTGGTTTCCACCTACAGTGAGCTTGAATCATTATTGGTGGCTTCCTGATGAGCCGGCTTCGCAGGAATCAGCGATTCAGCCTCAAGGTATTGCCGTCCAATCACTTGAGCGTGCTGCTTTCGGCCGGTTACCGCAACCCGCAGGCTTTCCTGGCCTTTTCGAGAACCTCGCCAGCCAGTTGGCGTGCCCGCGCAGCGCCATCCCGCAACACTTTTTGAACATAATCGGGATTAGCGGCCAGTTCCTCGCGTTTGGCGCGGGCGGTGGCAAAATAGCTCCAGTAATGTTCAAAAAGGGCTTTCTTTAGATCTCCGTAGCCCAATCCGCCCACCCGCAGGCGGTTTTCAAAGTCCGTGGATATATCCGCCGGGGCCACCAGTTTGAGCAATTGAATAGCCAGGTTCTTTTCCGCATCCGGCTTTGGCTCGCTTGGGCTGCGGCTATCCATGACGATGCTCATGATCCGCTTGCGGAGGACTTTTTCATCGCCGAAAATATCAATGGCATTGCCGTAGCTCTTGCTCATTTTTTGGCCGTCCAAACCCGGGACCACAGCTACTTCATCCCGGATCTGGGGCTCTGGGATCACAAAGGTTTCCCCATATTGCAGGTTGAATTTGATGGCGATATCCCGGGTGACTTCGACATGTTGCTTCTGATCTTTCCCCACCGGCACGGTGTTGGAATTGTATATCAGAATATCCGAGGCCATCAAAACCGGGTAGGCGAAAAGCCCGTGGTTGGGGGAGATGCCACGGGCCAGTTTGTCCTTATAACTATGGCAACGCTCCAGCAAACCCATGGGGGTTACCGTGCTCAAAATCCACGCGAGTTCCGTGACTTCGGGAATGTCGGATTGGCGGAAAAAGGTGGTTTTTTCAGGTTTCAAGCCGCAGGCCAGGAAATCCAAAGCCACATTGAGGGTGTGCTGGCGCCGGGTCACGGCGTCAAACACGGAAGTCATGGAATGATAATCCGCTATGAAATAAAAAGCTTCGCCTTGGTCCTGCAATTCGATCGATGGCCTCATCATCCCGAAAAAATTGCCGAGATGCAGCGTGCCCGAAGGTTGTATGCCTGATAAAATTCGCATGAATTTAAGCTTAACGGGAATAATCTATATGGCAAGTGGCTTGACGGTTGGCCACGGGCGTATTAACACAGTGAGGAGAACGAACAATTATGAAAACACCATCAATGCGATCCAACTCAACTTCCCGCCGTGGATTCATCAAATCCACCAGCGCCGCCTTGGTTGGCGGAGCGCTTTCCGCCTATATCAGCGTGCCCCAAAAAACCTTTGCCGCCAACAGCGATACGCTTCGCATTGGTTTGATTGGCTGTGGCGGGCGTGGTTCCGGAGCGGTGCTGCAGGCTTTAAAGGCGGATAAAAACACCAAACTGGTGGCCATGGGGGACGCCTTTAAGGATCGCTTGGACCGGAGTTTGGATAATTTTAAGAAAAACGAGGAAATCAAGGATCGCGTGGATGTTGCCGAGGATCACCAATTTGTGGGGTTTGACGCTTATAAGAAAGTAATCGAAAGCGGAGTGGATGTGGTGCTTTTGGCCACCCCGCCGGGATTCCGGCCCATTCATCTCAAGGCGGCCATCGAAGCCAACAAACATGTCTTTTGCGAAAAACCCATGGCCTCCGATGCTCCCGGCATCCGTTCCGTGATGGAAACGGTAAAATTGGCCCGGGAAAAGAAGCTCGCTTTGGTGTCCGGTTTTTGCTGGCGCTATAATTTCGCGGAGCGGGCAGGCATCCAGCAAATCCATGATGGGAAAATCGGGGATGTGCTCGCGGTTTACTCCACCTACAATACCGGATCCTTATGGTCCTTTCCGCGGCAGCCCGGATGGTCCGATATGCAATGGCAGATGCGCAATTGGTATTATTTCGCCTGGTTGTCTGGCGACCACATTGTGGAGCAGGCCGTGCACAGCATCGATAAAATGATCTGGGCCATGAAAGATCAGCATCCCGTGCAGGCGGTGGCCCATGGCGGCCGCCAAGTCCGCACCGATCCGCTCTTTGGCCATATTTTTGACCATTTTGAAATCGTTTATGAGTTCCCGGATGGGGCCAAAGGCTTCCTCTTCTGCCGCCAGCAGGATAATTGCTCCAACGACAACTCGGACACGATCATGGGCACCGAGGGAGTGGAGCGAATCCTCGGTTTCCGCGGCCCGCCGGAGATCAAAGTAAAAGACGACCTCAAATGGCGTTATCAAGGGCCTCGCCCCGACATGTACCAGGTGGAGCATAATGAATTGTTTGCCTCGATCCGCAAAGGCGAACCGATGAATGATGGCGCGTGGATGGTCCAAAGCACCATGATGGCCATCATGGGGCGCATGGCGGCTTATACGGGCAAAAACCTGACTTGGGAAGAGGCGCTCAATTCCCAGCAGAAGCTCGTGCCGGATGAATTTGCCTGGGATATGTCCCTGGCGACACCTGAAGTGGCTTTGCCAGGTAAAACCAAGTTTATTTAAACTTTCCTCGGTGAACAGCCAATAATCCTGGTTTGAGCCGGGAACAGGTTGTGTACGGGTGTGCGGCAATGCATGCCCGTGCTGCTTTTTGTATAAGTTGTTTTTCTGCAGCTAATTGCGTGGATTTAACCCGGCCCGGACAAAGAAAATCCCGGCTTGGTGGGGGTATATCGCTCTGGTGAGCTTGGGGCTGCAGCCGATAACAAGGGGTTTTGGCTGCCCGACCATGCCGGGGTATAATATCCGATGGTTTATCGGCAGGTTTGGGAAAAACTTTAGCGGCAAAATGCGAAGATCGTGACTTTTCTTCCCATTGCAGAACGGGAGTTGAGAGTGGCGGCGCGCCGAAAGAACACCTTTCGCCTGCGGACCGCCGCCGCCTTCCTTGGCTTGGGCGTGTTTGCCTGGATTTTCCTGGTTTCCCAGGAGCATTTAACTGCTCCACAGATAAGCCAGTCGATTTTTTTAACGCTGGCTGGTTTTTCTTTTTTGTTCTGTCTGGCGGCTGGCACGCGGATTACCGCCGATTGCCTGAGCGAGGAAAAGCGCGAAGGAACGCTCGGTTTGTTATTCCTCACCGACTTGCGGGGCTTTGACGTGGTATTTGGCAAACTCGCTGCCACCTCCATGAATTCCGTGTATGGCCTGTTGAGTTTGCTGCCAATCCTCGCCATCCCACTGATGCTCGGAGGGGTGAGTTCCGATCAACTGTTGCGGATGATACTTGTGCTTTTGGTGACCATGTTTTTTTCCTTGTCCGCTGGCATGGTGGTATCCGCAATTTGCCAAAATGAACGCAAGGCATTGGGCGGGACGTTCCTATTGATTCTCCTTTTTACGGTTGGCTTTCCGGTGGCTGGGGCGGTGTTTTTCGAGTATGGGCTTCGGGCTTATGACCGGAATTGGATGCTGCCCTTCCTGGTGTTGAGCCCCGGGTATTCCTTTGGTTTAGCCGCTAATCCATCGACTATTAATCCCTTTCCTTCCAGTGGCATGGATCAGTCCTTTTGGTATTCGCTTTTGGTTTTGTCCCTTATTAGCGGTCTTTTTTTACTCCAAGCCTGCCGCATAATACCCCGGGCCTGGCAGGATAAACCGGCCAGCATCGCCCGTTTGCGCTGGCGTGAACGCTGGGAACGATGGTGTTATGGAGACACCGCCTTCCGGTTGGAGTTGCGCCGGAGGCTTTTGGACAGGAATCCTTTTCTCTGGCTGGCGGAGCGGCATCGCCTTCAAAAATCTTTGCTTTGGGGGTTCCTGGCCTTATTGGGGGTCGGTTTCTTATGGGGGTATGTGGAATGGCGTGAGGATTGGTTGGGTGCCCCCGTCGCTTTTTTAACCGCCATCGTTTTGCACTCCACCATCAAAATGTGGATTGTTTCCGAAATCACCCGGCGCTTTATGGATATGCGGCGGGATAATGCTCTCGAATTGATCCTTTGCGCACCGTTTTCCATTATGGAGATTCTGGCCGGCCAATGGATGGCCTTCCGGCGCCTTTTCCGATCCCCCATATGCCTGATATTACTGGTGGATGGCCTGATGTTCTGGATGGCCTGGCGGGAATCCCAACAACCTGACGAAAAAGAGGCGGTTCTGGCCTGTTTTTTGGCCGGGATGATCATGTTTGTGGTCGATGCCTTCGCCTTGGGGTGGGTGGGCCTGTGGATGGGCCTATCCCAAAAGCAGATCAAGAAAGCGGGTTCCGCCACCATCAACCGCATACTGGTCCTGCCCTGGATTATTTTCCTGATGTCGGTCATGCTTTTTGCCTCGATTGCAGATCCCTTGACGCGAAACGGGATTTCCGCCTCATTTGCAGTGGTTTGGTGGTTCATCCTCGGACTGGCGGTTGATTTGTTTTTTGCCACCGCAGCTTATAGGAAATTGCATTCGGAGTTCCGCACTCTCGCCATGCAGCGTTACCAACCGGCACCCATGGGCTGGCTGCAAAGGTGGTTCAAGGGTAAAACTGGATAGTGGTTTTGCCTGCTCTGTGGGTGGGTGGGCCTGGAAGCCGCCTTTTCGTGAGTTTTTTACCGCCTCATTTAAAAGGGTAATAATGCAGGTGCTGTTCCCGCCCCAATTCCATGGATTATTTGATTACTCCTTGGGAATAAGCTCTTAAGAAAAGAAGGCGGGTCGAACCTCGGATCACGGACAATTACCAAAAAAGCTTGCAATGAAGTGCAATTGTGGTAAATTTAGCCGCAATGGTGGTTCTGTGTCTGTCGGACAGGAACTGATACTGTTAAAAGTATTCTTCACAAGTGGTTGCAGGCTAGTAACATACAACTGATGAATAAGTGGTCTGGCATGTTTCGCTGGGCGGGTGTTATTGTCGCTGGTTCGATTTTTAAACCGGCGCTGATTTGCTCGATTCCAGCCAAGGATTTGCCAGCCATCACATGGAATAAGCCTCAACCCATAGTCTGTGGGCAAAGCGTTACGGATATGCAGTTCAACCCCAAGGCCAGTGTTCTCGGTTCAATTGATGGATTAGTTATCCCGGACCAGTTCGGCCTTGACTTGCGCACCAAAGCGTCCAAAGCCAGTCTTCCGGGAAAATATTCAATCATTCCGCAAATTGAGGGTGCGGGAATCAGGCAAAAAATTACCGCGTAATGTTAAAAATCGGAATTTTGACGATAACCAAAAAAACCAACTAATAACAATGCAAACAAACAAAATGTCACCACGAAATTGGTTCGGGCTTATAGCCTGCATTGCGATGCTGGGTGCTGATCCCGCCGCCAACGCGGGAACGCCCGTGACCATCAATTGGTCCAATCCAGCGCAAATAACCTACGGGACGGCTCTCGGGTCGTCACAGTTAAATGCGACCGCTACCGTAGGGGCAACCGCCGTGCCAGGCACGTTTGCTTATACGCCAGCAGCGGGGACGGTTTTGGATGCAGGTCCCAACCAAACCTTGGCGGTTACTTTTACTCCCACTGACACCGCCACCTATGATGTGACCCCAGGCTCGGTTTCCTTAAATGTGGTCAAGGCCAACATTACCGCCACCGCTAACAGCGTTTCGCGCAATTACGGTGCCGCAAATCCCACGTTCACCGGCACGGTGACGGGAATCGTGAATAACGATCCCATTACCTATACCTTTACTTGCGAGGCGGTGCCCGCGAGTTTAATTGGCAATTATACCCTTTCGGTCAGTCTGGTTGATCCCCAGAACCGATTGGGAAATTACGTGGTATTCCAGTCAGACGCGATTTTGACCGTTAGCAAAGCTCCCCTGACGGTGACCCCCACGACTGTCACTCCTTATTACGGGGACGCCATACCAACGTTGACCGGAACCTTGGCTGGTTTGCTGCCAAGCGATAATATCACCGCCACTTATACCACTGCCGCCGTTCAAGGAAATCCAGTGGGCGATTATCCGATCAATGTATCCCTGGTTGATCCCGGGACTAGGCTGCCCAATTATAATGTGACCTTCGTTTCGGGATTCGTCAAAATAACCAAGCGCCCGGTCTATTTTTATGCCGATGACCAAACCCGGACTTACGGGCAACCTAATGCAACCTTTACCGGTTCCATAAGCGGATTGTTACCGGCGGATGTCGGTGTGGTAAGTGCTTCTTACAGTTCCGCTGGGACGATTGCCAGCAATCCGGGAAATTACACTATCGTTCCTGCTCCTGAGGACCAATTAAATATTCTGGCGAATTACGCCGTTTATATTGTTTCCGGCTGGCTCACAATTAATAAGGCCCCTCAGACCATTACTTGGGCCACCCCCGCAGATATTACCTACGGAACGACGCTTTCCGCCTCCCAGTTGAACGCATCAGTCGCTGTTATTGGACCCGCTGTTGCAGGTGCGTTGACCTACAATCCTTCCGTTGGAACGCTTCTGAATGCCGGTGCTCAAACCCTTTCGGTAACCGCAGCCGCCACCGTGCAATATCAACAGGCAACAGCCACCGTAAATCTTAACGTGTATAAAGGGACACAAACAATCACTTGGGCAAATCCGGCTGATATCGTGTATGGAACCCCACTGAGCTCCGTGCAGTTAAATGCAACCGTGGCTGGGGTGACTGGTGGGTCCGCTCCTGGTGCCCTTACCTTTGTGCCAGCTATCGGATCGGTTTTGGACGCCGGTACGCATGCTTTGAAAGTGGCGGCAGTCGCCACCGCTAATTATAATCAAGCTTCACAAACCGTGTATTTAGTTGTATCCAAGGCAACTCCAGTGCTGGCCAATCTCTCCAGCCCAACGATTACCTACGGCCAAACAGGCATAACCCTTGGTGGTAAAATCTCTTTCATCGGTTCCGACAATAATACCTACATTCCGAGTGGATCGATCACCATAGCCATTACCGGAACGAACAATCTGACGGCGCCTATTGCATCTGATGGCACCTTCACACTGCCTGTAACCACGGATATTCTCCCGGTTGCCAGTTCCGGTGCTCCAATCTCTTATCAATACTTGGGCGATGGTAATTTCAATGCCGTGTCTGGCGGTGGGTCTTTGACTATTAACAAAGCCAATCAAACCATTACGTGGGCAAATCCGGCTGACATTGTTTACGGTACTCCTCTGACAAGTGTTCAGCTAAACGCGACAGTAGTTGGTGTTTCCGGAGGTTCTGCTCCTAGCGCCTTAACTTACAGTCCTGCGGCCAATACATTGCTAAATGTCGGAAGCGGACAGACCCTGAGTGTGACTGCGGTTGCAACCTCGGATTATAATGAGGCAACTAAAACTGTTCAAATTAACGTGCTTAAGCTGACCCCGACAGTGGTTTGGACTCCGCGAACTTTGATTGTATATGGCACGAAATTAACCGCAACTGACGATTTAAACGCTGTGGTTACGGCCCCAACGGGTGGCTCTGCCTTGGGTGCTATCACGTATAACTACACCGCCGGGACAATGCTCGATGCCGGATCTTATAACTTAACTCTCAATGTGGCCGCAACCGACAATTACAATGCGATAGCACTGACCAGCGGCCTTACAGTTGCCAAAGCTGTTCCTCAGATCACTTGGGCCAATCCTGCGGCAATCACCTACGGAACGCCTTTATCCTCTGCCCAATTGAATGCCGTAGTTACTGGTGTTACGGGTGGAAGCGATGTTGGGGCAGTGACCTATTCCCCGGTTCCTGGGGCTATCTTAGGGGCTGGTAATCAGACACTTACGGTTAACGTGGCTGCGAGTGCAAATTATTATGCCACTTTCCAAAGCGTAAGCATTTTGGTAAATAAAGGGACACCAAACCTTTCTGCCTTGTCCAGTCCGACCATCACCTATGGTCAAACCAGTATTACGCTCAGCGGGAAAATCGGATTTACGGCAAGCGATAGTACGCCTTATGTTCCCAGCGGGCCAGTCACTGTGGTTTTAGTTGCCGCCGGAATCAACATCCAGGTGACGCCTGGAGTTGATGGCACCTTCTCGTCAACCGTAACGATCCCGGTGGTGGATGTGGCTAATTCACCTGCAGCAATTGTTTATTCCCACGCTGGCGATGCAAACTTTAACGCGATTACTGGAAATGGTGTTTTAACCATCAACAAAGCGGACCAAACTATTACTTGGGCCAATCCAGCTGACATTACTTATGGCACAGCGCTATCCGCAAGCCAGCTAAACGCGACGGTAACTGTCCCAAGTGGTGGAACCGCTGCAGGTGCATTGACCTATGCACCTGCGGTACCAACGATTCTTGATGCGGGTGCAAGTCAAGCATTGAAAGTCGATGTCGCCGCCACACCCAATTACAACGCTGCTTCCAAGACCGTAAGTGTTAATGTCTTGAAGGCCGACCAGACCATTACTTGGGCTGCCTTGGCCCCTATCACTTATGGGACAAAATTAGGCGCCGCTCAATTTAATGCTACGGTCAGCGTTCCCGGTCCTTCGGCTGCTGGAGCCTTAAGCTATAATTACGCGGACCAGGCATTATTGGCGGCGAATTCCTACAATGTCACAGTTACCGCCGCTGCCACTGCCAATTATAATGTGGCGAGCGTCACCCAAGTTTTGGTGGTCAATAAGGCCAATCAAATAATCACATGGAGCACACCTGCAGACATCACTTATGGAACTCCTCTAAGTGTAGCACAACTTAATGCTACAGTGGCGGGCGTGACTGGTGGGTCAGCAGTCGGTGGTTTGACCTATTCGCCTGCTGCAGGAGAAGTTCTGAACGCCGGGCCAGGTCAAACTTTGACTGTGGTGGCCATTGCAACGGCAGATTACAATTCCGCCAGTGCTTCAGTGCCGATCAACGTGTTAAAGGCCACACCGATATTTGCCAATCTGAAAAACCCTGTGGTTGCTTATGGCACCGTCGTTTATCCACTGGGTGGATTGATCACCTATACCAATGCGCTGGGAACGGTGTTTTTCCCCACCGGTGCTATCGGTATTGACTTTGCGGGGACCAATACACCGGTAACAATTGCTCCTGATGGAAAGTTTTCGGTCGAGATTACCACACCAGTTTTCGATGTGGCAATTTCACCCTTGCCGATCGATTATGTTTACCTGGGTGATGCCAACTTTACCGCCATCAGCAGCACGATAGACGAAGCCGTTATTAACAAGGCTGAACCCGTGATTACTTGGGCAAATCCAGCCGAAATCACTTATGGCACAGCATTGTCTTCTGCACAGCTGAACGCTACTGCGGTTCCTGTGTCCAGCACTCTGAATTACGTTCCCGTTACAGGAACAATCCTTAATGCTGGGAGTCAGACATTAACGGTATCAATTCCTGCTACAGCCAATTATAACGCGGCCAGCAAGACCGTGCCGTTGACTGTGCAGAAGGCCGTTTTAACAGTGACCCCATTCAGTGCCACCAGGGAATACGGTGACAATAATCCGGCGTTTACCGGAACATACACCGGCTTTGTTTTGGGCGAGGGCGTTGGTGCTATCACTACGTTGCCGACCTTCAGCAGCACTGCTACACCTCCCAGCCCGCGGGGCAATTATCCCATCGTCGGCAGTGGCGGCGTGGCGAATAATTATTCCTTCTCTTACGCCACTGGAACGCTGCAAGTGACACGGGCGCTGTTGACCCTGGTCGGTGACAATAAATCCCGGGTGTATTATACGGCCAATCCGACGGTGTTCACTGGTTCAGTCAGTGGTTTCAAGAATACTGACGACCAGGCGGTTACCATCTCTTACCTGACAGAAGCTGTATTAAACAGCCCGGTTGGCCTTTATTCCATCGTGCCCAACCTGACCGGGGATCAGAATATTCTGGATAATTATCTGATCCATATTACGGTGGGTGTGCTGACGGTTACCTCCGCCCCGCTGACTGTAACGGCCAATAATGCCTCGCGCCTGCGGTTGGCTCCGAATCCTGCCTTCACGGTCACCTATAGTGGGTTTGTTGGCGGGCAGAACAGCAGCATTGTAGTCACGCCCCCAACAGTCACAACCACCGCCGACATCAACAGCCTGGAAGGCACTTATCCCATCACGCCTGTCGTTCATACGGGAAGTATTCCCAATTACGATGTGGTAAACGTGGTGAACGGTGTGTTGACAGTGAATAACCAGTCCCCGACTGCGCAGCCATTCAGTGCCCAGCGAGTTGAAAGCATGACGCTCAAAATATTGGCCAGCAAGGTTCTGGCAACCGCCACAGATCCAGAAAACGATACAGTCACCTTGGCTAGCGCCGGTCCCACCAGTGCCAATGGGGCGACCATTATGATCGCTGGAGACTGGATTGTTTACAGTGCGCCCAGTGGGTTCAACTCCGCTGACTCCTTCAGCTACACCATCAGTGATGGGCATGGTGGAACAGCCTCTTCAACCATTTCGGTTATGGTTACCTCTGCTACTGCAGTCAACACAGAGGAATCCAAGAATATCGTTGGAAAGATCTCGCAGGCTGATGGCAGCATGTTGATCAAATTCATAGGTATTCCAGGTCGTGCTTATCGCGTCCAAGCCACCCCGAATCTAATTGCGCCGCCCACCCCAGTGTGGACGACCTTGACCACGTTGACTGCCGGTGCCAACGGGATGTTTGAATATTTGGATCCCGCTCCATTGCCGTCGGCCAGGTATTACCGGGCCATTCCGTAACCGAAACAAGAAAATGATAAGAAATGCATTTTGGATTTGCATTCTGATCAAAACCGAGTTAACTGTTGGAACTAAATCGATATGAAAACGTTTAAAATAGCAGCAGGAATCGCGACCTTGGTTGCCTTAAGCACTACCGCTCAGGCAATTACGACGATTAATCCTTACTACACGGGTCTTAACCTACCGGTGCAAGACTATAGTCCGGTCAGTGTGCCCACTGCGGATACCATTAATATCTCCGGAGTTGGATTGGCAGTCCAGTCTGTCAATGTATTGCTTACCCTTCAAGGATACGACGCCTCGTTCCCTGCATTCAATGGTGATTTTCTGATCACTTTGACTCACGGAACCCAGATCGCCTACTTGGCCAATCGGATTGGGGTAACCCCAACGAATCCATTTGGCAATTCCGGAAATGGTCTCAACGTGCGGTTTCAAGATGGTGCCGCCAATGGTGATATTCACGTTGCCCCCACCCTTTCTGGTGGTTCAGCGTTATCGACCTTTGCTCCAGATGGGCGAACGGTAACCTCCACTGCGGCAGTGACTACCGATTCGCGCACCGCGCTGCTATCCGTATTCACCGGTTCTGCAATCGACGGTGACTGGACACTCGCCGTTACTGATATGAGTACTGGCGGCTTCGGGAAAATCACCGGCTGGGGTCTCGAAATCACTCCTGTTCCGGAGCCTTATCAATACGGTCTGATTGCCGGTTTGGGCCTGCTCGCCTTTGCCGCTTTCCGTAAATATTCCGTGAAGGCTGCATAAAACAGTTTTAATTCAAAAAGGCACAGGCTTCGGCTTGTGCCTTTTTTTTGTTTTTGGGGATCTGACGCAAAGGTTAACCGAATTAAAACCTCAACTCGTTCTTGAAGCGCAACCGTGAACTAAAGGCACTTGCAGAATGAGTTCATATTGCAAGGCATTCAGAAAATAATCCCAGACATCAATAGCATGAGGTGAGTGTTGAGGTGTGAATGCGGGAAAAAATATGGAATCTGAGCTGGAAATCTCGTTGGGAGGTTTTGGGTGATTAATGCAGCATGGTCGGGCAGGAAGGAAGGAGAGGTTCTTATTTGTTTCGGATCAAAAGCATATCCCATGGGGTTGGTAAGTTGGCGAAATAGAACCGGTGAGTGCCCAAAGGATGGAGGGTGCTTGGGAAATACGGGAAAAGTAATTGGAACTGGCAGTTCATGCTCAGCTACGGCGGAGCTTGAGAGTGATAAAGCGGTTCCCTGTCGATCAGATCGTGATTCGCTTAGTGGCTTGCGCAATAAACTGCGGCGCAACTACTTCCATCCCAACTTCACAAACAAAGCCACAAAATTCAACGTCTCTCAACCAACAACAACCGGTCTCTTTCAATCCCATAACGCTGCATCGTTCGTTTGGTTGCCGATGGGCATTCTTGGGCATTTAAAACCAACTTCTTAACTCCGTCACCGGTGGCAAACTCAATGATGTGATAGCCGTTAACCGGTGAACCCCAAGCTTCCTGCAAGTCAGCAAGCCGGCTAATTGGCCGGTGATTGACCTTATCCAGGCAGAAGAAGCGGTAATCCTGGTAGCCCAGTGTCAGATCATCTGGCAAAACCAGCGATAGTACCACCCGATTTGGCCTTTCTTGAGTTGATTTATCCAATGTATAGTAGGTTAATCGAAAAGGGGCTTTCCGCCGCCAATCCGATCCCCAAGTCCGCAAATACGGCTCAGAAAGAGGTTGAAATACCAATCCAGCCATAAGGATATATTCTGGTTCCTGGTCGAATAAGGCCTTGGGCACTAAATCGATCTTATAGTCAGCAGTTGGTAAAACGTAATTTAAATCCAATGAATGACCATCACGCCAGACGGACAGGCTAACGGAGTCACCGGCCAATTTTCTTCTTGTGGCCAAATTTTCCAGGGAGAGGTTCCCATACTCTGGGTCTGCATAATAACCCTCAGTGTCGATGTCAAAGCCGTCTATCTTTAGGATTATGTCGTTTTGTTTCAAAACGCGTTCCGGGCCGTTCTTGAGCACAAAGTCCACGACCAGAACACCTTTGGGATCGCCTGTTCGCTTTAAAAACTGGTGGGTGACAGGATTTTCTGCTTTTTGCCAGATAAAGTCAAAAAATCCCAATCCGCGATAGGAAGGTTCTTTTCTTGCCTTGAGCATCCAACCAATGAAAGGTGACGGTATGATGGTGAGATTATTAGCACCGTGCCCTGCGGCCAAACCCAATAATGAATCGCCACGGATAATGGACTCTGACCAACCAGCAGCATTGATTTCCGAATCCACATCCACTTGCATGTAATCGATGAAACTTAATTTGGCTCGCTTGACGACGACTTGGTTAATCTCGCCCTTGCGCAAATCCAAATTACCGCTGCTCCAACGCGCTATTTGCACCGGACCATTATTGGGCACGGATTGGGCAAGTATCACTGGTTTCAAACCATCCCAAAAATTTTGGTCATCTGTGTTAACAATGGCCAGGTTGGCGTGATAGTCTATCCAGGCAATATGTGCATTCCACCATTTGCCACGGCCATTCTTTTGCAGTCTGATCAAAGTGGCGTCGTTCAAGTACTCCGCCGTGGTAAGAACTTCATTGGAGCCGATCACCACCCCGCACTTACGGAAATTTTCAGTTCGTTTTGCCCAAGGCATCAGATAGTCATATTGCTTTCTGGTTGTTTCCAGGTTTACGACGGATTTCTCCCAAGCGGAGTTAATAGGCGCTGCAGCAAAACCTGCAGGTATTGATCCTGTTAGGATGACAGCCAAAAAAAGGCAATTGTATCGGTTCATAGGCTGGTGATCGAAAGTGAGGGATGGAGATTAAAAGCGGCGATCAGAACTCACGCTATACATTTTAAGAATCCCTGTTCCTGCTTGATTTGCTTCGATGACATCCATGCACTCCAAACGCTTTTGCGTGGCAAATTCAAGGGTGTGTTGAGTGCCGGATGGGTTTTGGAAAGCACGAATAACGTCCTCCATCTGGTTGATGCGGATGCCATTGATTTTATCGATCAAGGCCCCAGAGCGAATCCCAAAATTGGCGTTCACAGGGTGGGTGAGAACGGTTGATAAAACGATAGGCTCTGATCGAACGGCGTCCGGGGTCTCCTGGTGGCGATAGAAAAGTTCATAAACCAGCTCGGCACCTGCAACGTCAGCCCAATTCTGGCCAAAGGACTTTAGATAATCCCTGCTTAAAGGAGTAAAAACCAAGCCGCCATAAATGAAAAACCTGGGTAATACATATTGGTTTCCTTCGGCGTGGTCCTTGGGGTTGGCTTTCAAAGGTAATTGTACATCCACGTCCTTGCCTTGCCTCCAGATTTTTAAAGTGCACTCCTCACCAGATTGAAAGTCCATGGGAACTACCGAAACATGAACCCGATTGCCTTGGTAAAGCACTGCTCCGTCGCTTCCTACCGGGTAAGGGCCAAATTGGAGAAGAACATCATCCTCAAAGACCAACTTAGCGGCTGGGGATTTGGGTTCGATTTGATCAATGCGTGCTCCCTGGTCATTGTCTGGTAATTGCATGAATTGACGGTAGGAGGGATTTTGGAGTGTAGCCAGTTTCAGCCCTGCTTGGGGAAATCCATCGTAAATGCCATCCTCAATATCCTTCAACACATGCCGTATTACCGGTGGGGGAATGCAAAAACCCGTGTTTTCCAAACCGGGCGTGCCCATGAAGGCGATTCCGACCACCTTGTCGTCTTGGATTACCGGGCCCCCGCTGTTGCCTGGATTAATGGCTGCATCGGTCTGCACAGCCAATAATAGGCGGTTGCCGATGTGCACATAAGGCTGCATTTCAATGCGGGAAACCACACCCCGGGTGTATGATATCTGTTCGCCCCCGGCGGGATATCCGTAAGTGACTACTGTGGATCGGACCTTTGGCAGCTCGCCAATCTGCAATGGTTCCAAACCATCAAAAAAGCGTTCATTTTCGACTTCCAAAATGGCAACGTCCGCATCGTGGGCGATGTGCACGACACGCGCTACATAGGGACGGGGATCCTGATACCGGCGGGCAAGAACCTGCTTGGCCCAACTAACCACATGAGCATTAGTGACGATGCGTTTGCCTTTGATGACAAACCCCGAACCGGTTCCTTTACGCACCGGCTCAAAGCGCCAAGGCGCGTCCCATACCGGTTGTTGGCTGAAAGTGGTAATCTGGATAACTGATTTCTCCGGTTCAGCCGCTTCAAGACAAAGTAGGAACATTGTCGCGAAGAACGTTGCAGTCAATTGCCGTATCACATCCCCATGATGCTGCTTTTTGAATCGTCTGTCAAACTGCTGGGGGGCGTTTGTGCAAAAACCGTTGATCAGGCCGTCCATGGAAGATGGCCAGGGGGTGGTGATTTGAAGGCCAAGTGTTGAGTGCAGCAGATAATCCATGGGAACGGATAGTGCTAATATTCCCAATGCATTATCTGTGTTTTGGGGTTTTAACCCATACCGCCGATGTGAAGCATACAGTTATATCATGGTCCAATTAAAAGTTGATTATCAACCAAAAAATAAATCGTAAAATGGCTTGATGCCGAAATGTCCGATTATTATTTTCTACTCATGTCACCCAGGAATCATGTGTACCAGAAAATCGAACTTACCGGGACTTCGGAGGTTTCTATTGAGGATGCCGTGCAAAGTGCCGTTGCCCGGGCGGCCAGGATGATGAAAAACATCCGCTGGTTTGAACTTGTGGAAACCCGAGGATTGGTCGAGGCAGCGAAAGTCCGCCAATGGCAGGTGACACTTAAAGTTGGTTGCACGCTTGAAAACTGATCTGGCGTGCCTGGTGAAGGCGCCGATGCCGCCCCTGTGTGGCATATTGATCGGCGAGGGACGGTTTAACTTTTCCAGGGATGCATTCGTTCAAAGGGCCAGCATTAGGAATCCTGTTCATCCAAGCTCTGCTTTTTACGGCAGAGGCGGATTTACACACCCAAATTGTTCGCGAAGGGAAATCCGGGCAGGTCGTTCTATACTGGACGCCGGAACCATCCTTTTCCTACCTGGTGCGTTTGGCACAGTCTCCGATGGGGCCTTGGTTTCCGGCCGGTCCCCAATTGGTAAATGTTGCTAACAGTCCGGTATTTTTCACGGATACTATTTTTGAACCGGCTCGCTACTATCAAATCCTCGGTTTTAAAGGTGGCAGTGTGCTTCTCGGGCAGGTTACCGATGCTGTCAACGGCCTTCCGCTGGCGGGGGTGGAGGTGTTCTTGGACCATGTTTCTTCTCAAACGGGGCCGGGTGGTTATTACGCGTTTTACCGTTCCAACTCGGGGCCTGCTGAACTGGATTTCGACGCTGATGTTCGTTGGGGTAAGGCTCCGCTGACGGTTCAGTTTAGGAACCGACTGCAATTGGCCGACCTTTTTGCTTCCATTTCCGCGTCTAAGTCCGGATATCTCCCTTACACAAACAATTTTGTCCCGTTACAGCCACTATCCATAGGGGCCAGCCGGCTGGATTTTTCCCTTTCCCCAGCTAATGTGGGGGAGTTCCGGTTTGTGTTGAATTGGGGTGCCATGCCGAAGGATCTGGATTTATTCCTGCAAACCCCGACAATTGAGGGGCGTTCCTATTTGATCTGTTACTCATCCCCGGGGCGTACGGCTACCAACCTGCCTCCCTTCACTCAATTGGACATTGATCGTCGCGAGGGATTTGGCCCGGAAACGATTACCATGGCCCGGATATACCCGGGGCTTTACCGTTTATACGCCCATAACTTTAAGGATGAGGGAGCCTCTGGCGAATTGACCGAATCGCATGCCCAGCTTCAAGTTTGCCGGCAAAATTCCCTCTTATACAACATCCAAGCGCCCGCTTCTGGATCGGGAGATTATTGGGACATCTGCCAGATAGATGGATTAACTGGCAATGTCACCATTATCAATCAGCTTTCTGTGTCGGAACCGGTGCTTTCCCCGGAGTCTGGAGGCAGTTTGACTCCCACGCCAACGGTCCCGCCGTTGGTTGATTCCAGCGGCAATTCTTCCAATCTCCTTTCCTACGGCACAAGTTTCGCTTGGGATTTTGGAGATGGTTTCTCGAGTGGAGATGCGAATCCCAAGCACAACTACCTGCTCCCGGGCCTATATGATGTTACACTCCGAGTCTTTATGACTAATCTGTCCACCATTTTCTGCAACAAACCACAGTTCATCATGGTTTTGGCACCGCCCACAATAACCAAGCAACCAAACAGCCAAGTTGTAATCAAGGGCGATCAGGCCGATTTCAGTGTCCAAGCCAACGGGACGGCACCGCTTTTTTATCAATGGGGAAAAAACGGCCAACTTTTGGCGGATCAGACCAACGCGGTTTTATTCTTGAATGATGTGCAACCACATGATGGCGGAGATTACCAGGTGGTAGTGAACAACGCTGTGGGCACAGTTTCCAGTTCGGTAGCCAGATTAAGCGTTTTAATTCGGCCGATGATTCTCAAAGAGCCCACCTCTCAAGTAGTTGTCCTGAATGGAGATGCCAGTTTTGAGGTCGAGGCTTCGGGAACCACGCCGATACATTACCAATGGAGCAAGGACCGCCAGTTCTTGCCCGGTGCCACGAACACCACCTTGATCCTGAAATCTGCTCAAATAAACGACGTGGGAGCGTATCAAGTCGTGATCACCAACGCCGTCGGCTCGGTTATCAGTATGGTGGCCTGGTTGGAGGTGCAGTTGCCGCCGGTGATTCAGCGGCAGCCAGCTAGCCAGGTGGTTAATCCTGGCGACAATGTGGCTTTCACAGTGGCAGCGACAGGGACGGAGCCCTTGGTTTGCCAATGGAAATTCAATGGCGTGGCTATTGCGGGGGCGGTCTCGGCCAGTTTGGCGCTGAGCAATGTGGCCAATGCTAACGCTGGGACTTACGCAGTGGAGGTGAGCAACGTGGCGGGGACCGTGGCCAGCACCGGGGCGATCCTGAGCCTCAATGTTCCGGTAACAATCACCCGGCAACCGGTGAGTCAGACGGTGAACCCGGGAGCCACTGCGACCTTCACCGTGGTGGCCACGGGAACGGCGCCGTTGGTTTGCCAATGGAAATTGAATGGTTCGCCCATCACCGGGGCCACCACCGCCACTTTGGTGTTGACCAATGTGACCAGCGGCAACGCTGGGACTTACACGGTGGACGTGGGCAATGTGGTCGGAATAGTGACCAGTGCCGGGGCAACGTTGAGTTTGAACACGCCGGTAACGATCACCCAGCAACCGGTGAGCCAGGTGGTGAATCCGGGAGCCAAGGTGGCCTTCACCGTGGCGGCGACGGGGACGGGGCCGCTGGCATACCAATGGAAATTCAATGGCACTGCCATCGTGGGGGCCACCACTGCCAGTTTGTTGCTGACCAATGTGGCCAACGCTAACGCCGGGACTTACACGGTGGACGTGGGCAACGTGGTGGGGACAGTGACCAGCGCCGAGGCCATGTTGAGGGTGAACACGCCGGTGATGATCACCCGGCAACCGGTGAGCCAGACGGTGAATCCGGGAGCCAATGTAACCTTCACCGTGGCGGCGACAGGGACAGCGCCGCTGACTTATCAATGGAAATTGAATGGTTCGCCCATCACCGGGGCCACCACTGCCAGTTTGGTGTTGACCAATGTGGCCAACGCTAACGCTGGGATTTACTCGGTGGATGTGGGCAATGTGGTGGGGATGGTGACCAGCACTGGGGCGATGTTGAGCGTGAACACGTCTGTGATGATCACCCGGCAACCGGTGAGCCAGACGGTGAACCCGGGAGCCAATGTGGCCTTTACAGTGGCGGCGACGGGAACGGCACCGCTGACTTATCAATGGAAACTCAATGGCACTGCTATCCTGGGGGCGACGTCTGCCAGTTTGGTGCTGACCAATGTGACCAGTGCCCAGGCGGGCACTTATACTGTGGACGTGGGCAACGTGGTGGGGACGGTGGCCAGCGCCGGGGCGACGCTGAGTTTGAACACGCCGGTAACGATCACCCAGCAACCGGTGAGCCAGACAGTGAATCCGGGCGCAAATGTGACTTTCGCCGTGGTGGCCACGGGAACGGCGCCGTTGGTTTGCCAATGGAAATTGAATGGTTCGCCCATCACCGGGGCCACCACCGCCACTTTGGTGTTGACCAATGTGACCAGCGGCAACGCTGGGACTTACACGGTGGACGTGGGCAATGTGGTCGGAATAGTGACCAGCGCCGGGGCGATGCTGAGCCTCAATGTTCCGGTAACAATCACCAGGCAACCGGTGAGCCAGGTGGTGAATCCGGGAGCCAAGGTGGCCTTCACCGTGGCGGCGACGGGGACGGGGCCGCTGGCATACCAATGGAAATTCAATGGCACTGCCATCGTGGGGGCCACCACTGCCAGTTTGGAGTTGACCAATGTGGCCAGTGCCAGTGCGGGTATTTACGCCGTGGACGTGGGTAACGTGGTGGGAACGGTGGCCAGCACAGGGGCAATCCTGAGCCTGAACACGCCGGTAACGATCACCCAGCAACCGGTGAGCCAGGTGGTGAATCCGGGAGCCAAGGTGGCCTTCACCGTGGCGGCGACGGGGACGGGGCCGCTGGCATACCAATGGAAATTCAATGGCACTGCCATCGTGGGGGCCACCACTGCCAGTTTGGAGTTGACCAATGTGGCCAGTGCCAGTGCGGGTATTTACGCCGTGGACGTGGG
>CAYPCQ010000079.1:0-41878 GCA_964409245.1 uncultured Verrucomicrobiota bacterium
CGATGCTGGCGCAGGCCAACAGCACCCCGCAGATGGCCCTGAAACTGCTTCAATAGATCCGGAACCCCAGCCGGGGACGGCGATACTGGATAAAGGACGGCGCTGAGGCGCCGTCTTTGGTTTTAATGCCTGCCAGCTAAATGTATTCGGTTTCGGAAACCTTTCTTGAGCGCAGAAAACCGCCCTTCTGCGCAATTTCCCGGACTTGGGTCAAAGGCCCCAATCATCGGCTTCCCGGGCTGGCCGCTGGTGGGGCAATCCGCCCAATCGCCGCCGCCGCCAATCCCCCTGGACCTTCCAGCCAATTTTCTAACTGTCTGATCTGGAGTTGATTGCCGATCAAACTGCGGCGGCTGGCACGATTATTGCAAAAAGCGGAGGTCAGGCATATGCGATTATTGATAGTGAAGCGATAAAGTAACGGATGTTATCATGGCCTTTGGAAACAAACCAGCACTGGGCGGATTATTCCGCGGGACCATTCATGAAACTGGATTGCCCACCTCCCGGCAAAGAGGTTTTACCGCTGATAAAAACATTGGGAAAAAAACTCATGGCATCCGCAAAGGTCAATTCCGATTCATCATTTTGATGAGGCATAATTCATCACGCATCCGATGGCAATTCCCTGGTGAATATGCTGATTAATAGTCCAGGCCGGCCTGCAGAGGTCCGCTGATTTGCGGGCCTTGGCGGGGGAGTGCGGAAAAACCAGAATAAAAACCAAGAACCACGGGCCTCCGGGCCTTGAAAACGGAAGGAAGACAAATTATGGCAGCTTTGGTTTCCATCGATCCCGGGATCTGGCTGGATGGGCGCCTCAAAATCGAGGTGCAAATCGAGGGCGGGACGGTCGTTGCGGCTCAGGTCTGCAGCGCTCCTCCCCGCGGCGCATCCAAGAGGCCGGTTGATGCCGGCATCCGGGGGCTGCCCGCCACCTTCGCGTGCCTCTGTGGTTCCTGCCCGGTGCCCCAGGCCCCGGTTTCCTGGCTGGCGCCGGATGACGTCTCGCATCAGCGGATTCCCACTCATACCCGCCTGCTGCGCAACCTGGTCCTCGGGGCGAATTATGTGGAGACCCATTTGCTGAATTTCTATCGGCAGGCGCTGTTGGATTATATTGACGGCCCCGGATTGGAACCGCAGGAGCCGCGCTGGCAGGGGGACCGGCGTTGCGATTCCCACACCACAGCCACGCTGTTGGGTCACCGCGCCCAGGCGTTGGCCATGGCCCGCAAGGCGCGGGAGCTGGGTGTGACCCTCAGCGGTTCCCAGCCCGGCGGTGGAGCCGCAGCAGATGGGGGTTCCACCCCCCAGCCGGTACGGAACTTGCTCTTGTTTTTCAAGCGCGGCTGCGCCGGACTGATCGATTTCATCCAAGCCGCCTACATTCCGGATGTGGAGGCGCTGGCGTTCGTTTACGAGGATTATTTCGACCTCGGGCGCAGCGAAGGACACCTGGTGTCCCACGGGGTGTTCGACCTCAATGCGGATGGCTCGAAAAAACTGCTCCGGCCAGGCCGGGTGCAGGCTGGATCCGGCGCCGTGGAGCTGCTGCGTGCCCCGGCGATAACCGGGCGGGAGCGCCCTTCAGGATATGACCAGCCAGGCGCAGCCCCTGCCTGGCTGGCTGCGCTGCGCAGCGCCCACCGATCCTGCGAGGCCGGCCCGCTGGCGCGCTTGTGGATCAACGGCGAATACCCGCACGGCATTTCGGTGATGGACCGCCACCGGGCGCGCGCCTACGAAGCGCTGAAAATCGCCCAAGCCATGCCCCAGTGGGTGGACCAGGCCCTCCTGGAGCCGTCCCCAGGCGTCTCCGGTAGCATTCCCCTGGCGGCCGCGGAAATCAATTTGACGGAGGCTCCCTGCGGCGCCCCGGCACGCTGGGTGGAGGCCGCCGGCGGCCGGGCCAGCCGCTTCCAGATCCTCCCTGCCACCTGCTGGCAGGCTTTTCCCCGGGATGCGGAAAACCGGTGCGGGCCAATCGAGCAGGCGCTGGCCGGCATTCCCATTCAGAACCCGGCCCAGCCGGTGGAGGTATTGCGTGTCCTTCATTCCTTTGATGCGTGCCTGGCCTGCGCCATCCACGCCCCGGTTCCCCAAGCCAGCGCCGGCCTCTCCAATTATGCTGCGGTGAGTCCGTCTGTTTTGGCAACCGTCTGAGGCGTGTGACTTCAGTGAGTGTTGTTTAGCTGGATCACGGCAGCAGCGCCCCGGCCTGCGGCGGAGCGGAGCGGGTTTTCCCGGACCGGTCCGCGGCCACCGTGGTGTCATTATTGCCCGGCGGCACGGGCGGGCGGACGGGCGCATCGGCCCAGGAGAAAGCGGGAATATTGAACCGCGGAACCCCGGCCAAAACCGCCGCCGAGGCCGGCCGGTAATCGCCCCGATCCGGATCCACCAGCCGCGGTTCAATCGTGTTGATGGCATTCTCCGCCACAATTTGTTCCGGGCTCAGGCTGGAATTTTCCAGGCCCAGGTAAACCTCCTGGCTGCCGTTCCAGATCACATTGCCGCGGATGACCAGGCCGGCGTCCGCCCGGGTGGGGACTGGCACGTTGGAACCGGCCTGGTTGGTGCTGGAGTCCGGTCCGGGGATGCTGAAATGCTGCGGGCCGTTGGGATAGCCCCGGGGGTTCCAGACCAGGTTGGCAAACACCAGGATGTTCTGGTTCGGGATGCGCACATAGTTTTCGCCGTCATCCTCCACGGTGGTCCCCCAGCCGCCCAGCGCCAGGCAGTCGCCGCACGCCCCGCGGCCCGGATCGCCAGCCAGCCCGTCGCAGCTGCGGTGGCCGAACTCGAACTCCAGCAGGTGGTCCCGGGATCCCACCCGGTAAAGCGTGTTGTGGGCCAGGAGGATGTTGTAGCCGCCGTTCACCCCCAGGCCGGCGCCTTCAATGTCATGCACCAGGTTGTTCACCACCTTGAGGTCATAAGCCTCGTAATGCAGCCACGGCGGGACCATGAATTGGAACCCGGTGCCCTGGCCGGCCGTGAAGCCACCGGTGCCGCCGTCATAGATTTCGTTCCCCTCGATCCGCAAATAGGCTGAGCCGCCTTTGGCGTACATCACCCAGTCCTGGGCATTGTGCAGGCGGTTGCGCACGAAATGGCCGTATTGCACGGCTACCAGATCCACCGTGTTGTCCGTTGCGCCGGAGACTTCGCACTCCTCCACGTAAACGTGCTGGCACTGGTTGATCTTCAGGTTGTCCTGGGCGATATCGTTGGCGCCGCCCGGCACAAACCGCCCGCCGTCCAGCCGGCAACCCCGGGCCAGCACATGCTCGCATTTTTCGAAATGGAGGGTGTCCCCCGCCGGCACCGGCACGATGTCGATGTCCACCAGGTAAAGGTAGCGGCAGTCGTAGCAGTTCAGGTCCCCCTCCAGCCTGGCTGTTCCGCGTCCATCGGCGGCCTGGATGATGACCGGGCAGGCGAATGTGCCGTGGCGGGCCTCCCAATAATTCGGCATCCCCTCGCGCGGGAAAACACCCGGCGCCAGCCAGATCCGGAAGCCGGTTGGAGCCAGCTCGGTTCCCATCGGGATCCGGTCCCACGCCTCCGCCAGTGTCTTCAGGGCGTTGGTGCGCGCGCCGCCCTGGCTCCGGTCATCCCCGTGCAAGGGGTCCACCCAGAGATCGGTCAGGCGGGGGGTTCCCCAGTCATAAGCCAATAATCCCGGGTTGGCGCCGCGCAGACGGTAAAAGCATTGGAGCAGATGGGTCCGCAGATCGATGGCAATCATTTGCCCCGCGTCGTTGGTGAGGCTTACCTCGGCGCCCGCCGGGACGGACCATGGCCCGCGGGCCAGGTTCGTGCAAACTTCCAGGCCCATGGCGGGCCCGGCGGACGGCCAGGCAATCCGCGGCCGGCCTTGGGGGGCGCGCTGGATCGTGAGTGTCTGGCCCACGAGGGCCAGCGAAAGGATCAGGGCGGGAAAATCAGGCATAAAAGGATTACCCTCGATTTCTGTTTGGCGGAAGCGAAACCCGGGGGCTCACAGCGGATCCGGGGGCAGGCGCCTTTTCAATTGCACCGGGCCGAGCAATCCTGATTCCATCAGGCGGTATTGGGGATCCTTGGGCGGCTGGTCGTAGAACTTCCGGATGTTGGTTTTGGTGATGCGCTTTTCCACCGGCAGGCGGCCATCGCCGATCAGCCGGTTGGGCCAGAAATTCACCACCTCGATCTCCAGGAGGTTTTCCCCGTCCCGGATCGCCCCGGTGACCTCCAGTTGCCAGGGCGGGCACCAGGCGATCCCCACGCCGCGCCCATTGAGGCGCACCTCGGCCAATTCTTTCACCTGGCCCAGATCGAGGAAGATCCGCTGGGATGGGAGGCTTTCCGCCCCTTGGAAATGGAAGCGCTGACGGTAGGTGGCGGTTCCGGAATAATACTGGATGCCCGGCTCGGGCCGCCGGGTCCAATCCACCAACTGGCCGAACTCCACCGGCCCGGCCGGTCCGCCCCAGCGGGGATCGAATTGCACCTGCCAGGGACCGTCGAGGCTGGCGATGGGCATCCAGTTCGGGCGGTTGTTGCGCGCGGTGGGCGGGTGCGCGGCGGCCGGGGTGCGGAACACCACGCAGAGCGAGCCGAAGGGGGGCAACTCCAGCGGCACCCGGGTGCGGCCTGCCAGCGCTGCATAGGCTGCCGCCGGCTGGCGCAGGCCGGTGACAGGATCCCAGATTTCCGGCGTTTTGCCTGCCACGCGGAAGGTGCAGTCCACCCGTTCCGCGCGGTTCGAGCGGTTGGCGAGGAAATAAATATCGGCTGCGTCCGTGCGCCGGTGGATGTAATCGATCAACGTGCCCGGCTGGCCGCCTGCGGCCTCAAAATCCGGCTGGAGGCCCGCCCCGGCCAGCACTTCCCGGGCGGTGTTGCCCCAAATGAAACGCCCCTGCCCAAAAGGGTGCGTCCCCGTCGGCTGGCCATCGGCTTCGCCCCAGAGTTCCCGGGCCAGTTGGCGGACTTCCTCGTCGCAGGCCGGGTAATCGGTCAGGCCGCTGGCCTGGCCGGGCCGGGGACCGATCACGGTGGCCCCCGCGCCGGCGAGTTCCTTGAGCTTGCGCAGCACGGGCAGGGAGATGTTTTGGCGGTTGGGCAGCACCAGCACGCGGTAGCCCATGCCATCCGGCAGTTCCAGGCGGCCGCCGCGGCAGGCCAATTGCCTGACCAGAACCGATTCTGCGATCACGTCGTAGTCATAGCCGGGCAGCACCTGCGCCGGGTCCGCGCTTTTCAGCTGGGCGAAATTCGGCACGTGGTCGCCGTAGTAATAAAGGGCATCCGCCACAAACCGGCCTTGCTGCATCAGCCACTGGCAGCGGTTCAGGTAGCGCAGGAAGGGCTCCGATTTTGGCCACCAGGTGGTGGCGGGATTGAAATGGGTGCCGGCAAAGTATTGCTGGCCGGGCCGGCCCATTTCCTCCGGCGAGCAAACCACCGCGTGCCACACGAGCAGGTTCAGGCCCTCGCACACCGCCTGGTCGAAGGCGGGCTTGAGGTTGTCCCAGATCGTTTCCTGCCAATGCGGCCCGATGGTGGTGAAGCCCTCCGCGGCCACCAGGCGGCGGCCATTGGTATGCGCGGCGGCAGCGGGCTGCTTCACGAAGAACCGGTTGGTGTCCCCCACGCGGTGGCGCCAGGACCGGGCCCAGAACTCGGACATCGGCATGTCGTTCAGCCCCAGGCATTGCTGGGCGTCGATGGGCACCGCGTGCGGGCCGCCTGACTCCGGATGGATCAACAGGCCGTGGCGGCGGGCCTTTTCCAGGAACAGCCCATAGTGGTTGTCCGCCGCCAGGTCGCCGATCGTGCGGCGGAAATCGTTCAGGAAGCGGTTGCTCACCGGGCGGCTTTCCACGAGGTGCCCCGCGATCACCGGCAGCCAGGGCAGGAAATCATAGCCCCGCCGCCGGCGGAATTCAGCGCGCAGCGTGGGCGTCCAGTTGATGGCTTCCACCTCCCAGCTGTCCGTGTGCAGGTATTTCAGCGCGCGGCCCGCCAGGGGGCCGGCGTCGGCCAGCAGCGGTTCCACCACCGCGTCCCAATAGCGCTGGAATGCGCCCCGGTCCAGGGCGTCCACCGCGTAGCCCTGCCAGCCTTGGCTGGAGGTGGAGACGTAGGAATGGTCGCCGATGGTGCGGCCGAAGCGGATCACGCGCCAGGCACCTTCCGGGGCTTCCCATTCCAGCACGCCGCCCGCCCGCAAGCTGGTGGTCAGGTCCAGGACATCCGCCGCCCGCGTGGCCGCTTCGCCGGGCTCCTCCGGCACGTCCCGCAGCAGGGGGGAGGTGTCCGGCGCGGAGAAGCTCAAGGCTTTGTGGAGCGCTTTTTGCTCCCAATTCTGGATCGGGCGATGGCCCGGCGGCCCGGCGGGCCAGGCGCCGCCGGGGCCGGACAGTTGGAGGCCGGCGATCTGCACATTCCGCGGCGCCTGCGGATGGCTGGGATCGCGCGACCCGGTCACCAGGAGGCGAAAGGCGCGGCCAGCCGGGGCCTCGAAGGCCAGCACGGTCTCGTTGGTGGCGCCGGCCGCGAAGGTTTTGAGGGTGCGGAAGGCCTGGCCATCTTCCGCCACCTGCCAGGCGCAATCACGCGGCCCGTAGCCCGGCCGCGGGCGCAGGCGCAGCTGATTCGCCTGGACCGGCGCCGCGAAGTCGAACCGGATCCAGGCCGGCTTGGCGGCGGTGGGGCCATCGCCCGGCAGGGTGCCTTGGGAAACCCAGAGGCTGTCTCCGGCGCGCTCCGCCAGGCTGGCGGCGGGATGTTCCGGCTGCTCGGAGCTGGCGCTGAGGCCGGTGAAAAGCCCATCCTTCGCCCCGTCCGTCCGCAGGCGGTGGGCCACCACAAAGAGATCCTGGTAAAAACCGTCGCGGCTCCTGGGCTCCGGCAGTTTCTGCCGCACCGGTCCCGGCCCCCGCACGGTGGCCTCCGCGAACACCAGCTTCTGCGCGGCGTCCTCCGCCCGCACCAGCGGGCCGCCCAGGTTCCATCCGCTGAGGATGTTCAAGCTCATTTCCAAGCCGAGCCGGTCCGCCTCGCGCAGCGTGTGTCGGTACAGCTCGCGCCATTCCGGGGTGAGGAAGGTGGGGCCGTGCGGCACCCGGTCATTGCCATCCTGCTCCGCGCCGCCGGCGTCGCAGATGAGCGCGCCCCCGAAACCCTTCGCTTTCATCTCCTCCAGATCCCGGGTGATGGCCGCGCGCGTCACGTTGCCATTGAGCCACCACCAGTATGCCCGCAGCCGGGCGGCCAGGGGCGGATTTTCAAAGCCCGCCGCCAGCTCATCCCGGGTGGCCGCCGCTTCCGGACCGGCCGGTGGGTCGGGATTGCCCGCCCAGCCCCATCCGGCCAGGCTGAGGGCGGCCAGCCCCAAAAGGAATGGTTTCCGGTGGTTCCAGGCTTTTCCGGTGGCGATCTTCTGGCTTTGCATGCGTCCGATCCTGGCTGAAAAGGGCGCCGATGTCCATGAGCCAGGTTGAGCCGCCGGACGCCCGGGGCCTGCTACCGCCAGGGCAGGAGCACCTCCCGCACCTGCCGGCGGACCGTGGGGGCGGGGGCGGGCCCGTAGCCCAGGCGCAGCACCGCTTGCGGATAGCCCGGGCACCCGATGGTTTCCGCCAGGTTTTGGCGCAGCTCGGGGACTTCCACCGGCTGGTTGAGGAACGAGGCCCAGATCCCATCGGTGGTGGCGCTCAACAGGAGGTTCTGCAGCGCCTGCCCCGCGTTCAGCCAGCCCCCCACATCGTCGGTTTCCGTCCCCAGCACCGCCAGCACCGGCGAGTGCAGGGCGATTTCCCGGTCCGTGGCCGCCTGCCCGTTGCCGCGGTCGAAGGTCCGGACCAGCGTGGGGCTGGCGAAGGACAGCCAGTCCTGGATGCCCAGGGCGGAAGCCGCAAAACCGTCCCCGTGCTCGTTCGGCCGGGGCCGCACCCAGCGGGCCAGTTCGGTGCGGAAGGCTTTGCCGGCCCACTGCTGGCGGTCCGCCTCGGCCACCAGGTCCGCCACGGCCAGCCGGGTGGCCTCGTCCCGCAGGATCCTCAGCCAGGCGCCCAGGGGCGCCGCCGCCTGTTCCCAGGCGGCCAGCACGATTTCCGGCACTGGCTGGTCGAGGAACGCCTGCCGGTTGGTGTGCCGGCGCGTGATGGCGTGGAACTGGAGGACATCCTCCGAGCTGGTTTCGGCGCGCAGGCCCAGGTGCAGGCTGGCCAGCAGGTCCGGCTGGGCTTCGTCCGGGAAGAAATCCACCCGGTGCTGGTGGCCAAAATACTCCGCCGCCACCCGCAGGTTATAGAGGGCGGAGCCACAGCTGGCGATCAGCTCCCGCCCCTCCGGATCGGCCACCGGCAGCTGGCGGCGCCAGTCGGCGTGCAGATCCAGGTGCCGTGAATGGATCCGGAAATGCCATGGCTGGGTGTTCAGAGGCGAGGGCGCCAGGATGGCGTACCCCACCAGGAACTGCAATTGGTCCGAGGCCGCGTTATCCCCGGGGAAGTCGTCGGCCGAAATTTGCCATGGTTTGAGGTGCGGGTTCATAAGGCGGCTCCACCGGACAGTTTGCTCTCCGTTTTGTTTTGGTGTCTGCCATCATTTTAGCCTGCGCCGGGCCAAAAGTCAAAACCGCCAACGCCGCGGGCCGCAATGAACGGTTCCGTCCCCTTGAAATCTGCAATCATTGCGGCTTCCGGCGGGCGGATGGATGCCAGGCCAATTTCCAATCCGGGTCCAATTTGCCCAAGACCCGACACCCGGAAATAGCGCCCCATGCCGGCGGCTACCCGCGGCGGAGTGGCGGCAGTTTCCGTTGCATCGGCGAGCCAAGCGCTGGTAGCCGCCGAGGTAACGAGGCGGATCTGACCCTGGCGGATTTCAATCCGGGTCCAATTTACCCGGGAGACGCGGAATTGTGGGTTTTTCGGAACTGGTGGATATCAGGGATTCCAAAGTCAGGTTGGAGAGGTGTTCAGGCGCACCCCGCGGAATGAGCCTGTCGCGGAATGAGCCTTGCGTCCAGGCGGGTTTGGGCTAGATTGGGGCGACGTGAGCAATCAAGGTTCCAAAGTCATCAAACTGGCCTCCGGATGCAGCAATCCGGTGGCGTGCCCATTGAACCAGGTCAAAGCGGGAACCGCGGTGAAGATCAAGCAGCTGGACGCCCCGCCCGAAGTCGCCCACCGGCTGCGGGAAATGGGCTTTTGCGAGGAGCAGAAACTGCGCCTGCTGACCCAGAACACCACGATTATTTGCCAGGTATGCAATGCCCGCTTCGGCTTGAGCACCGACCTGGCCCGCCAGATCCTGGTGGAACCGCTGCCGGTCTTCCGGCAAGCGTCGTGAGCCGGTTATGCCTGCCGGGAATCTGCCGCTGGCTGCCATTCCGCCCGGCCACCGGGCGGTGGTTTGTGAAATCCGCTGCCCCCCTGAGGACCATACCCGGCTGATGGAGCTGGGCCTGGTGGCGGGGACGGTGGTGGAGGTGGTCCGCTTCGCGCCGCTGGGGGATCCGGTGGAGATCCGGCTGCGCGGTTCCACCCTTTCTTTGCGGCGCCACGAAGCCGGCCTGATCTGGGTGGCCCCGCAATAGACTTACGCGATTTTCATGCCTCCCACCACGGATAAACCGGCCGCGCCCGCGCAGGTGGTATTGACCGGCAACCCCAATTGCGGCAAGACTACCGTCTTCAATGCGCTCACCGGTTTGCGCGCCAAGGTTGGCAATTACCCCGGGGTGACCGTGGAGCGCAAGGAAGGCCGCCTGCTGGGGGTGGCCCGGGAAATCACCATGCTGGATTTGCCCGGCACCTACAGCCTCAGCCCGAATTCGCCGGATGAGCAGATCGCCCGGGATGTGCTGCTGCAAAAGATCGCCAAAGTGCCCGCGCCGGACTTGGTGGTGATCGTGGTGGACGCCTCCAACCTGCACCGCAACCTCTACTTCGCCACGCAGGTCATAGAATTGGGCTGCCGCACCATCCTGGCTTTGAACATGGTGGACGTGGCCACCCAGAACGGCAAGGCGGTCAATCCCCGGCTCCTGTCCGAGCTGCTGGAGGTGCCCGTCATCCCGCTGGTGGCCAGCCAAGGCTCCGGCATCGCTGAATTGCGGCTGGAAATCGTGCGGTTCCTGGATGCCCAGTGCCCTGCCCACCGCGGATTTTTTGGGGATCTGCCGCCGGTTTACCTCCGGGAAATCGCCAGCCTGGCGGAGCTGCTGGGTGGCCAGGCAGCCCCCGGGGCGCCCTTTAATCGTCACGCGGAAGCCTTGCTGCTATTGGGGGATTCCCGCCCGGCCAAGAGCCTGCTGCTGGCCCAGCCGGCCCCCATCCAGGATCATGCCCGGGCCGCCCGCCGCCGGCTGGAGGAAGCTGGGTTGGACTGGGGCACCAAGCCCATCGAAGCACGCTATGCCCGCATCGCCGCCATGTGCGACGCGGCGATCACCGAGATGGCCGATATGGGCGAAACGTTCAGCGACCGGCTGGACCGGGTGCTGACGCATAAAATCTGGGGCGTGGTGATATTCCTGGGGCTCATGGCCTTGATGTTCAACAGCATTTTCAGCCTGGCCAAGCTGCCGATGGAGGCGCTGGATGCGGGCGTCAACTGGCTGGGGCAGGAGGTGGGCCGGATGGTGCCGCCCGGAGACCTGCACAGCCTGCTCGAGCAGGGGGTCTTCGCCGGGGTGGGGGCGGTGGTGGTATTTTTGCCGCAGATCTGCATCTTGTTCCTTTTCATCGGGCTGCTGGAGGACACGGGTTACATGTCACGGGCGGCCTTCATCATGGACCGGTTCATGAGCAAGGTGGGGTTGCACGGGAAATGCTTCATCCCGCTGCTCAGTTCCTACGCCTGCGCCATTCCGGGCATCATGGCCACCCGCACCATCGAAAATTTCCGGGACCGCCTGGCCACCATCCTCATTGCGCCCTTGATGTCCTGCTCCGCCCGGCTGCCGGTTTACACTTTGCTGATCGCCGCCTGCATCCCGGACCGCCAGCTGGCGGGCTGGATTCCGCTGCAGAGCCTGACCATGCTGGGGCTATACCTGCTGGGCACCGGCGCCGCCTTGTTTGTGGCCTGGCTTTTCAAGAGCACCTTCCTGAAAGGCCCGCCCCCGTTGTTGATCATGGAGCTGCCCCCCTACAAGCGGCCCACCCTCCAAGGAGTGCTGCTGCATATGTGGCAGCGGGCCCGGATGTTCCTGCGCAGCGCCGGCACCCTGATCCTGTGCCTCAACATAGTCCTCTGGTTCCTGGCCACTTACCCCCACAGCGCGGAGCGGGAGCAGCACTTCGCCCGGCTCCGGCAGGCCGTGGGATCCGGGGTGGCGCCAGCCGGGGTGGGCCAGGCCGCTTTTGCGGCCCAGGTGGAACGGCAAACATCGGAGCTGAACGCCCAGGAGGCTGCCGAGCGCCTTCAAACCAGCTTTGCCGGCCGGATGGGCCGGTTCATCGAGCCGGTCCTGGCGCCGCTCGGGTTCGATTGGAAAATCGGGATCGGCATCATTGCCTCCTTCGCCGCCCGGGAGGTGTTTGTCAGCACCATGTCCACGGTTTACAGCGTCAGCAACGCCGATCCTTCCGCCAGCAACCGGAGCCTGGTGCAGACCTTGCGCGAGCAGGTCCGACCGGATGGCGGGCGCCTTTACACCCCGGCTTCCGGGCTCTCGCTGATGGTGTTCTACGTCTTTGCTTTGCAATGCGCCAGCACGGTGGCCATTGTCCGGCGCGAAACCAATTCCTGGAAATGGCCGGTGTTCCAGTGGTGCTACCTCGCCGTTGTTGCCTGGATTATGGCTTTTGCCACTTACCGGCTCTTGTTATATTTGGGATTCTGATGAATGAGCAAATCATTACCTTGGGACACTCGCCCGATCCGGACGACGCGTTCATGTTTTACGCCCTGGCCAGTAACCTGATCTCCAGCGGCGGCTTCCGGTTCGAGCACCGGCTGCTGGATATCCAGACCCTCAATGAAATGGCCCGCCGGGGCGAGCTGGATGTCACGGCCATCAGCATCCACGCTTACGCCCACGTGTCCGGCCATTATGCGCTGCTGCCCACCGGCGCCAGCATGGGGGATGGCTACGGGCCGATGCTCGTGGCGCGCCAGCCTTTCTCCCGGGAGGAGGTTGCCCGCAAAAAGATCGCCGTGCCGGGCACGCTGACCAGCGCGTTCCTCGCCCTCCAATTGTGGCTGAACCGGCCGGCCGCCGGGCTGGATTTCATCGTGGTGCCTTTTGACCGCATCTTCGACGCGGTGCAGGAGGGCGCCGCGGAGGTGGGCTTGATCATCCATGAGGGCCAGCTCACCTACCGCCAGCTAGGCCTGCAATTATGCGCCGACCTGGGCCTTTGGTGGGGCTCGGAAAATGAGGGCCTGCCCTTGCCGCTGGGCGGCAACGTCATCCACAAACGCATCCCGCCGGAGGCGCGGCGGATCATCTCCGGCGTGATCCGCCAAAGCATCCAATTCAGCCTCGATCACCGCCCGGAGGCGGTGGCATATGCCCTGCAATACGGACGCGCCCTGGACCAGCCGCTTACCGACCGGTTTGTGGGCATGTACGTCAACCATTGGACGCTCGATTATGGCGTCCGCGGGCGGGAATCCATCCGCCGCTTCCTCGAGCGGGGCCATCGCCTGGGCGTCGTTCCCCAGCCGCCCGAGCTGGAATTTGTGGATTAGCCTGATACCCTCAATTTTTTCTCATCGGCAAGGACGAAGAAACGGGCGGCCAATGAAAGCCCGGCTAAAAATCATCGTGGGAAGCCTGGCCCTGGCCCTTCTGGCGCTGGGTGGGGGCGCCTAATATTTAGGGAGAACCCAGATCCACCATTGCCCAGTATGCGCAGCGGCACCGCTGGGTATCGCATGGAATAGGTTCTAAACCGGATCCTTACAATTAGCTCGCCGTACTGGCCGGATTTTTTGCGCCAAGCTTTGCCGATTTGTCATTTATGCCATTGGATTGGGATTTGTGACCCATCCGCGCCGGGTGTAAAAACCGGCGGCGAAATCATTTCCATCCCCACTTCTTGATCGCGGTTCAGGCGGATTCCATGATGGTGCCTCTGCCCCGGCCGTATGCCAATCCTTCCGGTGGCCAAATTCATGCCCGCGCCATCCCGTTTTGGCCAGGCACCAGGCCTCGGAATAGGCCATGGCACACCCAAAACGTAACCGTTTTGTCACTTCCGCGCCGCTTGATTGCCATTTGGTTGCCCCAAGCTTGAGGCATGAAAGTGAACCGGAAGGGAACCATATGAAACAAAACCGCAAATCATGGGCAGCTCGCCTGGCAGGGGTGGCGGCCATTGCCGCTGGTGCAATTTCCGCTCACGGCCAGGCCTCCGATGCCATCATCGACAAGCTGGTGGAGAAGGGGATTTTGACCGTCAAGGAGGCCAATGACCTTCGTGAAGAAGCCGACAAGGGCTACAACCAGGCTTACCAGGTCAAAGGTGGCATGCCAGACTGGATCAGCAGCCTGAAAATCAACGGGGATGTCCGCGGGCGGTTTGAGGGGTTTTATACCGAGGAAATCGCCGATCGGCTCCGCTTTCGCTACCGGCTGCGGCTCGGCATGGTGGCCACGTTCAGGGAGCAGTTTGAAGTCGGTCTGCGCCTTACTTCCGGTGAGGCTCCCAATGCTTTCGGGGGAGATCCCATATCCGACAACACCACGTTGAATGGCAATGGCTCCAAGAAATACGTTTACCTGTCCCAGGTTTATGCCAAGTGGACGCCCATCAATAACCAGACCGCCGCCATGTCGTTCTCGCTCGGGAAAATGGAAAACCCTTTTGGCTGGTCGGATATGCTTTTTGACCAGGATTACAGTCCCGAGGGGCTGAGCCAGCAATTCGCCTTCAACCTCAACGACAAGCACAGCTTGAAGCTGAATATGGGCGAGTTTGCGCTCGCGGAAATCGGCAATTCCAGCAACGACCCGTTCCTGCTGGGGGTGCAGACCCGGTGGGATGCCGCATGGACCCCCAAGTGGTCATCATCGACAGGAGTGGGCGCTCTTTGGATCACTGACGCGCGCAATTTGCGGGCGTATGATTATACGCTGCCCGGCGTAACGGATGCTTACAAAGCCAACACGCCGGATGTCAATTACGGCAATTCGCGCAACCCCACTTACGGTTACCTTTCCAACGGCATGCAGCCCGTCGTGGCGGAGGGCAGCCTTACCTACACCCTGTCCAGCTTCCCCGCTTACAATGGGCCGTTCCCGATCAAGGTTGGCGGCGAATATATGAATAATCTGGAGGCTGATCGCATGAACGAGGGTTACTGGGTGGGGGTGACCTTCGGCAAATCCGGCAAAAAGGGGACCTGGGATGTGTCCTATCGCTACAAGGAACTCCAAGGCGACGCCTGGTTTGAGGAATTGGTGGATTCGGATTTTGGCGCGTATTATCGCCAGCAGCCGCTCGGGGCCGGCCCATCCTACTTCAACGACCGCACGCTTTACGCGTCCGGCAAATACCGCTCCGGAGGGTATTATTCGGGCACCAACGTGCGCGGGCATGTGATCAAAGCCGCTTATTCGCCCTACGATTGCATGACCTTGGGGGTCACCTACTTCCTCACGGAAACCATCGAAGACCCCAAAACAGCCGACTCCGCCCCGACGCATCGCATTCAAGTTGATGCGCAATGGAAATTCTAATGAAACAAAAAATGGCAGCGGGCTATTCAACCAAAATACAAAACCTATGAACAGAATCATTCGCACCATGGCCGTCCTGGCTTTGCTGGGGGCAGCCAATGCCGCCAGCCTGGGCGCCACCATCACCGTGAAAGGCTCGGACACACTCGTGATCCTGGCCCAAAAGTGGGCCGAGATTTATATGGGGAAACATCCGGGCGCCAAAATCCAAGTCACGGGTGGCGGCTCGGGGGTGGGCTTCGCCGCGCTGCAAAATAAGAGCACCGACCTGGCCAACGCCTCCCGGCCCATCCGGCCCAAGGAAACGGAAGCCTGCATCAAGGCCTTTGGCAAGCGGCCCCGTGAATACAAGGTGGCCATGGATGGCTTGAGCGTTTATGTGAGCGAGAAAAATGCCGCCGTCAAGGAGCTGACCCTGGAACAGCTCGAGGGCATTTTCACCGGCAAGTTGAAAAACTGGAAGGAAGTTGGTGGAGCGGAAGCGGCGATTACCGTGTATGGCCGGGAGAACAGCTCCGGCACCTATGAGTTCTTCAAGGAGCACGTTCTGAAAGGCAAGGACTTCGCCGCCACGGTGCAGACCATGCAAGGGACTGCGGCGGTGGTGCAGTCGGTGGCCAGGGATCCCAATGGCATCGGCTATGGCGGCGCCGCCTATAGTTCCGGCATCAAGGTGGTCGGCGTTAAAAAGGATTCCAGTTCGCCGGCGGTGCTCCCCAACGATGAAACGGTGACCAAAATGGTGTATCCCATCTGGCGCTACTTGTTCGTCTATGTGAATCCCGCGCGCGACAAAGGGGAGATCGGGGATTACCTGACCTGGATCCGCAGCGACGACGGCCAGAAAATCGTCAAGGATATCGGGTATTATCCGCTGCCGGCCAACTTGCGGCAATGATTTGGGGCTCGCCCCGGAATAGGAAGGGCGGGCGGGATTCTCTCTGGCTGGCTCCGGCCGGATTTAATCCCCCCGCCGCTCCTGGGCCATGGCGCAACACCAACATCGCATGAATCCTCCCCAAACCAGTTCCGCGCGCACCGCCGGGTGGATGGGCATCCGCCGGGGATACCGGGCGCGCCCGCTGGAATTGCTGGCGGAATGGTTTATTTTTGGCGTCTCCTTTTCCGCCATCGTGCTGGTCTTCCTGATTTTCGCGTTTGTGACCCGGGAGGCCCTGCCGGTGGTTTTCGGCCAGGTCAATAATGCCCTCCGCCAGCCGGTGATCCCGGTGGAGCAAATGGATTCCCTCCCGCCCGGGCAGTTGCGTGAATACCTCGGCTTGGATGCCCGCCAGCTCGCGCAAATGGACCGCGAAACATTGAAGGAATTGATGGCGGTCCGGGTGGAGGCGGCGCAAAAAGTCCCTGACGACAAGGATAGCGGCATCAACACGGTGGCCTGGCGGCAGATGTTGCTGCCCCACCAGTGGACCGGCTACGAGCGCCCCAGCTACATCTGGCAGCCGGTTTCGGATATCCCCAAGTTCAACATCATTCCGCTCCTGGTGGGCAGTTTGAAGACGACCCTGGTGGCCTTGATGCTGGCGGTGCCTTTGGCCTTGGCGGCCAGCCTTTATGTTTCCCAGCTGGCGTCCAACCGGCTGCGGGAGTGGCTGAAGCCCGCGGTCGAGCTGCTGGCCGGCATCCCGTCCGTGGTGGCCGGGTTTTTCGCGCTCATCGTCATGGCCTCCTTCCTGAAAAGCGTCTTTGGCTATGAGTCGCGGCTGAATGCCTTCGTCGCGGGCGCCGCGCTGGCGCTCGCGGTGGTGCCCGTGGTGTTTTCCATCGCCGAGGACGCCTTGACCAGCGTGCCGCGCAGCTATACCCAGGCCGCGCTGGCCTTGGGCTCGACCCGCTGGCAGGCGGCTTGGAAAGTGGTCCTCCCGGCGGCGCTGCCGGGCGTTTTTGCGGCGGTCATCCTGGGCTTTGGCCGGGCGGTGGGGGAAACGATGATCGTGCTGATGGCCAGCGGCAACGCCTCCATCATGTCCTGGAGCCTTTTCGACTCCACCCGCACCGTCACCGCCACCGTGGCCGCGGAGCTGGCGGAAACCGTTTTTGGCGGCAACCATTACCGGGTTCTGTTTTTGATCGGATCCCTGCTTTTTGTGGCCACCTTCATCACCAACCTGGCGGGCGAGCTGATCATCCACCGCCTGAAAAAACGTTTGGAAGGCCTGGCTTGATGCCCCATCCCACCTTTGATCCCATTCCCTCGCGGCGCCTGGACCCGGTGTCCTTTTTCTTCACCGGCCTCACTGGCCTGGCAACGGTCCTGATCCTGGCCATCCTGGGCGTGATCCTCGCCAATATCGTTTACCATGGGGGGGCGAATTTCTCCTGGGGTTTTTTCACCGGCGGCACCGCGCAGGATATGTTCGATGTGGGCAAATCCGGGGTGTTACCCATGATTGCCGGCACGGCGGCGCGGGTGATCCTGATGAGCCTGTTCGTGATCCCCGCCGGGGTCATCACCGCCGTTTACCTCACGGAATACGCCCGCTCCACCTCCCTGCACACGCGGATCATCCGGGGGGCGGTCAACAACCTCGCCGGGGTGCCATCCATCGTGTTCGGCTTGTTCGGCTTGGGCTTTTTCATCAATTTCCTGGGCCAGCGCCTGGATGCCTGGCTGCTGCCGGGAGCGGCGGAGCCGGTGTGGGGCAAGCCAGCCATCCTCTGGGCCTCGTTGACCCTGGCGGTCATGACGCTGCCCGTGGTCATCGTCGCCACCGAGGAATCCTTGCGCGCTATTCCCCAGGGCCTGCGGGAGGCGAGCCTGGCCCTGGGCGCCACCAAGCTCCAAACGGTCTGGAGGATCGTGCTGCCCCAGGCGCTGCCGGGCATCCTCACCGGCGGCATCCTCGCCATCAGCCGCGCGGCCGGGGAAGTCGCGCCGATCCTGTTCACCGGCGCCGCCTACTACATGGCCCGGCTGCCGCAGTCGCTGACCGACCAGTTCATGGACCTCGGCTACCACGTTTTCATCCTCTCCACCCAATCCCCCAACATCGATAAGACCAGGCCCATCCTGTATGCCACCGTCATGGTCCTCCTGCTGCTGACCTTTGCGTTGAACCTGGTGGCCATCCTGATCCGGGCCCGGATCCGGGCCCAAATGCGGGCCGCCCATCAGCAATGAGCATCACCATCAACTCCCATCAAGCCATGGCGGGCCGCGAGCGGCCGGCCGATTCCACCCAGCCCGGTGGCCACCCCATGATCGAAACCCGGGGGCTCAATTTGTATTATGGCCCAAGCCAGGCCCTGAAGCATATTTCACTGAAGGTGCCGGAACGGGTGGTCACCGCCTTCATTGGGCCGTCAGGGTGTGGCAAGTCCACCCTGCTGCGCTGTTTCAACCGGATGAACGATCTCATCGATAACGTCCGCCTGGAGGGGCAGGTCTTGGTGGGCGGGCAGGAAATTTACGCCCGGGATATCGACGTCATCGAGCTGCGCAAGCGGGTGGGCATGGTTTTCCAGCGTTCCAATCCGTTCCCCAAAACCATTTTTGAAAACGTGGCTTACGGGCTGCGCCTGCTGCGCGTCAAATCCAAATCCGAGCTCCAGGATCGCGTGGAGAAAAGCCTGCGCCAGGCCGCCTTGTGGGAGGAGGTCCAGGACCGTCTGCACTCCAGCGCGCTGGGGCTGTCCGGCGGGCAGCAGCAGCGGCTGTGCATCGCCCGGGCCATCGCCATCGAGCCGGGCATCCTGCTCATGGATGAGCCCGCCTCGGCCCTCGACCCCATCGCCACCGGCAAAATCGAGGAGCTGATCCTGGCGCTGAAGCAGGCCTTCACCATCGTCATCGTGACGCACAACATGCAGCAGGCGGCGCGCATCTCTGATTTCACCGCCTTTTTTTACCTCGGTGAACTGGTGGAATATGGCCGCACCATCACCTTGTTTACGAATCCGTCGATAAAACAAACTGAGGAATACGTCACCGGCCGGTTTGGCTGAGCCCCGGGCCGGCGCCCGCTTCCGGCCGCCCCGGCTGAAAATCCCCATCTTGTTTATGGCCCTGAAAATATTGATCGTGGATGACGAACCCGACGTTGTCGAATTGCTTTCCTACACCTTTCGCCAGGAGGGCTACAGCATCGCTGCGGCGGAGACGGGCCGGCAGGCGGTGGCGAAGGCGCAGGCCTGGCTGCCGGATCTCATCCTGCTGGATTTGCAGCTCCCCGAAATGGACGGCTTTGAGGTGTGCAAAATCCTCCGCCGGGACACCGCCACCGCCGCCATTCCGATCATCATGGTCACGGCCAGGACTTCCGAAATCGACCGCATCCTGGGGTTGGAATTCGGCGCGGACGATTACGTCATCAAGCCATTCAGCCCGCGCGAACTGGTGTTGCGGGTCAAGAATCTGCTCAAGCGCAAGGCGGCCCAGCCGAAACTGGAGGATACTTTCGCATTCGGGCCATTGGTCGTCGATATCCCGCGCCACCAGGTGCTGGTGGATGACTTGGAGGTCCGGCTCACGGCCACCGAATTCAAGCTCCTCCAGATCCTGGCCGGGCGGCGCGGGCGGGTGCAGACGCGGGAGCAGCTCATCAAGGATGTCTGGGGCTACGACAGCCTGGTGGACACCCGGACGGTGGACACCCACATGCGCCGCCTGCGCCAGAAAATCGGGTCCGCCGCCCGCTACCTCGATACCGTCCGCAACGTCGGCTACCGGTTCATTGAAAATCCAGGCTAAGCCGCCAGGCCGCGGGCCAGGACGGCGGCCCCAATGATGCCGGCATCGTCTCCCAGGCGCGAGACCGCGATCTTCACGTTTTGGTTGCCCGTGAAAAAATGGTCGTGGGCGGCTTTGATGATCACTGGCGCCATCTCATTCTCCAGCGCCTCAATCAGCCCCCCGCCCAGCACCACCACTTCGGGATTGCAGCAATTCACCAGGTTGGCGATGGCGATGCCGCATACGTCCGCCGCGTCCATGATGACCTGCCGCGCCAGCTTGTCCCCCTGCTGGATGGCCTTGCGCAAATCGCCGCTGCGCATCCCTTTCAGATCCGCGCCCAGCAGGTCGGCCAGCAGTGATTCCTGGCCGCCGGCGATGGCTTTTTGAAGCCTCTTGAAGATGGCGGTGCGGCTGGCCAGGGCTTCGAAGCAGCCGGAGTTGCCGCAGGCGCATTTGGGGCCGCCCACGTCGATCACCATGTGGCCGATCTCCCCCGCCGCATGGCTGGCGCCACAGTAGAGTTCGCCGTTGACGATGAAGCCGCCGCCGATGCCCGTGCCCAAAAAAATGCCGATCAAATTCCTGGGCGTGCCGCCGAATTCAACCCGGTGGACACCCAAGGTGGCCGCATTGCAGTCATTTTCCACCCGCACCGGCAGTTTCAGCAGCCCCCGCAAGGCCTCCGCCAGCGGGGCTTCGTGCCAGTCCAGGTTGGGCGCAAAAACCACCTCCCCGGTGTCCGCGTCAACCGCCCCCGGCGCGCCGATGCCCACCGCCTGGATCTGGCTCATCTCCAGGTCGCACTCATCCACCGCCTCCTCCACGCACCGGCCGATCCGGCCCACCACTTCTTTGAATCCGCGTTCCGGTTTGGTAGTGAGCTTCGCCCGCCCCAGGCAAGTCATCTGGGCATCGAAGATCCCCGCGAGGATTTTGGTGCCGCCCAAATCCACTCCCGCCACCAGCCGCCGTTTCTGATTAGCTTCCGCCATATGTTCTTGAAAAGTTCCACCCAGTTCCCATCCCCGGATCCGGGTGTAATTGTTTAGAATCAACCTCAGAATCGATAACCCGCTTCAAATGCGCACCCTGTTTAAGGAACTGGCGCCATAGGATAAGGATTCACCGTCTAAAATCAATTACTTCATACAAATGTAATAATTGTAACATGATCGCCATAAATAGCCGGATTTCCACGGCGGGCAGCCTTGGCTCCAGCCTAAAAACCGATGCCTGGGGCGGCTTTTGGAATCGATTCCCGCCGCCAGGCTTACAGCATTTCGGCCGCCCGCTCGCTCAACACGCTGCGCAGGCCCCGCACCAAATGAATGGCTGCCACATAGGGTTCATGCCCCAGCCGTGTTCAGGCAATTGGCTCAGTCACGCCGGCTGGATCTTTTTGGGCAAGGCATTCGTTATTTGCCACTTAAAGTTCTGTTCAAGAGATGCTCGTGCTCACTTCTCCTCCTGCGCAAATAAACTGCGACGCAGTCGCTTCCCTCCCCAAATGCAGGCCCATGGCTTGGCCCCATTGTGCTGGCCGGGCGCGAAGTGGCGGGCAGGTGAAAAAATGGCGGACCCATCCTCGACCCAGGAAGGTCCGCCAAGTTCGGCTGGCAGAGGGAACAGCTTAAACCCGGCCAGCCGAAAAATGACCAACCATGGAAGTCAACCCGCCATTGGACTCCCCATTGGGCTTGCCCGGGTCCGGGATTTCGGCGCACGGGCTTCCAATTTCATCCTGCCGGCCCGGCAATTCCGGGCCTCGCTCCACCTCGCCAAGGCATTCCTCCAGGATGTCCAGGGCCTGGTCCATTTCTTCCAGCTTAATGGTGAGCGGGGGGGTGAGGGTGATGATATTGCCCATGGTCAGCTTGAAGCTCAGGCCGCTGGCCAGGGCGCGATAAAGGATTTTTTCGGCGGTGTCAGCCGCCCGGGCAAAGGTGCGGCGGTCGGTGACTATTTCCATCCCCAGCAACAGCCCCAGGCCCCGCACGTCGCCAATGCACGGGTGACGCTCCATCATGGCCCGCATCCGGCCCAAGGCGTGATCGCCCAACCGGCGGGCGTTTTCGAGCAATCCCTCGCTCTCCAGGCACTCGATGGTGGCCAGCGCGGCGGCGGCGGCCACGGGATTTTTCTCATGGGTGTAGTGCCCCAGGGCGGTGCTGGCCGCCACATCCAAATCCTTCCTGGCGATCAGCGCCGCCAGCGGGAAGATCCCGCCGCCGAGGCCTTTGCCGATCACCAGCAGGTCGGGCACTATCTCGTAATGCTCGCAGGCAAACATTTTGCCGGTCCGCCCCAAGCCGATGGGGATTTCATCCAGGATCAGCAGGGCGCCATGCCGGTCGCAGGCGGCCCGGACTTTTTTCCAATATTCGGGTGGCGGAATGAACGGGGTGCAGCGCACGGTTTCGGCCACGACGGCGGCCACATCGCCCTCTTTTTCCAGGACGTAATCGATGTAATCGGCGCACTTGAGGCTGCATTTGCCTTCGCAGCCCCAGATGCAATGGCGCGCGTCCGGTGGCGGCACATGCTCGCAACCGGGCAGCAGCGGGCCGATGCCCCGGCGGAAGATGGCTTCGCCTCCGAGGGAGATGGCATCCAGGGATGCGCCATGGAACGAATCCCACATGGAAATGGTTTTATATCGACCCGTGACGATCCGCGCGAGTTTCAAAGCCATGCCGATGGCGGTGGTTCCGCCGGGTGAAAAAAGCACCTTCTTCAGATCCCCGGGCGCCAATTGCGCCAGCTTCTTCGCCAGCCCGATCGCGGGGAGGTTGGTGAAGCGGCGCGGGCAAAAGGGAAGTTCGCGCATTTGGTTAATGATGGCTTCCACCACGCGCGGATGGCCGTAGCCGACCTGGTGCACACTGTTGCCGTGGAAATCCAGGTAGCGCCGGCCCCGCAGATCTTCCAGGTAAATCCCTTCGCTTTTGCGGAGGACGTCCAGGCACGGGGTGCTCAGCGCCTGGTGCAGGAAAAATTCAGCGTCTTCCGCGAGCCAGCGATGGGTCTCGGCGTCGATGTTTTCCCTGGCCCAGGCGGCCCGGTGGGGCGAAAGGTTGATGTCCCCTTCGGATTTAAGGTGCTGCAGACTGGCCGGCGGATGGGTCTGGTGCTTATTCACAAAATGGCTGGAGCATTAACTGGCGGGTGGTTTCAGATTCAGGTGATCAGATGGAAGCGGGGCTGTGGACTGGCGCCGGGCAGCCCAGTTCCCCGAGGGTTTCCCGGATCGCCATCAGCAATTGGCGGATATCCGCGGGAAAGAGGCGGCCGATCGTGCCGATGCGGAACGTATCCACCTGGGTCAACTTGCCGGGGTAAATGATCAGCCCGGCCTCGCTCAGCAGGGTGTAAAATTCCGGGAATCGGAAAGCGGCCTCCGCCGGGAAATGAAACGCGGTGATGATGAAGCTCTGCCACTCCGGGGCCAGGAAAGGGCGGAAGCCCATCGACCGCATGCCTGTGACCAACAGGCTGTGGTTGGCGCGGTAGCGCTCGCCCCGCGCGCGAATCCCGCCTTCCTGCTTCAACTCCGCCAAGGCTTGGGCGAAGGCGAGCAGGGAATGGGTGGGTGGTGTATAGCGGAATTGGCCATTCTTCTGGAAGCCTTTCCACTGGCCCAGCAGATCCAAACTCAGGCTGCGCGCCCAGCCCTCCGTCTCCAGGAGCCGCTCGCGGCGGGCGATGATGAAACTGAAGCCGGGCACCCCTTCCAGGCACTTATTGGCCGAGGAGACCAGGAAATCAATGCCCGCCGATTCAAAATCGATGGGGATCGCCCCGAAACTGCTGATGGCATCGACGATGAACACGCAGCCATGCCGTTTCACCTCGCGGCCAATCCCGGCCAGCGGATTCAGGATGCCGGTGGTGGTTTCGCAATGCACCGCTGCCACGTGCCGGATGGACGGATCGGCCGCCAGCGCCTGGCTCACCGCCGTGATGGAGAGCGGCTCGTGCTCCGGGAAGCGAAGCGCCACGTGCGGGATTTTCAGGGCGCCAGCCATCTGGGCCATGCGTTCGCCATAGGCGCCATTGACCAGCACCAGCAGCTTGCCCGCGGGCGGGATCACGGAGCCGATCACCGATTCCACGCCGAAGGTGCCGCTGCCCTGCATCAATACGGTTTCCCAATCGTTCCCGGCCGGGAGTTCCGCCAGCGCCAGGATCTGTTCGCGCAAGGTTCTGACCAGCTGGCTGAACTCGAAATGCCAGGAGCCGGCATCGTGCAGCATCGCCTGCTTGACGCTCAAGCTGGTGGTGAGCGGGCCGGGGGTGAAAAGCAGCTTGTCTCTGGCCGGGGCTGGCGGAATAGGAGAGGTCATATCAGGAATAATTCAGGCGTTTTGAAGGCGGGTGGGGAGGGGCTGGCCGGCGGACGCCACCAAGGGCGGCAATTCTGCCAGGCTCGCAATAAGGTGCGTGTGGGGGTGCGCCGCGAGCTGCTCGCGCGTATGGGATCCATAGGTGGCGCCCACGATCAATCCGCAGCCCGCGGCCCGGCCTTCCAGCAGGTCCGAGGGAGTGTCGCCCACTTTGGCCACCCTGGCCGGGTCCGCCACATGGGTCAGCTCCATGGCTTGGAAGATCAGGTCCGGGTGCGGCCGCCCTCGCAACACCTCATTGCTGGCCACCGTGGCGTCGAGGAGTTCCCGGCTATCCCAGCCGAGCCTTTTCAGGATTACGTCCACGATCTGGCGGCTGAAGCCGGTGTCCAGGGCCACGCGGATGCCGGCCGCTTTGAGCTGGCGGAAGACCTGGGTGGCGCCTTCGATCTCGCGCACCGCCGGGTCGGTTTCATAAAAATGGATCATGCGGGCCAGGAATTGGTCATGAATCTGCCGGACTTCCCCCGCCGCCGAGGCGGCGGTGGCGCCGAGCTTTTTCTCCAGGAGCATCTGGATGGCGAGCGGCTTCGGCATCCCCATGACCTCGTTGACTTCATCGCGGGTTGCGCTTACTGCCCGCCAGGCCAGGGCCTGGCGCAAGCAATGGTTGACCGCATCGTCATCCCGCACCGTGGTGCCGGCCATGTCAAAAACCACCAGTTTTATCTTCATAATATCTTTAAGGCTGTGCCGGAGCGGCGGTTTTCTCCTCCGCCTGATCCGCACGTTTTGGATAAAGGAACAAACAGAGCCAGGCGGCGGCCAGGGTGAGCCCGGCCATCACCTGGAATCCGAGCCGGTAGCCACCCCGCTCCAGGAGCCAGCCGAAGAACTGGCCGGACAGCACCCCGGCCAGGTAGCCCACACCGTCCACCCACCCGGCCACGGTCGCCGCGCGCGCCGGGCCCTGGACCTCGATCGCCAACACCCCGGCCAGCAGACTGTAGGGGCCGTAAACCAGGAAACCGATCAACCCCACCGCCAGCGACAGCCAGCCAAATCCCTGGCTGAATATCCCGGGCAACCCGGCCAGCAGCAGGGCCAGCAAAGCTAGCTGGCCGGAAACGAGCCACTGGCGCTGCCAGCGATCCAGCCGCCCATAAATCCAGCCCAGCAGGATGATGCCCGCCGCCCCGCATAAATCAAACGGGGCGGACAGCAGCGCCGCCACCTGGCTGGATACCTTTGATCCCCCCTCGGTCATGATGAAATCGACCGTCCAGAAATTGAAGGTCTCGCGCATGAAGGTCAGCGTGAAACTCAGCGCGCAGACGACCAGGAACTGCCGGTTCAACAGTAGATCGCCCCAATGCCCGGCGGCGCCGCGCGCCCGTTCCGGAGCCGGGCCGGCCTGGGAATGCTGGTGGCCGCCCGCCGGCAGGAATTTCCAGCTCAACCAAGCCAGGGGCACGAGCAGGAGCAGCACCAGGGACGGCACCCCCAGGATGGCCTGCCAATCATCCCCGCTGCGCCGCGCCACCCAGCCGGCAAAGGCGACCGCCACCGCCCCGCCAAACACGAAGCTCAACGACAGCAGGCCGAGCGCGAACGACAACCTGGAGCGCGGGAACCACTCCGGCACCAATTTCACCATGGACCCCCAGCTGGCCGCGCCGCAAAACCGGTTGGCGCTGCAGGCGATGGTGAGGAATGCCAGGGAGGGCGCAAACGCCCCGGCCGCGCCGAACATGGCCACCAAAGACATGGAAGCCAGCAGGCAAAAACGCCCTCCCAGCCGGTCCACCACGGGACCCAGGAGGATTTTCCCGCAGGCATATGCCAGGGTGCTTACGCTGGCCACAAGGCCGACCTGGCTCTTGGTCAAACCCCAGGCGTTCTGCAGCAGGGGGGCGGCCACCGAGAGGTTTTTGCGGCACAAATAAATCCCCATGTAGCTCAGCACCAGGGTTGCCAAAAAGGCATGGGAGCGGGCTGTTGAAGCCGGGCTGGCCGGCGGCGCCTGCAGCAGGGCGCCGGCGGCGGGCAGAGAGGAAGCATGCGTGGCGGACATAGGCGGTGGGGAGGCCACCCAGCAAGGCTGGGGCTGCTTCATTGAGCGGACGCAAACCGTTGGGCCAGCCTGTTCCCAAGGTCCGAATCCGGCCGGCCGGACGCCGCTTTTTTCATGGCTTTGCGCAGGCTGCGGCCGCTGACGCGGGAATTCAGGTTTTCGCCAACGGATCCCGCGCCCGGCAATTCCGCCGAGAGACTGGCCCTGCCACCTTGGGCAGTGGGAGATGCCGGAAGCCGGCGGATCGTTTTCCTGCCCGCGGCTGGCGCACCCGGGTCAGTCAGGCCCGCTGCCAGCACGGTAAAGGCCACCAATAAAGCCCATCCCGCCGTAGTCAGAATTGATTTCCACATGGCTCATAGAATGGCTGAGGAATGTGTCGATCAGATGGCGGCCGGGTTTCAAATGAGTAAATATCGGCCGCGGAGCCTGGATCACTGGACGGGCAGGATGATGGTCACCCGGCCAATGGTTCTGGCCAGTTGCGGCTTGGCGCGTTTGTTTTTGCTGGAATCCTCCTCCTCCGTGTTCGGGCTGGGCTTGGCGGCCGCAGGATTGTCGCGGGGCTGTGCGCTCTGGCTGGTGGCACCCGCCGCCGCCGCCTGGCTGAAGCCGACCTTCGCGGCTGACGCGTCACCGGAGGCGCTGACATCCTTGGACATCATGGCGGCGTCGATGGAGCTGGCACTGGCTTGGATGCCCCCCAGGCTGACCATGGTGCCCGAGGCATTGCCGCCGGCGCTGACACTGATGCTGCCTTGGGCCATGGCGGTCACATTCACGTTTTGCTGGGCTTGGATATCGATGTTGTGTTTGGCTACCACCAAACCCAATACGCTGCCGCTGGCTTCCAGCTTCACATTCTGGCCGATCACCCCGGAGTTGCTGGCGTCGATGTTGCCCTCGCGGGTCACCCGGCCCTGCGCGTCGCGCTCGCCGGCCACCAGGGTTACCATGCCGGAGAGATCCTTGTTTTCGTTGAAGCTCATCTGAACCACGCCGCCGGCGCTGGCATTGATGTTGCCATGGCGCGCCTCCACCAGGATGTCGCCCACCGGGCCCGTGGAATCCGGGAGGGTGGCGGCGATGATGCCGCTGCCGGGGATGGGCTGAGTGGAAGTGGCCACCTGGCGGGTGGCTGGATCCACGCTTACGCTGGTGACCCGCACGAAGCCGATGCCCCCCGAACCCGCGTTGACATTCCCTTCCAGGGATTTCACCGTGATATCGCCACCCCCATAGGAGGCGATGCGGGAGCCGTTGACGTCGATATCGCCCCCGGCCACGATGCTCAGGCTGCTTTGGCCAACGGTGTAAATTCCGCGCGGCGTGCTGGCTTTGCCCAGGGTTTCCTGGGAACCGACATCGACCGAGCCTTTCGCCGTCACTTGGATGTCCCCGCCATACAGGCTTTGGATGCTGGAGGAGAACATGGCAAGGTTGCCCTCCAGTTCCATGGTCATGCGTGCGCCCGAGGCGGCATAGGATAAGGCCGGGTTAAACATCGGACCCCCGGAGATGATGCCCTGGCAGAATCCCAGGTCCAAGTTGCGGGCGGTGATGTTCAACTCCCCGGGGCCTCCGATCTGAATGCCCGCCGGCGCCTGGGACGGAACATTCTGGGAGTCGTTATACAATTGCCGCAGCAGGCCGGGGTCGATCAACGGCACCGGATGGGTGACAAACAAGCCATCGGCATCGGTCAGGGGCAGGCCGTTCTGGTCGTAGGTTCTCAGGGGCAGGGCGGATAAAACTTTCAGATCATTGGCGGTCATGCGGCCCAGGAAGCCCAGTTGCTGTTTGCCCGCGCTGTAAACCAAGCGCTGCTGAAGGGAGCTGATGGAGGGCAGGGGATAGGCCGGGTCCACCGCTTCATCGAACACCGCCCGCCCATCGGCCAGGGTCAGCGGATCGGCTTGCAGCGATACGAACGTGAAGTCATTCCGGTTGATGATGTCGCCCGCCACCGAGATCGTCGTGTGATCGTGCGGCCCGAGGTTCTGCCCTTCGAAGCTGGTGTTTTTCATGTCCTTGGCGATCCGGATTTCGGCTTTCTTGGGCAATTGCAGGTGAATGTTTTCGATCGATCCGGAAAGGTCGAGTTTCACTGGCTGGCTGTCATTTAAATGGACGGGTTGATCGGCGTGGTCGGTCAGGCCGAAATCCCCGGCTTTGGTGTAGCGGTTTTTCCCGCTGTCAGACATGGTGAGGGTGGCCGTGGTTCCGGGCGTGATCGTGCCGAAATTGCCGCCATTGTGGGTTGTGATATCCAGATTGCCCTGCGGAGACGGCATGAGGGTCAGGTTGTTGCCCATGAGGACTCCTCCCGCCCCGGCATCAATGGCCAGCGTGGGTGGGTAAAATATCCCCAGGCCATCCTCGCCTTTGGCGCGGGGCAGGGCGCCGCCCAGCAGTTGGACGCCGACGCCTGCGGCCAGCGATACCGCCGCCGCGGGATCGTAATCGAAGCGGTGCTTGCTGGCGGGCGCCGAACCGATCCCCTGGTTGTTGAAGATGCCATTCGGATTGCGCACTTCCTGGAGGTAAATGCTGCCATCCGGGGCGTCCAACTCCCAACTGCCTTTGACCAGGCTGAGCGCCACCTGCCGGGCGGGGTGCCCGATATCCTTGCCGGCTGTTATTTCCCCGGTCCCATTGGCCACCACGAAATGGCCATATACCGAGCCGCCCGCCTGGACCGCCACGTTGCCGGGCTCGGGGCCGAAGGCTCCACTCCCTCCGTCCTGGTGGCTCCCTGCCAGCGCCGGCAGGTAGCTGTAAACATCGCCGCCAGCCTTGATGCTCACGCCGCCGCCGTGGGCGGTGCTGATGCCGCCCAGGCCCGCCCCGGTGCCCACGGAGTATCCGGAGCCGCCAGAGGTGAAACTGAAGGCGGCCGGATTGGATCCGGAATCGACGTTTCCCGCCACTGCTTCAACCTGGATCGACCCGCCATCCAGAGTATGGATGAAGCCACCCTGGACTTTCACATCCTGGCCCGCGGTCACCGTCAGCTGGCCGTTCCGGGTTTCCAGTGAGCCTTTGCCTTCCAGGCGCACGGAACCCTGCCCCGCCCTCACCCGGTGCTGGCCGAAGTCGTAACCCGCCAATAACTCGAGGGACCAATTGGATCCCCCTTTGATGCTGGAATCCTCGCGGATGACGATGTCCCTGCCGGCCGCCAGGGTGAGCTTGGAACTGGCCTCGCTGTTGCCTGTGGACTGGTCTGGCTGCCATTGGATGCCCCGCTCCAGCAGGATATCCCGTGTGGCTTCCAGCCGGATTTCGGAAAAGCCGATGAACGCCGAGCTCACATCCAGCTTGAGCGTTTCCGGCAGTTCACCCGCCCCAACCTGTCCCCCTGCGGCGGATCCGGAGCCGCTGCTGGAAAGCAGGATGTCGGTGGGATCCAGCACTAATTGCCCGCCGCGGCTGCCGGCCGCCGCCCCACCTTCCAGGCGGGTGGCCAGGGAACTCATGCGCGGGGCGGAAATTTCGACCTTGCCGCCCGTCCCTCCGGCGGCGCCCCCCGCCACGCTGATGCTGGAGCCGGGCTGATCGGTGAAAAGGCTGCCGGATCGCACCCTGATTTCCCCGCCTTGCCCGGCGGGGCCTTGGGCTTGGGCTTCAAGGCGTGAATGGCTGCCCAGGTTCACCGCCTCGGTGGCGAAGAGCTCGATCACCCCGTTGTGTTCCTCGGCGGCGTTTGCCCGCACCAGGCCATCCTGGTTGATGACCTGGGCGTGGGCGAAAATGGCCCCGGCCTCGGCCACCAGCTTGCCCGAATTGTCCACGGACCCTTCCGGAAGCCGCACTGTGGCGCTCAATCCCCGGCCATCCGGCCGTTCCGAAACGAGCACTTCCTTGCCGGCGTAAAGCCCGATGCTGCCATCCGGCGCGGATAGGGTGCCGTGGTTGTCGATCAGGTGGGCGATCAGGAACAGCGAGCCGCCCGGCGCCACTTTAAGCTCCCCAAAATTGACGATGCTCGCCAGGGGCGGCGGGCCGGTGAATTGCCACAGTCCGCCGCTGGCAAAATCGGAGGGCAGCACCGGGGTGGTAGTCACCACCAGTCCGCCCGCCTGGATGACGGAGTTGGGGCCGAAATAAAAGCCCGCGCTGCTGGCCAGCACCACCATGCCGTTGGCCTGCAGGCGGCCGAAAATCTGCGAGGGGTTGGCGTCGTTGATGCGGTTGATCACGATGGACGCCACCGAGGGTTGCACAAAGGTGGTGGTCTCGTTCGCCCCGATATTGAATGACGCCCAATCCAGGAATGCCCGGTGGGAGACTTGCACCTCCAGCTGGGTTCCGGTGCGGGTGGCGGTGGCGGTTCCGCTCACTACCGTCATCCCCTCCGGATGGCCGGACAAGCGGCCGGGCATCAAGCCGCCCAGCAGGAGCAGGGCGGCGGCCACGCCCGGCTTCCAGAGGCTTCGTTTGGCCAGCGCCCCGAACCGGGTTTCGCGGGCGGAAATCTTTTTCATGACAAAACTCCTTGGTGCAAGGTTTTAAAATTGCGCTCCGACGCTGAAATGGGCCATGCCCTGGCCGGCTTTCGTGGTTCCGGCATCCAGCAAGGCCCAGGCCAGCGTCAGCCGCAGGTCCAGCGTGTGGCCGATGGTGCTGAAAAATGCCACCCCTGCTCCCCACAAGTCCTCCGGGGAAGTTCCAGCGGGCGCTTCCGCCCGGCAGCTCTGGCCGTAATCCGTGAATACTGAAATCCGGCCGCGCATGGGCGCCTTGCTATCCACCATCCCCAGATCCCACAGCGGAGTTTGCGGCTCCACTATAGCCCGCCAGCCGTGATCGCCGTATTGCGAGCCTTCGTGGTAGCCGCGCACGCCAGCCATGCCGCCAATCCCAAATTGCTCGTTGCTGATCAAGGGCTCGCTCGCCCATTGGCCGCTGGCTCTGGCCAGGATGCTCCACCCGCCGCCGAGCGATTGCTCCCGGGCCAGGTCGCCATTGACCACAACGAAAGTTCCGCTGGATTCCGGGCTGCCGGTCAGGGCCTCGAAATCCTTCTGGTCCGTCAGCAAGCCTGCGAAATGGAAGGTCTGGCCCAGCGCGAAGGTGGTGGCGCCCTGGCGATCCGGCAACCGCGCGTCCCAGCGGACATTGAATGGCAGGTAATAAATGGAGTGGCTGCGCACGGGCTGGGGTGTGGCCAATTCATCCTCCAGAATCGTCGGTGGCAAATTGGTGGACACAGGATTGGGTATTTCCGAGTGCGTGAAAAAGTGATTCGTATTAAAACTCTCCAGGTGGTAATACTTATAATCAAAACCCGCCGACAGGCTGGACCGGATTTTGGCGAATTCCGGCAGCGGCCGGATGAAGCGCAGGCCGAGGTTCTCACTCTGGGTCAGATCCTCTCCTGATTCGTATGAATACATGGAGGTATAAGAGGTTTTGGCAAACAGCTTGCGGGGCGTTTGCTTGATTCCGGTATCCATGGAGGACCGGCTGGCATAGGCGGTTAATTCCGGCTGGCCGGTCATGGGCGGCAGCTGGAACTGGCGGGTGGTTTCGTTGTAGCCGAAGCTTGTGGGCCGGTCCGAAAACGATTCCTCCAGTGCGCCTGGTTTGCCCAACGGAAGCCGGTAATATCCGCTGTAGTAGGAGATCAGCGGATAATCGTAAAAGTGCTCGGGCGGCATGGGAGCGGTCTTGAATTCTTCGGGGGTGAAACCGTATTGCACACCCACGCTATGTTCCAGCTGCCACAGGTTGTTGTAGGTGAGCGCACTGTTGATCCTCAAGTTGGGGGTGCCCGGCGTGCTCTGGTTGTTCAACTCCAATTTCCCGTGCAAGGGCAGCCGGTCTTTGACTTTCAACATCAAGGCCGCCGTGCCGGGTTCGGCGCCGGGCATGATTTGGGGATAAATCTGGCGGTCCCCGCTGGTATTGGCCCGGTCCAGCTCCGGCCCGAACCATTGGCTGTTGAGCAGGAGGTTGGTGCGCAGGCTGGGCAAGGCCCGGAGCACATTGCGGGTGCTGAAATAGCGGTTGCCTGCAACATTGATTTCTGCCAGCCGCCCTTCGGTTACCTCCAGCTTGATGATCCCGTTGGTCGAGCGCTGGGGCGGCACATTCACCGCCACGGTGACATATCCCTTTTTGCGGTAAAAAAGGTTCAGCGTGTCCCGTGCCACGTTGATCTGCTCGATGGTCACCTGGTCCCCGACGAAGTTGGTCACGACCGATTCGATCTCCTGCGGCCGCAACAGCGTGTTGCCAGCCACATCAAACCCCTTCACCTGGAAAGTTTTTTTCGCCCCCGGTCCGGCTTTGGCCACTTGGTTGGTGGCCGCCGCTGGAGAACCGGAAGCCGCGGTGGCTGGCGGGCCTGGCGGCGGCACCGGCTCTCCGGCCCGGCTGCTGGCCAGGCTGAATAGCCCGCTCAAAAACGCCACCGCCAGGAAGCGGCCTTTGGGCGCCCGGTTGGGTTCCTTTTGCTGGCGCCACTCCGAGGGGGTTACCCCGACGTATTTCTTGAAGATCGTATTGAACAAGCCCAGGTTTTGGAAACCGCTCTCGAAGGCCACATTCACAATTTTTTGCCGGGTGGAGCGCAGCAGGTTCTTGGCCGTGTTGAGCCGTGACTGGCGGATTTTTTCCCGCATGCAACAGCCAAAATGCTGGCGGCACAAACGGCTGAAGTGCCGCGGTGTGCACCCGCATTTCCGCGCCAGCTCCGCCACCGAGTATTCCAACAAGTCCCGTTCGGTCAGCTGGCTCATGACCAGCCGGAACTGGTCTGGCTCCTGCGTTTCCAGCCTGGCCGCTGCCGACTCCATGGGTTCGCGCAGGACGCAGGCGATGGCCTCCACCGCCATGGCCCGGCCGAGAAAATTCGGTGTGGCAGGCAGCCGTCCCAGCATTTCGGCGAATTTCCTCGCTTCCCCCCGGCTGGCGTCATAGAAGCCCCGCCACGCCGGGATTTGGCTAGCCAGCATTTCCAGGCGCTGGTTTTCCGCCGCCGTCAGCAGCCCGCTTAGCTGGCCGGGGGCGAAGGAGAGGCAGCGCAGCGCCATGTTGCCCAGCTGGCTCGCGCGAAAGCGCAATCCCCGGGCTTGGGATTCGGCGATCAGGAATCCAGGACATAACTCAATGGCTGATTTTCCATGAATCGCGTAGCCCAAGCCCTCCACCACCTGGAAAATGCCCCAGCCGTCAAGAGGCGGAGTCCATTCGGTTGCGGCGCGCAGGATTTGTTCCTGTGCCACCAGGCATTGGTCGTAACTCATATGGCGCAGCAGGGTAGGTGGGGATTGTGTCAATCAGACGGCGATCCGGTGAAAAATCGGAGAATAGTTTGACGATCTGGCGGCTTTTTATTGCACCAAGGGTATTTCCTCGGTGGTGGTGACGGTGTCGAAACGCACCACAAATCTGGGTGGGAAACCGGCGGGGCGGGAACGCTTGATCCCTTTGGTGGAGGCCAGCGCTTTGCGCACAGAATCATCCCAAGCCTGGTTGCCGGAGCCTTTCAGCCAATCATATTTCACCAGGTTGCCGCTGGGGTCCACGGTTACCTCGGCTTCCGCCACGAACTGTTCGTCGGGCGCCTCGGACGGTTTTGTCCAATTGCAGCGGATGGAATACTCCAGCAGGTTCTTATAGCCCGCCACCACGGCGTTCGTAACGGTCTCGACCTGCTTGGCGCCATCGCTGAAAAAGAAATCCGCGGGCGCTGCGGGCGGAGGCGCCGCCACCATCGCTGGCGGGGCGGTGTTTGCCGCTGCCGGAGATGCTTCGGCCACGTTTTTGGGTGCTTCGGCGGCTGGTTTAGGCTGCTCGGGGAGCTTCGCTTCCTCCGTCTTGGGCTTGGGTTCCTCCTTCGGCTCCTTGGGCTTTTCCTTCTGCACGGGCACCACGCCGATCACCCTCATGACTTGTTCGATCTTGCCGGTTTTCGCCGCCCAAACGAAGAACACCACGAAGGCGATGGCGTGCATGACGATGGCAATGACCACGCTGGAACGGGTTGTGGAATCTCGGAAGGTCCGGGCCATGGCTGATGCGTGCGTGAATGGTTGGTTTGCTCAGGATTTCAACTTGTTTCCGCCGCGCTCCGGCTCGGTGGCCAGCCCCACTTTGGTCACGTTGGCCTGTTGCAGGATATCGAGCACGGAAACGATGTGTTTGTAGGCCACGCCGCTGTCGCCCCGGATCACTACGTTGAGGTCGGCGTCCGTCTGCCGCATATCGACCAGGAGTTGGTGCAGTCCCGTCAGATCCACCTTCTGCTTGTTCAGGAAGATGTCCCCGCCGTTCATCACGGTGATGTAATTGACTTTCGGAGGCGATTCCTTGGGGCGCTGCTTGGCCTGGGGCAGGTTGATTTCGAGGTCGTTGACTGCCGGTGTGGTCGTGATGATGAAGATGACCAGCAGCACGAACGCCAGGTCCAGCAACGGCGTGATATTCAACTCATGCAGCGATGAGTGATGGGATTTGCTGAATTTTTTCATGGGCTTCAAAACCGGGCGCTTTATTCATTTAGAGAGCCAAAACCTCCTGGGGATCGCTGGCGCTGGGGATGAGCCGCTTCTGGGTCAGGATCCGGTCGAGCGCGGCCGCCACTTCCTCGCCCAAGGGGCGGTTGTCCACGCATTGGTGCTCGATATGGGTGGCGAATTCGGCGGTGAAGTTATCCAATTCCTGCGTGATATTGCGGATGGTGGTGACCATGAAATTATAGGCGAACATCGCCGGGATGGCCACCAGCAGCCCGATCACCGTGGCGATCAGCGCTCCCGCCACACCCGGAGCCATGACGGACAAGGTGGCCACGTTGGCCTTGGCCACGCCTGAAAAGGTGTCCATGACCCCCCACACGGTCCCCAGCAGCCCGATGAACGGCCCCCCGGCCACGGCGGTGGACAGCACGATCATGCCTTTTTCCAAAGCCATGCCCTGGGCGCTGACCATGCGCTCCATGGCCACCTTGACGGTGTCGAAAGAACCCTGGCTGATCCGGTATTCGCCGCGGTATTTCACCGGATTGCTCTCCAGGTGGAAATTCAATTCCTCAATGCCGGTTTGATAAACCTCGTATCCGGGCGCCCCGTCGAAGACCTCCTTTTTGCGGTGCAAATCCAGCGCGTCCTTGGTCTTGTAATAGGCCGCGAAAAACTTCCGGGACATTTTGCGCGCCCGCATGATCTGGCGCAGCTTGGTGATGATGACTGTCCAGCTGAACAAGGAGACAATCACGAGCGCCCCGATGGTGATTTTGCCCTCGGTGGTGGCCATTTTGAAGGCGAATTCCAGCGCGCCTGCCAGCAGTGGAGTAAATGCGGTCATATGGTTTTTTCCTTTCTTAAATTATTGGCCGCGGACCATGGTTCAGGAATCCCGATGCGGCCTCCTGGCTGGGAGCTTTTCTGCCCTATGAAAAGCTTCTCCAGCACCCGGCTGTCTCGCCCCGAATCCCATGGTCCCGGCACCTATTCAAACTGCCCCCATGCTGCGCGCTTTGGATTACATTCCCATCGCAGGCAGGTTACAATTGTGTGATAAAACCTCCGCTTCCGAGAGAGGGGACCGGTGGCTGGGTTTGGAGGATGGTGTTCGGTTGAGCGCATAAAACAAAAAGCGCGGATGACATGAGGTTGTCATCCGCGCTGGCTGCGGAATACTTCGCCTTAAAGGTCTGTCACCAGAGTTGGTAAACTGGCTGGCCATCGCCGGAGCGTTCGACCTTCATGTCGCTCACTTTGATGCCCTTGATGCCATCCAGGGTGATTTCGATCTCCTTGATGAAAGCCTTCTTGAAAGTATCCACCGGGTAGCCGGTCAAATCATCGCGGTGGAAGAAGTGTTCATACGACCACAAGGTGTAGGCGCCGGTTTTTACATTGTCCGGTGTGAAAGCCACGCCATTGTAGGTGAGTTCCTTGCCTGGATACAAGGATTGCGCCAGGGCATCGCCCATCCCCATATAGCCGAGGCAAGGCAGGGTTGCGGGGGCGTTCTTCAGCGCTTTGGCCACATCCCCGCCGCTGGCATACCCGCCATCCGTGCCGCCCGTGTTCGGGCTGGGATAAACCATCATATTCGTGACGGTGGTGACATCGTTCGCTTTAGCCAGGTTGGCCCCCACGCTGATGCCGTAATCCGTCTCGGCATGGATGGTGAGACGTGTGCCCGAACCGCTGTCGCGGCCCAGGAGGTAAACGTTGGTTTTGGCGTTGGCGAGGGCTGGATTCCCGGCCAGGTGGCCCAGCGGCAGCACCCCATTAGCCAGGAACAGCTTCGCCAGGTTGTGCGTCATATTGCTGAGGCTGCCATCAGAGTTGAAGCCACGGCAAAACAGGAACGGTTGGACCCCGACGGTCGAATCGACCAGCGCCGGAGTCTGGAAGTCGGTGGAGGCTTGGAACACATCCGAAAAGGCGAAGTGCGCCTGGTGGCTGGAGGCCGCCCCGGCGACCGTCAAAAATGAGATCGGGGTTTGGGCGGCTACCGAACCGACCCCCGCCGCCGAACCGCTGTAGGATTCATATACAACAACGGCGGTTCCCTGAACGGTTCCGGACCAGGTCCGTTTATTAGCTTTGTTGGCGTCCGCATTGTCTTTTTGGACCAGTGCGTTGGCGCCTTCTGCGAACAAGGCCGTCAAGGCCGCATTAGCGTTGGCACGGAACGCGGTGGCACCGGTAATATATATTTCCTCGGCGGCCTGGACAGAGCCGGCAAACAAGCCGGCACACAGCGTGGTGGCAATTATATTGCTCATAATATGATGGTTTGAATTTTCGGAACTTGTTTTCTAGCAATAAAGGATTTCAATGACGTTTTCTACGGATTGGCTTCTATGACATAAAACCGGCTGGCTTCGGAGGTGGGATCGGTCACGGTGATGACAGAACCGTCTCCGGTGGCCTGGATATTCAAGCGTGGCCACTGGCTCGCGGGCGCCAGGCTGCCCGGCGCATTCGTGGCTCGCAGGAAATAATGGATTCCCGCCTGGCTGGCGAATTCGATGGCGGTGGCGTTGTTTTGGCGGATGACGCGCAATTGCGGAGCAGCCACCTGCACGCTCCCGCCGGCGGCGGTGAATGACAGGCTGCCGCGCGGTGTCAGCTCCAAATAGCCAAGATAGGTTCCCGGCTGGTTCTGGTTCGCGGGATCGGGCTGTAGCTCGTATAGATCGGCCTGCACCGCTGTCAGGCCGGTTTCGAAATCCGCAGGCGCGCTTTTTTCCACCACCCCTTGGAAGGTTTTCAGGTTGCCCGCCTCAGTGGCATAATAGCCGTAAGAATGGGCGCCACCTGCCGCTTCGATGATTGCAGTGGCGGTGTTGTGCACCGGGTCTGCTCCAGCCTGGCTGCTCAACGAGGCGGCGCCATTGCCGATCGAGGTGATCCGGGTCTCCACCGTGGCCTGGGCCGTGGCGTTTTTCCTCACCCATGGCGTGCTGCGGGTGCCCACGGCCGGCCGCGCCCGCGTGGCCCACAAGGTGCGCACTGGGTAATTGGAGCTGGTTGCGGACGCTACTGCTCCCACCGCCCCCCATTTGATTTCGTTCAGGCTCTGGAAGGCGGTGCGAATTTGATTGGTGTCAAATTCGGTGATGCTCCGGGTGGCGCCCGGCGCCAGGGCCTTGAGGTTTTGGATGGCCCCCAGGTTCACCACCAGCTCATAAGCCGCTCCTTTCTGTCGGAAACAGAGCAGCAGGTCTGAGTCGTGGTAGTCGAGCGCGAAGGCTTGATTCATGGAAAGGCACGCCATCACCAGCGATGCTCGCCACACAGTCCATCTTTTGCGGGATTTGTTTGTCATAGTGTAATTTTGCGTTTGATCCAACACCGCCCTACTATGTCAGCTTGCCGCCTTGAAGACTCTTAGTTTTGGGACATGTTCACCCAGTTATCGGCTCCCGGCTGGAAGGCCGTTGAGGACTGCGGGTGAATCACTTGCGCCTGATCATATTAATCAGGGATAGGCCCGGCTGCCTTCGTATGGTATTTGTTACGGTGGGCTGTGTTCTGCTGAGGGTCCGCGCAAGCACGGCTCCCGGCTTCTCGTGTTACGGTGCTTTTCACAGTAATCCATGGAGTATCGGGAAGATTGGTGTCTGATGTGATAAATCATCATGCCGCCATAATGTCAAATGAAAGGGTGATCCAATAACCAACGGCCAATACCTTCCCAGTGAATCACTTCACCCTAACGCCTTTCGGATGTTCGGCAGGCCACAGGCTTGGAGTGAAGAGTGATTTTAGCAACCAGGCAAAAAACGCCTTGTGCAAATATACTGTGGCAGCAGTGGCTGCTCGACGCCTCGCGGCCCCCGCCCAGAGGTGCCCCCGCCACCCCGCAGCCTTCTTCGGCTCAATGGCGGTTGATGGCCTTGAATGCCACCCAGTTCAGCATCGCCAACAGCCCCCAAGTTTTAGGCTGTCAAGGGCTGCCGCTGGTTGGCAAATCGGCTCCATGGGTGCGCGTCCTTTGCCGCCCTGGCCTTGGAACGCCTCCTCCAAGTCCAAAGCCATTTTTTGGTTCTTGCCCGCTCGAACATCAAAACCACCGTTTTCGCGGCTTGCGAAAAAATCTGCGGCGTAATCACTTCCCTCACAGAGGCCGGGACACGGCTCAGCCCGCTGGCCAAGGCTGGGGATATCCAGCGAATGTGCCAGAGGCTTTATGGCCTTCCGCGCCGGCCGGCCCTGCGCAACCATCGAGTTCCCATCACGGCGGCCAATTTTTGCTTGAAACTGCAGGCCAATTCGTCGATTTTTCTCCATAGTCATGATTACGGGGAATCACACCCAGGAGGCGCTTTGCCGCGCTTACCTTCAAGCCGTCGCCGGGCGGGCGGGACTCAATGTCAGCATCGGTGACCGGGAATTCGATTATGGAATAGATGGCACGTTCAACGAAGTGCAGATCCGGAGCCTTCCCGGTGGCAGGCAACGTCATGTCGAATCGGGATTCAAATGGGACTTTCAACTCAAATGCACCACTGAGTGGGCAATTGAAGGAGAGGAACTCATTTACGACCTGGAGGCGAAGACATACAATGATCTTGCGGCGCGCGCCGCCACGGCCGGCGCCACGGCGGCCTTTCTTATCGTCCTCTGCCTTCCCCCGAATACCGATGAATGGATGAGCCTCAACGAGGACCAACTCATCCTGCGCAAGTGCGGTTATTGGTATCGCGTCAGCGGTGCGCCGTCCACCAACACCACCTCGTTGCGCATCCGCATCCCGCGCCGCCAGGTGCTGAATCCCAGCGCCCTCACGCAGCTTTTCGCCACGCTCAGACAGGAGGTTCTCCAATGAATATGATCACCGAGGCCGATATCCGGCGCTCCCGGCTGACCTCGCAAGACCTCGCGCGTTTCCTCCGCCTGCAGGCTTGGCAGCCGATGCCGCTGAAGCGGCCCGGGTTGATCGCCTTTGCCGGTGCCCCCGACCAGAACCAAAAGCCACTGGAGATCATCCTTCCCACCGTGGGTGATGAATCTTCCCTTGCCCGCAGTTTGGCCTCGGCTGTCAACACCTTGAGTGTGGTGCTCGACCGGCCGCCCGCCACGGTGATCCGGATTATTCAACTGGCGGACCGCGATTTGTTTGAGACCAGGCTGGTTGATGCCCAAGCGGCTCACGGAACCATTTCCCTCGAGCGGGCGGTTAAAGTCATCGCTGAATTGCGCGATCTCTTTTCCTACGCCGCCTGCGCGGAAGAAGATCCGCGCGCTTCCTTTGCCAAAGCCACTGGCATTGGGGCAAAACATGTCAAAGGCTGCCGATTCGGCCATACCTTCTCCGGCAGTTTCGGTTTCACCGTGGAGTCGCCCATCACGGTCAGGGCCGCGCCCCAGTTTCCAGGCGCCGCCAGGGCGGATCTGCCCATGCCTGCGGCGCCGTTTGAACGCCGAGTCATGGAGCGGATCATGCGCGGCATCGCCCTCGCCAAAGAGGCGGTGGCTTCCGGCAGCCCGGATCCGTTGATCGAAAAATTCAAAGAGGGCTTCAATGCCAATCTCTGTGAGACACTCACCGAGTTGCTCCAGACCGTTGACGAAGCGGATACGGAATTCACCGTTGGCTGGTCACCCGAGTGGGCCGCCCCGGCAAACATCCCAACCGGAGTCCGCCTGGAAGGCAAGGCCGCAAAATATCTGGAATCCGCGGGCCGTTACCTCCGCTCCCCGGAGCAGAGCGCCGAGATCACGATCACCGGCCTGGTAATTGCCCTGCGGTCGAAGTCCGCACCTGCCGATGCGGAAGATGGACAGACTCCCCGTTATGTGACCGTCGAAGCTGCTGATGGCAGCGGAGCGGAACGCACCGTGCGGGTGGCCTTGGAGCCCGATATTTATCGCGCAGCCTGCGACGCCCACCGGGATGGACGCCAGGTTGCCGTGACTGGAAAGCTGGAGAAGGAAGGCAAGTTTTGGGTTCTGATGGCTCCGAAAAACTTCACGGTCCTTTAATCTCCGCGGCCCAATCCATCCACCAAGCCCGGGGCTTTCGGCAGGGAATCTTGCCTGGCGGAATGGCCAATCCCGCAGGGGAATGCAAAAAGGAAACCCAGCCAGCGCTGCGGCGCCGCTGGGTATCTGATTGCAAACTCCCTGGCCCATCCGGCCTGGAGTGGGTGCGCTACGCCGGTTTGACTTCAAACCCCGGCCGGTAGTTCTTGGTCAGCAAGGCATTGGCCTCGGGCGAATTGGTGATTTTCAGGGCTTCGGCGTCCCATTTCAGCTCCACGCCCGGCATCCGGGCCGCCACGTTGCCGAGCTGGACGGTCTCGGCCAGCGGGCCGGCATAGTGGAAGCCATCGCTGGTGGTTTTGCCCGCGAGGATGGCGTCCACCCAGACATGCCAGTGGTTGAGGCCCGGCACCTCGGGGAGTTTGAAGCCCTTGAATTTGCTTTCGGGATAGAGCCGGGGCATGGCCACGTGCGGCAGGAGCATCACGCCTTCCTCGCCCATGATGAGCGAGCCGCCGCCGCCCTTGGGCAGCTTGAATTCGCCGGGCAGCAGCGGGGGCTGGAGCCCGCCATCGCGCCAGACCAGCGGCAGGTAGGAGTCGGCCGACAGGGAGGTGCCGGGGAACAGGTAATGCACCGTTTCCGGGCCGGGCCAGACTTCGGCATTGGTGCCGGCGTGCTCCGCGCGGATGGTCAGGGGGGCGGTGAGGCCCAAGGCGGTGAAAATGGGGTCCATGACGTGGCAGCCGAAGTCCCCCAGGGCGCCGGAGCCGAAATCCTGCCAATCCCGCCACTTGAAGGGATGGTAAGAATCGCTGGCATAAGGCCGCATGGGGGAGGAGCCGATCCAGAGGTTCCAGTTCAGGCTCTCCGGCACGGGCGCCTCCGGCGGGCGATCCGTGCGGTTGCTGTATTGCCGGCCATGCACGCCGATGTAGGAATGCACCTGCTTGATCTTGCCGATGGCGCCATCCTTCAAAAGCTTGACCGCCGTGCGGTATTCCACCGCGGAGTGGATCTGGTTGCCCATCTGGGTGGTCAGCCCGCCCCGGGCCGCCTGCAGGCGCATCTGGCGCGCTTCCCACACCGTGCGGGCCAGCGGTTTCTGGCAGAAGACATGCTTGCCCAGGCGCATGGCCAGCATGGACACCGGCGCGTGCATGTGGTCGGGCGTGGAGACGGAGACCGCGTCGCAGCGGCTGCCCAAGGTGGTCAGCATTTCGCGGTAATCCTCAAAATGGGGCACGCCGGGGAATTTGGCATCCGCCTGGGTGAACCGGTTTTTATCCACGTCGCAGAAGCCGGTGAATTTGACTTTCGGGTGCGATCCGATCTCGGAGAGATCGGCCAGGCCCATCCCGTTAACCCCCACGCAGGCGACCTGCAGTTTGCTGTTGGCATCGGCGCCGCTCACGAAAGCGGGCAGGCCCAGGGTGGCGCTCAACCCCACGGCCGCCTGGCTCAAGAACCGGCGGCGAGTGATATTTGTGTTCATCATTCCGCCCCAATACGCCCGGCCGGTGGCGGAGTCAAACCAAAACGCCAATGGATTGGCCGCCGGGGTGTGGGCCAGGATAGTTGGATGTTAACCAGCGGGCGGGTTGGGAACAATCG
>CAYPCQ010000080.1:0-41630 GCA_964409245.1 uncultured Verrucomicrobiota bacterium
CTGTCGGGTTGATAAGAGCGGTTCCGCCATCATATTTTCAGGTGCTTTATCGTTAATCATTGATGTTTTTTGGTTTTTTGATTTTCTGTAGGCGATTCCAGGACCGCGCCGGACCCTGCTTTTGGCGTGAGATTTTAAAAGATTCCTTCCCGGCATGGAGGGGGGCACTACGATGGCATTTGTTGAGGCAGGCATAGGCCAAGGGAGCATCCGTTTTTGAGAGGGCATTGCGTGATAGGTGCCAGGATGGCGCGGGCCTCCCGGCTTCGACGTTTGATCGTAGTCAGTGCAAGTGGTCCGGATGCACGAGCGATGCGGCCAGGTTGCACGAGATACGCCAGGCCAACCGCGCGCTTGGCGGTTTCGATGATGTCGTTATCGCCCAGGAGCCAAACGGTCAGAGCACGCATTGCCTCGATGCCTGGGCATGTGGGCCTGGGTGGCTCGTCCGATGCAAACACATCCTCCCAACAAAACTCAACCGATAGCCAGTCGATTGGATCGCGATATTCTGGGTCTGTTTGGATCATGTGATAGCGAAGGGGACAGGCCACGCCATGCAGCCGTCCCCAGGTGGTATCTATCGAGCTTCCTTCTGAGTCACGTATTTGACGGCCTTGTCGATGTCCTCCAGCATTTTCAAAATGCTGTCCATTGATCGCCCGACACGATCAAAAGAGCCATGGACTTTGCCGAGCCTGATCCGGCGCTGGTGCTTCATGTAGGTCGCCATGCCCACTTCTGGTGCTTCGCCGGGGATTTCGGGTGGGATTTGAATTGGTTGATTGATCATTTTATGCTTTCTGTTTTTTGTCGGTACGCCCGAGTGTAACTTTGACCTCAACTCTGAATCCATCGCTGTCCTCAAAAACAATCGGTTCATCGGTCAGGTATGCGTTGGTCAAAACCACGCCCCCGCTCGACATCGTCACAATGCGATAATCGCAGTCGATGGTGATTATCGGTGGGTCTTTGATAACAGCCGCCGGGCGGTCATCCAGTTTTTGAAGCGTGAAGGTTTTGGGCCGTTTAGCTGTTAGCGGGTTTTTCATATGTATCTACGTATCTACGTATCAGTTTTGTGTCGTTTTTTAGTGTGGTCTCGAGTTACCACACCAACCACACCAAGGCTTACTACTTTCAGAGAATACGAGTACTTTCCTTAAAGTTATACCTCTTGGTGTGGTTGGTGTGGTTGGTGTGGTAAGCTCACTTTTTGGTGAAGGCATAGCGTTTCTGTTCAGTGCTTTGCTGCCGCTCTGGATTGTAAACCTGCGTCAGCGTCCGGCGGACTTGAATGTCATCGACGATGGCCTCATTGTCTTTGTTCAAGCATCTCGCCATCAAAATTCCAGCCTGCCGCTTGCCATGGTCCGGGTGGCCGGTTTTCAGTCCGGGAAGCTTGATGCCTGCCTGTTCTCCCAGGTCCACAATCTCGCTGGCGGCCAATTCCTTGCCGGTCTGGCCTTGCCGGACCACTTCCAGCGCGATGGCCCGCAGCCAGGCCATGGCGGGATTGCTCACCCGTTCCTGGGCCTGCCGGTGGCCTTCCATGAGCGGGCCGGTTTGGAATATTTCGCGGGCAAACCAGTTCATGGTTCCCGCCCAGGCGCGGAAATCGTGGTCATTGCATGGTGTGGCTGGCTTTCCCGCCTCCAGCCAGGTGCGGATGATGGCGTGAACGCAGCCCAGGTAATAACCTTGGCGGGCCTCGATGTGCGCCAGGATGTCGCCCTCGGGAAAAAACTGGTAGGCGTAATCGGCGGGCCGCTTGCGGATGCGGATGATGCTTGAACGGTTGGCCAGGTCACGGGTGGTTTCCACGCCGTTGCTGGTCATCTGGAAATTGACTCGCGAGCAGTCCAGCAGAATTTCGCCACGGTGCGGCACGCGGAGCGCAACATCTTCACCCCAGGTCAAAACCATTTCCCAAAACTTGGTGTCGATGCTGCCGCGTGTGTTTTCCACGGCTATAAATGCCCGGCCAGATAGGAGCGCGGAAGCCATGGATTCATCCATGCCACCCACGCCGCCATCCTTCTGGCTTACGACGTACGCCTTTTCGCCGTAAACCGCACGCAACATCTGCTGGCGGTAGGTTTTCCCGCTTTGCGATTGGTCCGCCTCGGCAACATCCACCGGGAAATGGCACTTGAGCCAGCCACCCGTGCGAAGCGCGGGGCTGATGAACGCCACCAAGGCGCGGGCCTTGTCGCCAGGCGTCAGGAAGTCAAAGTCCACCAGCAAACCTAGGATCGCATCCTTTGCCTCCGCCAGCGGGACCGTTGGCACCTTGACCTTTCCTGTGACCAGCACGCCACCGGCCACGGGGTGATAGCCATTCTCGAGCAGCACCGGCAGGCCGCTCCCGTCCGGCACCAGGACCGGGCTGGCGGTAATGACGCTGATTTCGGGCAGGATTTCCCGTGCGGCAGCGGTGGTCATCAAGGCTTTGGCAGACTCCTCGGAACAGCGTTTCAGACCTAAAAGCAGCTTGTCGTTGGCGCGATAGTAGGCGAATAGCTGCTGGCCGGTTTCGTCCAGCATGGTGCGGAGCCGGGCCGGGGACACCAAGTCCAGGCTCCCGCTTTTAGACAACTCCACAATGTTCTTCCCTCGCAGGAAAAGCTTTTTCCCTTGGGCCAGGACCGGAAAGATGGTCCGCGCTGATTCATCAAAGGAGGTGTGGTCGTTGGGTAACAGCACGACACCAGGCGCGTGGGGCTTGTCTGGCGTGGCGGTCACAGCCACCTCGGTTAAAAGTTCCTTCAAGTTCTCAATCGCGGTCATAGTCGCTCCAAAGTAGGGGTTGCAGGTTGCCATCGCGGATCGCACCGGGGGTTCGACAAGGTTGTGTAGCCCGCATGGTGGCAATATCACAGCCTAATATTTTCAGCACCTCGGCCAGCCTCTTTTCAAGTTGAGGATTCGTTTGCGCCTCAAACCACGCATGAAGGGATCTGCGGCCTGAGTCCACGATGGCGACGAGCTTGTAACCGATCACCTCACGCAAAAAACGGTAAATGGCTCCCACTTCGTCTTTGGATAGAGTGTCGGACTCGACGATAAAAAATCTCCGTTCTTGGACATTCTCCTTTGTCCTGGCGTAGCAGCCGGGCTTGAACGCAGAGCCGCAGGTAAAGTTCGGATATGGTGGTGGAGTCGTGCTCCATTCCCGTGGCGTCTTAAAATGGCAAGCACACTCGGGGCGGCCGGAGTCGGTTGGCTGTCCAACCCAGAGCGTTTCCTCCGGCCGCCACAGGCTCAGCCATTGCCGGAAATGAGCCTGCGGCGCGTCAGTTTCCCAAAGCCGAACGGGTGAATCCTCGAGGATGTCCGCCAGGGGCCAGGCGTAGTCCTTCAGGATGATTTCCCGTGTTTGTTCAGCCAGCCGCTTGGCACGGTCCAGGCGTTGGGCCTCGGGATCAATCTGGCGTTTGGCTCGGGGCATGATCAGCGTTGCGCCACCAGCACACTCGGCCTTGGCGATGGCGGAGCGCAGGCGGTGGTTGGCGGACGCGATGGCGTCGGCGCAGCTCCCATGCTGGCAATGAAGGGAAGGCACGCCCGCCAAGTAGATGGCGCAATCACGCGGGCCGTTGGGCGAGTTGTGAAGGCCGATGCCGGGGCAGGCGCAGAATCCGCGCTCTGGGGTCTGCCAGTCGATGGGGCCGACGATTTGCTCGGCGAGGGCCGCCAGGGTATTGACAGCTGTGCCGGATGGCTGTAGTGTTCTGTCAGTCTTCGCTTTATTTCCCCCCGCGCCTGCCAGGGCCGGGGCACGTACTTCGTTGCGCATCATTCGGCCTCCTGGCCCTGCATCCGCTCGCGCAGATAGCTTTTTACGCTAGCCAGGTGGATCAGCCGCACTCCCTTGGTGCATCCGGGCTTCCTCAAGGAAACGGATTTGATCAGGCCCCGGTTGATTAGCTCGTAGAGGTAGGGCCGTGATAGCTGGCAGTAAGGGCAGTTGCCACGGACGGGCAACCTGATGAATTCGGGTTCGTAGGAATACGGCGCTCGGATCGGGGTTTCAACTCCCGCTTCCGTGCCGATGTCAGTAGCATTTACTTTCATGGCTCGTAGTGAACCATGAAATGAAAATTCCCACGCGGACGCCTCCTGTACAGAGTATGTCCGCTATGTTGGCTGATGGAACAAAGAGCCTAGGATGTCAAATGGTATCTGCGGTTGGTGAATGTCAGTCTCCAGGTAGCCCCGGCACGTGGCAGGCCGTGGCGGTCAGCTATTTTCCTGATGGATTCAGCGGTTGGGCTTCCGCCCAAGGTTGCCTCGATAACGAACGCGGCAGCATCGAAGGTCATGTTGAGAAAGCCTGGCCAGTTGCCAGCGAGTTCAGGGAAACGCTCCGCCATGCCAGGCTCGAGGATCAGCCAAATTTTGCGGGGCATTGGAAGCCACAGGCTGGCAATGAATCGCGGCACATCGCCCGGCTCCTCTTTGGATTTGCTGGCCAGTGCGCGGAATAGCCCGGCCAGCCAGGCATAATCCTCTTCCGCCATGGCCTGCAAAACAACCGGCATCGCGTCCTCGTGGATTCGGCCATGCTTTTGGCAACTGGCATAGCACGCCTCCCGGCTGGCCCCAGCAGCATCAGCCACCTCGGCCTTTTGCGCCTTGAGCTTGGCCAGGTTGGTCCGCTCCACCAGGTGGGCCTGCGCCCGCTCCGCCTGCATCCTGGCCTGGGCCTTGTCAATGTGCGCCTGCTCCGCCGGGGTGAGCGCCTGGCCGCGCTCCAGCTTGGATTGGATGGCGGGCCAGTCGGGTGTGTTCTTTTTGGAGGTTTTCATGTTATGCTTGGCAGTTTTCCAATGGCATCGCGCAAGACCGTTTCTGCCAAGTGCGTGTAACCCTGGTGTACCGCGCTGGACTTGTGCCCGGTCAATTTCATTCGCAGCTCGGCGGAAATTCCTGCGTTGGCAAGTGCCGATGAAAAAGAATGACGCAGGCTATGAAAGGAAAGCTTGGGCAGTTTCCTGGTGCCGCTCTGCTCGTATAAAGGATCGATCCTGGCGGTTGCCATGGTGGCAAGAAACGCCTGGGAAAGGTTGGTAGAGAATCCACCAGCAGACCGGGGCAGGACAAACTCCGCCGGGGTGTCGGTGCCCGCCAAGGAGGTTAACACCTCCACCAGGGTCGGGTGCAAGGGCAGCTTCAGACCTTCGGACGTTTTGCGCTGGCGGAAGGTCCAGGTGCCCGCGGCCAAGTCCAGGTCGCTCCATTTCATCCGAGCACAGTCCATTAGCCTGGCCCCGGTGTAATATCCAATTTGAATCAGCACTTTCATCTCACCTTCGGCAGCTCTCACCAGTGCCGCAACCTGGTCAGGGCTGAAGGTGCCGCGCTCTAATGAACGTGCCTTGGGCAGGATCATCCCGCTGAAGTCGGCCATGGGGTGCCCTTGCCTTCGTGCTTGGTCTAGAGCGTTTTTCAGCACCTTGGCATAGCCCCTGATGCTTTCAGCCGCGCTCCCTTGGGCCTTGAGGATGTCCAGGTGGCGCTGAAGGTCTGCCGGGGCCAGGGTGGTGATGGCGCGCTTTACGCGGTCGCCCAAAGACTCGAGGAAGCGGGCACCAACCAATTTGGCCTTCTGATAGACTCCTGCCGATGCCCGCGCTTTCTGGCCTTCCAACCATTGAGCAAACCAAGCTTCGATGCTCGGGATCGCGGGCAGCACGCCAGCATCGGTCTGTTTCAGGATGTCGTTTAAGATCGACCGCGCCCTCGACTCGGTGAGTTCGCCCTTTTTTGCCAGCTTGGCGGCGAGTTCAAATTGCAGGGCCATCCGCTTGGCTTCGGATCTGTCGGTCTGCCCGGTGCTTCGGAAGCACAGCTTGCCATCGACACCTCGCCAGGCCGCCCACCAGTATTTTGTCTTCGGTCTTTTATGCACGCTGGCCATATACTGTTAACCGTACTGCTAACGTGTGCTGGTGTCAATAACGTCTGACGAGGTATTTTTACCTGATAAAATATAGGTTTAGCTTTGGAATTTAGATCTGAAGGGGCGGGATAATCGAACGGTTTGCAACCCCAGCGCCCCAAATCCGCCCGCGTTGGGCGGTTCGGGGCGGATCGAAATACCAACGACCCACGTTATGCCGCCCTTTCAGGGCTGGCGGTTGATTTATCGGGGCCGTTTTACCCAGGGCATCGCCCTGGGTAAAACCGCACAACAACCCACCGCCAGCCCTGAACGGGTGGAATAATCAGGCGGATGGGATTACGAACGCCCCAAGCCGGCGGCCTGCGTCTCGGCCATAATTTTCAATGCATGTGGCTTGCTATTTGGAACCGGTTTTGCTAGAGTATTGAACACCTTGGCAGGCGGGGGCGGCCTTTTCCCGGTGGAAAGAAAATAGCCGGAATTATTAGCTGGGGCAGGCCGGGGAAAATGCATGAAACCAAGTTGATCACCTGATCCAAAATGAAATTCGGAGCAACATATGACAACCAAATCTGACCTGCGAATAGCGGTCCAGCCGATCTATCTCTGCCTGGCTTTGATGGCCTTGGGGATTTGCCGGGAGGCCCAAGGCGCCGACACCACGCTGCGGATACGCATGGCTTCCGGGGCGGAATTGACGGTCCTCGGGGATGCCAATTCGGCCTGCCAAATCCAATATCTGGACACCTTTTCCACGAACAATTCCTGGAGCGTGCTGACCAACGTGGTATTGGGTGGCACGGCCACCACGGTTCTGGACACCACCACCCCATTGCCGGGCCGGAGGTTTTACCGGGCGGCAGCCGCCGGCGGCAGCGGTGGCAGCACGAATCCCCCCTTCGCCACTCCGGATCGGATGTATTGGGTGTATCCCGGCTCATTCCTGATGGGCAGCCCGGAAAGTGACCCTGATCGCTCGGATTTTGAAACGCCCCAAAGCCTGGCAACCTTGACCTATGGCTTTTGGATTGGCCAATACGAAGTAAGCCAGCAGGAATACCAGGCCGTGACGGGCAAAAACCCCAGTTCAAGCACCGACGATCCCAGCCTGCCGGTGGACTCGGTAACGTGGAGCGAGGCGACCAATTACTGCGCGCTGCTCACGGAGCTGGAGCGCAAAGCGGGACGGCTGACCAACAACTACGCCTACCGGCTGCCCTACGAGGCGGAGTGGGAATATGCCGCGCGCGGCGGCAAAACCAACCGTTTCAGCTTTGGGGACGACCCCGGATTCACAACCTTGCCGCTTTATGCCTGGACTTCCGAGAACAGCGGCAATGACAGCCATCCCGTGGGCCTGAAATCGCCCAACGCCTGGGGCTTGTATGATGTTTATGGCAATGTCACGGAGTGGTGCCTGGATTGGTTCGGCCTTTACACTGAGGCGGACAAAACCAATCCCACCGGGCCGGCAACCGGCTTTGACAAGGTTTACCGGGGTGGCAGCTGGGCCGACGCAGCGGCGGACAGCCGCGCCTCGGCCCGCGGCGGCTTGAACCCCAACAGCCGCATGAACAGCTTCGGATTCCGGGTGGTTTTGGCGCCGGTCCGGCCATAAAATAAAACGACGGCTCCCATATGGGCTTCCTAAAATCAATCCTCTGGGCGGCGGTGGTTATGCTGCTGTTGCCCAGCTTCGGCTGCAAACGCAGCGAGCCGGGTGCCGATGCGGCGCAGCCATCGGCCTCAACCAACTCCGCCGCCATCACCAACGCCACCGCCCAAGTGCCGGAACCGGAGCCAGGCGTGGTCGATACCAGCCTGGACGCCCCCTTCCCTGCCCCCACCACCAACCTGGTGTGGATACCCCCCGGGCAGTTCCTCATGGGGAGCGCGGCGGAAGACCCAAACCGCAACGATGCCGAAATTCCCCAGAGCCAGGCACTCCTCCGGCGTGGCTTCTGGATGGGCAAGTATGAGGTGACCCAAGGTGAGTACCAGGCCGTGGTGGGGCCGAATCCGAAATTCCAAGGCCCTGGGAACCTTCCGGCGGATTCCATGAGCTGGGGTGACGCCACAAATTACTGCGCGAAATTGAACGTGGCGGAGAAGCAGGCCGGGCGCCTGCCCGATGGTTTCGCCTACCGGCTGCCCACCGAGGCGGAATGGGAGTACGCTGCGCGCTCAGGCCACACCAACCGCTTCAGCTTCGGCGACGATATCGGCTTCAAAAAGATCGGGCGCTACGCCTGGACCTCGGAGAACAGCGGCAATGACACCCACCCGGTGGGCCAAAAAGCGCCCAATACCTGGGGCTTATACGACCTGCACGGGAACGTGGCCGAATGGTGCCAGGATTGGTTCGGGACTTACACCCAGGATGACAAGACCAATCCCACCGGCCCCGCCACCGGGCGGGACCGCGTTTACCGCGGGGGCAGTTGTGCGGACGCCGCCGCGGAGAGCCGCGTGTCTGCTCGCGGTGGTTTGAATCCGGACAGCCGGCTGGGCAGCTTCGGGTTCCGGGTGGTTCTGGCTCCGGTTGCGAAATAAGGAGCCGGCAAGAAATCACCGTTTTCCCAGCGAGCCACTGATTTAAGATTCCTGCCCGCCCAGCATTGTTTGCCGGGCGGGCTTTTGGCTTTACAACGAATCCGCTACTGGCGAGCCGAGGTGAGCGCCGCTTTGACGACTCCCGCCGCGGTGGGCAGGATGGGCACCAAGGCTTCGATATTATCATTGATCCGGCGCACCAAATTTTGGGCGCGATAGTTGAGCAGCTTGCGATACCAGTTCACAAATTCGCGGCTGATGGCCATTTCTTCAGCCGGATTTAGCGAGGCTTGGAGGTTCTGGCTTAACAATCCGCAAATCACCAGCGCAGCCATGGCCGGGAAGTTTTGCCCGGACGCGAGTTTTTGCCAGTACGGAAAGGATTGTTCCACCTGCTGGCTCAACAGCAAAGCCTCCGCCCGCTGGCATTGAATAGGCCGATGGTTGGGGCAGTTCCGCTCGGCTTCAGCGGTCCAATCCGCGGCCACTTCCAGGAAATCAGGCTTGGATAAAGCGACGCGCCCGCCCAACTCCCACGCTTTGGACTCACCGGGATGCGCGTTCACCAGTTGATGCAGCAATTGCAGCGCCTCCACCGGCCGCTGGCGCTCGGATAAGAGCACCGCATAATCCAGCTTTACGCCCCGGTTTTGGGGGTCATCCACCATGGCTGCTTGAAACGCTTTTTCCGCCCCCTCATAGTCTTCCAGCCGCAGGCAGCAGACGGCCAGGCAATGGTTGGGGCCGGCCTTGCGGACATCCCGGTTGGTGGGAGTCAAACAGGGCTGATTGCGCCGGGCCAGGCAAAGTTTTAATTGTTCCACCGCTTCCCGATATTGCTTCAGCTCCACCTGCGCCAGAGCCACGGCAAAGTGAAAGGAGGCCGGCAAAACATCCATTTGCGCCAGCGGGGATTGCCCCAGGCGAATGACCTCGGCATGCCGTTTGGCGTCGAGCAGATGGGTGCTGTAACGCACCAAAAGGGTTTCCCGCAACTCGGGCACGATCAAATCCCTGGGCTGGGCGGAAAGGACTTCAAAGGCCTCCCGGTATTGCTCCAGGCCCTCCTCCAACCGGCCCGAGCGCACCAGCTCCAGGCCGTAATTCATAAGCAGGTTGGGTTCTTCGGGCAATTCCTCCACGGCTTTCTCCAACAGCCGCAGATTGCGCTCCACCTTGTTGCGCTCCTTCACCAGGACCTCCGTGTACCCGTAGTGGATCAAAGAGACTGGCGAAAGCTTGTTTTCCAAGCCCCACTCCCGGCGGCGGACTTCGATCGCGGCGAAGATCTGCTCGTGGACCCGGCCAATGTAAAAGAGCCCCGGCGCATTGCGGTAAAGGCGCGGCACAAAGGTGCCCCCCTCCTCCTCCCGGTTCTTATCGGTAATGGCCACGCGATAGGCAATCGCCTGCGGGTTGAGCAGCTCTTGCTGCAGCAATGGGATGCTTTCAGCGGATAGCTCCTCGTCCGCATCGACCATCAGGATCCAATCGCCAGTGGCGTGTTCCAGGGCCGCATTGCGGGCATCGCTGAAATTGTCGTTCCAGGTAAAATGGTATATTTCCGCGCCGAATTCTTGCGCGATTTCCACCGTGCGATCCGTGGACCCGGTATCCACCACGACGATCTGATAAGCGGCGGATTTTACCGATTCCAGGCATTTCCCCAGGAAACGCTCTTCATTTTTAACAATCAAACAGACACTGAGCCGCGGCAGCTGGTTTTGGGATGGCTCATCCAGGTGCAAAGCCTCCAGGCCAGGCCAGGCGATTTTCTGCGGTTTGCCTTTGGGGGACGGGTGTTTCACAAATTGCTGTGCGGGCTTCCAGCCTGGGGCCATTGCTTGGGATTTTCTGGCGCAGCGCCCGGCAAGGCCGGGATCACCAGCGGCCAGGGCAATTTCTGCCAGCAATAGAAATGCCTCCGGGTGGAATGGCCGCGCACGGATGGCCGCGAGTGTCTTTTCCCAGGCGGGGATAAATTGGCGCTTTTTCAACCAATTCCTGATTTCGCCCAAGTGCCCCATTTTTCCAGCCGGAGGCAGGGTAATGGCTTTGGCTGATGGCTTGGGACGCTGCGAGGAGGCAGCGGCGGCGGGCGGCTTCTGAGATAGGAGGTTCCGCATGTGCTGCACCGCCGCCCGGGCCGCCCGCTCCCAAGTGTATTCCTGCCGGACAAATTCAGCCGCCAAACGGGCTTTGGCTTGGGCTTCCTCCGGATGCTCGTAAATCCAGCGCAGCATTTTTTTCAGATCCTCGCAGGAAGGCTCCAGCAGCCAGCCGGAGCGAGCCATCGCCATATTCCCCACCATCTGCCCAATGCTCTTGCGCAAGGCAGGTATCCGCCAGGCCAGCCGGTCATCGGCAAAATCGTCGGTCGCCCCCCCCGCCGTGACCAATACAGGCAAGCCACAAGCCATGGCTTCCAAGACCGGCAGCCCAAAGCCTTCCCCGCGATAGGGGTGCGCCAGGCAATGGCAGGCGGCGTAAAGACCCGGAATCCCTGCGGGCGCAATTTCATCTTCCAAGTATAGGATTTCAGGCGCTCCTTTTAAATTTTGCGCGCCCTTGATTTGCTGGCTCATCAACTGCCCGGCATAAAAGGCTGGGCAGCCCGCTTCTTTGATGACCAGGCAGACATCGTCGGCCGCCGTGAAAGTCTCCAGGTAGGCTTTAAGCAGCAGATCCGGCCCCTTGCGATGAATGGTCCCCCCGACGAACAGGAATTTGAACTTCCGCTTGGTGTTCAAGGCCATCGGCGGAACGCCAGGCTTGAACAGCTTGGGATCGATGCCGTTGGGAACCACTTTGACTTTGTCTGGATCGATTCCTGAATCGATATAGGCCCGCCTGGCGCATTCTGAAGGGGTCCATATTTGCGCGATATTTTTCGCGGCGTTAACCCATTCCAACGGGACTGCGCCATATTCCCAGGGCTGATACAAGACCCAAAGGCCCTTGAAGGGGGCGTTGAAATTGGGTGGCCACTCCTGCCGGACATGCACCTGGCATTGCGCCGGTGGAACGGCTTGGATTTGGCCATGCGCTGCGGAAGCCTGGCTGTCCTTTGGCTCGGCATTGCTCATTTTCTGGCTGGATACCCGGGCCAGCTTTACTTGCGTTTGGCATTCCATGGCCCGGGTAATCTCCCGGTTGACATGCGAAAGGCTGCCCAAATCCCCAAACGACCCCTCCCAAGTCACCAGCAGGTCCTGGGATTTCCTTTCCACCCCGACCGGAGTGGCTTTCGTGGTGCGCGCCACCGCCGCCGGCAGAACTGGGGTGGACAGTTTGCGTTCAATCTCCTGGATCCTGGCGATGATCCGCTCCGCCACCGGCTGGCGGCTGAAATTGGCAAGGACATGAGCACGGGCTTTCTGGCCGATCCCCCGCGCCTCAACAGGATTTTGCTGGACATGGCGCATCAAACGCCTCAACTGTTTTTCTGAGGGATTGGCCCAACGGTGGCCGCGGTATAACACCAGCTCGATATCGCCAACGTCCGCCATCTCGCTGTCGATCAAATAAGAGTTTTCCCGGTTCATGAACTCCGTGTTGGCGCTCCAACCGGTGGCGATCACTGGCAAGCCCATCATCATGGCCTCGTGATGCGGACGTCCCCAGCCCTCACCGCGGCTGGGCGCCACGAGGCAATCGGCGGCTTTATACAAGCGCGGCATGTCAACCGGGGCGATTTTTTCGGTCAACAACTCGAACCGTGGGAGGGATGATTCTTTCAATCCCAATTGCTTCACAAATCCCGAAATAGTGGCCTTCAGCACCGCGCCCGCATCCTCATGCGGTTTTCCGAATAGATAACAGCGCAGGTAAAGACACACATCGTCGGCTGGTGAAAACTCATGGAAGTAGCCGGATAACAATACATCCCAGGCCTTTCGGCTGGACCATTCAAACACCGAAAGAAAATTATAGGCAGCCGGGTTGGGCAATGGCAATGGGGTATGAGCCTCCGGATCGAACTCCTGTTCGTTGACCGCTCCGGGAATAACCACCAATTTGTCGCGCATCACTCCACTGGCGGCAAAGGTTTCGACATTGAACCGGCTCGGAACCCAGATCTCATCCATCTTATTGCATTCGCCAACCCATGTTTTCGGGATCCGGTCAGTTTCAAACATGGTTCTCCCAATATGCCAGGCCGCGCCTGGCAAACGCACAAAGCCGTGCGCCGGGGCATGGGAAATTTGAATGCCCGAGGTCAGCGAGAAAAAGCGGTCCCGGGCCTGGAATAACGCATCCCGATCCTTGTCAGGCAGATTATCGATGAATTTTTCTGAATAATAAGATTGATGGAACAGACCGATATTTAAACGATTAACCAGTGGAACAAGGAAATTAACCGCCTCGCTGGCATAGCCACTCATATTGAATACCGGGGCCAGCCAGCGCACCGGAATCTGACTTTCAACCGGTTGGAAAGGAAGCGGTTTCTGAACCTCCCGAAGGGTCAAGCCTTCCAGGCAGGCCTCCGGTGCCTGCAAACCAGCCAAAGGCAGATATTGTTCAACCGCCTGGCGAAACAGATCGTCCACATAAGGATTCCATCTCTGATCGGAGAGTTCGCCCTTATGGTCTGCTATCAGCCGCCCCCATCGCTGCAAAAGATATGGGTGGTTCTTGAAGCGCATCAAGCCGAACCGCAACACATCGGCGAACTCGGCTAAACGCTCATGAATGGCAAAGATTTCCCCCAATTCCACCAATCTTTGGATGGGAGCCGTCTCCAAGAAGCGGCGAACCCAGTTTTGAGTCAGGCCTTCCATCCGGCGCAGGGTGTTGCGCCCAACACTGGTATAGGAAGCATCCGCATGGTAAACACAAGAAGGATGATGATGGCGGATCACAAAACCATGTTTCTGGCATGCCCTCGATATGGTGACGTCTTCACCGTAAACCGTCTCCGCGTCCCAGCCAATCATGTCGAAGACCAGCTTCTTCACCAACAGCGCGCCTGCCGTGGCATAGACGAATGGATCCGACTCCTCTGGATTTAAAATCCGGTGCCCAGTCGGTCCGCCATAAGTAGCATAATCCCAATACCGGGAGCCATCGGGGCAGCGCATCTGGAAAGTCACCACGTCCGCCTGCCCTTCAAATTGGCTGAGTTTTTCATGCCAATCGGGAGCTAATAGGCAGTCGTCGTCCAGAAATACCACATTTTCAAACCGGGCTTTGGCCAGCGCTTTATTGCGAATGGCGCCGCGCCGGCACTCCTGAGCTTCTTTCACTGCGTCCACATAGGTGATGCCCGGTTCCACCTGGTATTTGCCCGCCACCAGGATCTCGTATTGCGGGATCTTTTGGGCGCGAATACTGGCAAAAACCAAGCGGATCAAATCAGACCTTTGCCCGCCAGTCACAATACAGAAGGAAAAGGCCTGCCTGGCCAATGGACTACCCCCCATTTCCGGCTTCTCGACAACTTGGTTTACAGGCCCTGCTTGAGCCACCGGCTGATGCACTAGTCGTGCATCCTTGGCCGGCGGCAATCCTTGGAGAACCGGATGCGTGCCGGGCAACAGCCTGGCGGCCTGGCCGAAATGACTGGCAGCCAGAATTTCAAAATGATCCGCCAACTGGGGATCGGGCCAAATGCCCCCCCGGATGTGCCTGGCAAAATCCATGAGTGCCGCAGCGCGCGATTCGGCGGCGTTGGCAGCATTTTTAAGCTGGGGGTAAATCCACTCCAGCGGCAGGGTGGAGCGATAAAACCGCAGGATTTGATTGGTCTCGGAAACGCAAACATCCCGGTGTTTGCTCTCATTTCCGGCATCGAAATAAAGGCCCAGGACTTCGGGAATATGATGCGCGCCAAACCGTGCTCCAAGCCGGATAAAAAACTCATAGTCGCCAGCGACCTTCGAGAAAGGATCAAAATAACCGATTTCCTGGTGCACCGACCTGCGCCACATCGGTTGGGGGCCAAAAATACTGTATAGCAGCAGTTGTCTCACACTGAAATCAGGCCATTTCAAAACCTTGGAAGCGCGATGCCGGGAAAAGACCTCATTCTCATAGGAAGTGCCGTAGCAATCCGCATAAACCAAGCCCACCGGGTGTTTTTCCAAGGCTTGGACCATTTTTTCAAAGGCCTCAGGCGCATGGCGATCATCTGAATTCGCGTTGGTGACATAAACCCCGCGGGCCGCCAGAATTCCATGGTTCCAAGCCGCAAAAATAGTTTCCCGCTGCTCGGTTCGAATATAGGAAATGTTCGGATACCGGGTTTTGAACTCCTCCACGATCGCCCGCTCGTTCTGGAGCGAGCCGGTGTCCACGACAATGATTTCGATCTGTTTGGCAATGGTTTGAGCCTCCAGGTCTTCCAGGCAACCGCTAAGGAACCGCTCCGAATTGTAACAGGAAACGATGGCCGTGACTAACGGTGGAGCGGATTTCCCCGAATTGACGGCAGGCTGTGGCGCTCCCTTTTTCTCACGGATCACTCCGAGGTTTTCTTTGGCCACGGCATTTTGCGCATCCACCTTCAATACCCGCTCGTAAACCATTTCGGCCGTTTCCAGATCTCCTTGCTGGAAAAAACAGAGCCCAAGGCTGAGCAGCACTTCCACGTCATCAGGATGCTTCTGCAGTATCCGGTGATATGTTTTACCCGCCTCGATGAAATTATTCTCACGCGCCTGCAAATCCGCCACCAACTTGAGTGCGTCATGGTTTTCTGGATCCATCCGCAGAGCGGTTTCCAAGGCTTGTTCAAATACATCGATTTTTTCGAGCTGCAAGGCGGCCAAAGCTTGTTTGACGCAGAGGCCGGCATCGGCCGGGGCTATCGCAACCGCCTGGGTAAAAGCCTGAAGCGCACCCTGAAAATCCTCCAGCAGGAATAAAATATTCCCATAAGTTGCCAGCAGGTTTTTATCCTGTGGCGCATAGCGGAGGGCGCTGGCCAGGGTGTCCCGGGTTTCAGGCAGATTCCCTTGCGCGTAGGATACATCGGCTGTGGCAAGAAGTTTATCCAGCGGTGAATCTGCATTGGGCGCAGTTTCCTCCACCAGCAAATTCCGCCCACTGGAATATTTCTGAGGCAGCGCCTGGGTAAAGGGTCCGAATATCTGCTCAAACTTGCGTTGCTCGGCTCCGATCCCTTTTTGAACCAGGTATTGAACGACAAAACTGAATTTCCAACCATTTTTTTGGATATGATCGAAGCCATGCTGGGCAATCCGCTCGCGATCCACCGGGCGGGCGAGGAAATGGCGGATCAAGGCGATCCCCTCCTCGGCATCCTCAAACCACACCAAGTGTTCGCCATTTTTGAAAAACTTCTCGATGCCTGGATATTTTCGGGTGATGATAAACGATCTCCCCAACAAGGCATGATATATGCGGCACGAAGTGAAATCCTGAACGTGAGCGGCGTCGAAATTCAACACGATCCGGGCCTGGTTATTCAGCTGGTTCACCTCCCATTCCGGCACTCTTTTAGGATGGTAGTTTGCTAATTGATATTTTTCCCAATTCTCACCAACTACGTGAAGTTTTTCGGAAAATGTATCATTGGCATTTTTTATGAATTCCAGGCGCTCTCGAGCGAAGGGATAAGTGGCGAAATCGTTGTCGTAACTTTTCCCTGAAAAAAGTATGGGAATGAGCTTGGGCAGGTCCAGGGGCCGGAAATAATGGTCATAGCCAAAAAACGGGATGAACTCCACGTTTCGGATGCTGCGGCGCACAGCCTCCTCATATACCCGGCGATCAACCACTATTTGCCAATCAACCGCGGTGGCGTAATTCAGGATGCGATCGACAAAATCCGGATTCACACAAGCATCCCCAAACCACATGGTCACCGGAATCCCCAGTTCCTGGCGGACACGCTTTAACGTATCGGGATCGAGGTTATACCCGGATTCGACATAAACCAGAGCTGGTTTCAACTCGCGAATCTCCTCGAACGCAATCCGGCTGGCATCCTGGGTCTTATGCGCCAAAACACGGCGATCGATATAATCCTGCACATCCCGGCAGCCAAATGGCTTGACCCCTGTAAAAGCATCCCTCAACAGCTCGGCAATATGATAATCATTGCCATTAGGGATATAATATAAAGAGAGAGGGGTTTTCTCGATCCTTGCGGAGGGAATTTCTTTGGCGGCGGCCGGGCTTCCAGCCGGTGCCTGGCTGCCTTTGATTCTCCCCAACTTCTCATCGATGGCGCGGATATCCTGGTGGTCTTTGCCGCCGCCGATTTTCGTTTTTATGAACCGCAACAAGTCCAAAGTAATGAATTTAAAGCCTTCAAAGAAAAAATGATTCCGCGGATCGAAAATAATGCCATCGGGATGGTGCCCATGCAAATGCGCCAATCCCGAAATCCAGGAATTATGGCTTTCTATATCCGGGGCGACCGAGGTAAAATCGGCCGGACCATAGTGGAGCACGTCCAAGTCGTGCACATCCCTGATGCCGTAGGCAGCCAAAGCCGAGCTGCCATCGACACACAAGTATTCGGGATCGATTCCAACCTGTTTCACCCATTCCTTAAAATGGCTCAAGTGGCGGTTAAACCGCTCCCAATAGCGCGGCCGGGCATGGTTCAGGAAATGCACGCTGTTGTCGTTCAGCAAAAGCTGGGAAAGGGTCAGGGTCTGTGCGTGCGTATCGTTGATATGAACTGAATAGTTCCCTAACTCATACAGAGCGCGGATCTTGCTCTTGGCGGCTCGAACCAGCTCCCGATTGGCCGCACTAAAAATAAACACCCGCAATGGATCTGTCCCCTTGAAGCGGATAATGGCATCCTGACGCGCACCTTTGAAATTATCCTGCCAATTACCAATCCACTTTTCCCCCTCATACATTTGACGGATCAAGAGATAAGGGCCGTCATTTACCAAATGGATGCTTTTTTCATAAAATATGCCTCCAAATTCCAGCAGTATCCGCCGGACAACTTCCCCTCTCCCCACTGCGCACGGAAACACACTTACGACAAAACTGCACGGATCAAGCCGGCAGAATTCGGCGGCAATGGCATCGGCAAAATGAGGCGCCAAACCATGCTTGAAGAAATAATCGGCATCATAATGGTTGGCAGGCCGCTCGTAATTCAAACAGGTTATGGGTTTTTGAAGCGCCAGGCACGCGGCCACCCGATGGGCCCCATCGATTAAGACACGCCCCTGCCCCACCGGCACCAAGGATTTTTCCGGATCGAAGCCATTGGTTTTGATGGAGTCGAGCAGTAATTCAAATGCCTTTATATAATCGGCGCTGGAATTCTTGGTTCCGTCCCCTTCCCGGAAGGTTCCCTGGCTGAAAGCTGCTAAATGGGCCTGATAAATTTCCTGAGCCCACCGGGAATTGATATTCAATAAACGATGACGGGCGAAAATTGTTTTCGCCGGCAAATCAAATCGTTGGCCAACCAAAAGCCGGTCCGCATTATGGCATTCCCATGGGACTGGCTTATCCTGCGGCAGATAGTCCAGAGCCAAAAGATGGGGGTTTAATTTCCCCGCCGCTTCATGGGGATTCATCGTCCCGCCAGCAGGCGCCTCCACCGGAGCTTTGGTGCGCAACCATAATCCATTCCCCGTGCCATTGCCGGAGTGGCACAAACCGATTCCCGCCAGGTAAAACCCCTGGCAGCTTAGGGTGGTTTGCAGTTCGCTTAACTTGCATTGGCCTTCGTAGGTGGTTTTGGTGGCGGCCACTTCCAAAAAGAGCGCTTGCACTCTTTTCAGGATTTTCGCTGATCCCCTTAGAACCTTCAACTCGGCGCCTTGCACATCGCACCATAGCAGATCGATGTTTTTTTCAGCCAGAGGGGCGAAGTCATCCAAAGTTGTCACTTTAACTTCGTAATGCTCTGCTGGGTCCGCTCCGGATGGAATCCAATTTTCGGGACCAGCCTGGGTCTTCAGTGGCAATAACGAGCCGATTCCATCAAGACTTCCCTCATAGAACACCAGGGTTCCCCCAACATCAGCCACCGCCAAGTTGTGGCAGTGAATCTGCGGGAAAGAAGCATACCTGGCGGACAATTGCGTAAAATACCGGCGGCTTGGCTCGAATACGTGGAGTTCAACTTGGGGATACCGCTGCGTTAGGCGGCTTATTTCATACCCCAAGTATCCTCCGACAATCACAATCGTTTTCACCTCCCCGGCCGGTTTCCGAATGAATTCATGCAACCTGGACTCAACGTCAGTTTGGATTTCATCGTAGGGCTGCCGCCCCGAAAGACCTGTATAGTTGCGCGTCCCGGCCAGCGTGCCGATTGCGGGATTGACCTCGGCATGGTGGGTGATTCGGGCGAGGAAAAGATCCTGGTTATTATCCAAAATGACTGAATACCCATGCGCAACAACGTAATTCAGAATCGCGTCCCGTTGTTTGCCGTATTCCACCACGACCAACTTTGGCTGAAACTTCTTCCAATCCAAACCTTGCAGCACGGCCAGATCGTGCCCTTCTGCATCGACGCAAAGCAGGTCGAATTCCGAAACATTTTCATCCTTGAGTATGGTGGTGAGCGTTTTAAGAGGAATCTTCTCTTTGTGCCATGCCGGCTTATATTGTTTCCAGCGTGCAGTTTCTGCGGCCAGCAGGGTTGCCACATCACTGCCCCATTCGGGCAGATGCGGATAAGTGGAAACCAATATTTCGGTTTCGCCTTCTTGATTGGAGGCGGCGGCTCGGAGGCAGCGAACCGCATTATTATCAGCATAGGAGTCGCATAATTTCTTAAAATTCTTGGCCACCGGCTCGACGCTGATTCCCCGCCATCCCAAACGCTCGACTAAACGCCTGACATTGCTGTAATGCACCCCGTCAAAAGCACCTACCTCAACAAAAAAGCGGCTCGAAGCTGGCTGATCGTGGAAAAATTGTTCGATAACCAGATCCTGTCCCAATTGCGCGTAACAGCCCCGCATATGCTTGGGCAACTCCCGGGCAAACCAAAATTCCGGATTGGCCTTGAGCACCGCCGCACATGCCTGGTCAACTAATCCGGCATTCCCCAGTTTTTTCCCCGCCTGGGCAATATACCAGCCCAGTCTCCAGTGATTTACCCCACCATCGATGGCCAGCGAAAATTGTTCGCAGGCCTTAAGAAATTCGCCTCGTTGGGACAAAACCAGACCCTGCCACAAATGTGAATAACCATCCTCAGGCTTGACCTGGAGTTGCTGCCTCAGCATCTGCCATTCTTCATCGGAACTGCGTGCGATTACTTCCTCTGCAGCCCAAACTTCAGACAGATTTCCTTTTTCTGGCTCAAAGGACCGGCTGCATCGCATTGCCTCAAGCAGTTTATCATGCATAAGCGCAGGATATTGGAAGGTTTTGGGAAATACAAAAAATAATGATCTGGAATTTCATCCAACCAACCCCAAACACCGAAAACTACTCACCGTTAGGCCGATGAGTCTTTATGCGCAAAGCCCGGCTACTTGAAAACATTTCCGGTAACCGAGCCAATTCAAACCGCCAGGTTGGATGCTTGACGAATTGCCTGTTATTCTAGGATGAGAGAGCCGCAACAACGGTGCGATGGGCGACCTCATTTGAAGAAAAAGGCTGACCGGAGGTCAGCCCTTGTTCCACCGAAAGCGACAGCCCCCGCTCACCCGCTGCGGGGTGCGGGGATTTGATCAGCGCCAGGTTTTCCGAGGCGATGGGATGGCTGGGGTCCAGCTCGAGGACATGCTCAAAGACTGCTTGAGCCGCGTCCAGCGCATCGAGTTTATAAAGGCATTTGCCCAGAACCAGCAGCGCCGGAATGTCATCCGGGGTCCGTTTGACCACGCAATTATACAGTTCGGCGGCATCCCGGAAACATCGGTTTTCGAACAAGTAATGGGCCAGCAATTTGATGGCTTCCAGGTTTTCGGGATCCAGGTCGAGGGCCGTCTTGATGGCTTTTTCAAAATCCCCGGTTTGTTTCAAGGCCACGTGAACCGCCGCCAGACGGGTATGGGTAACCGATTGGTTCGGCTGAATCGCTATGGCACGCTGATAAATGGTCCGGGCGGATTCATAACGTTCCAGTTGGTATTCCAAGTTGCCTAAAGAGGTCAGGATTTCCAAGGACTCCGGGGCCAGCGATAGCGCCATTTCCAGGAAATCGCGCGCGGCTGGGAAATTGCCCTTGGCATAATGTTCATCGGCCCGCTGCAAACTCAGGTGCAGCAATCCACGGCGATCAGTGTCGGAAGTTTCCACCGGTTTTTGAGAGGTATTCATTTCAGCAAAGTATTCAGGTTAAGTTTTTCTTCAGGATTTACTGCAACAGTTTCAGCACGTTTTGTGGAGTTGTGTTCGCCTGGGCGAGCATCGAGGTCGCTGCCTGGACCAGGATATTTGCTTTGGCATATTCGGTGGATTCGGTCGCCACATCCACGTCTTCAATGCGCGAGGTCGCCGCCGTAATATTCTCTTTATGGACCTGCAATTGCTCCATCGTGTAACTAAGCCGGGTTTGGTTGGCACCCACCAAGCCCCGGTCATTCGCCAATTGCACAATGGCGTCCTTAACCTTGGACAGGGTGGTTTTTGCAGCTGCTACTGAAGTCAGGAAAGACGATATCTCGCCACTGCTGGTGACGGATGCAGAGCCATCGCTGCTCAACTTGGCGGCCGTGAGGAAATTGCTGGTATCGGAGGCGCTGCCCAAAGTGAAGGCGCCGGTGGCACTGGACATGGAAATAGTATCCGCGGCCCAATTATAGGAGGCAGTGATATCCCCAGCAGTGGTGGTTTTGATCCGATCGAACAACTGCTGCATGGTGTCGGTGGTATTCACCGCGATCGAATACGTTCCAACGGTTATGAAACCGTCTTCAATGGAAGTGGCAAAATTGAGGCTGCTAAGCTTCGGGCTCCACGAGGAGGAAGTAGCGCTGGCCACCGTGGCCGAACCATTTCCCTGCAGTTGGGTGATATCCAGGAAGTTGCTGGTATCGTCGGAACTGCCCAAGCTGACGGTCCCGGTCCCGGTGAGCTGGATTTGGTCACCAGTATAAGCCGCGGAAACGGTGCCTTTGGTGGCGGTGTTGATGCGGGCCATGATGGAATCCAAGGAGTCCGTCGGATCCACCGTCACTTTGTATCCGTTTACAGTGAAGAAGCCCTGCGTGAAGGAAGGCGTCTGCGGGTAAAAGGCGCTGTTGTAAGTGGATTTGCCCAAATCCACCCCTTTCATCGTGAAGATATTACCTTCCGAATCGATCGCCACATCCAAATTGGAGGGCGAGAACAGAGTTACACCATTGAAGCTCTTGTTCGCAGCATCGCGAATGAAATTCGCCAGCTGCAAAAATTCGCTGTTATACAAGCTCCGGTCCTGGTCGGACTTGATGACGTCCTGCGCCATCATGGAGAGTTCGCTCATGCGATCCAGCGCCTTGGCGATCTTGGAGAGATACCCATCCTGCATTTGCGCCAGTGAAAGCGCATTGGCGGCGTTGGTTTTGGCGGCTTCGAGGCGTTTCAGCTGTGCGTCCAAGCGCATGCTGACCGCCAGTCCGGCCGCGTCATCCGTGGCATCCGTGATCCTCAAGCCCGAGCTGAGCCGGGTGAGGGATTTATTGAGGCGCGCTTCGTTCGCGCCCAGGTTATGAGCAGCCTTGTTGGCCTGCAAGTTGTTGTTAATAACCATAGGAGGATTCCTTTCCTTTACTATCCTTTACTTACTCTTACGTATTGGTGGTTGAGGGTTGTTTTTCCGCTGCGGTTCCGGCCTGGATCGGGTCGGCTCCGCGTTTGTTTGGGTTTTCCTTCTGCCCGGCGGGATGGCTGGAAACCGCCATGCTCGCCGAATTGGCAGGAGAAATTTTCGCAGTCCCATTGCCGGTTGCGTCCTCTGTGGCCTGGCTTTTTGCCAGCGGCATCATTTTGGGCAGCTTGGGACGTCCGCGAGTTAAAGCTTCCTGGTTGCTCTTCTGGATTTCTTCATATACTTCCTGCCGATGCACAGGAACATTGGAGGGTGCTTGGATGCCCAATTTCACCACATCTCCGTCCACCCGCAGCACCTTTACGATGACGTTACCGTCAATCACGATGCTTTCATTCAATTTGCGCGAAAGGATGAGCATAATTTCGCCTAGCTGAGAGTGGGAATGGGGTGTTGCACGGAATAAGCCGCCGCATTGACTATGACGACCTGCTTCCCGACCAACGTGTGACGGTTTAAAACGATGGGCCCCTTCAGGTTGACGGTGGTCAGGCCCTTGGGCCGCAGGGTTACAATGTTATAAATCACCGCATCCTCCGAACCTGCCAGTTTCAGAAAGCCCGCATCGTCATCGCTGATTTCCGGTTGGTAAGTGGATAACACCTCAAATGGGGATACCACCAGGAAGGCCAGGTTTTCATCGTTGTCCACCTGCAGCCACTGGAAAGGCGCTTCGTTCGGATCAGCGATCAGCTGGTATTTCTTAATCCTCTCAAAGCCCAACAATCCCATGGGGAGCGTCACTATCGTCTCGGCTGTGGGCTCGAGATTCTTGATTTCTTTGGCGTCGGCAACTTTCATTTTGTCCTGAACCGGTCTTAGCAGAGGTTGTGCCAGCCCCGGAACTCCTGCCTGCAAAGTTTGCCCCACTCAATCTCGATTACCCTAATCAACTCATTTGGAGAGCCTTATGGCAAGAGGATGCCAGCGCTTTTCAGCTGGAGGGGAATTTCTGCCGCCTGGGACTCAATCCGTATCGGCAAAATTGACCTACCGATGGGCCGGTTTTGCCTTCAAAAGAAAAAGCTTAACCGTTATCGCCCAAATGCCGATAAAAGATGTGGAACGAGACTAATTAATGACTGCGTTAAAAATCAAAGATGAGCCTGCGGCGTTTGAATATATCATTAACCTGATATATCAACGCTGTGGCATCCGCCTTCACGAGGGAAAACAGGAGCTGATTCGAGCCCGCTTGGGCAAGCGGATAAGGCACCATGGATTCCATTCGTTACCGGATTATTGCGATTTTTTACAGCATTCAGCTGACGAAGACGAAATGACTCAAGTGGTGGATGCGTTGACCACCAATTTTACGCATTTCTTAAGGGAGGAAGACCACTTTAAATTCCTGGTCAACCAAGCCCTGCCCTCCCTGGGCTTGGGGGCACAAAAACGTTTTAAGGTCTGGAGTGCTGCTTGTGCCTCCGGCGAAGAACCATACAGCATCGGCTTTTACCTTAGCGAGTTTTTCCCCCCTGCCTCGGGATGGGACTGGTCCATTTTGGCGACCGATATTTCCACGAAGGCTTTGGGCAAGGCCATGCAAGGGGTCTATCCAGATGATAAAATGGAGGCCTTGCCCAAGGATTGGCTGCGAAAATATTTTAAAAAAGGCGTTAATGCCTGGAACGGTTATTGTAAAGTGAAGCCGGTGGTGGCGGAACGCATTTTATTCCGGCAGTTGAATTTGCTCGGTTCGATGGAGATCAACGATAGCTTTGCAGTCATTTTTTGCCGCAACGTGATGATCTATTTTGACCGCCCCACCCAGGAAAAATTGGTCAGGCAATTAACCCGATTCCTGGTTCCAAATGGTTATCTCCTGGTGGGCCATGCCGAGAGCCTCAATGGCTTGAATGTGCCCCTAAAGTGCCTGCGCCCAAGTATTTATCAGAAAACTGAACGATAGTAAAAGGACATGCCCGCACCGACATTAGCTGGATTTGAAGTCAGAGTCGTGGTCGGCATCGCGGACTTGGTGGTTTCCAATAATCCAGGCGCGGTGCTAACGACTTATTCATTGGGATCCTGCCTGGGAATATCCATTTATGATCCGGTGGTAAGAGTGGGAGGATTACTTCACATCATGCTTCCTGATTCAACCATAGATTCCGCCAAAGCGATGCAAAAACCGGCAATGTTTGCCGACACCGGGGTGCCAACCTTGTTCCGGGAAGCCTACCAACTACAGGCCCAAAAACATCGAATGATCATTTGTGTGGCCGGGGGGGCTCAGGTCATGGACACCACCGGTTTCTTCAACATTGGGAAACGCAATTACGAAGCCATATCCAACTTGTTCAGGCAGCACAATTTACGCATTCAGGCTGAAGCTGTTGGGGGGTTGGTCAGCCGGTCCATGTTTCTCAATCTGGCTACCGGGGAAGTGAAGCTGAAAATTTCTGGACAACCTACCGATTGCGTTTTATGGAAGAGCTAGATCAATATATCAATCGCGTAAAGAACCTCCCGCCGGCACCCAAGGTTCTGCCTAAGTTGTTAAGCCTGCTCAACGATCCCAACTCGGATACGAACAAGGTCGTGGAATTGATATCTTTTGATCCCGGACTCACGGCCAACGTCCTGCAACGATGCAATAGCGCGTTTTTCGGCGCCGCCATGCCGGCCTCGGATATTCAGGAGGCTGTTGGCCGATTGGGTTTCAGCCAGGTTTACCAGGTAATTGCAGCCGTTACTGGTTCCCGCACCCTTTCCCCCCCCCAGAAAGGTTACGGTTATGCGCGAGGCGAATTGTGGAAACACTCGGTGGCAACTGCGGTTGCCGCTCAGCGGGTTGCTGAGGGTGTTGGCGAAGATGGCACCATCGCCTTCACCGGTGGATTGCTGCACGACATCGGCAAAATAATCCTGGCGGATGCCTTGGAGCACATCTACGTCAAACTCGTAGAGGAAACGGAAAAGAACCAGCAATCCCTGCTTGAAACAGAGAAAAAGCTTTTAGGTGTGCAACATGCCGAAATTGGCGGCCGTTTATTGGCGATCTGGAAATTCCCGGCCGATTTGGTCGCCTCAGTTTGGTTCCACCATCAACCCGATAGCGCGGTAACTCACGAGCGGATAGCCTCTTGTGTTTACCTGGGGAATATGATTGCTCACTTCATGGGATTCAGTTACGGCCACCAGGCCTTTGCGTTCCGAGGCCGGGTTGAAGCACTTTCCTGCCTCAATATCTCCTCCGATCAACTCCCTCACTTTATGATTGAAACCTTTGAAAAACTGGAAACCGTGGAAGCTCTTTTCCAACTTCAAGGCTAGGCATGGCCATCCGCCGCATTAGGCTTTTAATTGTCGATGACTCGGCTTTAGTCCGCAAAGTTCTGGCGGACAGCCTTGCGCATGACAATGAGATTGAAGTAGTTGGCACCGCCATTGATCCATATGTTGCGCGCGATAAGATCGCGAGCCTTAAGCCGGACGTGCTGACCTTGGACATAGAAATGCCCCGCATGGACGGGTTGACATTCCTAAAACTCCTGATGAAACACCAACCGATTCCGGTGATCATCATCAGTTCTTTGACCACTGAAGGATCCCAAAAGGCCTTGGAGGCACTCCAAGCGGGTGCGGTGGATGTGCTGGCTAAACCAAGCGGATCCTACTCGGCCTATCAGGATGGTTTTAAATTGGCTGAAAAAATCAAAGCGGCAGCCCAGGCAAAAATCCGCCCCAGCGCCATAACTTCCCCCCCGATTCCGGCCACTTCCAAAACTTCTGCAACCGTTCCTAAAACACTTTTGAATCAGCCCCTCAAACCTCTGGTGACCAAACCCAGTCCAGGCTCACGGCCCACTGATATTTTGAAACCGGCGCCGGTTAATTCCCGGCAATACCAAGCCCGCCAAATCATCTTAATGGGGGCCTCAACCGGCGGAACTGAGGCTCTCAAAGCCGTGTTAATGGGGCTTTCTGACGATTTGCCGGGCATTTGCATTGTTCAGCACATACCTGCCTATTTCTCCCTGGCTTTTGCAAACCGTCTGAATGAGATATGTGCCATGGAAGTCCGGGAAGCCAAGCGCGGTGACATCGTGCGCCCCGGCCTGGCCTTGATTGCCCCAGGTGGTTATCACATGGTTTTAAGGTGGCAAGTGAATCACTACATTGTTGAATTGAACGAAGGCCCTCCGGTTCATCACCAACGCCCCGCAGTCGATGTGCTCTTCAATTCCGCAGCCATGATCGGGGCCGGCCCCCATTGTCTCTCGGTCATATTAACCGGGATGGGAGCCGACGGAGCCGCTGGCATGTGTAAATTGCGCCAGGCAGGATCCTCCACCATTGCCCAAAACGAGGAAACGTGTGTGGTCTTTGGCATGCCGCGCGAGGCGATCCGCATGGGAGCCGCTCAGCAGGTCGTTGGTTTGCCTTTCATCGCCTCCAAAATTGAACAATACGCCAATGGTTGTGCGGTCAATTCGCGGGCGCCAGCGCCGAGATAATCCTTTTCCGCTTCCGTCGCAAAATTCTTGGCCAAGGCCAGTCTGAATACCCGCGGAAGTTTTCTGTCGAAGCTCTAAAAAACGAAAAGGCCTGCGCCGACCAAACGCAAGCCCTTGAAGCGTATATTTATATCTTGGCCTAGGCTTTCTCCCAAGCCGGCGGACCAGATTTAAGCGTTCCGTAGTTAATAGGCTCAACAACCTTGCCATCAGCGGTGGTGATCTTGCGCGTCTTTTCGTCAAAGAACAGCGTCAATCCCAAGCGGTCAGCCATTTCCGCCAAAGAGATGACGGTCTGCACCCGAGTTGCCAGGTCGATATTGCCGTTGGGCTGCTTATTCGCCCGAATGCTATCGAACCAATTTTTTTCATGAATCGTATTGTCTTCACCGGGCGTGATGTTATCAAAGGTCTCCGGATCAAATTCATCGGACGCCCAGCGCTCCGGCACGAATTCCACGCGGTGACTGCTGATGCCGCCGAAAATCAGGCTCCCCTTGGATCCGCGGATGGTGTCCACAATGCCTCGTTCGTTCACCGTCGTGCTGACCACGAACAGGGTGAAACCGCTGGGGAATTCGGCTACCACCTGCACCGTATCGGGAACGTCACGGTTGGTGGAGACTCTTCGAGTTCCAATGCTGGTCACCCGCACCGGGAATTCCGGATTTCCAGTTGCGAGCATCATGGGATGCAGGCGATGCGGCACCAAATCCCCTAAGAGACCGCTGCAATAAGCATGATACCGCCGCCAGCGAGCGAAGTGTTCCAGGCATTTTTTCCAGTCGGATTTATCCGGCACTCCGGTTAAGGCGGGATCACCCTTTTGGGCCGGCCCGAGCCAGGCATCCCAGTCGATTTCCTCCGCGGAGGCAGCAGGAATTGGATAATTCCATTCGCCGTTGGGCTCCGCATTGCGGCAATAGCAACCTTCGCCCCACACTAATTTGCCAACTTTGCCCGCTTTGACTTGCTCGGCCACTTTATGGTATTTGCCATCGGAACAGCCTTGGGAACCAACCTGCAGGATTTTGCCGGTCTTTTTAACCGTATCATGCAGAACGAAAGCTTCCTCTAAATGGCGCGTCAGCGGCTTTTGCACATAGACGTGCTTCCCGGCGTTTAAGGCATCAATGCTGACCGGGGCATGCCAATGGTCAACAGTCGCCACCACAACGGCATCGATGTCTTTCTTTTCCAGCAATCTCCGATAGTCGGTGAAGGTGGAGCCTTCATCCAAAGCCAGATGCTTGGCGGCATCTGCCATGCGCTTCTTATAAGTGTCGCTTACGCCACCGAATCCCAAGTTGTTTTCCTTGGCGCTGTTTTTCATGTTGCGCACATGGGTATAGCCCATGCCGCCGACACCGACAAAACCAACCACGATTTTGCTATTGGCCCCAATCACCCCGGTGGAGGGAGCTTGGTTTTGTCCGTAAACGGGCGCTTTGATCAAGGTGGTGCCGGCTACTGCTGCTGTGGCTGTTGCCGCCTTTTTTATGAAATTCCGGCGAGTTTCGCCGCCGGCCTCTGCCAAGTTTTCGTTTTGATGCATATTGTATTTTCCGTTGCGTGGGATGGGAGCCTAACCGATCCCCAACCCGGGTCAATCCTGAATACCGCCAGTTGGACGTTATCACGCCGCCAGGCATTCAAAAACGGATCGGCCTGGTTCCGGGGTGAAGGGCGCGGAAAGCCATGCCTTGAAGTTAATTCAAGGGTGCCTTGGTGATCGGCACCGGATCCAGAGGCGCAATGCCTGGTTTGGTTTTTTCGTGCTCGGTCCAGGTGATCAAGCCAGCTCCGGCCATGATCAGGATCACCCCCGCCCAACGGGTCGCAGACACTTGTTCCTGGAGGAAAAACTTGGCGGCCAAGGTGGTTAATACAAATCCCAAAGCCGTTAATGGCCACACAAAACTGACATCGCTTTTGGACATCATGATCAGCAGGGACGCAAAAAACAAGGCATCGAAGAAGATGCCCGCGAGGATGTTCTTATTCGTAGCTCCCGCTTTGATGATCCGGACCACTTCTTTGAAATTCACCTGTTTGACTTCGCCAATTTGTTTGAGCCCGCGGCTCAAAAAAACCACCCCCACCGCCTCGCAAAAAAGGCCTATCAACAGTACCACTATCAGCTTTGCCATATCATATATCCTGGTAACGAATACACTGGATATTGAGCGTGGACACAAGCTTTTTGACCGTCCCGCTCGTCAATGCGGCAAATTCCCCGGGGGCCTCATTCGTGGAAGGATGGCTGTAGACTTCCGATTCGCCAGGAGCCAATAGCGGCAGCAAGCGAAGCAAATAATCTTCATTCACCCGTCCGTTCTGCAAAAGCCCGAATACCGAATTGGTGTGGCGAACACCTTCAGCTTTGAGCTTTGGCAAAGCCCACCAAGACAGCCAGCTGAAAACCAAGGCATGTGAAAAACGATAAAGCCAACGGCCGCGGGTGGTCTTGATGCTGGATCGCATGGGATCGCGGACCAGGCGCAAATGCTTGATCCCCCAACTCCTTGCGTGGCGCATCAGGATGCGGAAAACCACCGGGTGCAGATGGATATTCAAGTGCCCATTGACGTGGTCCAAAACCAATCCGGTTTCCTTAAACTTGCGGAATTGGGCCGAAATTTCGGCTTCCAATTCGTCGCGGAGTCGTCGCTGGAAATAGTAGGCGATTCCAGCCGCCACCGCATTGGATCGAAAAGCCCCCTGCTCATCCACCAATCCAGGTATGCGCGCTTGCGGCAATGCGGAACGCCCACAAACCAAGGTCAAATGAAGCCCCACACCCAGCCTGGGATTCTGATGAGCCAGCCTGGCCGCTTCCTCCGCGCCAGCCTCATTCACCATCAAACTGGCCGTGGATAATATGCCTTTCTGGTGGGCGCCGACAACCGCCTCGTTGTGGGCCGCATTAAGGCCAAAATCGTCGGCATTCACAATCAGGCGCACAATTCCCAGGTTCGGCAACCGGCTGGCAGCTGAAAAATCCATGCCCATGGCCGGATTAAAAACCGTAATTTGGCAATTTGCTCCCCAAACGAATCCGCCACCAAGTCCGGAATATCAGGAAAAGTTTGCCTGGTTTTGGAACACGAATCAGCGGACGATTAAACACCGCGAACTGCTGCTGTTCCAAGCGCTGAAGCAAATCCCAATAAACTGACCCCATCAATTCGGCGGCAACCATGCTGGCACGCTCCTCAGAGGGAAGCAGTTGCCGGGCATTATGGTAATAATATCGCGCTTTTTCAGCCACTCGTTTGGCCAAAACTTGAAACCGATCCGAATACGTTCCGGCAAAAATCTCCTCTGCCCGCACGCTGCAGGCCTTTAATTCATCCATCGGCAAGTAAATGCGACCGCGCAAAGCGTCATTAGCCACATCACGTAAAATGTTGGTCAATTGCAAGGCCTTCCCCAAGCTGACCGCATATTCACGACAAACTGGATTCCGATATCCGAAAATTTCTATGCTTAAAAGACCCACCACTGAGGCGACCCGATAGCAATAGAGTTCGAGGGAAGGAAAGTCGGGATATTGTTGAAGGCCTAAGTCCATTTCCACCCCTTGGAGTAACTCGTCAAAAAGCTCAAAAGGCAGACGGCACTCTTCAATAGCGGGTTTTAGCTCCTGATTGACCGGAAACCGCGGTTCCCCACCGCTGCAAGCCAGCCGGATATCATCCCGCCAGGCTTGGAGCCGGGCACGCCGATCAGCCACGGGAGCGGAATCCTCGTCCGCGACATCGTCCACCTCCCGGCAAAAGGCATAAAGTGCGCACATCTGCTGGCGCTTGGGTTTCGGCAGCAAGACGAAAGCCAGCGCCAGGTTTGAAGCACTCCGGCGGGTAATCCCCTGACTGACTTCCATATCCTAAATCGGGGGCGGCGGAGCGTCTGAGCTGCGCACCGGTGGCAGTCCGCCGGTTTCCGCCAAAGTCGGATTGCGAGGGCGGTGGCTTCGCCGCCGCCGCCGCCGCCGCCGTTTCCGGCGCCCTGGGACTTGTTCTTCGGATTCCTCCTCCTCGTCAAATTCATCGTCCTCGGCAAAAGTCTCTTCAACTTTTTTTTCCACCCGATTCTCATCCTGGCCATGGTGATGGCGGCGGCGGCGATTGCGCCGCGACTTTTTCCAAAGGTAAACGATTAAAATCAGGACCAGCGTCAATATCGATACGGCTCCAATTACCACCACCAACTCGCTGAATGCAGCGGATGGCTTGCCTGAAAACGTGCTCTTGTTGCCGGAAATCAACTCGAAGTCAGCCCCGGATGCGAGCAGGCGAAAAACGTCGATTCCCCAGCCTCCCTCCTTAACCGGTGGAGCCAGCCGCATCAATTCGTGAATGATCCCAAGATTTGCCATTTATTATGCATTCCTTCCCGATTATGCGCCGCAAACTAAATCTTTTAAGTTTTTTCCTTGGCGCCTGCCAAATTTACCTCGTCGTCAAAAGTGCTCTCCGTGCCGATGCTCAACCGCTGCATCCGATAGCGCAAAGCATGGCGGCTGATCTTTAGCTGTTCGGAGGTTTTCGTCAAGCTGTAGTGGTTTTGTTCCAGGCTGCCTAAAATCACTTCCTTTTCGTAATTTGCCAGATACTCGTCAAGTGATTGATCCACCGGCAGGTGTGCGGCCACCGTTTTATTGAGGCGGGCTTCCAATTGAAAATCGGGCAGGCTTTCAGGGTGGATCTCTTTGCTGGTCTCCAAAATAACCGCTCGTTCAATCACATTCCGCAGTTCGCGCACGTTTCCGGGCCAATGGTGGGATATCAATTTCGACAAGGCATTCTTGGATAGCCGTTCGATCATTTTGTTCATGGCCAGCGTGAATTGCCTGAGAAAATGCTCTGCGAGCAGCGGAATATCGTCCCGGCGTTCACGAAGTGGGGGCGGCCGGAATTGGACCACATTCAAGCGATGGAAGAGATCCTCCCGAAAGTGATTCTGGCGGATCGCCTCGATGATATCCCGATTGGTGGCGGCAATCAGGCGGACGCTGACCCTTAATTCGTCATTTCCACCCACCCGGGTGAAAGTGCCATCCTCCAGGAAGCGCAGCAGTTTGGCCTGCAACGGACGGCTCATATCGCCTATTTCATCCAAAAATATCGTGCCCCCATCGGCTTCCTCCACCCGCCCCGGTTTTTGTTTGAGCGCGCCGGTAAACGCGCCCCTTTCATGCCCGAACAATTCACTTTCCAACAAAGTGTCCGGAATCGCGGCGCAGTTGATGCGGACATAACTCGAAGTGGACCGCTGGCTCAGGGAGTGGAGCGAACCAGCAATTAATTCCTTTCCGGTGCCGCTCTCCCCCAGGATCAACACCGTGGCATCGGTTGGAGCCACCGTTTGAATGAATTTCTTCAGGTCCAAAATCTTCGGGGAAAGCCCGATAATCTGATCCAATTGGTAGGCTTCTCCAGTGCGCGCCCGCAAGGCAGCGTTTTCCATGATCAACCGGTGCCGCTCGGCGCACCGGCCCACCGCATGCAGCAACTCCTCCGGGGCAAAAGGTTTGGCCAGGTAATCGATGGCCCCGGCGCGGATCGCCTCCACGGCCAGGCGCGGGGTTGCATAAGCCGTGATGATGAGAATCGGCAATTGCGGCCACCGTGTCCGCACCTGTTCCAGGAGTTCGTATCCGCTCATGCCCCCCAGGCGGGCATCGCTGATCACCATGAAAAACTCCTCCTTTTCGAGCAATTCAAGGCCTTTTTCAGCGGCATCAACCGCCTTGGCGGTATAGCCCTCGTCACTCATGACAGCTTCCAGTGAAAGCCTCATGTTTTTTTCGTCATCGACGATTAATAGGGGCGGCAAATTCGCTTTCATCGGCGTATTTTGATCAAGGATCGGGCAGGCAACTGCAATACAAACTTGGCTCCCTTTCCGGGTTCTGACTCAACTTTTACTGAGCCACCATAAATCTCCACGTTATGTTTAACGATGGCAAGCCCCAATCCCGATCCCTTCTCCTTGGTCGTAAAATACGGTTCAAAGACCTTCTCCCTTAGTTCGGCGGGCACACCTGGGCCATCGTCTGTGATGGTGATCAAGACGGAATAATTTTCTCCGCTGTGGGCCGCAATCCAGACATTCCCTGGCTCTGCCTCACGGGCATTTTGCAGCAAATTAACCAGCATATCCGATAAATGATTCCGCTGCATCAGCAAAGGCGGAAGCCCGAGCGCATATTCCCGATGGACTTGAACCGGGAAATGAGCCGCAGGAGGAAAAACCTGTTCGATGGCCAGATCCAGCATTTCGGCGGCTTGTAATCGCTCCAAGTTGCCATCTACCATGCGCGCATATCCCATCATGTCCGTGATGATCCGGTCCGACCGGTCCACCTCCTCCCGGATGATCCTGATTTGCTGCGTGATCGTGGCTTTGCCTTCCTTCACATTTCGCTGCAAGTTAAAGGCGGCGTTGTTAATGATGCTCAGCGGATTCTTCAATTGGTGAGCTATTTCCGCTGCCAGGCGGCTGGTCACGCGCAATTGTTCCTGCCGCAGCGCAAATTCGCGGGCTTCCTCGTCCGCACGCCTCTGGCGCTCCAAAAGCACTTGCACGGCGTAACAGCAAAAAGTCATTACCAGCAGCAATACCAACCTTAACAGGAACGGCTCGGCGGTGGCTTCCATGGCCCCCGGCTCAGGCTCAAACTGATTGATGGCAACCTCCAATAAACCGGCTACGAGGTAAACCAGGCTCGTCAAAAAATTGACCAGGATTTGCATGGGCGCAGCCGGGATACTGACCGCGTTGCGCACAATCAAAGCCAGAAACACCCAGTAGAGCATGCTATCAAAGCCACCGGAGATCACCGTCAATCCACCCACCAACAGGCTGTCAATGAGGGCGATGGCGAAAACCACCAATTCCACCAGGCGCAAGGGCACTTGGGCCATGCCAATGATCATTATGGCAGCGGCTACATTCAACAATAAAGCCACTAAATAAAACCGCTGAAGCACCTCCAGGACCACCTCCCGTGCGCTCATGACGGTATCGAACCATTTTGAGAAAAAAAGGTAATAAAACAAAAGGGAAAGCACCACCACTTTGACCGGAATCACAATATTACGCTCCATATTGCGGATGCGTGACTCCAATTGCTCCGGTTCGGGCGGCGCAGAGGCCAGCAGAGCCGGGATTTTCTGCAGTATTTTCCAGTTTGAAAAACTCATAGGGTTGAACCTGATTCGGGTTCTGAGTTTAACTGCAGCAATTCCAATGCCCGGTGGGCGATTTTTTCCACTTCCCACATTCGCCCCACCCCTTCATAGCCGCAGGCCAGCAGGCCTGATTCGGGACCGATGAATTCCACTCCCCTGCTCTTCAGGGTGGCCACATTTTGCTGGGTGGCGGGATGCGACCACATTTTGCCGTTCATGGCCGGGGCGATCAAAATCCTGGCCGTTGGATTAATCGCCAAGGCAATACAGCATAAAGCATTATCGGCCAATCCATTAGCCAGTTTGGCGAGGGTATTAGCAGAAGCGGGCGCGATCAATAAAAGATCCGCTTGGTCGGCCAGCAGAATATGCGCCGGCTGCCAATCCTCAGTCTCATCGTAGAGATCCGCTATTACCGGATTGCGGGACAAGGTCTTGAACGGCAGAGGATTAATGAAACGGATGGCGTCGGGAGTCATCACCACTTTGACAACCAAGCCTTGCTTGGTCAACCAGCTCGCCAGATCTGCCGCTTTATGAGCCGCAATGGAGCCAGTAACCCCCAACACAACCAGCTTCGATTTCTTCATACCAGCCACTTATAACGCTCGGTGGGCACAAATGAAATCCCAAATGAGGTTTGAACCATGATGGTTAATCTGAATCATGAGCGTTTGCTGGATCTTCTACGAGTATTACCTTCGCTGTTGGCCATTAAACAGCCGCGAAGGACCAGCCCGTGGAACCTCCCATGTATTGCGTAAAAACCTGGGGCACAATCGTTTTCCTCAAGGTTGATTAGCCGCGGATCATTCTGGCTGCCACCAGCATCGAGGCCCAAGGAATCCAGATGCCTCGGCGGAAATTCAAGTCACAATCCTGTTGCTTTTGGCGGTCAAAGACGTTAAGGGTTACCTCGTTAATCGAACACACTAACAATTGGAGCAAAAACATTATGGCACAAACAGTATTTCATCCTAGTGTTGAGGGCGCCCAACACGGCGCTAAAAGTCTGGCCGATTTTCTCGCGTGGGCCCGAAATGCGGGAGCCCAGGGGGCTCAGCCTTCGAATTTCATGCTGCAAAACGCCAAAGGCGGCCTCCTGACCGCCAAAGAGGTCAAGGCGGCCTTCCAGAAAGCCGAAATGAAACTGGACGGTATTTCCTGCCACTGTCCGTTCTGGGTGCATACCACCGCCTGGACTGGCAGTCCCACCATCCGTCCGTTTATTCCTGGTGACATCGCTAAAAAATCCCCGGATCAAATCGAAAAATGGGCTGAAGATTACCTGTTGAATTTGTTTGATTTGGCCGTGGAGCTTGGGATCAAAATCCTCCCTATGTTCTGGGGTGTCGCCTTTGGCTGGGAAATGGCTACCGGTTATCCCTGGGGATTTTGGAAAGGTGGCGACTTCGACTTTCTTAAGGAAGGACAGGATCGGTTTGTCAAAAAGACCGCCAAACTCCGCGAACGCGCCAACTCGCTAGGCTTGTATCTGGCCCATGAAATCCATCCCGGCACGGGTGCAATGTGCGCGGATGATTTCAATATGCTCGTCAAGATTTGCGGCGGCGACAAGTGCCTGACCGTCAATGCCGATCCATCCCATTGCTGGGAAGGTGAGTGCTGGGAAAGCCGGTTCTCCAAAGTCGGTTCAAGGATTTATGGCTGCCATGTAAAGAATTTCGTGATCCGTCATGGAGTGCCCCTCCGGATGATGGACGGCGATTGGCAAAACCGCGGCATGCAGTTTGTCGATATCCCGTCCGGTGACTTGAATATGGTTCGTTATGTGGAACTGCTGGTGAAAACTGGTTATCCCAAACGGTATTGCGAAATAATGGGCACCCAAACTGCGCCCCTCATTGTGGAAGCAGAAAGCGCTTATCGCGATCTGGATGCCACCAGCGCCAACGGCATCCAATACGTGCGCGACAATTTGTGCTTCCCTCTGGCCCAAGGATCCTTTGAGGACGGAATGGGCGCTTAAGCACACCTTTTTTTAAACGAGGGGCACGCAAGTGCCCCTTTTTTTTCCTGCGTTCGGCCGCCGGTTATCCGAGCCGCATTCAAGTTGAGAGTAATCCGCGCCAGAGTGGCTGCTGTTTTTCCGTCTGCTGATAAAACACCTGTGGTTGACCAACGGGCGCCAAGCCGCCAAAAATATTGTTGGCATCGCACGGAGTTCCTATGCTAGAAAGGCCCGATGAGACTTTCCAAGGATGCGCGAGTCAGACATGGTTGCCGATCACGGCGGCTGGGGGGCGCGTTTACACTGATTGAGTTGCTGGTGGTGATTGCGATCATTGCCATCCTGGCCAGCATGATGCTGCCCGCCCTCTCGGCGGCGAAATCCAAGGCACACCGCATTGCCTGCACGAACAATTTAAAACAGCTGAGCACCATTTGGACCATGTATGCCGGTGACAACGATGACCGTTTGGTCAGCAATGGCCGGGGCGACGACGGCAACGGCTACTGGGTGGCAGGCAGCTTTAATTCCAATCCAATCGATGCCGGCAATGAATACCTGCTGATCGATACCAAGCGCTCCTTGTTCACTCAATACCTGAAATCCTTTGCCATCTATAAATGCCCGGCAGACAAGAGCAAGGGCACCCATGGCACCGATAAAGATCCCCGGGTACGCAGTTACTCCATGAATACTTACATGGGCTGGCTGGGCGATCCCTACAATACGGTGCCGGAACCCACCCGTTATCTCGTTTACAAACGCATGGCTGCCATCACCCGGCCCGGCCCCTCCAAAGCGCTGGTCTTCATCGACACCCATCCAGACAGCATTTGCCGGCCGTTTTTTGGGGTCTATATGTCCACGCTCGCTGCGGCCCGGTATTACCATTATCCAGCCATCTATCACAGCCGTGGTTCGGTCAACTCTTTTGCCGATGGCCACGCCGAACCGCACACCTGGCGCGATACCCGCACTTTAAAACCGGGAGTGACGGATTTCCACGCGCATAATTTTGCCTCCCCCAACAACAACGACGTTCTTTGGATCATGGAGCGGACCACCGCCGCCAAATGAGGGCCGCCACGGGTATGCCGCTCATTCGCCGGCCAAATTATCCGGCGGCGGCGGCATGAGCCATCAGGTTTTGACTTCCCAAGCTCCAATCCATATTCTTTGAGTCCATGGAATCGCTGCATGCGCCCTGGCGCATAGAATATATTCTGGCGCCCAAGGCGGCGCCTTCCGACACTTCGCTGTTCGCCCGGATCGCCTCCTCGAGCGACGACGAGGCGAACCACGTCATCGCCCGGGAAAAAACCTGCTATGCCGTGCTGAATACTTATCCCTACAACGGCGGACATCTGCTGGTGGTTCCCTACAAGCAAACAGCCGATCTGAATGACCTCACCGAAGCGGAATTGACCGGGTTGATGCTCCTCACCCGCCGCTGCATGAATGCTTTAAGCCAGGCCATGAAACCGGATGGCTTCAACGTGGGAATCAACCTGGGCAAAGTGGCCGGGGCCGGCGTGGCGGAACACCTCCATATCCATATCGTTCCCCGTTGGAACGGCGACACCAATTTCATGCCGGTAATCGCCCAAACTTCAGTGGTGCCTCAGGCTTTGGCTGAGCTGGCCGCGCGCCTGCGGGCCGTTTTGGCCGAAACCCGGGAAGCCCAATCCTAATCCATGGCCACCGAAACCCTCCATTTCGAGAGCGCGCGCCTCGCCCAGCAGCTTTACAATAACGACCCGAAGAATCTGGCCGTTCTGGAACGTGAGCTGGCCATCAAAGCAACCAATCGCGAGGGCTGGATCAAACTTGAAGGGGATTCGGAAGCCATTGAACGCGCCAAGCATGTTTTCCAGCAATTGGAAACCTCGCTCAAACTGGGCTCCCCGGTCAAAAACCGGGATTTCGCTTACGCCATCGAAGTCGTCAAGCAGGAGGGGGTGGAGGCCTTGCGCACCCTGCACGCCGAGCGGGTGCAAACCTCCCCTAAAAAAGCGGCGGTAACCCCCAAAACCATCGGCCAGCAAAAATACCTCGAAGCCATCCGCAACTTCGACGTCACCTTCGGGGTGGGGCCGGCCGGCACCGGCAAAACCTATCTCGCGATGGCCATGGCTGTCTCCGCCTTGAAGGAGAACCGCGTGGAGCGGATCATCCTGACCCGGCCCGCCGTGGAGGCCGGCGAGGCCTTGGGATTTCTGCCCGGCGATTTGTATGAAAAAATCACCCCCTACCTCCGCCCGCTGCACGATGCCTTGCACGACATGCTGCCGATCGATGAGATCCAGCGCAACATGGAGCGGGGAATCATCGAGATCGCCCCGCTGGCCTACATGCGCGGGCGCACTTTGAACCAAGCCTTCATCATCCTGGATGAAGCCCAAAATTCCACCGCCGAACAAATGCTCATGTTTTTGACCCGCATGGGCAACCATTCCAAGGCTGTCATCACCGGCGATCCCACCCAGGTGGATCTGCCCGGGCATAAAAAGTCGGGCCTGTTTGAGGCACTGAAAGTTTTGCGCAACGTGGAGGGGATTGCCATCCTGGAGTTCCAAAAACGGGATGTCGTCCGCCACGCCCTGGTGCAGCGCATCATCGCGGCCTACGAGGAATCCCGCGGCCGCAGCGCATGAAAAACCTGCCGGTTCGCAACGAGCAAACCACGCTCGCGCTGAATATCCCCTGGTTCCGCCAATTAATCCGCCACTTCCTGGGCCACACTGTGGGCTTGGCGCATTACAGCCTTGGCATCCGCCTGGTGGATTCCGCCGAAAGCGCCCGTGTAAACCACGAATTTGTCCACCATGAAGGCCCCACCGATGTCATCACTTTCGACTATTCCGGCTGGCCAGCCGCTCAACCGCATACCGGAGTGGAATTGGTTGATGCTGCCTGCCTGCACGGTGAATTGGTGATTTGCCCCGCCGTGGCCCAGCTTCAGGCCCCGCTCTTTAAAACCACCTGGACTTCCGAGATGGTGCGCTACGTGGTCCACGGAATTCTGCATTTGCGGGGATACGATGATCTGGATCCCGCCCGGCGGCGCCTGATGAAAAAAGAGGAAAACCGCTTGGTCGCCCTGCTGGCCAAGGATTTCGTTTTTGCGGAACTGGCCGCTCGCCCGAAGGTTCGCAAACTACCCAGCTATTCCGTGTGATGCGCAATCATCCGTTTGATGGCATCCTGGCAGACCACGCATAATTCCCCCCGGCTGAACATCAGGCAGCTGGTCATCGGCCGGAACAGCCCTTTGGTCATGTAACCCGCCCCCTCAAACGCGCCGACTTGGCCTGCATTTTGCCCTTTCCGGAGGAAATCGGCCATTTTAGCGTGGTGTTCCTGGGAAAACCGTTCCGCTTCCGCCTCCACCCGCTCCGCTTCATTGGAGTTCCCGCTCCGTTTCAGCAGCGCGATCCGCGCGTTGTGGGCCTGGCGCGTTTTTTGGTAGGCCACATCCAGGCGGTCATACTCTTCCTTATCCCATGGCGTTGGCAGCGGGATGCCCGGCGCCAGCAAATGCCGCCACTTCACTCCGCTGGCGGAGGGCTGAGCCGTGATGTTGGGCTCGGTGGGCTCCAAACCGGCCGGGTAGAAATCCTGGTAGGCGACCGTGGAGGTGTAATACTCGTCGGCCAATCCCCCAAAACAATGGCCCAATTCATGGGGAAAAACGTATTCAAACCGGGGATTGTCGGCGGTGACGGTGCAGTAGCAATTATAGATGCCTCCGCCTCCATAACGCTGGTGATTCACCAGGATCACCAGCACCTCGTGGGGCACGTGGTCCGCCAAATCTTGAATGGCCCGGTTATCTTCCACCAGCAGGTAACGCTCCAGCCCGAAGGCGTCGAAAGCCGCCCCCAGAGTGGTCCGCTTGTAGATCCCGTATCCAGGCTCATCGCACCCGCTCTCGGCGGAAGCCAGAAAAACGCCCGACACATTGAACTGATTGCTGCAGCTCCCGCAAGGCTCCTGGCTGAAGAGCGTTTTCCGGAGCCGGTCCAGATCCTTCTGGAACTTCCCCTCCTCGCCGGCCGTATAGCCTTCCGCCAAAACGGCGATGTCCACCGCCTGATGCGGATCCCTCGGATGCGCCGGTCTGAACACCTTCACCCCTGGATTCCGGGACCGCCGCTGGATATTCACCGTGGCCGGGTCCAGTTCCTGCGAATACAATTCCTGGAGCGCGTTCTGCCGGTCCCGGACTTCAATCACCAGCTTGATTTTGGACTTGGGGAACGGGATCAACATCGACTCATGGTAAGTTCTCCGGATCCCCTGGCTGGCTGGCCCGGTCGTCCGGTATTCGCCAAAATAGGAATCAAAGCCTCGCGAATAAATCAAAACCCCGGATCGGGCATCGAAGACTTTCACATAATAACGGCCGTTGTTAAAAGAATCCACCAAGTGGTTTAGCCCGCCCGCCCACGGCTTGGTGGCATGCACCTGGTCCAGCGTGTAAAACTCCTCGCGGGCATTCCCCACGTGGTGGAAATCCACCCGCATGGTTTCATCGCGGAAATACCTGGTAAAATCACCGTTCGCGCGGACCCCGTTTGCACCCGCCAGCAAAATAACAGCGGCTAAAAATCCGATTTTCATAGTCTGCCAGTTCATGCGCTTTCCATCCGGGCAAAACCTCATTTCCCCGCATTAAAACCGACCCCATCCATCCTTGCCAAGCCTTGCTTGAACCGTGAGGAAGTGGTTTGCCAAACACTGTTTCCTGCCACGCTAATTCCCGCCGTCCCTCTCCGCAAGTTTTTCCGCTTCCTCCCCAACGGCGCCGTGTACCTCCAGCCGGGACTGAAGGTTTTTGTAATACTAACAGGCGCAGGAGGAGTAGCGGGCATGCCTTGAACAGGCCGGCAAAGGTCTTTACGCAACAAATCCAGCATGCTCGGTTGAGCCGGAGCAGCGCACACCGCCAAGAGGTGGAGCAGCACTGGCAACAACAGGGAAAACCGGGCGCCAACCTTTTGGTTTGGTTCCGGCAAAAAACAAATGCCCGCCCTTTCAAAATTGTGCCGGGATGCCAAAGCATCCTCCTGTCCCATCAAAGAATCATGCCAAATCGCACATTTTTGTGCGAAAAAGTGCCATAGCGAAATCAGGAGCAGGATGTAATCGCAAAGGCCACGCTTGGGAACACAGCTGGGGGGGTGTAAAATGCCCGGATGTTGAACCAGGTGGAATGGCGTGGAAAAAGGCGGACTTCCCCGAAGCCAAGCGGATGCGAGCAAACGGCCAAAGGGCCAGGAACGCAGAGCAGAGGGCCGGCAGCGCAGCGCGCGGAGCAAAGGGTAGTAAGGCAAAACTCGTTTTGTCAGTTTCATCTGGCTAATCTTTCAGGTGGAAACCGTGCCGGCCATGGCGCGGAGCGGATTCACATCCGCCAGGGTGAATATGGCACAAATGGTGATGGAGGCTAATCTTCAGTGGACTGCGTGGACTCCATTAAGGAATACGCACTCCAAAACCTGGTGGAAACCGCAACGCACCGGATGCAAAACGGGCCATCGTGGGAGCAGGAGCAGTGTGGCGTGCATGGGGCTTCGCGCGGCCATTCCCTGGTCCCTCCACGAAGCTCACCGGGATACCAAGGTGCCCTCTTTAATGGCTGCAGTGGTGCAACTGGCCCTTGATAACTAATGCCCGGCGCCGATCCGTCCTAAAAACGGCGACAAGCCAAATCCCGAAAAAAAGGCCAGAGATCGACAAGCTTAATATTATGCAGGGCAAACGCATTAAAAAAGCTGTCTAAATGGCTGGGAAAGAGGAAAGGAGG
>CAYPCQ010000081.1:0-595 GCA_964409245.1 uncultured Verrucomicrobiota bacterium
CGCTGGCCTAAAATAATCGCTCCGTAGTGAGTATTTTTGGCCTGGAATTCAGGCAGTAAACGGTGACCTTGCCATTTTACGGTCTGAAACCGGTGTTTTTTGTTGGAATCATTCGGTAGTTAATAATGTCGGAGTGCTTATATGAAAATTTCATGGCTTATTTGTTCAGGTTTGGCGAAGGTTGCAGTGTGCTGTGGCATTCTTGGCCTTTGCACCCAAGCGCAGGCCTTGGTCATCACCGACGCGGTGACGTGGTCGGGCACCGTTCAACTCACCGGGGACGTCTCCATCACGGCGGGCGGCAAACTTACCGTTGCTGCCGGAACTGTGGTGAGATCTCAACCAAACCAGGACGGTTCCTCAATCGGGACGGATTCCAGCCGGATCGAGATCCTTGTCGATGGTGGCGAATTTCTGGTGGAAGGAACGGCTCAAAGCCCGGTCGTCTTCACCAGTGCCGCCGTCATCCCGGCAGCCGGGAACTGGTATGGCATTGTGGTAAACAATGGCAATGTAACGCTGACGAATTTTGTGGTGGAATACGCGGTTAAAGGGATGTATTGGAAGGATGCCGACATCCGCTTCAACACCATCA
>CAYPCQ010000081.1:695-41424 GCA_964409245.1 uncultured Verrucomicrobiota bacterium
ATCTGCCGCCTTAGTTGCCAACGGCAATTATTGGGGGGAGCCGACCACGACCGAATTGGTCCAAGGCAAATCGAATCTGACCCGGGTGTATGACATCAAGGATGATCGGAGCAAAGGACAGGTGCTGGCCGGGCAGTGGTATGCGCAGTCGGCCGCTGGTGGCCAGGGCGGCGCCCTTCAGACCTTCCCTTACGGGGTCGGTATCGACCGGTTTGCCTCCGGTGAAATCGCCACCTCCCAGACCTGGACCGGCAAGGTTTTTGTGACGGGGGATGTTTGGATCACTGCGGGAACGGTCCTGACCATTGCAGAGGGCACGACGGTGCTGTTCGATGCTCTGCGGGACGACCAAGCCAGTGGGCGCGATTCATCGCGAGCGGAGTTGTGGGTGGCAGGCGGTGAATTGCGGGTGCAGGGTGCCGTCGCCAGTCCGGTGCTGTTCACCAGCTCGGCGACCGGTGCAGCGCGCGGGACGAACGACTGGGGGGGGCTTTGCAGCATTGATGGAGACCTGGACATGAACTATTTTGTGGTAGAGTACGCGGTTAAAGGGATGTATTGGAAGGATGCCGACATCCGCTTCAACACCATCAGTCTGGCCAACGGGACGTTGCAGCGTTGCAGCGAGCAGGGTTTTTACTTGGAGCCAAGCGGGGAGGACCAGGCAGCCGAGCTGGTGCTCGACCATTTCAAGATAGTCAACAACGGCCAGGAAGGGGTCAAGTGCACCGGCAATGACAAGCTCAAACTGGTCCTGCGCTATACCGAAGTGAGTCTCAGCGGCATGGCGGTCAGCGGTTCCCAGTATGCCGGGGTGTGGGCCGAAAACGGATTGGTGGAGTTGGAGAATTGTGTGGTGGCCAGGAACGGCGACAACGGTTTGTATCAAAATGCCCAGTATGCATTGCCTTTGAAGGTGACCGCCTGCACGATTACCAACAATGGTTCCTGGGGCATCGCCTACAAAGGTTATCGGAGTGGTGGAAACATTACGTTGAGAGGGAATTTGTTCCGGGGAAATGGCACTTCGACTGTCGGCGGCGGGGTCAATCTGGATCACAGCATATATGAATCGCAGCGCCTTGCGCTGACGATGGTCGGCAACACCATTAGCGACCATGGAAATGTGGGTTTGCAACTGGATAATCGGAGTAATCCCGTCGATTTGCCCGAACCGATGAGCGGCAATATATTCCGAAGAAACGGGGTTGGATTCCGCAGTTATCTCTCCGGATCGCCGCTGGCGTTCAGCAACAACGATTTTTTAGAAAACGGTCTCGTGATCGACAACCAGGGATCTGCCGCCTTAGTTGCCAACGGCAATTATTGGGGGGAGCCGACCACGACCGAACTCATTCAGGGCCAGGCCAACCTTAGTCGGATTAACGATAAACTGGATAATTCCAGCGTTGGCCAGGTTCTTATCACCCAATACGCCATCAACTCGGTGGCCGTCTTGGCCCCCATCATCGCTCAGCAACCAGCAAGCCAAACGGTGAATCGAGGTGGCACGGCGACGTTTAACGTGACCGCCACGAGTAACGCTCCGTTGAATTACCAGTGGCGGCTCAATGGCATAAACCTGACCAATGGCGGCAGATTTAGCGGTGCGACCGGCGACCTGCTAACCATCGTAAACGTGGAATCGAGCGATGAGGGCAGCTACACTGTCGTCGTGGCAAATGCGGGTGGCACCGTGGCGAGTTTAGCGGCCTCGCTGACGGTTACAACAACTCCAATGACATATCATGCGGCTGATTTCCGCGATCCGCGATGGGCGATCGATGGCTCCGAGGCCAGTCGAGTACTTTCTTACTGGCGTGCCGGGGCCTATCATTTGAATTCTTCAGGCTTGGACGGTTACGCAGGGGGGGCTGGTAATGGCAACGGAATAAAACATACTGCGGACTATAGCGCCGACTTCTGGAGTATCGATGGAACGGAGGCCAATCGGGTGTTATCCTACTGGCGCGCCGGGGGCTATCATGCGGATGCCAGTGGCGCGGATGGTTATGCCCCTGGCAAATCGGTTGGAAAAATGAGTGCATTGGTTTCTTTTCCTGCTGCCGCGCCTAGCATTTTCATCGATCAGACCGCCCCGGCGACTTACCGGCCGGGGCGCTCGTTGACCGTCAAGACTCGCCTGGCTTACGGAGAACAACCTCTGTCCTTGCTTTGGCGTCCCCGGCTGCCCCTCGGTTGGCGGCTCCTTTCGGTTGCCGGCGATGGAAATCCGGAGACGAACTCCCGAGAAATTATTTGGACTGGCGACATGCCGGCTCGGCAAGTCGAAATGAAGCTTACGGTAGATGTTCCGTCTGGCGATTGCGGAGTGAAGGAGATTCAGGGGGAAGTGGAATGTCACTTTTCCGGACGGGCGAATCCGATCACCATGTCTGCCAGCCCAAGCTTGCTCCTTGGTCAGGATGAAAGCGGCTTTAGCCAAATAACCGCAGTCGAATACCTGCCGAATGGACAAGTCCAGATCCAACTGCGAGCGGAGTCGGGATCGAGATTCCAGATCCAATTCTCCAGTGACTTGGTTCATTGGGACGTATTGCCCCCCGTTGTCAGTGATGGCGGCACGATACAGATAAGTGATCCTGAATCGATGACTCGGCAAAGCCGTTTCTACCGGGCTCGTTTGTTGCCATAAAAAAGCTTAATTCTAGCCAGTTTATGCAGCTATTTAGTCAAAAAGCAGGCTGGTTGGGCATCTTCGCCTTGTTGGTCGCCACCCAAGCCGGGGTTTTAGGCCAGACAACGGCGATCCATCGATCCGTGTCCGTTTACACGGCAGTCGCAACGCTGAGCGTCACGAATACCTTCACGTTCACCAATGCTTTGTGGTCGCTGTTGTGGCGGCCCCAGTTGCCGGTCGGTTGGACGCTGGGGGGGGTGAGCGGCGATGGTAATCCCGAGCTAAGTGGCGGGGAGATACTATGGGCGGGCAAAATGCCGTCTAGTCCCATCCGGATGGTTTACACGGTGCAGGTGCCTGTTGGGGCGGTTGGCGCCCAAAAAATCGGTGGGGAAGTGGAATATCAGTTCGCGGGCATGGTGAATCCAGCGACTGTATTCGCGGATCCGAATCCAATGACGTTGGCGGGGCTTGGGGATCCTCCCGCGACGCATCTCTCTTCAGCCCAATATGTGGCGGGCTCAACGCTGAGTGTCACGAACACCTTCACGTTCACGAATGCCTTGTGGTCGCTGTTGTGGCGGCCCCAGTTGCCGGTCGGTTGGGCGCTGGGGGCGGTGAGCGGCGATGGGAATCCCGAGCTAAGTGGCGGAGAGATAGTATGGACGGGCAAAATGCCGTCTAGTCCCATCCGGATGGTTTACACGGTGCAGGCGCCTATTGGGGCGGCTGGCGACAAACAAATCGGTGGGGAAGTGGAATATCAATTTGCGGGAATGGTGAATCCAGCGATTGTGTTTGCGGATCCGAATCCATTAACGCTGGCGGCGCAAGGCAGTCTTGGGACAGTGCAGGCAACGCATCACTCTTCAGCCCAATATGTGGTGGGCTCAACGCTGAGTGTCACGAACACCTTCACGTTCACCAATGCTTTGTGGTCGCTGCTGTGGAGGCCCCAGTTGCCAATCGGTTGGACGCTGGGGGCGGTGAGCGGCGATGGGAATCCCGAGCTAAGTGGCGGAGAGATACTATGGACGGGCAAAATGCCGTCTAGTCCCATCCGGATGGTTTACACGGTGCAGGTGCCTGTTGGGGCGGTTGGTGCCAAACAAATCGGCGGGGAATTGGAATATCAGTTCGCGGGCATGGTTAATCCGGCGACTGTATTTGCGAATCCGAATCCCTTGATGGTGGTGAATTTGTCAGGAATCGTCGGCACCAAACGCTGGGAGTTTTATGACCTATGGTTGGGCGGCCAGTCCTCGCCCGCAATCGGCACCGATGGCACGGTGTACGTGGCGGGCAATGGCATGGTTTACGGATTGGACGGCGCCACGGGTACACCGCGCTGGCGCCGCGACACCGGAGTGGGGATACGATCCTCTCCCGCAGTGGGGGCCAATGACACCGTCTATATCGGATTAGGCAACGAAAGGGTTTACGCCATGGACGGGGCGACGGGGAATCAATTGTGGGAGTTCCTAACGGGCGGGATCGTCGAATCCTCTCCCGCGATCGGAGGCGACGGCACCGTTTACATTGGGAGCCAGAACAAGCGGGTCTTTGCGCTGGACGGAGCGACCGGCGCCAAACGGTGGGAATTCATTGATACTGATCAAAATGCCAGGGAAATCGATTCCTCTCCCGCGATCGGCGCCGATGGCACCATCTATTTTGGAACTCGGTCGGGATTGCTTTACGCGGTGAATGCGGCCACCGGGGCTAAACGCTGGGAATTCTACTGCGGAAGCCAGGTGGCATCCTCGCCCGCAATTGGAGCGGATGGGACGATCTATTTCGGATCGACCTTCGACTTCAAGGTTTATGCCTTGAACGGTGCGACCGGCGCCAAACGGTGGGAATTCACGACCGGCGGGTATGTGGTGTCCTCGCCGGCCCTTGGGACCGATGGCACGGTGTACATCGGGTCCGACGACAAAAAAATTTACGCCCTAGATCGGTTCACCGGCGTCAAACGCTGGGCATTTGCGACAGAGGGAAAAATCCGTGCCGCGCCAGCGGTCGGAGCCGATGGCGTTGTTTATGTGGGGTCATTTGACAAGAAACTATATGCGTTGGATGGAGCAACCGGAGCGAAGCTCTGGGAGTTTGACACCGGCGGCGAGGTGGAGTCTTCCCCCGTCATCGGTCCCGATGGTACGTTGTATTTTGTCGCCAACGGCGGACGTGTCTATGCGTTTTGGACCAGCAGCACTGGGGGGTTAGCCAACAGTCCGTGGCCAATGTTCCATCAGAATGCCCGCCACACCGGACGGGCGGGAACCACATCGCCGATGGCACCATCGATCACGGTTCATCCGCAGAACCAGACCGTGGCGGTGGGTGCCAATGTGGACTTCTTCGTGACCGTCACTGGTACCGAGCCTCTGGCCTACCAATGGCGTAAGAATGGAACCAACCTGGTTGACGATGAGCGAATCAGCGGGACCAGGACTAACCTGCTCACCATCGGCGGCACCCAGCCAGGCGATGGTGGCAGTTATGACGTGGTAGTGAGCAATGTTGTGACCCGCGTTATCAGCCAATCCGCCATACTCACCCTGTTGAACATGGCCCCGGTGCTGACGGGGAAGAAATTGGCGGACGGCTTCCGCTTGGAGTGGCTGTCAGAGATAGGCTTGAGTTATCAGGTGCAGTGTTCAACCAATTTGGGGGCATGGGAGGCCATCGGGACATCTTTCTCTGGCACAGGCAATGTGCTGGTTTACGAATACCACTGGCTCTCCGGCAAGCAGGACCGAACCATGTTTTTCCGGTTGCGGATTTCGGAAGGAGGTTTCCTGCCCCACAACCAAAGTGGATACGGATCATTGCTCCAAAATATCAGCCGCGTTATTTTAGACAGTGGGCATTAGGATCTCCGCATGGCACTTTTATAGATCCTTTTGCCTGCTCAACCCGTATGCAACTGCCTCGTCGAATCAATCCGCCTTTTTCCGGGGGGCATGATCTCACTCGAAATTCACGCTGATATCCAAACCTGAATCAGGCAGCTGAACCTTTTGTTCCCTGCCGCCCGGCCAGCGAATCCAATGGCCACTCGGTGGCGCCGCCAAACCGAGCACTTGAGCGGCAGCATCCTGGGCCAAATAGCCGGACCCGGACTGGATCAAGCGGCAAGGGCCAGCGCGGCCATCCGCGTAGAGAACCCGCAGGGTGGCGCCCACCGCATCCGGGTTGGCCGGCGGCCCTTTCAGCACCACCCGGAGCCCCCGTTTGGCGCCTTGGTTAATGTAAAGTTTGGTGTCAGCGTTATTTTGGGTAACCGCCAGGTCCACCCGGCCATCGTGGTTGAAATCCGCCAGCGCCGCCGCGCGCTGTTCCCCATGAATCCTGATTCCGGAAACACTTGCATCCATGGCTGTGAACGAACCGTTCCCACTGCCTCGCAGCCAGAGCCCCAGCCCGGCATCATCCCGGGAAAGGTCGGATGAGGTGCCGAAAAAATTCTGGCTCAGGAACAGGTCTTCAATTCCGTCCCCGTCCAAATCCCCCACATTAATTGAAAACACCGGCGACATTTGAGCTTCACGCGGGAATGGCATCCATTCAAACCGGGAGCCGCGGTTGAGAAACACCCCGGATTCAAGATAGGCAGCCTCCAGGATTTTCGATCGGTTGAGCAGGTTCCCGAGGATTTCCGGAACCGTGGCGCGTCCGTAGGTCTCATGGGTGGGAAAGCGCTGCTGCAAACCGGGCAGCGCAGCCTCGAACCACCGCCGGTTGCGGATGGGCAGCCAATTGCCGTTTTGCTGCCAGGCTTCCATGAGTTCGAGCGTCCCATCCCCATCCCAATCTCCGTAATAAACACGCAACGGGCTGGGCTGGTTGATTTCGTAAATGGTGTTGTGCCCCCAATTGCCCGCCGCCAGGTCCAGCTTGCCATCCCCATCGAAATCTCCGGCGGCCACACTCGTCCATAAACCGGTATGGACCGCCAACCCCTTCGGCTCGGTCACATCTTGAAAATGGCCTTTTACATTCCGAAACACTCGGATTGATCCCCACTCCAAGGCCAGGGCCAGGTCAGGGGAACCATTGCCATCCAAATCGGCGAAGGTGGCCCCGCTCACCATGCCCAGCGCTTGGAAAGGCTCGCTCAGTGCCGCGTTCAGCCGCAATACCCCTTGCTCATTGAGCCAGATTGCGGACGAAGCCGGTTCCGGATACCGGCTGGGATTGGCCCGCCCGCCGGCGAACAGGTCCAAGTCACCATCGCCATCGACATCCGCGGCGGCCAATGGACCGATACTGGCCTTGCCAGCGGGCAATTTTTCAGGCGTCTTGACCGCCGAGTAGATGGCGATGCGGCTTTCCTGGTCAGGCGCCAATTCTGCGTTCGAAAGGGCCACCAGGCACTTCCGATTGCCTGACCCATCCGCCCAGCCCAGCACCGCTTCCTGATCGCCCACCGCCGTCAGGTTGTCAGGCTTGGTGCCAAATCGCTGGCCTCCCAGATTGATAAAAACGGACAATGTCCCCCCGCTGCCGCCGGCCACCGCCAAATCTTCCCAGCCATCTCCATTGTAGTCGTACCAGCTCAGCCCGGGGCCCAGCCGGCTGACCCGGTGCGGCAAAAGCGGCTGCCGGGCCCAGTCGTCGAAGTCACTCTCCACATGCCGATGGCTGAGCATCTCGCTGGCATCGGTGAAAAGGGGCGCGGTTGGAGCCGGCTGGGGAATTGCAGCCGGCGGTGTGGAACCGGCCTCGTTAATCTCGTAAACATGATTCGCCTGGAGATTGGTGATTACGCTTTGGTTGCCGCTGCGCCACCGGACTTCCACTGCCAGCCCCTTTCCGGAAACGGCGCCTGCCGCAAAAACCCGCACCGCCTGGTCTCCTGACAGGTAGCGACCCCCACAAATCATTTCCTGGCTTTGGGTGATGGCCGCCTGGCCACCCTGCGCCTGCGCCATGCCACCCAGCAGCCGAATCCTGGCGCCAATCCCCTGGGTATTGGGCGGCAAACCTTTCAGCCGGACAGCGATCCGCTGGGAGGCCGCATCGTTGCGGTAAACGCCGGCCGGGGCATTGAGGTTGTTTACGACCAAATCCAAATCTCCGTCGTTGTCCAAATCCCCAAGCGCCATGCCTTGGGCGATGCCTGGCCGATCGAATCCCCAAGCCTTGCTCCTGTTTTCAAAAGTCCCATCACCCCGGTTGCGGAAGCCGCCCATGGTGGTTCTCCAGTTCGGATGGTATTGCCGGAAGCGTTTCACTTGTTCCGGCGTCCACTTGCGTTTCCGAAATTGGTCGGTGCTATCCTGGTCCATCACGTCCATTTCGAATCCAGTCGATACCAGCAGATCTTCATACCCATCCAAATCGACATCGAGAAATATGGGGCACCATGACCAGTCCGTGGCGGCTATGCCAGACATCAGCGCCATTTCCGCGAACGATCCATCCGGACGCCCCATGAAAAGTGTGTTCCGGTTGTATAGCTGGCGTTCTCCGATGCGTTCACGGGCGGCGGGATCAGGATAGCTTCTGGCCAGCTGGGACATCCGCTTCACATGCTCCCGGGCAAACATATCCAAAACCAGCAAATCGTCATGCCCATCACGGTTGAGATCGGCAAAATCGACGCCCATCGAGGAGCGGCTGGCATGACGCATCGCCATTGGCTCAATCAGCCGAAAAGTGCCTTTCCCGTTATTGATCCAAAACCGGTCCGGTGAAGCGTTGTCATTGCAGACAAAAATATCCGGCGCCCCATCGCCGTTGATGTCCCGGAACATCACCCCCAATCCCCAATCGCGGAAGGGTGGAATGGGCTTGCCATCCTCGTCGAGAAACACCCCAGGCTCAGACTGGATGGGCGTGAAGTGGCCATGCCCGTCGTTCCGGTAGAATCCATCGATTTCGGGCACTTCGTTGACACTCCCATCTGGAAGCACCTGCAAGCGATCCTTCCAGCGGGTGGTTTCGATCGGCTGGCCGTTGATTTTGGACACCGCCATCCGCCCGTTCTGCTGGGCCATCGCCAATTGAATGGTTGGATCTGCCATCAGCACCGCGTCCACATAATGTGTGCAGTAAAGATCCAAGTCGCCGTCCCCATCGATGTCCGCCAGCGCCAGGGAGGTGGCCGAAGCGGTCGCCGACAATCCGGAGTCCTTTTTCTCCGTCCAGCGCCCTTTCCCATCGTTTAAAAACAGCCGGGTCCCAACCCCAATGCCGTTGACGAGCAGATCCAGATCGCCGTCCCCATCCACATCCGCAAACGCGGCTCCGGTTGAGGATTGCCCCATGCAGGCCGACTCCCCAAGGGGCATCTCATCAAATTGGAAATGGCCCAGGTTGCGGTAAAGCCGGTTTGGGCCCTGCAAATTGCACAAATAAATGTCCTGCCAGCCATCCCCATCCACATCACCGATCGCCACTCCGCTGCCATTATGCGCCACGAGATTGGTCAGGTAGGCATCACCTTGCAGGGTATTGGTAAACCACACCCCAGTGGCGCTCGCCGGCAGGAGGGTGAATCCCGGCTTCCCGCCAGGTTCGGGGGCCACCGCAGCTTCCTGGCATCCCTTTCCGGCCACCCATGCGAGCGGATTAGCAGCCTGGCGATGGCCATGGCCATGCCAGGCGTTGATAGCAAAGAAGAAAATCCCCACGATAACCACCAACCCAGCCAGCCATTTGATTTTTCCAGCGCCAAGACGCCGCCACCATCCAAAGGCGCCGGATACCCCATCCCCGGGGTGGGTGGTGGTGGATTTCGCTTCCCGTGGCTGTCTCTTGTTTTTACGGCTGGCCATGCGTCATTAACAAGGAACGCTGCTGGCCAATGCAAGGAATTTTTGGGGCAACTTTCAGTAGTCCGCCAATTTCTTGCGGATTGGTGGATCAGCCCACTTGGGCAGGCCCCAAACCGGCTGGATCGCTTCCCCGCGCGCCTGTTTTTCGGGGTCGGCATATGCTCCGTAAAAATTGCTGTTGCAATCGAGCCACACGACAATCGGCCGCAGTTCAGCAGGTGTCAGCTTCAGCCCGTGGTGGTCCTGGGATAGCAAACAATACAATTTGGAAACCCGCGCTCCGTCTTGCATCGGCACTGAGTATTGCCGTTCCTTGATGGCCACCCCATTTCCTCCACTCATGCCCCAGGCGAATTTCACCAGGGAATGGTAAGCCTCCGACCATCCATGCTTGGCAAATCGGTCACCGTGCAAGCCCGGAGCCTTGGGATCGGCATCGTGGCACCCGACACATTTGGCATCCAAGGTGGGCTGCACCAAACGTGGAAACGTAAGGGGAAAAGATCCGGCCGCTTCCGGGGCCAGCATCGATGGCGGACGCCGCAATGCCAAAGGCGGAATCCCGGGACGCGCTTGGGGGCTGCGATGGGATGATTCGTGGCATCCGGCACAGGTCAGGGTTTCCCCCGGATGCACGTAAGTGTCACTGCGCATGGTTTGCACCGCCAGCCCCTCCGGGTCCAGCAATTGGAAATAGACCGGGGCGCCCGCCGGCAGCTTGAAATGTGCGCTGCCATCCGCTTCCACCGGAGCGGTGCCCAGCACCCCCCGGCACAAAGCTTGCGAATAGCCAATGTTGGGGTCGTCCATGAACGGATTATCCTTGGGGAAAATATTGATGACCCGGATGGCGCTGATTTTGGCGCCGGGCGGGAAAGGAATCCGGCTGTCGTAAACATTCATGATCGCCACCGTGCCATAGGCCAGATCAGCCTCGCCGGCCCGGTCTATTTGGGCCTGCAGCGTTGCTGAGGGCAGCACAGGCGGACGGGGGCGGGCGATGAGCGGCATGGGATCCAGGCAGGCAATGGCGGGATCGCGATAAAGGATCTCCCGGTTGCCGAAGGCGTCCAGCAGGCAAATGGCATAGTTGGTTTGCCCGGCGTCGTAAACGCACAGGAAATAGTTTTCGCTGAGCGGCCAGGGTGTTCCATACACTTCCGCCGCGGGCGAGTGGGTGCCTTTGTCATGCGGCACACCGGGCTGGGATTCGGATTCGGGAAAAGGAACCTCCGGCGTCAGCCGCCGGACCTGGGCAGTGGCCCGGTCATCGGGCTGCCGGGGATCCAGGATCACCAGGGAGCCGTAAGCTTCCCCATGGTGCGGCGTGGCCACCGCCACATAGCGATGCGACCCCGGGATGGCCCGGATGGACATTTCCATCCACGGACGCAATTCCCGCCGCTCCGGATAATTGCCATGCGCGCTGCGCGGATCGCGGCCATCCGGATGGCAGGTCCAGATATGATGAGCCACATCAGAATCGCGGTCCACATAGTCCCACCGGGTGTAAACCAGCCTTCCATCATGGCCCACACTGGGATGCCATTCCTGGGTGTCATGCCAGCTGAGTTGAAGGATGTCCCGGCCATCGGGCATCATGGCATGCAACGTGGCGGAGGGGAGCGGGCGCATTCCACAGCGCACCTGCCCGCCCGCCCGCTCGGAAATGAAAGCGATGCGCCCGCTGGGCAGGTAGCACGGATCATAATCATTCCACATGCCATCGGTCAGCTGCCGCAAATTGGATCCGTCAGCCTGGGCCTGGAAAATGTGATAGGTGCTTTCCGGCCGGAAAAAATGATGCAGGGCGCCTTTATCGCGTGCCAGATCCTCCTGGCGGCAATACTGGTTGTCAAAATTGGCATCCCGGGGAACTTCGTGTTCGGCTTCGGTAAAGGCGAACAACAGGCTTTTGCCGTCATAATCCAGGTCCAAGCCGATAAACGAACCCCGGTTCTCCAGTGGCCGGTCCCGCAGCCGGCCGTTTTGCACACGGGATTCAGCCAAAAGGGATTCCGCCACCGGCTGGCTGCTGAACGGCTGCCGCAACCGGTAAACGCCGCCTGTCTTCCCGGCGTTAAAACCGAGGTATTGATCCACCATGTGGCGGTAGCCGCGCACTTGCTTGCCATGCTTGAGGAAAACGATGGACTCAAAATTCAGCAGCGGATTTTGAAACGCAACCTGCCTTCTCAAAACGGTGATCTGCTGGAACAGCTGCCGCAACCCGGCTTCGTCCGGCGGGGACTTTGCCTGGGCCTCCTCCGCGATGGCGGCCAGCGTCGCAAGCGACGCTTTCTCTTTTTCAAATCCGGGTGCGCCGGGCAGATTGCTCAAGTCCGCCAGCAAAGCCTGCGTGCGCCGCAGCACGATATCCACCGGGGACCGATCTTCCGGATAGATCAAGGCCGCGGATCGATGGGCTTCCACCCGCAAACGGGCCAGATCCCATTTCCGGCTGGCTTTGATTTGCTTCTGGAGTTCGGCATAATCATCCGGAACGGCAGCGTGGACGGCCACCAAGGCGCCGAGGGCCATCCAAACCGCAATCCAGATGCTTTTGGTGTTCATGAGGCCATATTAAGGATTGGCGGTGCGGGAAGCAATCCAGAACCCGGAGGCGCGGCGGGCGCTATCCGGGAATTCCGCGGATCAGCCATTATTTCCACTCCACGAAATGGCGTATGAAATTGTCCGTAGCCCGGCGTGGCCGGGGATCGACATGATCGGGCAGCTGATCGTAAATCCGGTAAACCCGGTCCCAATAGGTTTTCCGGAGCGCGTCGTAATCCGGAGCCGCACCGGTAAGATCCGCGAATAAACGGGCAAAGAATTCGAGCTCGGCCCGGTATTTCTCGGGAGCGGGATGAAAGGCCGCGGACGCATTCACGGACGGCTTGAGATCGGCCAGGTCAGCGGCCAGCCGGGTCATCCGGCGGTGGTAATCAGCCCGGGACAGGCGGATAACCTCGTAAGCCCCCCAGTCGGGAATCGTTTCAAACAGACGATAGCCCTCCACCAATTTCCGGCCCGGTTCCCCAAACACCCGGGCAAAAAAATCCCCGGCGATAACCTCCGAATCGCCGCCGGGATTGCGGAACGATTGGGCCGCCTCATACAGGGATAATTGGTTGAGCAACGGGCTCATCGTGAAACAGATTCCGCCCTGGTAAGGTGCGGCGGCCAGTTCCTCTTGGCGCCGGGCAAATAAGCGCTGGAACCGGTAGTGCGGGTAAACGGCATTCTCGCCCTCGGTCAAGCTGAAGTCCCAGGTCAAGATCGGGTTCGTCCGGGCGATTTCCCGCGCCCAAGGCCGCGCATCCTGGTCGCCCGCGGGGTTGCCGTCCGGATTGAATCCCAGGTTGATGGAGACCGCCGTGCCTTCGGGAAAATCGCTCAAACGTTTCAGCAGATGTTCCATCGATTGCACTGCGCGCGGCTTGGAAAAAGCCCAGGCGGATCCCTGGTCTTCCGGGATGAACTCGCCCCGGCTGGCGGGCGGCATGTGGATATTGCCCCAGCCGAAGAAAGGCGGCCCCCAGGTGCATAGTTCAATCTGCGCCCGGGGCAGGATTTTTTTTCACCGCCGAGGCTGCTTCCACCGACTTGTCGATATACGTGAGCGCGGTGCAGCCATTGCGGGAACACGCCCCTGGATCGCCTGGGAAAATTCCCACAATGTCCAACCCCGGCAACCGCCGCGCCCATTCCTCCCACAATCCCAATACTTCGCGCCATTCGCCAGGCAGGTTGGGGCAAAGCGTGCGCCACTGCTCACCCACGGTCGCGAGCCCGGTGATCATTTCAGTTTTCAGGCCCCGGGATCGGGCGTGGGCAATCACCACGTTCATTTGGCGGGCGTATTCGCGCCCCAGCTCGGAAGCCAGCGCCGGCCGGCAGAACATGCGCGGTTCCAGCCAGAATTCAAACACGGTAAAACCGAAGGCCGCAATCATGTCGATGAGGGCCTTCCAATCCCCATCGGTCCAGCGGTGCGGCAGGCCCGGATAATACATGTTGGGGTTGTAGGCGCACAGCAGATGGGACGCGAAGTTGTTGTAATAAATGATGCGTTTTTCAGGCAGCGCCGCCACTGTGGCATGGCCGGTGGCTGCCATCGGCGCCGCCGCCAGCACGGCGGCGGTTGCTAAAAATTGGCGGCGCGCCATCCTCCCGGTTCGGCTGTTGGTTTTTTCAGGCATAATACTTTGGCAACTGTTTTCAACGCCAAAGGCTGAAAGGATCGGCCGCGGGAGTCAAGCCGCGTTGGTTGCCATCTGCGGTGCGGAAACCGCTCGCCGGCGCCTGATTACTGGCTGAATATCTCGCTGAAAAAGGTTCGCATGGCCTCCCAGGAACGGCGATCCGCGCTGGCATTATAGGCTGCCCCCCGCGAATTATCACCACCCGCACCTTCATCGGTGAAAGCGTGGACGGCATTCGCATAATAAACCATCTGCCAATCCACCCCGCCCTTCCGCATCTCCTCCTGGAATGCGGCGATATCCCTGGCCGGAACAAAAGGATCATCAGCGCCATGGAGCACGAGCACTTTGCACCGGATATTTTTCCCGGCTCCCGGCTCCGGGGAATCCAAACCACCATGAAAACTGACAACCCCTTGCAAGCCCGCCCCGCTGCGGGCCAATTCGAGCACGGTCGTGCCACCAAAACAATAACCTATGGCCGCCACCCGGCGGGCATCAACCCGCGCGTGTTTTTTCAAAACCTCCAGGCCCGCGGTTGCCCGGGCGCGCAGCAATGCCCGGTTGGTCTTGAATTTTCCGGCCTCCGCACCCGCCTCGGCGGGATTTTTCGGCCGGATTCCCTTGCCATAAATATCCACCGCCAGCGCCACATAACCAAGCCTGGCCAGCATTTCGGCGCGCTTTTTTTCAAATTGGCCCAAGCCCATCCACTGGTGGACAATCATCACGCCGGGCTGCCGGCCCTGAACCGCTTCGTCATAGGCCAGCCAGCCTTCCAAAACCTGGCCGTCCTGCTGATATTCAACCTGTTCGGTATGGATTTGAGCCGTCACTGTCAGGCACCACGCCAAGGCCACGCAGGCCATTATCAAGGTTTTCATAATTTCTTTTCTGTTCATGACTCACCCCGGTTCCCGCCGCTTGGCCGGGTTGCATAACCGCCAGCCAGCGCGGGAAAATCAGCCAGGCATGCCTTCCTCTTAAGGCGGGATAATATAGCCGATGGCCGCACCTAATACAAGTGATCGAGGTTTCAGCCCCCGTCCAGCCCCCGGATGAGCAGGCAACTATCAATCCCATCGAGATGAAGTTTGCCATCAGACACTTTGGCGTGGCCGTGGAGGACGCCTGGCGGGAGGCGGCCCATGGCATCCTGGGTGCCATTCTCAAAAGTCCAGCGGGCAAAAGGCTTCACCGGGCCCGGGTTGTCCAGCCGCAGAGCAGCCACGTCAGCATCCTCCAGTGCGGAATCATAAAGGCGCGCCTCCTCCACCGCTCCGGCGAACCAGCAAGCGCCGCTGGCCTCCAGGTGCCGCCGGCCGATCAGGATGAGCGACGATGGGCCAAAGCTGGTGGGTTGGACCGGGTAGCGCGCGCAGATCCGGCCGTCGCGGAACAGGGTCAGCTGGCCGCCCCGATAAACGATGGCTACTTGCACCAGGGTGCGGGAATCCGCTGTTTCCAGTGGCCAGGCGGATTGGTCGCGCATGGTCCGGCGGAAGGCGCCGCTCCCGGGCATCCACTTCCCGGGAGTTATTTCGCCGAAAACGATGGCATCAAAATCCGGCGTCCCCTGGTCCGCCAGTTTTTCAATGGTCAGCACACTCCCACCGCGCTGGGTCAGGTTGGAGGGGTAAACCCAAGCCACGAGCGTTTTGTCACCGATGGTGGCGCGCAGGCGGCGGGCTATGCTCTCCAGGCGGCGGCGTTCTTCCGGATCCTTGGTGTTGGCCAAGCGATCACGAACCACCCCCGCAACGCGGGGATCTTCGCAAAATTCGAGCGCGGCCAGGGCATCAGCCCGAGCCTCCGGCCAAGGGCCGGCCAGGGCCGTTGCGGCGCCTTCCGGCAGGAAACCACCCAGACTCCATTTCACAGGAAGGGTCCGCACTGCGCCGATTTGGCCGTTGGTGCCAACAGCCCACACATGAGCGGTATGGGCATCCAGAATTGGAAACCGGCCCGGTGCTCCGCAACGGAACTTCCATTCCCGGGAGCCGGCCTCGCAAGCCATGCGCACATCCGAACCCAGCCACCCGGCGGAGAGGTAAACACCCCGCAATTGCTCCGCTGGCATGTCCACCGTGGCGGTGAAAGTGACTTCGCGATTCCCACCCAGCAGCGGCGGATCCATAGCCGCCCGCAGCACCTTGGGCAACCCCTTTCCGGCCGGGGCAGAGGCAGCTCTTTGAGCGGGCACATTTGATTCCACGGGCCGGTCGAAGACCACTGGCGGCCCGGCCGGCAGGCCTGATCGTTGCGTCTCGGCCGGCGGGATGGCCGGATAATCCAGATATGGGCCAAGGAATTGGTCCGGCTGAAGGCCCTCCAGGTGCAGGGACAGGGTGTTCGTTTGTCCCCATTTTACCACCCCGCTCAGATCGGCGTAAAAAATGATTTTTACGCCACTGACACTGAAACAGGCCACTGGCACCTCAGCGCCACCGCACTCCAGCCGCACTTCCCGCACCCGGGAGGCATCGGCGAATGGCAGCACCAGCCAAAGCCGGTCTGGGCGGGCCCAGGCGAAATTGTGCGGCAGCTGCCGGTCTTTCCGCCACTGTTCAACCAGCGGAGCGATCTCCACGAGGTTGGACGGCACGGCGCGTTCCAAGGCCTCCCGGATGGCGGGATCCGCGGCAAAGGAAGTCCGCAGTGAAAGCCGCTCCTGGCCGGCGTGGAATGGGAAGGAAAACCGCTGGCCATCCGGCATCCGCCAATCATCGAGCATCCGCACCGGCCCGGGGGCGGGTAAAACCACCGGCGCCGCGCTGATGCCGCTATCGGCTTCCCCAGGCGCCGCGGGCGCCAGTTCCAGCAGCAGAACCTCGTAAGCCGGCACTTCAAAGGTGATCCGCTCACCCGCCTGGAAGACGCTCCGCTGGGAAACTGGATCGGCCCAAGCTGCCCCGTCGCGGGGATTCAATTCCCGCAACGTATATTGGCCCGGCTGCCGCAATCCGATCTGATCGTCCAGGCACAAATCCTTGCGGGCCGGACGTGGGGCGGGATTGCAGAGGAACAGGAAGCCATGGCCACCCTTGACGCGTGCCCACGCGTCGATGCCCCCAGGCTGGACCTGGTCGCCCAAGGCGAGGTTGTATTTCACAAGGTCGAAATTCTTCCGGGCCCAATCCAGCCACCGGTTGTAGAACTCCTTCATCCCCGGCACGAGGGCAACGTCTTCCGGCAGGATGCAAGCCGTGACGCTCCCCGCCGCAGCGAGGCCTGACAGCAAACTGTAACGCCAGCCGCCATGGTCCCAAACCTTCGGCAAACGGGGGTCGTAGCTGTTCTCCCCGATGCGATGGGTCAAGGCATGATTCATCACCGAGGGCAGGAAACGGAAATTGCTGTTCCACCAGTTTTGCAGGCGGGCGCCATCGGCGTTTACCCGGTCATCGTGCAGGTCTGGATGGATGGTGGCGCCATAAAAGACGGTTTGTTCCCAGTAGGATTCCTGCTGGTCAAAGTATTTGAATCCCCAGAGGCCATACTCCTTGCGGCCGTAATAAGCCATCAGGTAAAGGTTGGGGAATTCGCCTCGCAGCTTGCGCAACAGCTCAATGGATTTGCGCCAGCCGAGGTATCCACCCTTGCCCGGCACGTGGCCATGCTGGTCGCTGTAGCAGAAAAAGCCGTGGCCGGGACCCGGATCCCACGACCAAAACTGAAGCTTGTGGCGGGCAATGGTGTTGCGCTGCACAGCATGCCACCAATTGGCAAAACCCTCGCAGGCCAGGCAGTTTTCGCTGCTGATGCCGCCCAGCGGTCCGATCCGCTTCCACTCCGGTTTTTCCGGTGCAAACGGCAGATTGCAGGCATTGCCTCGATCCCCTTGGGCGGCCACTCCCATATAAAAACCGTATTTCAGGCCCTTCTCGCCGGCATATTGCAGAATGTGCTGGGCGGTTGAACCTTCCGGAGCCAGGTTCCAAAAGCTCGCGGCATCCGCCGCAGGCCGGTCGTAACGCACCAGCGGATTGAAAATAACCAGGTCGCCGCCCAGCGCGCGGAAAGTATCCAGCACCCTCCGATATTGCATTTCCGCCGCCGGCTGGACGGGCAATTGGGCAATGGGATACCAATACATGTATAGAATCGACAGGAAACGATCCTGCCGGGGGGCCAAATAATCAGCGGCAAACTGGCGCATGCCCTGGATTTCGTTCCAATCCAGCGGCACCTGCCCGGCGGGATTCCGGAAACGGGGGCGGTTTTCCCCTTCCCCGGTGCTGGCAACGGTGCGCGGTGGATGATCCGCCAGCATCCGCCCACTGCGCCGATACACACCCAGGAACTGCGGCTCGCTCTGGTATATTTCACCGGGGGCGATCCACATGGCTGGCGCGAAGGAAAAGGCCGCTTCGCGGCCATTCAACGACGTTTCAAAAAACGGGTTTTCGATGCCCGTGAACAATCCACCCCGTTCCCAACGCAAAAAACTGGCCGTGGGGGCATACCAAAAAGTGTCATACTGGATCGCCTCCCGGGGAGCAGTGGCGAACACGGTCCGCCCCAAATCAAGCCGCTCCAGGAGCAGGCGCTCGGAGCCATTGGTAATGGTCAGCCATCGCTCAAAATAAGCGCAGCCAGGCCGCAAACGGTATTCCAAGGCCGCGGTGCCTGGATCGGGCATGGAGAAGATAAAACGAGCACTTTCGCCATCGGTTGCCACGTGCAAAGGGGCGGTGCCGCGGTTGCTCAGGCTACCCCGGCCGGATGCCAGCGTGAAACAGTCCGCTTCGATGGGATACGTTTCCCCGGCGATCAAGTTATCCACCTGCTGGAGATTGCCTCCTGGCGAAATCATCACCCGCAAGTGTTCGTTTTGCAAGCTGGCGGCCCTGGCAATGCCTGCGGCAAGGAAGACCGCGCAAAACAGAATCCCGCACCAAAACCAGGTTATTTTGAGCATAAGATTGACCTTCAATCGGATGATAACCAAGACGGAATCCTGATCCCGCCGCAAAGGCGCCTGCTATGAAACGCCTTCATCCATCAAGGCGCCGCACTCCGTTTCCCAGCTATTTCCCAAGCGCCGCGGGCAATCCAAGGCGTTCAACCGGTGTAATCTCCCGCAAAGTGGACTTCCCCCCTTTTTCCAGGATGAACTCCCGCACCGCCAGCAAATCATAGGGGGATTGATTGATGCTGGAGCGCAAGCGTACGGCCACCACTGGCGAGCCATCCAATCGGGCTTCAGCCACTCCCCTCTCAAAACGTGCGACCTCCCTCCAACGGCCATAGCCCCACGACACCTCCACAACACCCTGGCGGAGAATATGGTCGCCATTGGCCAGGCCCGTGATGACTTTGACGCGATCGTAAGTATCAGGTTTCTCCAGCACCACCGTGAACGAATCGACCTCTTTGCGCGGCCCCCAGGTCAGGTGATAGGTTTCCAGGTCGCCATCGAAAGCGTGCAACGGATGGATCGCATCGTATCCCTGGCCGCGGTCGATGCCGGTCAAGGCCCATCGCCAGTCCTCGTCATTTTGGTTTTGCGAGGGCGAGTAAATCAGGGATGGCAGGGCGTCGCGCACCCGGGCTGGAATGGCGGGGCGGATCGGGTAGGAAAACGCCGGCCCCGTCAGAATCCCCATCTCCGCCAATCTTCCAACGTGGGTTTTTACTCGTTCCAGAAAGTCGTCGAAATCGGATCGGTCAATTCCCCATCCACGCTCCGCGAGCGCCAATACCCGGGGAAAGGCCTGGCTGTCGAGATGGTTTTCGGGAACCATCTCCCCCCACAAGCAGGCTTCCACTCCGAGCACATGCCGGCGCGCCTCAGGCGTCAGCCCGGCGCCGGGCGGAGCGGGATCGAAATCATAGGTGGTCTTGAGCGTCGTCCGCTCGATATTATAGTTGATATAATGGTGGTTGCCGGTGGACATGATGACATCCCATCCGCCCTTGGCGGCAGCCCACCCACCGCTGCCATCACTATCCCAACAGGTGAAGACCGCCCCGCTGGCAACACCTCCCCAGCCGACGATTCGCCTGCCTCTGGCTTCCACCATCAGCTTCACGCGCTCCATGAACCAGGCATGCAGGTTGCCGGCCTTTTTCTGCCGGGCCTGGCACTTGGGGCATTCGCCCCAGTAACGCATCTCCGCCTCGTCGCCCCCCACATGGATGTAAGGACCGGGGAAAAGCTGCGCCACTTCCGCAAATACTCCATCCAGGAACTCAAACACGTCGTCGTTGCCAGGGCAATATTCCGCACCGCAGAGCGGATCAATCCCGAAAGACACCGCAGTTTTCCGGGTGCCAAAACAGTTTAATTCCGGGTACGCCACCATGGCCGCCCCGGAATGGGAGGGCGTTTCGATTTCGGGCACAATCATGACGTATCGATCATTGGCGTAGGCCACTATCTCGCGGATGTCGTCCTGGGTATAAAAGCCTCCAATGCGGACCCCATCGCCCAGATCTGCCCAGGCGCCCGCACTGGTCAGGCGCGGGTATTTTTTGATTTCAACGCGCCAGCCATCGGTGTCTGTCAGGTGCAGGTGGAGCCGGTTGAGCTTGTGGTAAGCCATCCAATCCAGGCATTTCTTTATCCCCTGCTTGCTGATGAAATGCCTGGACGGATCCAGCAAGACTCCGCGCCAAACGAACTGTGGCTTATCCACAATTTTCAAAACCGGGACGCTCCACTCCACATTGGCGGCCTGAACCAAGCTGCCGAACTGGGCGGGAAAGAGTTGCCGCAAGGTCTGGCAGCCGTAAAAAAGGCCGGCGGGTTTGGCGGCCTTGATGGCCACGCGATCAGCCAGCACCTGCAGCTCATAACCTTCGTCACCGAACCGTTCAGCCTCGCCCGACAAAGAGAGACCAATGGCGCCGGCCGGAGTGTGGCCGGATGCTTCCGCTGCCACTTTGAGCTGAAAGCCCGTGGCCGGTGCAATAACGTCCGCCAGGTAATGCCCGACGGCCTCCGCCCCCGGACAGGCCGCGATGGTCGTCTGTGCATTCAGTGTGAACCGGCCTTCTCCAGGCTCGATCCGGGCCGGGCGTGGAATGACCGCGATGCCCTTGCCGCGGTATTCCGCCAAACGGGTGGCTGAGAACTCGTCAGCCGCAGAAACCGGCAAGGAATCTCCGGCCAGCCCACCGATCACGGAAAACCAAACCAGCCAGCGCGCCTTGCGGTTTTTATGAATTGGATTATTTAAAGGATGTTTCATGTTTTTTGTTCCCAACCAGCAGGCTGGATTTCAACTATTCCTGAGCGGTGTTTGGCGTCATTCATTGGCCGGTTCCGGCTGGCCGGGGTTCACCATGATTTCATCGGCAAAAAGCCAGGCATCAACCCCGGCGGCTGGATGAGGAGTGGGGATTTTGCCCGGATTCACCGCGCGCACGCGCAAAAAACGGGTCCGCACTTCGAGGCCCGTGGCGGTGAGTGTTTCGCACCAGGCGCCTTCCTGTTCCGGGCGGGTTTTGGCTTTAACCAGGGCCACCTCACGGAAGGCCTCGCCATCGTCGGAAACTGCGATCCGGGTTTCCACGGGCAGGAAAATGCCTAATCGCCTATCCTGCAGCACATGCACGCCCACCTGCCGGATATCGGTGGCCACACCCAAATCGATTGTGGCCTCCAGGTCGCATCCGAGGAAACCCAGCCAATCGGGCAGCCGGTGGCCGGATGATTCCAGCTTCCCATTCACCAATCCCGCCGGGCCCTCGCCCGGGTATTGCGCCGCCGCGGGGTGGGCCAGGCGGATATGCTTGCCCAAGGCTTGATGCTTCACCTGCTGCCGGCTGGTGGCGGTCAAGGCATCGTCCGGCAGCATCTGCCGCCGCAAGGCATCGAAGCCACCCGCAATTTTGCTCTGCCGCGTGTAATCCCAAAGGGATGTCTGCATCTGCCGCAAGGCCAGGACGGCGGTGATCCAGCTTTGCGACCACCCACTTTCAATGCACCAGGCACCCCACCCCGCATCCGTGCTGGAGGCCCAATATTCCCAGCGTTTGAAATCAAAGGCGCGGAACCAGCCGCCGTCCAATTCCGGGTGCGCTTCGCTGCGGATTTGGATCCGGCACAGGAATTTCGCCAGCTTATCCTCCGCGTTCCGAAGGGACGGGTCACCCGTGGCCGCTGCGGCTTCGTGCAGGGCGAGGAACACAAAGTTGCAGCTGTAAAGCAGATCGCTTGCCGCATCGGCGTTGGATTGGATCAGCGGGGCTTCCGCTGTGCCATACGCCTCATTGGAGGCGGGCGGAGGGCAGCCTCCCTTGCCCGGCTGGCCGATCTCCTCCCGGATCGCCCCGCAGGCATCCTGGCCCGCCAGCAAATCCCGCGCCATCTGGTCCAGCCAGCCGCGATGCTCCGCGGTGTCTTCCACCCGCACCAGCCAGGCCAGCGCCAGCAGCATTTTCGCCCGCTCCTGCTGGATGCCATTGGTCCAGGTCCAGCGACCGGGATAAGCGGCCAGGGTCGTGCGGATGGCGGTCTTCGCCCGGCGCAGGAACAAGCTGAAGCCGGTCTGTTTGTAGGCCCACAAATGGCAGGCCCAGGCCGTGGCCTGGTAGTGCGGCGCGCAACTGACATTCCAATCGTTGAAATAGGCGCGCCAGCCAGCCTTTTCCAACGGCCCCTGTTCGATGCGTTCCGGCTGGAATCCCAGCTGGCCGCTGACGCGCAGGTTGGCCAGCAGGCATTTCATCAGCCGCTCATCGAACCGATCCGTCCGCAGCGACGCGGCGGCCAGCATCATGCCAAACATGGACCGCGCATTGTCATCGCCGTAAAAGACCCCATAGCCATCCATCGAGCCGGGGCCGCAGTATTGGGGGGAGTCGTTCCAGCCAAACAAACCGTAACCCGGATGCTGGGGATTGGCGTGGTCGCCCAGCGACATCAACGATTGGAAATACAGCCAATCGCCGATGTTGGCGCCTGTTTTCAGCCAGCCTGGATTATCCAGGGCCACCCCCGCCGCGGCCATGGCGCCGGCAATTTCCCCGTTGCAGTCGGATCTTCTCCACCACCGCACCGGTTGGGTGCCATCAGCGAAGATTCGGGCGTCGAAACCCTCCAGCACGCCCAGCGAACCGTCGCCAGCGGGTCCATTCAAATCCGGCATCCGGGCGATGCGATGGCCCAGCGGCCAGTCCTGGGTCAAATCCACGTTTGCCGGGGGCGGATCCGGCGCATTGGCGGGCCGGTTGTATTTCCCCAGCATCGAGGGATGGACCAGCATCCGCGAATTGAAATACCAGCCGATGCCCCTTTGAATGGCCTGCCTTTCCACCTCTTCGGGCAGGGAATCTCCAGCGCCATAGCTGGGCCGCACGCTGGGCGTCCACCTCAATCCGGTGGACTGGCCTTCCGACTGCAACCAGCTGAAAACATGCTTCCATATCTCGCGCCAGGCATCCTGGGGCGCGTAGCGGCCCGTGATGAAATTGCTGAGCTTGGTGGCCGCCACCAGCACCTCCCCGGCCTCCTGGCGCGCGGGCAATCTGAACAGGATCGGGAAGGATTCCCTGGCCAGCCCGAACGCGGCCGTGTCGAATCCCGCCACCCGGCCGAGGACAATTTCCGGATTCCCGGCCGTCATCGGCACAAAACGGCAGCCGTGGATGGCCAGGATGCGCAATTTGGCCAATCCCGGGGCGAAAGCGTCGGAGGCAATGACCGCCCGTTCCCAGTGGGTGCTCCGGGGCGCGCCGATTTCCACCCCGGGCAGAAAGGATGGGTATTCCACATACAACCGGAGTTTTTTGGCGGCGGCTTCCTGAAACAACGAAGGGCCAAGGGCCGTGGTCATCGCCGGATACCCGTCGGCCAGTATCAGCACCCCGGACTTTTCCGGGGCGGCAAGCATGGCGGCCTGGGGGGTGTCAAACCGTTGCACGTCCATCCCGTTCGCCAAGGCGGTTCGGAAAAGGTCGTTGGTGGCTGCGCAACTGAAAAAAAGCGGCCTGGCGGCAATGGGCAGGCTGTAGGCCAGCAGAATCAGGGCGGCGAGGAGGCAGGCTGCCAAGCGGCGCGGAATTGGATCATTCATGGGAACTTTGTTGGGTGGTTTATTTTACTGTTTCCGGGATCGTGGATTGGAACCGATAAGTCCCGGATCCGGCGGCATATACAGCGGACACATTTTCCATGCGCAGGAATTTCACCCCTTCCGCCCGGGCGGCAGGCTGGCCGGATTCAGTGACCGATCCCTCATCCCTGGCCGGCACATACACCGTGGCGGTGGTGTTGGCGGGAATGACAAGGTCCATGTTCCAGTGATTGCCGTCGCGCTGCCAGTGGCTGACAATGCGCCCGTGGATGGAATCGTAATGCGCCTTCACCCAGGTCACGCCGCCCACTGGTGCAGGTTTGATGAGGATTTTCTTGAATCCCGGCCCCTCAGGATCGGGCCGGATTCCAGCCAGGCCCTCGTAGAACCAGGCGCCAGGGCTGCCTACTACTTGAATGATCTGGCTCCCCCACCCGCTCCACGTTTCCGGCCAGGTCGTGACCTTGCGTTCCTGGATCAAGAATCCCCAGCCGGGAAAAGTCGTTTGGTTCATCATCAAGGCAACCAGGTCATTGCGGCTTTCCCGGTTCAATAAATCCAGCATCAGAAAGGTTCCCTGCAAACCCGTGGCGAGGTGCCCTTTGGCTTGGGTAATGATCGCCTCTTCCAATTGCCTGCGGATCTCGGGCCGAAGTTCCGGAGGCGTGACCTGCGCGTAAAGCGCCAGGGTAAGATATGCCTGCTGGTTGACTTTATAAGTCCGCTTTTCGCCATCGTAAAAATTCTGGTGGATCAATGGGCGGAGCGCCGCCAACCGTTCCCGGCACCGCTGGGCCTCGTCCCGCTTCCCCAGCGCCCCGGCAAACAAGGCCAGTTGGTCCCAGAGCAAAATCCGGTAGCAATTGTTGAAGAACTCCCGTTGCTCCGCCGTTTCGAAAACAAAACCATGCTTGTCCGCGGACGGGCCGGGGGGCGTCCAATCACCCAGGAAATACCACTCCTGCTGCACCTTGGGTGCATAGGGATTGAAGTAGCGCAACAGGTCACGGCTCGTCTGGCTTTCCAGATGGTCGAGGTATTTTCTCAGCGTGCCGTAAGCCCCGGCGACGGCCCGTCCATCTCCGTAGTATACATATAAACGCCGGGCCAATTCGCTGGCCTGTCCGCCCCAGGATGGCCCCCCGCCCGCCGGATAGAATTCCGGCGCGGTGTGGCCCAAAAATCCATCGGCCCGCTGGCCGTCGCACCAATCCTGAAGCCATTTCTGGAAAAAAGCGTCGCTCCTCAGGTTAAACAGCATCCCGGAAAGAAAAGAACCCCCATCGCCATAACCCAGCTTCTCGCGGGCCTCCCCGCCGCCCAGCACCCCGCAGGGGATCTGGGTGTGGTAGGTGGCCACGGTCACCTGGTGGATCCGGTTGAACAGCTCGTTTGAACAGGAAAATTCCCCGGCTTTCTCAAGATCCGTTTCGACGGTCATTGCCTCCGCATCGGCCAGGGCTGGTGCCTGCGGCAATCCAGCAATCACCGCGTAGCGGAAGGCATGCTGGTTGAACTTGCTGCAGAAAATCCCGCATCCTTCACCGCCAGCAATATACACATCTTTCTGGCCAAAGGTCTGGAATCCATCCCCATTGGGCATATGTTCCAACACCGGATTATCCAAGTCGGCATATTCGATGGTTGCCTGTTGCCCAGGCTTCAGCGCCGGCAGGCGCAATCGCATCCATCCCGTCAAGGTTGTGCCGAAATCCACCACCCACTTCCCTTTGTGGGCGTAAATCTTTTTCGCGGCGATGGGCGCTCCCAGCCGGCTGCCCGGCATCGCCTGCCAGGAATGCTCCGCTTTCGGCGCGGGAACCTCCACCGCCAACGGCCAACCGCTGTCGTCGAACGCCACCTGATTCCAATCCCTGACGAACCGGCGTTCGTCCCATAGTTCCCCACCCATATCGCTCCACCCCCAGGCGCCGATCTGGCTGATGCAACTTTCGGTGGCGCGCCACTGGGCGTCGGTTCCCACGACCATTCGGCCATCCGCAGCATCAACCTCAAGTTGCGCGCGAACGATCGGCGCCTGATGGGGATTGCCGTAGCGGGGTTGATACCATCCGGGCGCCATCCAGAGGCCTATGCAGTTGGTTCCCGGGCGAAGATAGCCGGCAACCTCGTAAACATTGTAGAGCATGCGCTTCCTCACATTCACATGGGCCGGCGCCAGCACATCGTCACCCACTTTGCGGCCATTGATATAGAGTTCGTACTCGGAAGGGGTGTTGACATAAATGACAGCGCGCTTGATGTCTGCTTTCACCTGAAAAGTGCGGCGCAACCACGGATGGACGATTTTCTCCTCAGTCTTCCCCATGGGACCCCAGGGCGGGGTGCCAAACTTGGCAACCTCTTGGGCGGCGGACCAACCCTGGTCATCGCTTCCAACTTCCCGCCAACCGGTTTGCTCCCGATCACAACTCTTCCAATTGGCGCCGGTTTCCAGTGTCACTCCGCCTCCGCTGGCCAGTTCGACGGTCACCCGGCCAGCCAATCCAGCCGGGCTTGGGTTGCCGGCGGAATTGGTGGCCGCCACGGCGAAGATATTCTTGCCAGACTTCAGCATCTGGGTGATCTCGGTCCTTTGGGGCACATGCCAGTCGTCGCCTTTCAGCACTTCCTTCCCGTTCACAAACAAAGCAAAGGCATTATCGGCACACATTACGACCGAAGCGCGCCGGATGCCGGCCCCGGGCGGCAATTGAAGCCGCGCGCGAAAATAGGCGGCGCCCGGCGGAATCTGGTCCAGGGCGCCGCCCTGCGGGAACCATATCCACGCAGAGCCTTCAAGGCCATTTTTCACCGGGTCCACTGCAGCAGGCTTGATCCAGGCTGCCTGCCAATCCGTGGATTCGAGCAAACCCATGGTCCACCGGGCCGGCTGGCTCCAGGCCGACACCTTGCCATCTTTGTCCCAGACCCGGACTTTCCAATGGCACCGCGTCCTTGAACGCAAAGCCTGGCCCGCATATTCCACCTGGATGCTCTGGCTCGAAGCCACCTCGCCGCTGTCCCAAAGATCACCCTGGTCTTTGGCGAGCAACTCCGGGGCCGAGGCGACGAGCACCTGATACCCGGTCTGCCGTTCACCGCGCTGGGCGGATTCGATCTCCCAGCTCAAGCGCGGTTTGGCAGCGTCGATGCCAGATGGATCAGTGAGATATTCGCAGCGCAAATTCACCACGCCGGCCGCAGACGCGGATGAACGATAGACTTTGCGCAGCTTCTCGATATTGCTCCGGATGTTTTTCTGGGTGGCGTCCCGGGGGGGATCGGGTGGAAACGTGGTCGTCGGGTCTGGCCACGGCGCAAAACCATAAAGGCCCACATCCTGGTATTTCGGGTCATCCAGCACTTTTGAAGCGTCATACTCGGTGCTGCCACCGGAAACGCACTGGATCAGCTTGGTGTGGGGGCCAACCATCCGCTGGGTTGCGTCCAGCTTCGCCGGGGTGGGCGTCTCGTTCATCACCCAATCCACCTCACGCAGCATCGCCGAACCCACGACCTGCGGATGTGCCAGGTCGAAACAACTCAGCCAGATGATGCATCCAGGCAGGACCGACTTGGCCGCGGTATGAATCCGGCGCCAGCAGCGCTCAAGCGCGCGGCGCTGGAAATCCAAGGTCTCGCCAGCCGCCAGCTTGTCCTTGCCGGGAAACGGCCGGCCGAATAATTCGGCATACATCTGCTGCTCACAGGGCAGCCACCGGACGGTCTCCTGATCCATCAGCAGCGGCGGGCTGAAAGCCCAATCAATCATAAAACCGTCAATACCGGTCTTGGTGAGCGCATCCCGGATGCTGCCTTCCAGGTAGTCCAGGTATTCGCTGGTGAAAGGGATATGAATGGCGCTGGGGATTCCATAGCTTTGCTCGGGATGCTTTTGGCCCCAGCAGGTGTTGGCGCCCACGCAGAAGTATCCCATGACCTTCACGCCATCCTTATGCGCCAATTCCGTGATCTGTTTCAGGAAATCATGCTTCAGGCCAGGCTGCACCGGGGCCACCCCGCTTCCCTGGTACCAGGCATAGCCGTTGCAGCTCACGCAGAATGTCTGGATCGCGTTGACGCCCAGATCCCGGTACCATCGATAATGCGCCGCGGGATCCGCCTGCGCAAAGGTTCCCGGCGCCGGAAAGCCATTGGGTCCGCCGGCCCCCCAGTTGAAGTCGATGCAGAAGGCTTTGATGCGGTCGTTCGGATGGGTTCGAGCCGCTGGTTCCGGGACCGCCTGGCCGGAATTTGCCGGATCAGCCGCCGAAATGGCCGACCGGCCGGATAACATGGCCATTACCGCGACGAACCAAGCCGCCGCGCGGCGTGAATCAAGGCCTGATCGATGGGACATATGGATGTTTCCTCCGCTGGGTGAATTGTTTCGCCCGGTTATTTCTTTTCTTTCTGCTTTTGCACCTCGGCAAACAACGCCGCGAGCTGCTTTTGCCGGGCATCGCCTTTTTCGGCGTAAACGGACATCCGCCTGGCCAGGCCATTATACATTTCCAAGGCCACCTGCTCGTAGAACTTATTCAGGGCGGTGCCGCGCTGCGGTTTGATGGGCCGGTAATAACCGGGGCCGGCCACCATCGCCGCCCGCCCCTGGTAAGCCTCGCAGGCTTCAATCGTGGCGGACACGAAAGCACGCTCATAGCCGGCGCCCGCTTCGGCGGCCAGGAGCTTGCTCAGGGCGGTGAGGACAGCGAAAGGCTTCTGCAACGCTTCCGTCAGCTCGGCCGGGGGCTGTGCCAGCTGTCCCTTCTCCTGGACCAGCGCGGGAACAGTGGGATAGGCCACCGTGGAAACTGCCTCCGGCCAGCGGCCTTCAGTGGTGATCTGGATGCTGGCCTGATCTGGCAGTTCGTCATAGGCCAGAACCACCGCCTCGGGGGATTGGGCTTTGCTCAACCGCCCATTGATCTCAACCGATTGGATCTTGGGCCCGCCATTGCGGCAGGAAAGGCGAAGCGTCTTGGCGCCAAATCGCACCGGCTCTTTCTGGGTGAATTGAGTGATCGATCCCGGGATCCGCGGCCGGAGGATGAGGCGATCCCAGCGATAATCGTAGTCAAACAGCCCGCGGACGGTCGCGGCGGGGATGGCGAAATTATCCGCCGCCACCTTGATCCCGTTGCCGTAAAGCCATTTGCCTTCGTCATACCAGGAATTGTCGGTGTTCTCACCGCGCTGTGACCACGGGGCGTCCATGCGGAAATCCTTGGCCCATTTCATCGCCCGCGTGGCGGAACGCCGGATATCCTCGAACTTGCCCAGCCGGTAATACATCAGGATCACCCGCCCTTCGACGGTGGCCCAAACCCCGCCATTGACCCAGTCTCCAAATTGCTGGATGCCTTCCAAACCCGGCCCGGAGGAACGCCCCCAGGCCCAATACGTATCGTCAAGGCACGGGGCACTCGTGAGGAGAAAGTCGAAAGGGCGAATCGCCGGGAACGCCGCGATCTGCCGGTATATGCTTTCGGAGGTCTGATCGTCGGCCACCCGGAACGCAACCGCATCGGCGTTGGCCACCCCTTCCAGATAGCCGAACTGCTTTTGGCCCAGCACGCCGTGCTTGACGCCGCCGGATTCCACGGATTTGACGAAATATCCGGCTGGCGCCAGCAATTGGGATAAGGATTGCCGCGTGATTCTCTGCCGCCGTTCATATTCGGGAAGGCTGTCTTTGTCCCCCGCCAGCCTGAGGAGTTCCACCATCCGGTCCAGCGCCGCGAGGTAGTTGATCGAGAGGCCCGCCAGGTAACCTTTGCCAAAGGAGCCGTCCGGCTGCCGCGCGCCGCCATAGCTGGGCGCCAGGAGATTGCACGCGGGGCCGACGAGGAACAGGTTATTGCCGGGATCACGAGTCCGCTCAATGGAGTCGCAGGCCCTTTTCATTTTCGGCAGATAATAGGCCAGCCCCGGGCGGTCCCGGCTGGCCAGCAGGATTTCCGCCTGCATCACGATGCCCGCCGCAGTGGCCTCGTGGAACCAATCGTGCCGGGCCACATCGCCGTCCCCCTGCTTATACATGATTTTGCCGGGTGCGGCGCAATCGCCCAGGCAGCCATCGGGCGCCACCAACACCGGGCCGGACCACCCGCCCTGGCGCTTGCCATCGCCCTGGTTGTCCCAGAAAAGATCCCAGGACCGCTGCAATGTGGAAAACCATGGTTCCTGGAGAAATGGGGTGGCGGCGTAGGAGAATCCGTAGCTGTTCTGGATCCACCAGCCCTGCCAGCCGGCGCCTTCGACAAAAGTATCCCAATCCGGACGATAGATCATCGCCAGGTTTGGCACCACTGCGTTGGGGTGGAAAAAGGCGAACGACTCGTCGATCAAACGCAGGAAATCGACATCGCCTGCGCCTGCGCAAAATTTACCCTCGTAACGGCTTGGTGCGGGAACTGCCGCTCCCCTGGCCGGTTCCTCTCCGAACGCGCTCGAGCCTTGGCAGAAGGCCGCCGCCGCAACTCCCACCAGGATGCGGAATGCGCCCAGGAAGCAATTGGCAGGGATCCTGCCTTGGGGTGTGGTTGATGCCGCTTCAATAATCGTTGTGAATTTTTTCATCGTTCGCTGTGGGTTGTGGTTTTAAAGGTTGGGGCCTGGTTGCTGGTTCCGCCGTTTCAGTTCCTCCTCCAACCGCTGCCAGCAATACCATTGCATGCGCGGCAGGTGGAACGGCCCCTTCCACACATTGCCTTTCAGGCGGGTGGACACACTGCCATCGCGATGCAGATACCCAAACCATTCCCCGTGCACCGGATCGGGGAAGTGCGCATAGGCCCAATCGTGGACCATTTGGTGCCATCGGGCATACTTGGGTTCGCCGGTGAGCAGGTGCGCCAGGAGGGTGCCGATGATGGCTTCGTTGTGCGGCCACCAGAACTTCATGTCGTGCCAATACTCCGTGCCGGGCAGCCCCTTCACGTCGCGGTAATAATAAATGCCCCCGTGCTCCCGATCCCAGCCCCAGTCCATCATCCAGTCGATGATGGTCGTGCCCAGCCGGACCAGGCGCGGATCGTGGTTGCGCAACCGTGCCTCCTCGAGAATGAACCACCCGGCTTCGATGGCATGCCCGGGATTCATCATGCGTCCGTCGAAGGTGTCGATGAATTCGCCATGAGGTCCGACGGTTTCCAGCAGGCACTTGAATTCGGGCTTGAGGAAATCCCGTTCGATCTCCGCGATGCACCGGTCGATGACCTCATCGCACAAAGGATTGTTGGTGGCCTTCCGCAATTCCTGGGCGGTCACGATCAGGATCATCGGCATGACCAGCCCCTTCATGGCGCGGGTTCGCGGATCCGTCTTGGGCTCGGGCTGGAAGTGCAGCACCCGCTGGAAAAGTTCCAAGGCCTGCTGCGCCGCCTCCTGGTTCCTGGCCGCGATCGAGTAAGCAGCCAGCGCCACGATGGCGAAAACCTCCGAAAAACAATAACGCCGCTTCCGCAGCGGCCGTCCTTCCCGCGTCACCAGGAAAAACATCCGGCCGTCCTGATCGAAACAATGCCGGTTGATGAATTCAATGCCATGCCTGGAATATTCCAGCCATTCCGGGCGCTGTTCCACGGTGTTATACAAGGTGGCCAGGAGCCATGCGAAACGGCCCTGGAACCAGACCGCCTTGTCCGTTTGCAGGACGGCGCCATCCTCACCGAGGGCGGTCAGATAACCACCATGCTCCAGGTCAATGGCACGCGGCAGCCAGAACCGCAGGGTGTCGTTCAGCAAACCGTCACGGTAAATGCGGAGATATGATTTTATGCGGTCCAAGTCCATTTGCGCATCCATATTCAAAGGATCAGAATGAGTTATTCCCGGCCGCTCCCGGCGAGGTGGCCGCGCCGCCAAAACCGCTCGATTTCCTCCAGGCTTCTGCCTTTGGTTTCCGGCACGTATTTCCAGAAGAACCAGGTGGCCACCGCGCAAATGGCGGCGGAAGTAAGAAAGGCCGCCTGCATGCCAAACCGGGCCGAATACCAGGGGAATAGCTGGGCGCTGAGCGCATTGGTGCACCAGTTGGCGAAGGTGGCGATGGAGGCCGCCCGCCCGCGGATGCGGTTCGGGAATATCTCCGGCGTGAGCACCCAGATCACCGCGCAAATGGAGAAGGCGATGCTGGCCATATAGACGCAGATCACCAGGCCAATCAAAAGACCCACGGTTTTGGAGACGACTGCCCCTTGGGCCGCGAACAGGAACAAGCCACCCAGAACCGCCAAAGCGAGCGAGACCACGGCCATGCCCCCGACTAATAGCGGGCGCCGCCCCCAGCGGTCGATGACCAGGAGCGCAAGGACGGTAAAGACCAGGTTGATGAGGCCAAAGCCCGCCTGGCTGAGCAGCGCGGCGGCATCCTGGTATCCGGCGGCCATGAGGATCTTGGGTCCATAGTATACGACGATGTTCACCCCGGATAGCTGCCCAAAAACCGAGAGCATCACCCCCACGAGCAGGGCCAGGCGCAAGCCTGGCCTGAACAGCTCCCGCACGGAGCCTTCCTCCCGCGCCAGGCCCTCCAATATTTCCTTCTGTTCCCGCCGGGCCGTTTCCGTGCCCCCGATGCGGGTGAGGATGGCCAGGCCGCGTTCCGCCTGCCCGGCCTTAAGGAGCCAGCGTGGGCTCTCGGGCACGAACAGCAACAGGACGAAAAACACCACGCAGGGCGCCATCTCAGCCCCAAACATGCCCCGCCAAAACTCGGCCACCAGGGTCCAATGCCAGACGCCATGCCCCCCGAAGGCGGAGGGATTATTCTGCGCAAACCGCAGGATCAGCCAGTTTGACAGGTAGGCCAGCAGGATGCCTATGACGATGGAGAGCTGGTAAAAGGCCACCAGCCGGCCACGGTGCCTGGGCGGCGCAAACTCCGAGATGTAAAGCGGCGCCAGCACCGACGCCATCCCCACCCCCACCCCACCGATCCAGCGGGCAATGACGAGCACGTTGAACGTGGGTGGGATGGCGGAGTAAAGCGCCGAGACGAACAAAAACACCGCAGAAATCAACAGGATCGGCTTGCGCCCGAAGCGGTCCCCCAGCACGCCCGACACCGCCGCGCCGAGAATGCAGCCCACCAGGGCCGAGCTGGTGAACCAGCCCTCCAGCATTTCGGTCAGGCCATATTGCTGTTTGACCCGCTCGACAGTCCCCGAGATGACCGCCGTGTCGAAGCCGAACAACAAACCACCCAGTGAAGCCACCAGGCATACCAGTGACAAAAACCGCAGGCTGCCGCGGGCCTGAACTTCGTTTGGGGGCGCCTCAAAGCGGTTCATTGCCTGGTTTGGATTTCATGATTTGCACCCGGCCATGCTAAATTGGCCGGCGAGGTTAGTCGATAGCCAAAACAGTTTTGTTCGCCGGTGAATTACTCAATCACCAGCCAGGTATATCCTTTGGCGGGGATTTCCACTGGCACTTGGACGTTGGATTCGCGGTCCAGGGCATACCGGATGGAAGCGCCTTCCCGTTCGCGGATCCGGGCTGCCCCGGTCAAGCCGGTGTAATAAAGCGGAAGTTTCAAAGTCCTTTTAACGGATTCGGGCAGTGGATTGTAAACCATGGCCAGGCCGCGGTGTTCCAGGGCGGGATTGACATGCAGCATGCAGTCAATGTCCTGCCCATTGGGGCGCCGGACATGGATGATGTCGGAATCCAGGATGGCCCGGTATTTCTTGTACCAGGCGACGGTATCCTTGACCAACACGCGGGTTTCCTCCGCGTCGTAGAGGCGCGGCCCGCGGTAGCAGCTCTGGACTCCGGACCCAAAATTCTGCGCCAGGTGCGCGCCATAGGCATCCAGGTGGTCTTTGAGCGGCTCGAGCGTGGCGGCCGGCCCCCCGCCGTGATATTCCACCAACGGTGTCATCATCCAGCCCATGCTGGGCAGCTTGTGCCAGGTGCCATCATAGATGTTCTGGCGGCCAATGAGGATCTGGTATTCGCGGGGCAGGGACCAGTTTTCCTCCCGGTAGCCCATGCCGGTCTTGTTGCTGCCTTGGTGAAAGTAGCTGTCCGGCGCATTGACGAATATCCCCCGCCGCCGGCAGCCGTGGAAAAACTCGGCCATCTTCTCCCATTGCACCCGGAAGGAGTCATCGCGGCCCTGGTGATACTTGTGGGTGGTGGACTCGCAAGGATAACCGTGGTAGGGGCCATCGGTTTCGATGACGTCCTGCCCGACGAAATCCATGAAATCGAAGAGGTGCTTGAAGTAACGATCCACATACTCCGAGCCGAGGCAAAGGCTGGGCGGGTAAAAGTCCTGCTTGGCGTCATTGGCCGGCCCCTTGGAGGCAGTGGAGCAAAACAGGATGTAGCCGCCGATCCGGATGCCTTTGGCGTGGGCATAGTCGAAGTCGGCCTTGATCCGCTCCCAATACCGGCGGTCCGTGCTGTTCATATCGAAGCCGCTCCAAAAAGTGATGATGATCATCTCAAAGCCGGTCTCCACGCACTGGTCCACCGCGCGGCGGATGGATTCGGAATCGGAGTTGCGCAGGTGCATGAAGATGGGATTTTCCTGCGTCCAGGGCGCCACGGCGCGGAACATCTTCCGCCGCGCCAGGCCTTGGCGCTCGGCATCGTCGTTATCGTGGAGGGTCTCAAAGGTCCGGAAGGAGGTGAAGACCTCGCCGGGTTTCAGGATTTTGGCGAGGCCCTGCGAATACTGGCTCAGCAAAAGATAGCGCGCGGCCCCCAGGCTTGGAAAATCGCGGGCATCCACCGGCTTCCAGGGATGGTCCAAAGAAGTGTTGGAAATGTAACGCAGATCCCCGATCGGTTCCCGGCCTTCGGAGTAGGTGGCATAAAGCGGATCCTCCTCCCAGCGGGTGGTGGTCATCCTGCTGAACGTGTAATCGCTTTCGACCCAGATGCGCGCCGCCTGGTCGTGCGGCACCGCCAGCATCTCGGCCACCAACTGGCCAATCTGGATCTCCTTCAGGCCGGCGTTCCGGACCACCACCTGTTTGCCCAGGATCGGCAGGCCGTCGAACATCTCGTAATGCACCGCCACCTGAAGGCCGCCTCCCGAACGGGATTGGAAATGCAGCGTCAGCCGCTTGCCTTTGGGGGGCCAGGCGGTTTCCGGCGCTCCGTAGCGCGGATGCCACGGGAGATTGCCGGCCACATCGCCCGTCTCCAGGCCGGTAAAACCGAGCGCTGCGGGATCGCCCGTCAGCGTTCCGATCCAGGCCCGGTCGAAGTAGTTGTGCACCGGCTGGCCGAGCAGGCCGCCAACGTGCAGGCTTTGCCCGTTCACGGTCAGCACGGCTTCCGGGCGGATGGAGCGCACGAATTCAGCGCCGGAACGCAGGTTTTTGAAGCTCATAGTCGCCGCCGCCGGGGCCGCCAAACTGGCATCGGCGACCAGGAACGTGCGGCTGATCAGCCCGTTGGCCAGCATGATCTGCGCGCTTTGGTAATCCGGGCCGGGCAACACCTGCACCGCGGTGGGGATGGCGGGCGCCTTGACCAGCCAGTCCTCCGAGGCGGGGGCCGGATCTAATTGATCAACCATCCTGACCCCGGGAGTCTTCGATACTGCGGCCACCAAGTTCGAACGGGCCTGCCGGCCTTCGGCCTGGATGCGCTTCAGCTCCGGAACGTCCAGCAGGAAATCCGCCACCGGGTCAAATTGGCCCGGCTGGAATGTGGCGTAGCGGACCTCGGCCACTGCGCCATCGAATGCCTCCCGCCCCGGGGCGGTGGCGCCGATGGAGAAATTCTGCGGCCCTCCGCCCAAACCCGGCAATTCACAAATTTTCCGGCCATTGAGCCAGCCGCTCACCCGGTCGCTGGACTTTACGATGGCCAGATGCGTCCACACCCCCGGCGCCACAGGCGCCAGCGGGGTGAACCCGATCCCGCCCACCAGGACACCCCAGTGATCGCCGGATTGGCCCAGGATGAAACCGATGCCGCCATGGCCGTTGGCCACCACCGTATGCAGGCCGCCCGCATTCCCCAGGCGCGCGCAAGCCCAGGCCTCCAGCACAAAGTTGCCGCCCCCGGCCAGGTTCCGCACCACCCGGTAGCACTGGCTGGGATCGCTGAACTGAATGGATGAATCATAGTGCGAACGCCGTGCCCCGGGTGCGCTGGCCGCGGCTTGCGGCGATCCCCCGCGCGCCAGATCCGGCCCGCCCGGCGCGAGGCTTTTCCATGTTTCCGGCGCGGTGGGGGCTTGGGCGCCGCGGAGGTCACGGAGGTTGTAGTGTGCCACTTCCCGCACCGCGGCGGCGCCGGACAAAGGCAGGAAAACCGCTAATAGAAGGCCGATTTTATTCATAGGATTATTTCTCATGGATGGAGGTTGGGATGGTGGGACGCTGGGCGCCAGGGATCATGGCCGACATCGCCGCCGCGAACCGGGCGCCGAGCGTCAACATGCCATCGGCGGTGAAATGCGAGGCATCGCCGCTGACGCGCGGCAAATCGATGGTTTTGACCAGCCGCGTTTGGCGGTCCTCCCGGCAGACCTCCTCCTGGCCTTGGCGGGCGATATCCCCAAACGCCCACGTGTGGCTGTTCACCTGGCCGATGGCGAAAGGCAGGGAGGGCGCCTGCAGATCTTTCCGAACCGAGCGGATGAAGCCGCTCAAAAGCTGGGCGTAGTCCCCGGCCATTTTCCGGCTGATCCCTCCTTCGTGCTCCCCCTGCATCCAGATAAAGCCGGCCAACTCCGCTGGTCTCCCCTCGCGTTCGAGGGCGGCTAGCGCGGCGCGGAGGTTGGCAAGGAGCGCCCGGTAAAGCGTCCCGGCCTCCCGGCCATCGGATGGCGGGTGCCAATTGCGGCCCTGGTCATTATAGCCGGCCAGGGCGGGAATGTAATCCTGGTAATCCGCGCTCCGGGCAATGCCGGTCCCGCCTGAGGCATATTTGACGATCGCGATCTCCTCGCCGGGCAGTATCCGCTCCAGTTCGCTGGCCAGGCCAATCTCCGGCCCAAAGGAGCCCGCCTCGCCCACCCGCAGCGTAGTCCATAGGTTTTCCTGGTTTTGGAGCGTATCCTTCCCGGGCCAATACCGGATCCGGGGTTGCACCCGCAGCGCCTCCGGAAAAGGTTCCCGGCCGCCGTGGTATTGCCGGATGTGGTTGTACCCTTGCGCGTTGGATTGCCCCGAGACGACAAACACCCGCCACGGCCGCCGGGCTTGAGCCTGCGCCAACAGCGGGGTGGCCAGCAGCACGCACGCCATACTGGCGAACATCATGCCAAGGAATCGTTTGGCCGCCATTCCGCAAAATCCGGTTTTCACTTCTCAAACGCCATTACTTCGACCAAGTGCCGGCCGGTATTGGCTGAGTTGAGGGTCTCGGTCACGCGCAAATAGCGCACGGTGCGCGGCGGAAAAACGCAGGCATACCCTTCCTCGGCCGCGGGTTCCTTCTGTTCGCGGCGGTCGGCCACCAGTTCCCATTGCCGGGCGTCGGAGGAGACTTCCAATTTGAAACCATAATGGCGGCGATCACCGTAATACCCCACCACCACCACCCGGCCGATCTGGGTTGGCTGCCCGAAATCCACCTGCCACCAGGCGCCCGGATCGTGGGTGACGTCAGTGGCCCAATAGGCTTCAGTGCTGTTGCTGAAACCGTCATTGGCCAGGCTGGCCGGATGCCCAGGCAGGGCCGCCGAACAGGTGGCCGGCTTGCCGGTGGTCAGGCTCGCTGCGTTGGGAGCGAAATCCGGCAGATATTTTTCGCAGAGCTGGCGCCCCAGGGCCACCGGATCCCCCTGGGGCACGGCAGGATAAGTTTCCCGGGCCCGGGTCCACCGCACCTCCAGGTCGCGGACCTCCTGTTCAAAAGCCCCGGAGTCAAAAGCCGCCCCGCCTTCCAAGGCCGCGCCCATCCGCCGGAAAAACAGCTCCCAGCGCGGCAGGTAAAACCCGGTGATCAGGCCCGACCACTGCCGCTGGGCATATTCGTGGAGCACCCCGTCGCGGGGCCCCCAGAGGGTGATCAGGTTCCGGGCATTCCATTCGTAGAGCCGGCGTTCCTCGTCATTGCCCCCCCACTGCCTGGCATCCGCCAGCCAGCGGCCCAGGAGGAATTCCTCACGGGTGCCGAGCAACCGGTCCAGGTCGCGGAGCAGCTCCAGGAACCGGGCCGTGGCCTCGCCAAAAGCCTGGCGGTCCTTGAGTTCATAGGCCCGGGCAACGCGCTGGAGCTTCATGGCGGCCAGGCTGTCCAGGACATGCCGCCCCACGTGGACGAGGTCGAACCGGTAGGCATCGACACCCCCCAACTCGCCACCGCAGGCAAGCAGTTTCTGCCAGGCTTGGGCCAGGCGGGATTTTTCGTAAGGTCCGCCGGCGACGGCCCACTGCGGCCGGCCGGAAAAGGCGGGCCGGTTGCACACCAGCGAGTCGGTGCGGTTGGGCTCCCGGTAGGCGGTTTCACGCAAGGTGCTCCAGGCCTCCGCGGCGGCGGCGGGCAGCCGCCCGTAGCGGCTGAGGGCAAATTCCGGCACCCAGTTTTTCAGGTCCGGGGCGGCGGCCCGCCAGGCCATTTCACCCATGAGGCTGTTCACCACGGGATTGTAGCCCAGCGCTTCATTCACAAACCCGATGCCCGTCAAGCGCCCGCGCTGCGGGCTGGTTTTGGCGGCCTGGAGGGCGTCCGCGATTTGCGGCAGCCCGCCGTGGAGGCTCACCACCCCGCCAAAATCCTGGATCAGGCAATACAGCCACGGTTTGCCGTAGAACGCCTCGGTCCGGCTCCAAACCGGAGCTTGCTCGCAATAAAGATCCAGCAGGATCATCCGGTCATCCGGCACCGCCCCCAGCAAGGCTTTGGCCTGGGGCGGCTGCCAGAACTGCGGCGCATTGTGGAAGACCCAGCCTTGCATCACCCAGATGGCCTCGGGATCTCCCGCCCGCATGGCCTCGTAAACCCCCTTGCCCATGGCCGCCAGAAAGGGTGGATCATTGCTCGGGGGGGGCATTTCAATGAAGGTATCCGAGGCGTAGAGATGATCGGTGCCAAATTCGCGGGTCTGCTCCGCGATGAACCGCCGGCCTATTTCCACGAACAGCGGCTGGCTGGGATCCAGGAAACGGGTGGGCGGGAAGTCGCACCACGAAGGCAGTTTGTGCAGCGTGGCCTGGGGAAACACGTTGGTGAGGGCGGCCGGCACATGACCCGTGAAACCTTGCAGCACGGGCGTCATGCCCAGTTCCCGCTGGCGGCCGGCGATCCGTTTCTGCAGCGCCAGGTGCCGGTCAATCCAGCTTGGCGGCAGCGGCCCGCCCCAGGCGTCGATGCACCCCATCCAGCCGAACGGCAGGTAGGCGGGCCCCACAAAAAATTCCTCCAGCTGGCGGTCGGTCAAGCCCAGGTCATGGTAAACCTTGCGCCAGATCGCCTCCTGGCCGGTGACGGACAAGGGCATATTGATCCCTTCCAAAGCCATCCAATCAATCAAGCGTTCCCACTGGGCCCAGTCGTACCACGGCAGGCTGTAGCTGAACGCGCAGAAATTCAGGTAATAACGGTATTTGAACGGGCTCACCTGGCGGACCTTGCCCGGAACCTCCGGCAGCGGATCCGGCAGCGCCAGGTTGCTGCCCCACAGCGATACCTGGCAGTGGCAATAATGCTTCAAATACCAATTCAACGCCGAGGCTTGCGAAACCCCGTTGTTCCCGCGCAGGATGACGCGCCCATCCCGGGTTTCAATTTCAAAAACATCGCCTGCCGGATCCTTGGGGATGTTTTCCAGCACGAACTTTTGCGCCTGTCCGGGGAGCAGGCGCGCCACCAGCCCGCGGGCGGATGGCGCATCCACCATGGGCTGATCCCCCATCAGCTGCGCCAGCATCGGCTCCGCCGCCTGCACCCAGGCCTCGGTCCCCGCCGGCCCGGGATGCAGCAAATCCCACATCAGGTCCGTGTTGATTTTCCCGTCCGGGCGCAGGAACACCTGGTTGATGTCGAGCCAGAACACCTGCCGGCCATCCGCCAGTCGGGCGGTGAGCTCGCCCGCGCGGCGGCAGGTCTCAAGGCATTGGGCGGACGAATTGAAGGCCGGCGGGCTGATCCCTTGCTCATGGTCCCCACCGCGCGGGAATATGCGCAGCAGGAGAATCCTGGACGCTGGGTGGCGCTGGCGGATCAGATCGACAATCGCCTTGGTGCCCGCGAAAACCTCCTCCGGTGTATGGACTTTGGGGAAATGCCGGTCATCGGTGTTGTTCGTGCCGATCAGGATCATGAACACCTTCGGCGAGCGGGCAAAATCGAGTTCCCCGTGGAGCAGGTTCCAAAGGATGTTCTCGGTGCGGTAGCCATTATGGCCGAGATTGATCGCGCGGCGTGGCGCAAAATGCCGGTCCCAAACCGCCTTCAGCGGCTCGTATTTGCCGCCGAGTTCGCCGATGGTGTGGGTGATCGAATCGCCAATCAGCACCAGGTCGTAGTCCCCGGATTTAACCGCTTTTACTTTCTCCTCGTGCCGGGCAGAGGGTGAAGCGGCCGGATAATCGGCATCGCCCGGCTTGGGTTCAGCCGCCGCCAGCGCGGAAGCCAAGGCGAAGAGCGGCCAAAAAAAGGCGTTATTCATGTTGGACGGTGATTTTGAGGGTTTCAGGGGATCGGATTCCGGATTTCGGCCACTTGGCGAAACCGGCTGTGCCAGGAGGTTTCCCCGGCTGTAACAGCCCCAAGGTGTTATATTGGTATTGATGAGGCCGGCAAAAACCATCAGCCAAGGTCCGGCTTGTTCGCCGGCTGGCAACCATGCGGCCGCAACCGGAGCTGGCCCTGCCACCGGCCAAGTTCGTCACCGAATTGGGCCGGTTCAGATTGCCATGCACGGCGGCCGTCTTCATCCGGGAATGCTCATACTGTTTGAACAGAGTCTGCCGGATCAGATCCAAAGTCTCAAGGTAAGAATAGGTGGCTCTGCCGGCTCGGGTGCAAGTCAGCTCTGCGGCTTAGGTTTTTGAGGGCGAGGGGCATTTTTAATGGTGGCTGGGGTATTTGTGGACTTTTGCAGAAAAGCCGCTGGTTTAAAGCGCCCGGATAGGTATTAAACGG
>CAYPCQ010000082.1:0-41160 GCA_964409245.1 uncultured Verrucomicrobiota bacterium
CCATACCACCCACCTGGTTTATCTGTATATCTTTTAATGAAACGTTGTACTAGTGTAAAAATTGGCGTTGCTGATCCACCATAAAATTGTGCGTTTGGTGGGGGCAAGAAAAACTGAAAACTTTCGCGACGGCAAAAACGCGATTTTGTAGTCGCAGAATAGCTTGGGCATAGTAGCGAAAAAGACTATGCAGCTATTTACTCATGGAAATCCTTCGGTTTTTTTCTGAAAACCGGGGGTGGCAGCACGTCCCCTCACCCTGTCCCTCTCCCCGCCAGCGGGGCGCGGGGATTCGCCGCGGGCGATTTTCAAACCTGGCTCAATTGGCCCAAAACCCGCAGCCATTCGGGATTTGCGGACCGCATAGGCATACGCATGGTCCAGGTCCGCCTCCTGACCTCGGCGGCTACCCGCGGTGGGCGGTCGTACCATCCCGTTGCATACGCAAACCTGGCGCTGGCAGCCGCCGAGGTAACGAGGCGGATCAGCCGTGGGCGAATTTCAAACTTGGCCCAATCCGCCCCCGTTCCGCAGCCATTCGGGATTTGCGGATCGCAGCGACATACGAATGGTCCAGATCCGCCTCCGGACGTTGGCGGATACCCGCGTTGGATGGGTGATCCATTCCGTTGCATGCGCAAACCTAAACCTGGTAGCCGCCGAGGTAACGAGGCGGATCTGGGGCGGGCGAACTTCAAGCCAGGCCCAATCCGCGCAAGGCCCGCCGCCATTCGGGATTTGCGGATCGCATAGGCAGGCGCATGAGGGCGATTCCCTAACGGCTAATGCAGTGGTAGGAACACGGCCCAGCCACCGGTGTGAAAAGGGTATAAAATGATGATTGGAGGCCGCCCGGCGGCAATTACCAGGGGATAAAGCGGCCAGGAGGAACCAGGTCCGCTTAAATTGCCAGCTTTCGCCCCCAAAACCGGGCGGGATTAATCCTGCGCGTGGTGATCCTCGGCATCGGAGTCTCCTGTATCATGGCCCAAATCAGCCAGGGAGCAGACCGGGGTTCGGGATACGCGCCCCAGCGTGTAAGAGCCATTGGCCGGGCAGGAAGGCATTTTGCCACCGCCCAAATAGGGAGTCATATCGCTTGGGTTCGGAACGGCGGTTTGGGATTTGTTTTTTTCAAAGGCCCACAGTTCTTTCACGTGGCTCAATTTCTTCAGGTTGGCGATGCAGGCGGTTCGCTGGGCTTTTTCCCGGGCCTTCACGAGATTGGGCATCGCAATGGCCAGGATCAGGCCGATGATGGCAACCGTGATCATGATTTCCAACATGGTGAATGCCGCCCGCCGCCCGGTTTGATCCCAACCCGGTTTGGCCCGCCACCGACAGCATCCCAAGGTCCAATCCCAATAACGACGATCTGGAATTTCCATAACCAATGTTAATTTTCAAAAAAAGCCATGCGATTGCAAGCTCAAACTGAACAAAACCGAACAGTCGTCCTGAAGCAGTTACCGCCGGCCCAAGACCCGCACCTGTTGAAGCCCATGCTACAAAGACGGGCAAGCCAATCCCCACGGGGAAATAAGGCCAAAATCTAGCTTCCGGGGACCAGTGTTCCCCGTGCATTCGCTACGTGCTATCTCGGAAGTTACCAGCGTTGGGCAGGCCTGGGCCATGGAAGTTTCCGCCAATCCACGGCGGGTAGCCGCCGCCGTGAGGAGGACCTGGATCATTCGTGTGCCTATGCTCCGCAAATTCCAACTGGTGGCGGGTTTTGGGCGGATTGGGTGAGGATTGAAATTCGCCAGGGCCAGATCCGCCTCCTTACCTCGGCGGCTACCCGCTGCAGGTTTGCGGATGCGGCGGGATGGATCGCCAAACCCAGGGGTATTATATTTCCCCGTCACCGGGGCGGGGGGAATCTTCATCCGGGGTGTCATCCGGGCACATTTTGACTACTTTGGGTTCAAAGCGGCCGAGGATTTCAACCAAGTCCGATTGGCTGGCCATGACTTGGTGGATGTCCTTGTAAACCATGGGGACTTCATCCAAACCGGCGGATAGCAGGGTGACATCAAGTTCACGCAAGAGCTTATTGGCTTTCTTCCAGGACATGGTATGGGCCGCCTGCGCCCGGCTCAGGAGGCGGCCCGCGCCGTGGGCGGCGGAGGCCAGGGATTCCGCGTTGCCCCGGCCGCGGACCAGGAATCCCGGGGCGGCCATCGAGCCGGGGATGATGCCCAGCACGCCGGCCCCGGCGGGCGTAGCCCCTTTGCGGTGCACCACCACTTCCCGTCCGCCGTGGATCTCTTTCCACGCAAAGTTGTGGTGGTTCTCCACCTCCAGCAGCACCTGGGCGCCGAGTTTTTCCGCCAGGCCCCGGTGGATCAGCTCGTGATTGGCGGCGGCATAGCGGCCCAGCAATTCCATGGCCGCCCAATATTCCTGGCCCTCGGCGGAAGCGAGGTCGAGCCAGGCCAGGCGCAGCAGTTCCCGGGGCAATTCCGGGTGCCGGTCGAAGGCCAGCTGGCTGTAATGGCCGCACACCATGGCTCCCGCCGCCCGGCTGCCGCTGTGGCTGAGGATGGCCACATGCTCCCCGGCGGGCAGGCCCGGCAGCGGCTCGGGCAGCACGAAGCGGCCAAATTCCACGAAGTGGTTGCCGCTGCCGCTGGTGCCCAATTGGGACCAGGCGCGGTCCTTGCATTGGCGGGTCACCGGGCTGGCCGACCAGTCTTCATCCATCACCGGGTGCTGCCGGCGCTCCTCGAAAATGGCTCCGCCTCCGAAACGGGTTTCCTCCTCCAGGATCCGCGCCAGGCGATCCCGTTTTTTGTCCAGGGTTTTGGGCGGGAGATCCAGCACGGACAATTTCATCCGGCAGGCGATATCCACCCCCACGGCGTAAGGCAGCACGGCCTTTTCCGTGGCCAGCACTCCGCCGATGGGCAAGCCGTAGCCGGGATGCGCGTCCGGCATAAGCGCGCCCGCAACGGCCACTGGGATCAGGCAGGCTTTCTGCATTTGCAGGACCGCCTCCGGCTCCAGGTTTTCCCCCCATTGCCGGAAGCCGGCGGGTTGGGCGCGCAACGGCGGCGGGGCGGATTGGAGCGCTTTGGCGAAGCTGCCGCGCAGGGGATCCGCCAGGAAATCCGATGGGCTGCGGACCACGGCCGCCACCTCCGCGGCCAAGCGGGTGCGGTCGCCGCCCCGGAGGCAGTAAGCGCAAATGAAATCGGTGGCGCGGCGCATGGGTTCCCCGAGCGGCACGCCCAGCTGGATCAGCTCGTTAGTCTGCACACCTGCTGGTTTTCCACGCCGGGGCTGGCGAGTCAACTCAAATGCCTGCCTGGGCAGGAAACCATGGGCGGCGTTCCTGGGGCACAATCCAACACGGGCAAGTGCGGGATTATGGATGCAGCCGCGGGGGGGGCGCATAAAGTGCTTGCTGCCAGTCCCCGGTTTGATGAATCATCGGGGCGCATGAAATCCGAACGCTGGCTGCGCATCATACCCGTGGCGCTGATCATGTATACCATTTCATACATTGATCGCACCAACGTATCCCTCGCCCTGGATCCGACCATCTCCACCATGATGAAAGATCTGGGGATGGACGACCGGCTCAAGGGCCAGGCGGCGGGCATATTCTTTTTCGGATATGTGCTGCTGCAGATCCCGGGCGGCTACCTGGCGGGCCGCTGGAGCGCCAAGTGGCTGGTGTCCATTTTGCTGGTTTTTTGGGGTATTTGCGCGGTGGGGTGCGGCATGGTTTCCTCCTTCACCCAATTTGCCGTGATGCGCTTCCTGCTGGGGGTGGCGGAGAGCGGTGTGTTTCCGGCCACGCTGGTGTTGCTGGCCCATTGGTTTCCGCGGGCGGAGCGGGCGCGGGCCAACGCTTATTGGAATCTTTGCCAGCCTTTGGCGGTGGCGGGATCGGCCCCGCTGACGGGCTGGCTGATTGGCGCCTGGGGGTGGAAAACCATGCTCATCCTCGAAGGCGCGCTGCCGTTCATCTGGCTGCCCATCTGGCTTTATTTCATCAGCGACCGTCCCCGGGATGCCCGTTGGATCTCCAAGGAAGAAAGGGAATTCCTGGAGGCGGCGCAGGCACGGGAAGCCAGCCAGCTGGATACGGGAAAGCCGGTGACCATGTGGCAGGCCTTCCTGCGGTGGCAGGTGTTGATCATGCTGGTGATTTATTTCCTTCACAACTGCGCCGCCTATGGCTGCATGACCTTCCTGACGGAAGGCTTGAAAGGAACGGGCCGCAAATCGACCGGCTTGGAATACGGCATCCTCTTCGCCATTCCCTACGTGGTGACGGCCGTGTTCATGGTGGTTAACTCCTGGCATTCGGACAAAACCCGTGAACGGCGCGGCCATACGGCCATCGCTTACATCATGAGCGGCACCAGCCTCATCCTCAGCGTCCTGTTGAAGCCTTATTCCTTCTGGCTTTCCTATGTGTTTTTGTGCCTCGCGGTGCCCGGCCCGTTCATGGCCATGGCCCCGTTCTGGGCGATCCCGGCCGAGACCTTGCCCCGCAACGTCATGGGCCTGGTCATGGGCTTGGTCAATGCCATCGGGAACCTCGGCGGCTATTTTGGCAACGACATTGTGGGCGCGCTGAAAAAATCCACCGGCGGCATCACGATCCCCTTCGCGTTGCTGGGCACGGGGATGCTCGTGGCCGCAGCGCTTTGCTTCCTGCTGCCCAAATCCCGGGACGATTCGGCGCTGAACCTAAAACCATGAGTTTTTTCAATGCCGCTGACTGGCTGGTGATCGCCGGTTACCTGCTCGGGATCATCGGGCTGGGGGTATGGTTTGGCAAAGACCAGCGCAACACGCGCGATTATTTCCTGGGCAGCAAAAATACGCCCTGGTGGGGGATCGGCTTGTCGATCGTCGCCGCTGAAACCAGCGCCCTCACCATCATCAGCGTGCCGGCGATGGCCTATGGCGATAATATCTCCTTCATCCAGATCATCCTCGGCTACGTGATCGCGCGCATCCTGCTGGCGGTGGTGATGGTGCCGCATTACCTGAAAGGGGAAATCTACTCCCCCTACCAGTTGATGGAACAGGCCTTCGGCCCGGCGGCGCGCCGGATGGCGGCCGCCTTATTCCTGCTGAGCGAAACGCTGGCGGCCGGGGTGCGGGTTTACGTGGCTTCCATCCCCGTCAAACTCATGCTGGGTGACCGCCTGCTGGCTTTCGGCACGGGGGATCCCATCCTGGGGGCGATCCTGCTGTTTGTCTCGCTATCGCTCCTTTATACTTACATTGGCGGCGTGAAAGCGGTGATATGGACGGACGCGGTCCAGTTTGGATTGTTCATGGCTGGCGGTTTGTTCACCTTGTTTTATATCCCGACCTTGGTGGAGGGGGGCACCACCGCTCTGCTGTCCAAAGCGGCTGCGGCCGGCAAGCTGCATTGGCTGAATATGGGGGTCACCCTGGGCCTGCCGTTTAATTTTTGGATGGGCATTATTGGCGGCACGTTTGTGGTCTTATCCTCGCACGGCGCGGAGCAGTTGATTGTCCAGCGGGTGCTGGCCTGCAAAAATGTGGTGGATGCCCGCAAGGCGCTCATTTTGAGCGCGGTGGTGATTTTTCCCTTGTTCCTTACGTTTCTGCTGGTGGGCGTCATGCTCTGGGCATATTACCAGCAGGCACCCCTGGTCATACCGATTCCCGAGGTCAAGGCTGGCTCGGGGATCAAGGCGAACGACTATATCTATCCCATTTTCATGATGACTGCGGTGCCCCACATCCTGAAAGGTTTCCTCATTGTCGCCATCCTGTCGGCGGCGATGTCGTCCGTGAGTTCGGCCCTGACATCGCTGGCCTCCGTTTCCACGATGGATTTTGTGAAGCCGATGGCCCGGCGGCCGCGGGGCGAGGCGTATTACCTGCGGTTCAGCAAATTCTCGACTGTGGGCTGGGCGGTTTTGCTGATTATTGTGGCCTATTTGAGCCGGGAGGTGGAATACGTCCTGAACGCCGCGTTCTCCCTGCGGGGCTTGACCAGCGGCGCCCTGTTGGGCGGTTTGCTGCTGGTGCTTTTCTGGAAGCGCGGCCCGGCTTTGCCGGTGGTCTGTGGCGCGGGCGTTTCCCTGGTGGCCATGGTTTTGATCACCCGCCTGGAATGGGAAACGCAAACCCCCGCTGGTTTGGTGGTGAAAACCAAGCTGGCCTGGCCCTGGTATGCCTTGACTGGCACTTTGGTGACCTTGGCCACCGCCTGGATGATTCGCAATTGCTGCTATGGGAACCGCAGCCACGGAGCATCCGCTGCCAGCGGGCAGAACACTTAAAGGCGGGCTTTCCACTTCAGCTGGGATGGGATAGGTTCCAGGGTGGCAGAGGCTCAATGGGTCCGCTGCGGGGGTGGACTCACGGTTTTTTATCAGCCAGGAGCCGGGCCGCTTCCTGGCGGGCGTGGTCGGAAACCGGCCAGCGCCAGTTTTTTTGGAAGAGCTGGGTCAAATCCTGGCGGGCCGCCAGGGAGGCTGCGATGACAAAATTATCGATGGCTTCCGGAGTGGTTTTGGCAGGCGGGCGCTGGCCGGCCTCCCGCCAAAGTTTTTCAGCGAAGGCGGTGCCGCCATGATCCTGGCAAAGGCGGAAGCAAAACGCAGCGAACAAATCAGTGCCGTTAAGTCCCATGGGGTTTGGGGGTGCGGCGCCGATTTTCAAGGTGTTCTCCCAGCGGAAAGCAGGATCGGCCAGGTAAAGATCCACCAGCTTTTTCAGTTCCCGGCGGAAGTCGTCGCCGCTGCGGTCGCGGAACGGACCCAGTTTGGCGCCCGCGGTGTCCAGGGCCAGGAAGCGCATAAACACGGCGTAACCGGTCACGATGGAGCCGGCGTCCGCGTCTTTGTGGTAGGCTAGCTGCGGTGAATAAAACCAAAAATTGCGCCCGAATTCATACGGCAGCGCCTGGTCATACACATTCTGGCGCAACACGCCTTCATAAAGGGCCCGGAAACAGTCGGGCATTAATTCAATGCCGGTGGCGCCCAGATAACCACACCCGGCGCCGCAGGTTTTTTTGACTTCGGCGACCGTTACGCGGCCTTCCAGGTGTTTGGCTCGGGCGGGCTCCCGGCCGGTGGCTTTTTGATAAAATCCATACACTTGGTCAAAAGTATGGCACAGGCGCGCCATGGCCTCCGGATCCAAGTCCTTGCTTTCGGTCAGAAATGCCACCTTCCGGCCTTTCCAGGCGAACAGCGAAAGGGTTTCGTTTTCAAAGCTCTTGTATTGGATGGCTTCGGGCGGTGGCAGGGTGGGGGAGGTTTGAGCGCAAACACGGTTGAGCCCAGGCATGAAGGCGGCGGCGAGGAGGAGTTGGCTGGCCAGGCAGAATGCCAGGGGCCGCCAGGCTTTCATTTGGGCAGGCACGCCCATCCTGGTTGTGTTTCGGGTTTCGGAGGCTTTTGGGTGAACAAGTTCCATGACTGAAGCAGCGTAGGATAATCGGCTTCGGTTTCAACAGGAAAATTCGCTTAGAAAAATCGGTGGCCGTTTTCAGAATCCCTTGTTTGGCAACCCTCTGTCGCGAGCCGCCCAAAGGCTGGGAGATCGTTCCCGGATCGCCTGATCGCCTTGAGGCGCATTTTCATTCTTGCCTCGGATTGTTTTACTGCCGCTAAATACGCTCCGTTTATGGGTTGATCAGGCAACGCCTGCGCCAGGCAGTCAGCGCTGAGTTTCCGGGTTTTGCTGCGCAGGAACTGAAGGCTGGAAGGAATTAGCTGGCCTGGTCTTTAGGGATCCGCTAAGATGCGACCAATTCCCAAACAACAAAGGATCTTATGAGCGGAAAAAAAATCAATGTGGCAATTGTCGGGCTGGGATTCGGCGCCGAGTTTATTCCCATTTACCAACGGCATCCCCAGGCCACCCTGTATGCAATCTGCCAGCGCAACCGGCAAAAATTGGATGCCATTGGCGATGCCTTTGGCGTGGAGAAACGGTTCACTGATATCAAAGAGCTGCTCCAGGATCCGGCGGTGGATATGGTGCACATCAACACCCCGATACCCGACCACGCCTGGCAATCGATAGCGGCGTTGAAAGCCGGAAAGCATGTGGCCTGCACGGTGCCCATGGCCACCACCCTGGCCGAGTGCCGGCAAATTGTTGAGCTGGTGAAAAAAACCGGCCTTAAATACATGATGATGGAGACGGTGGTGTATAGCCGGGAATTTTTGTTCATCAAGCAGCTTCATGAGCGGGGCGAATTGGGCAAAATCCAATTCCTGCAAGCCAGCCATCAACAGGATATGGATGGCTGGCCCAACTACTGGCCAGGGCTGCCTCCGATGTGGTATGCCACCCATTGCGTGGGGCCGGTCTGCGGATTGACCAATGCCACCGCCGAATATGTTTCCTGTTTTGGTTCCGGCACCATCCGGAAGGAATTGATCGCCCAATACAATTCCCCTTACGCGGTGGAATCCACCCATATCAAGTTCAAGGATTCCGATTTGGGGGCGCGCATTTACCGCTCCTTGTTCGACGTGGCCCGGCAATATCGGGAGAGTTTCGATGTTTATGGCTCCAAGGCTTCGGTGGAGTGGCCGTTGATCGAGCACGAGCCATTGATCCTGCACCGGGCCAAGTTGCCGGAATCGAAAATCCCCAAACCGGTCAAGGCCCCCGACTTCGCCAAGCGGCTGCCGGCGGGCATCCAGCGTTTCACCACCAAAGGGGTGTATGACCTGGCCCGGAAAACCCACCTCAGCTTCGCCCAAGGCGCCGGGCATGGCGGATCCCATCCCCATTTAGCCCATGAATTCATCACCTCCCTGGTGGAGGACCGGGATCCCTTCCCGAATGCCAGACAATCCGCCAATTGGACTTGCGTCGGGCTCTGTGCCCATCAATCGGCTCAAAAAGGCGGGGCTTTGGTGCGCCTGCCACAATTTACCATCGCCTGACATGAAGTGGCGCTCAACCTTCGGGATTTTGCTGGCTTGGATCAGTGTTTCAAACGCCAAGGCAACTGACTGGCCTGGGGAGGCCTGGCCCCAGGCCAGCCCGGAAAGCCTTGGCTTGAGTGCGGCCCGCCTGCACGAAGCCCGGGACTATGCGGCCAAGGCCAGGGGTTCAGGATGCATCATTCACCAAGGCAAGCTGGTTTTGAGTTGGGGAGATCCCCGCCAATTATACGACTTGAAATCGACCACCAAGTCCATTGGAGTGACCCTCCTGGGGGTGGCCTTGGGCGATAAGCGCGCCAGCCTGGAAGACCGGGCCATCAAACACCATCCCTCTTTTGCGGTGCCACCTGAGCAAAATGTCACCAACGGGTGGATCGAAAAGGTAACCCTGCGCATGCTGGCGCGGCAAACCGCCGGCTTCAGCAAGCCGGGAGGTTTTGAGAAAATGTTGTTCGAGCCGGGAACCCAGTGGCATTACAGCGATGGCGGCCCAAACTGGCTGGCGGAATGCCTCACTTTGGCTTATAAAAAGGATCTCAAGGAGTTGTTGTTTGAGCGGATATGCAAGCCGTTGGGCATCACCGAAGCGGATTTGAAATGGCGCAATAATTCCTACCGGCCAAACCAGCTTTTGGGCCTGCCCCGGCGGGAATTCGGGGCGGGAATCAGCGCCAATGTCGAAGCCATGTCCCGGATCGGCTACCTCTACCTGCGCCAGGGTATGTGGAAGGCGGAAACGATTCTGCCGAGGGAGTTTGTGATGTTGGTCAGCATTGTGCCCAAAGACCCGATGCCGTTGCCGGTGTATGAGCACCAAACCTACGGGGACGCTTCCTCCCATTATGGCCTCTTGTGGTGGAACAACGCCGACGGTCATTTGCCGGAAGTTCCCCGGGACGCTTATTGGGCCTGGGGCTTGTTTGACAGTTTGATCCTGGTGGTGCCCAGCCTGGATTTAGTGGCGGTGCGGGCTGGCAATGCCTGGGATCGAACGCCCGGCGGGGACCATTATGCGCCGTTGAAGCCGTTTTTCCAACCACTCTGCGCGGCGGTTGGAAATGGGCTGAATGCGGCCCGATGAAGGTGTGAAAACGCGGTTTTGGGCAGACTGAAAAGGCCTGAAATAATTTTTAATTCTTTTATTGCAATGGAGATATGCTTTGGTAGGATTCCCCGAATGCTGTGAAAAGCAGTGTCGGTGTCAGTGTGACAGATGGTCAGTATTGTTATAGTGATTGGCTTTTGTGGTCCTGCCAGTGCAGAATCCCCGCGCTGTCTTTGGGCAGTGGTAAACCTTAACTGTATTGTTCATGAACGAATCGAAGCTCTTCGTGGGAAATCTTTCCTATCAAACCCGAGAAAGTGACCTGCGGGACTATTTTTCACAAGCGGGTGGAATCACCGCAGTGAACTTGATGCTGGATAAATTCACGGGTAAATCGCGGGGATTTGCTTTTGTCGAGTTCGCTTCCAATCAGGAAGCGGCTAAAGCCGTCGAAATGTTCAATAAAAAGGAGTTCCAAGGGCGTAATTTGACCGTCAACGTGGCCCGGCCCAAAGAGCCCCGCGCGGGTGACGGAATGGGCGAAGCGGTTGGCAGCGGACGCGAAGGCGAGCGCTCCTATCGCCGCTAAACTCCGGTTTTTAAGGTCATCGCCCATGGGCAAGCCGCTGGCTTGCCCTTCATGCTTTATAGTGGATCGCTGCGCCGAGTTGCTGAGCGCCGCGCCTTCTAAAGAGATTTGACACAACTCCCGGCACCTTTTAAACTTTGATAGATATGTCAGAGAATTTGCCAAATACGCCGACGCCTCCAGGGGCAGTGCCTCCCAAGCCGGCTGAAGCCGTCAAGGTTCAGCCCAAGAAGGAAACGGTCCGGATTAACCTGCCGCCCAAGCCAACGGCGGCGCCCACCATCCGCCTGCCAACTCCATCGGCGGTGGCTCCTCCGGTTCAGTCAGCAGCACCTGCGGCGCCGAGTCCCGCCCCGCAGGCAGTTTCACCTGCCCATTCGGCGGCTCCGGCGGCTTCCAGCGCGGCCCCCATCCGCCCGTCCTCCGCTCCGGCAGCCCGGCCGGCGGCTCCCAGCCGGCCGGTCAGTGCCGGTCCCAGCATGGTGGATATTGTGCTGGGTGTGCTGGCCGCTTTGAGTGGCTTGGCCGGGGTGGTTTCGGTTTTGTTGTTGTTGCGTTAAGGATTTTTTACTGCCTCGCAGGGATCCGGCAAGCGGCCTGCGGGGCATATGTTTTTTCCTGCAGGTATTTATGGCTGGTGCAAATGTGATTACTCTGACCCGCGAGAATTTTGACGCGGAAGTTTTGAAGGCGGCAACCCCGGTGTTGGTTGATTTTTGGGCGGAGTGGTGCGGCCCATGCAAAATGATCGGGCCAATTGTCGATGAATTGGCTTCCGATTTCGACGGCCGGGCCAAATTCGGAAAGGTCAATGTGTCCGATCAGGAGGAGATCGCCAATCAGTTTGGCATTCGAGCTGTGCCCACTATTTTGATTTTCAAAGGCGGGGAGATCGTGGAGCAGGTGGTGGGCATGCGCAGCAAGCGGGATCTCACTGCCAACATCGAAAAGCACCTGGCCGATTAATCCCCTGTATGGCTTGGCTTGTCACGCCCGGGCAGATCGCCAACCAAGCCGAGTTGTATTACCAATTGTCCAACCTGACCCATGCCGGCTTCGGCGTGCTGCAGGCTTGGGAGCAGATTTATCAGAGCCCTCCTTCCCGTTCCATGCAGAAGCATTTGGAGGTGGTTCTGGACAAGCTCCGGCAGGGATTTACGGTCGGCGAATCGCTGCAGGCCACCGGGAAATGGCTGCCTGAATTCGATATCGGCTTGCTGCAAGCCGGGGAAAAAAGCGGGCGGTTGGATTCCTGCTTCAAGCTTTTAGCCGATTATTATCAGCAGCAAGCCCAGTTGATCCGAACGGTCATCAGCCAGCTGACGTATCCGATTTTTGTGGTGCTGTTGAGTGTTTTGCTGGCCCCTTTGCCCCAGTTCGTTAAGTCGGGAGATATGGGCGCCTATTTGCGCAGCACGTTGGGGGTGATTTTCCCGGTTGCCTTGGCGGTCCTGGCCAGTTTGTATGCCGGCCAAAGCCAGCATGGCGAAAAGTGGCGGGCGTTGGTCGAGCAGATTCTGGGGTGGATTCCCTATTTTGGCAAAGCGCGTCATGAGCTAGCTTTGGCGCGGTTGGCGAACTCCCTGGAAGCCTCGATCAATGCCGGGATTTTGATCATTGAAGCTTGGGAAATGGCAGCCGCTGCCTGCGGTTCGCCCAAGCTGCACAAGGCGGTGGCGGCTTGGAAGCCTGATTTGCTGGGCGGCCAAACACCGGCTGAAAAGCTCCGGCAAACCGGTGTGTTCCCCAGCGTTTTCACCAGCCTTTATGCCACCGGGGAAATGGCCGGCAAGCTGGATGAAACCTTGCGGCGGATCTTCCAGTATTACCAGGAAGGATCCATGCGCAAACTCAGCAGTTTTGCCCAATGGCTCCCCCGGCTTATTTATTTTGGCATTGTCTTAATGATCGCCTACCAGGTTCTTACCTTTTGGACCGGCTACTACGGGAATATGTTAAAGGAGTTTTAATAATTTAGATCGCCGCTCAATATTTTTCACGTCTGACTTTTCGATGAACATCGAACGCCGCCAATTCTTACGGCAGTCCCTGGTCCTGGCTTCCTCGCTGGCCCTGGGTGCCACCTATCGCGCTCACGATTTTTCCGGCCAGATCATGACCATTCGCGGGCCGATACCCGCGCCCAAGCTGGGCCTGGCACTTGCCTATGAACATGTGGTGGTGGACTGCTCCGGGAATGATTCCACCAACAAGCCGCGCTACGATCAACAGGAGGCTTTTGACCTGGCCATCTCCCCTCTGCAATGGTTTCGCAGCCTCGGCGGCCGGGCGGTGGTGGATGGCACCCCGGCCTTCATGGGGCGCAATCCGCTATTGTTGAAGCGCCTGTCGGAGGTGGCGGACATCCACATCCTGACTAATACCGGCTATGATGGGTCGCAGCAGCATAAATTCCTGCCCAAACACGCAGCCTATGAGTCAGAAAGGCAAATAGCTGGCCGTTGGATCAAGGAATGCCGGGAAGGCATCGAGCAAACGGGAATCCGGCCGGGCTTTATTAAAACCGGAGCGGATACCGGCATGCTTACCGACTTGCAGGTGAAATTAACCCTTAGCGCAGCTTTGGCCCACGCGGCTACCGGTTTGCCGATCGCCGCTGGCGCCCCGGATGAATTTGGCGCCCGCCAGCAGCTGGATATTTTGACGCGCGAAGGCGTGGCTCCCGACGCCTTTATTTGGGTGCAAGAACAGCTGCTGCCGGAACCGGCATCCTTGGAACTGGCGGAGCGGGGGGCCTGGATTCAAATTGCCTGCCTCAGTGAAAAGAACATAAAGACGGTTTCGACCTGTTTGATCGAATTTAAGAAGCGATCCTTGTTGAACCGGTTGCTGATTTCCCACGGGGATGGCTGGACGCTGGGCGAATCCGGATTCAAGCGCATCGACAATGGCAACAATCTGCCCTACGACACCCTCCTTAGGCGGTTGGCCCCGTTGATGGCGCCGCCGATTTTTTCCGCCGAGGATTTCCGCCTGTTGGTGGTTGAAAATCCCCGGCGAGCCTTCGCCTTGCGCAAACCTTCCGCATAGGAGCGCGGGCCAGGCTTGCACTGCGGCGGAGGGCGCCTATGCCTGGGGCGACAGTTTTTTCAAAATGCCGGAAGTCGATTTTCCGGGCACCAGCGGCATGATCAGAATCGAGCCGCCGTTCTGCTCCACTGCCCGGCGCTCATCGGCATCTAGGGTTTCCACCCGGTAATCGCCCCCTTTGACGTAGACATCCGGTTTGGCCAATTCCAGGAAGCGAGTGGCCGTGGTTTCCGGGAAGATCGCGACGGCATCAACGGCGGTCAAGGCGGCCAGCACCAGGGCGCGGTCTTGTTCGCTATTCACCGGCCGGGTGGGGCCTTTCAAGCGGCGGACAGAAGCGTCCCCATTCAGGCCGATGAGCAGGCAGCCGCCCTGTTCCCGGGCACCTTCGAGGTAGGTCACATGGCCGGCATGCAGGAGGTCAAAACAGCCATTGGTGGCGACCAGCTTTTGCCCGCGCTCGCGAATTTGCCGGCGCCAGGCTGGCAAATCTTCCAGCGAGATGATCTTATCAAGACTCTTCATGAAACCACTGAACAAGCTTTTGCACTCTCCTCCAATAAAAAAAGAGCCAGAAGGCTCTGGCTCTTTTGGTGATGGGATCATTTACACCTTCACCGAGGCGCTCAGAATTGTAATGAGGCCCATAAACCACATTAAATGCACCCCACTACAGGCAAGACCCCTCTGCCGACCGGAACGAACAGCACGATCAGGTCCGAATATTAGACTGGTCAGGTGAATAATAATTCAATATTTGTTCCGGTTCGTGCAAGCTACTAGCGGCCATGGGCGTTGAACCCGATATCGATGCCGAGTTGATGCTCCGCGTAAAACGGGGTGAGGGCGATGCTTTTGAAACCTTGGTGGAAAAATACAAGCAGCCAATCATCAACCTCGTCTTTCGCAGCGTGGGGGATTTAGCTGAGGCCGAAGATGTCGCGCAAAATGTGTTTGTGCAAGCGTTCAAGGCGGCTTCCCGATACCAGCCGACCGCGAAATTCTCCACCTGGCTTTTTACCATTGCCCGGAATTTATGCCTGAATGAAATCAGGCGGCGTTCCCGCCATCCGGCGGAGTCGTTGGAAACGGATAAGGCTGATGATGATGAGTCGTCCCGCAGGCAATATCCAGATTCCAAAATATCCGGCCCCGCGGAGGATATGCTGCAGACTGAACTGCAGGAGAAGATCAGCGAGGTTCTGGCCGGTTTGCCGGAGAATCAGCGGACGGCCATACTCTTATTTCGCGAGCAGGATATGTCGTATGAGGATATAGCCAGGATCCTTGGCACCACCCTTTCAGCCACAAAATCCCTGATGCATCGGGCTCGGGAAACCCTTAAACAACAGCTCAAGCCTTACCTGCGAACAGGCGAATGGGAATAAGGGATCTTGAGGGTGCGTGAAACTTTGCGGAGGCTGTGGGTTTTAATTTAATGTTACATGAGTGACTCGGAATATAAATTGTTGCGAGAGGCTGGTTTGCGAAAGGAAATCAGCCCCCAGGAAATGGCCCAAATACGGGCCATCTTGGCGGCCAATCCCAAAGCATCCCGGGAACTGATGGATGAATTGGCCCTTAACCGTGCCTTGCGCGGTTTGCCGGCGGTTCCGATTTCCTCCAATTTTACCTCGCGCGTGATGGGCGCGGCAGCCCGGGTGCAGGCAATGCCAGCTCCTTCCACCCGCTCGCTTTTGGCACGCTGGTTCGGCCGGCGGCTAATACCCAAACTGGCAGCCCTGGCAGTTTTTGGGTTCATAGGCTGGTTTGGTTATTATCAGCACCAAGTGCAAGCCCGCCTGAAGCTCGCCCAGAGTGTGGCTCAAGTCTGCGATCTGACCACCCAAGTGCCTTTGGAATGGCTCCAAAATTACGATGCCATCCATCGTCTCGCCCAAGTCCCGGACAAAAGTGACGATGATTTGTTTTTCGCCCTTTCCAAGTGATCTGCAATGTCCCGGAAGGTTGTCATAAAAATATTCCTAATCCTCACGGTATTAGTGACTTGGGGGATTGCTGAGAATCCCGGCATCCCGGGCTTGGCCGGTTTGCCAGCCAAGCCGGCGGTGGATTTGAAATTAATCGAGAACCCGGTGGATGACTTTCGTCAACTGCTGCTGTCCGATCCCGCATCGTGGGCAGCGGAATTGAAGAACCGGCCGGAGGCCAAGCGCAGGATCTTGATCCAGAAACTTAAAGAATATTCGGCCTTGCCCGCCTCGGAACGGGAACATCGCTTGCAGGTTTTGCAGTTGCGTTTTTACCTGGTTCCGTTAATGGAAATACCACATGCCGAACGGCTTGCGTTGTTGAATGCGATTCCGGTTGAATCCCGCAAAACCATCCAGGACCGGCTGCAGGAATGGGATCTTCTGCCAATGCCCTTGCAGAAGGAAGTCCTGGAGAGGGAGACTTTCCGGCAATATTTTTTGCGGTTGGAAAAATTCACCCTGACCGAGCAGCACGCCCTCCTGCTGGACCATCCTCCGGAGCGCCGGCAAAAATTGGAGGCTGAATTGACCAAGTGGCGTGCTTTGTCCAAAACCCAAAAGGAAAAGCTGGGCGTTCATTTCAACGCCTTTTTTGAATTGAGCGAGTCGGAAAAACATAAAACCTTGCAGGCCTTATCCGAGGCGGAAAGAGGAGAATTGGAGGAGGTTCTGCGCACCTTTGCCCGCTTGCCGTCACATCAGCGGCAGAGTTGTGTCGAGTCATTCCAAAAATTCGCAAATCTGAGCTCCTCGGAAAGGGAGCGCTTCCTGAAAAGTGCGGAACGATGGCAAAGCCTGACTCCCAATGAACGCCAAACCTGGAGGGAAATTGTGACCGCGCTGCCGCCTCTGCCGGAGGGGTTTAATTCCGCTCCTCCGCCACCTTTTCCCGGCCGGTAAAGGGCCGCCTGCCTTCCGGTTCCTCAAGTTTCCAGCCATTCACGCTGGAAAAAACGCATTCCGCCGCCTTTCCGCCTTCCAATCCCAGCTGGAAATAAACCAATAAAATAGTTGTAATATGCTGTGATCAAATGGGTTAAGTGTGTATTATTGGATTGGCATTCGTTTTTTGGCACGAATTATGCTGATGTATGTTGGTCTGTAAAACCCGGCTTTTTGTGTCTATTAGTTAATTTAGTGATTGAATCTGGTTATGAGCACGCGTTATTTATCAAGTATGTCAAAAATTAAACTGCTGGCCTTGGCTCTTTCTTGGTTTCTAACCGGGGGGTTTCTTTGGGCGCAAACGGACACTAATTTTAATTTCACCATTGCCCCGACTAATAACGCGCCCATGGTGGAGGGATCCACCAACCTCCTGGCGGTCACGATCACCAACTTGTTTTACACCACCCAGGAGGACACCAACACGATCACCAACATGATTTTCACCAATGTGACGGTGAAGGCCACCTTCCCATCCGGAGGAAGCAATGTAACCGTGACGCTCAAGGATGGCGGAGCGGCTCCCGATAAAACCAAAGATGATGGGATCTTTTCCGGCAACCTGATCGCTCCCGACACGGATGTGCTGCTGCCATTGACGGTTACCTTCACGCTGATCGGGGATAACCTCATGTATACCAACGAGTCGGGCCAGCAGCAAACCACCAGCGTCACCAACACTGATACCAGGACATACCGGATAATTCCAAGGCCGGTGAACGACAATTTCACGAATGCGGTGCGGATTCGGGATTCGGTAACTTCCACCAATAATTATGCCTCCCGGGAAAAGGATGAACCCATGCACGCCAAAGTGGCGTCCTGGGACGCCTCGGTCTGGTGGATGTGGTCCTCGCCGGTGACCACCAACGTGCTGATCGATACGGCGGGCAGTTCGTTCAACACCATCCTGGCGGTTTATACCGGAACCAGCCTCAAGCTGTTGACGGAGGTCGCCTCAGCCACCAATAATCCGGTGAACAATCTGAAGGCGTATGTCCAATTCCAAGCCACGGCGGGAACGACTTACCGGATCGCCGTTGCCGGCCTGGATTCAAACGGGGTGGGCAACATCCGCCTGCGCTGCGTGCCCGGGGGCACGCCGGATACCAGGCCGCCCACGGTTTCCATCACCGATCCCAGCCGCCAGACGCTGGTCACCTCGAGCAACCTGATGATTTCCGGCATGGCCAAAGATGCGGGCGCCCTGGATTCCGGGATCAGCAACATTTTGGTTCAGGTGAACAGCAATCCGCCCACCAATGCGGTGGGGACCGACAACTGGCAGGTGGTGCTGTCGGTGCCGCCCGGCACCAACATCATTCGCGCTTATGCGGTGGACTATGCGGGCAATGTGGGGTCGGCGGATTCCATCGTGGTGCGGCACCTCAACCCCACCAATGACTTCTTCGCCGATGCCACCGTGCTGACCGGCATGGGCGGGGTGGCCACCAATGTCAACGGGCGCGCCACCTTGGAGCCGGATGAGCCGCTGCATTCGGGCAATGCCGGCGGCCACTCCGTGTGGTATAGCTGGCGGGCGCCGGGCACCGGCAACCTGCAATTAAGCACCTCCGGGTCCAGCTTCGATACTTTGCTGGATGTTTATGTGGGCACCAATGTGACCAACCTGGTGAGTGTGGCGTATAATGATGATGCCTACCAGGACAGCGGCTACAGCGACCTGACCATCACGGTCATCTCCAACCAGCTTTACTATATTTCGGTGGACGGCTACGGAGGCGCCGCGGGAAATATCACGATGACCTACGCCTATACGGCCCCGCAGCCCGGGCAATATTATTACCTGACCACCGTGGCCAATCCCGGCGGCAGCGTCTTCCCGCCTTCGGGGATGTATCCCGCAGGCTCGTCAGTCCGACTGACGGCCACCCCCACCAACGGCTTTGAATTTGTGGGGTGGGAGGGCACCTTCAACGTGCCGAATAATCCGCTCACGGTGAGCATGAGCCAGGATGTCAGCTTGTCCGCCCGGTTCCGGGTCATAACCAGCGGCAACTCCAACAGCGTGGTCACCGAGGATTTTGAATCGGGCGATCTGAAAAGGCTGCCGTGGGGTTCGTCGATCAGCACCGTGCCGTGGGTTGTGCAGACCAATTCCGTGGCGGGTGGCCATTATGCCGCGCGCTCCGCACCCACCATCAGCGATGGGCAGAAGTCTTCCCTGGTGCTCTCCACCAACATGCTCGCGGGCGTGGGCTCCTTCGATTTCCGCGTCAGCTCCGAGGAGGGGTGGGATTGGCTGGAATTTTACCTGAACGGGAAGCTGCTCCAGCGGTGGTCGGGCGAGATCAATTGGACCAATTATATTTTTGATGTTCAGGCCGGCACCAACCGGCTGGAATGGCGCTATGCGAAGGACGGCAGCTTCAAGGAAGGCTCGGATACGGCTTTCATCGATAATGTTTACGTCCCCTTGGGCTCCGCCAGCGCCAGCGGCGCGGCGGCCACCGTCCTGGTCAACAAGCTGCCCAGCGGGGAAGTTCAACTGACCATACTGGGGGCGCCCAATCGGTTATATGCGGTGGAGGTATCGGTGGACCTGGCCTTCTGGCTGCCGGTCGCAGTCAAGGATTCGCCCACCGGGGTCATTCAATTCCTGGATTCCGACGCGGTTCATTTCCCAATCCGCTTTTATCGGGCGGTTGCGCAATGATGTGGGATGTGGATTGCGGGATTAAAGCAATCATCAAGCGGGCCGTGCCGGCCTTTTGGCTGGCACGGATCCGCGGTTTTTTTACCGATGAAATTTCGTTGAGACGGAGAAAGGCAGATTCATGAATAAAGTTTTGAAACAGTTTTTGATTGTCGCCGCGCTGGCCTTGATGGGCAGTTGGGAATTGCGCGCCCAAGCCCAGACCAACGGCGTTTTGGTGGAGGTTTATACGGGTATTTCCGGCAGCACCATCGCCGACCTGCTGAGCGCGCCGGGTTTCCCCGACCGCCCCGCCTACAGCACGAACTTCACCAATTACCTGGAAGCGCCCAGCAATCTTCTCGATAATTATGGGATGCGCGTGCGGGGTTTCGTGGCGCCCCCCAGCACCGGTGATTATACTTTCTGGATCAGCAGCGACGACCAGTCGGTCCTGTATCTGAGTCCGGATACCAACCCCAAGAACAAGCAACTGATCGCCAACGTGGCCGGCTGGACTGCCTCCCGGGAATGGGACAAGGAAGTCAGCCAGGTTTCCCAGCCCATCCGTTTGGAAGAGGGCAGGCTGTATTATCTGGAAATCCTGATGAAGGAGGGGGGCGGCGGGGATAACCTGGCGGTTCGCTGGCAGCTGCCGGATGGCACTTTGGAAGAACCGATGCCTGTGGCGCGGCTGATTTCCGCCTCGGTGGTGATCGATCCGCCCACGATTGTCACCCAGCCAGCCAATGTGGAGGCTCTGGAGGCGGGTTCCGCTGTTTTCCAGGTGGAAGTAAGCAACCTGGACAAGCTGGCGTATCAATGGCTGCGCAATGGCGTGCCCATCGCCCGGGCCACCAATGCCGCCTACACCAATCTGATGGTCAGCCTGGCCGACCAGGGCGTGCTGTATAGCTGCGCGATCACCAATATCCTGGGGGCCACCAATTCCGCCCGGGCGCAATTGTCGGTCATCCCGGACCAAACCCCGCCCGCCATCTTTTCCGTGCAAAATACCGGCGCCCGGACGGTGCAGGTGGTGTTTTCCGAGCCGGTGCAATTGGCCAATGGCCTTGATGGTTTCCAGCTGGACAAGGGAGTGGTGGTCACCAACGCGGTCGAGGGGGCCGAAACCAAGGTGATCATCCTTTCCACCGCCACCCCCCTGGCCACCCATACCACTTACACCTTGACGGTCAATGGCATCACGGATCGGGCGGCGGCCGCGAACCGGATCGCCCCCAACTCCACCAAGACTTTCATCACCTCGGATTTCTCCCCGCAGGATATCGGGAAGCCGGCCTTGCCGGGGCTTTTCCAGCCCGTGGCTGATGGCTACCGGATCACCGCCGGCGGTTTGGATATCGGGGGGACTGCGGACCAATTCCAGTTCAGCTACCAGCAGCGGGCCGGCAATTTCGATATCCGCGTGCGGGTGGAATCCCTCAGCTTGTCGGATCCCTGGGCCAAGGCCGGGCTGATGGTGCGCGAAAGCCTGGAGGCCGGCAGCCGGTTCGCCAGCGTGCTGGCCACGCCCGGCCCCAACGGCTGTTTCTTCGAGTCCCGCGCCACCAACGGGGCGGCGGCCGCCTTGCAGGGTTCCTGCCCGGTCAATTACCCGGCCACCTGGCTGCGCCTGAAACGGGAGGGCAGCCAATTTGATGGCTTCGCCAGCCTGGACGGCACCGCGTGGATCGCCTTGGGGTCGGTGCAAATGACGCTGACCAACGCCGTCTATTTCGGGCTGGCCGCCAGCGGGCACAGCTCCCTGCAGTCCACCGTGGCCGAGTTCCGCGAGCTGAGCAATGCGGGCACCAATGCCACCGTTGGGCGGCTGCCCCGGAATTATGAGCCTTTAAGCGCTTCCAGCAAACGGACCAGCCTGGTCGTCTCGGAGATCATGTATAATCCCGCGGCGCGCAACGACGGGCGGCAGCTGGAATTCATCGAGTTTTACAACGCGGGCCTGGCCACGCTGGACCTGGGCAATTACCGGCTCGCGGGCGCGGTGGAGTTCCTATTACCGGCCGGAACGGCCATTCCCGTTGGCGGCTTCCTGGTGGTGGCCAAGTCACCGGCCGATGTCCGGGCGGTCTATGGCATCACCAATGTCCTGGGCGGGTATGCCAACCAGCTGGGCAACCGCGCGGATTCCCTGCGCGTGTATCATTCCGTGGGCGGGCTGCTTTTGGAAATCAAATATGGCAGCCGCAGCCCCTGGCCGGTGGCCGCCGATGGCACCGGGCATTCGCTGATCCTGGCCCGTCCTTCCTACGGGGAAAATCACCCCTCGGCCTGGGACATCAGCGGCCGGGTGGGGGGATCCGCTGGCAAGCCCGACGCCTATGCGCCGGAGGCCTTGGATGACCTCCTGATCAATGAAATCCTGGCCCATACCGATCCCCCGGATCAGGATTTTATCGAGCTGTACAACCACAGCAATCTGCCGGTGGATGTCTCGGGCTGCGGCTTGTCCGACGATCCCGCGCAAGTGAAGTGCGTTTTGCCGGCGGGCACCACCCTTGCCGCCCGCGGGTTTTTCCACCTCACCGAGAGCCAGCTCGGCTTCTCCTTGAGATCCACCGGGGAAGGGATCTTCCTGTGGAACAAGGCCCGCACCCGCGTGCTGGATGCCATCCATTTTGGCGCCCAAGCCCGGGGCACCGCTTACGGGCGTTACCCGGATGGGGCGCCCGCGTTCAGCGAGTTGCTGGCCAAAACCCCGGGCGCGCCCAACAAGCCCGTCCTGATCCGGGAGCTCGTCATCAACGAAATCATGTATCACCCCATCACCGGCCAGACCCGGGACGAGTATGTGGAGTTGTATAACCGGGGCACCAACGCCCTGGACCTCTCGCACTGGCGCTTTACGGATGGCATCAGCTTTACGTTCCCGGATGGCACCCTGATTCCCGGCCGGGGCTACCTGGTGGTGGCCAGGGATGCCGCGCATTTGCGGGGTGGCTACACCAATTTGAACGGCGCCAACCTGGTGGGGGATTTTACGGGGACTTTGTCCGATCGCGGTGAGCATCTTACGCTGGCCAGGCCGGAATGGGATCTCGTCACCAATTCGATCGGCACGATCACCTCCAACCGGGTTTACGTGGCGGTGGATGAAGTCGCCTTCGGGGATGGCGGGCGCTGGACGAAGTGGTCCGATGGCGATGGCAGCAGCCTCGAGCTGGTGGACGCCCACAGCGATAACAACCTGGCGGCCAATTGGGCCGATAGCGATGACACTGCCAAAGCGCAATGGACCACCATCGAGACCACCGGCTTGCTGGACCACGGGGATCCGTCCTTCGGCATCGACAATATCCAGATCCTGCTCCTGGGCAAAGGCGAGTGCCTGGTGGATGACGTCCTGGTGCTGGACCCATCCGGTTTCAATTACGTGGTGAACCCCAGTTTTGAGGGGGGATTGAATGGGTGGCAGATGCGGGGGACGCACCGCGCCTCGGATTTTGAATCCGCCTCCGGATACAGCAGCAAGCGCTCGCTGCATGTGCGCGCCTCGGCGCGCGGGGATACGGGGCCCAACCAGATCCAGGGGGCCTTGGTGACCTCCCTGAAGCCGGGCATGGTGGCCACGATCAAGGCCCGGGTGAAATGGCTGCGGGGCAGCCCCCACATTCTGTTCCGGCTGCAGGGCAACTACCTGGAGGCGGCCGGCGCCATGAACCTGCCCATCAGCCCCGGCACCCCGGGCATGGCCAACAGCCAGGCCAGGCCCAACCTGGGGCCGGCCATTTATGAGGTGGCCCATTACCCCGTGCTGCCGGCCGCCAACGAGCCGGTGCGGGTCACCGCCCGGGTCCAGGATCCCGATGGCATCCTTTCGGTGGTTTTGAAATACCGGTTCGATCCCTCAGTGACCATGGCCAGCCTGAATATGGCTGACGATGGCAGCGGGGGCGATGAGGTCGCCGGCGACGGTGTTTACACGGCCACCCTGCCCGGGCAGATCAGCGGGGCCCTGGTGGCCTTCCAAATCCAGGCCACGGACAAGGCCTCCGTCCGTTTGACGTCCTCCTTCCCGGCCTCCACCAACCTTAGCTGCCTGGTCCGTTTTGGCGAATACGTGATGCCCGGGGGCCTGGCCACCTACCGGTTCTGGATCACCTCCGCCACGCAGACCGAGTGGGAGAGCCGCGAGCGCGGCAGCAACGAAGCCCTGGATGGCACTTTTGTCTACGGGAACTACCGCGTGATGTACAATGTGGGCGTGCTCTACGGCGGCAGCCCCTTCCACTGGGGCAGCTATGACAGCCCCGTGGGCAACAATTGCTATTACAATGTCATCTTCCCCACGGATGACCGCTTCCTCGGCGTGACCGATTTCGGCTTGAATCCGCCCGGCAATGTGGGCAGCGATTCCACCGCCCAGCGGGAGCAGCTGTTCTATAAAATGGCGCAGGAATTGGGGCTGCCGGACGCGCATCGCCGGTATATCCACATGTTTGTCAATGGCGTGCGGCGGTCCTCCTCCTCCTGGCCGTTCGAAGACGTCCAGCAGCCCAACGGCGAATACATTGCGGAATGGTTCCCGCAGGATGCGGACGGAGACCTCTATAAAATCGAGGATTGGTTCGAATACGATCCCTACTACAGCTTCAGCAATTTCGACGCCACGTTGGAAAAATTCACCACCGGCGGCGGCTTGCTCAAGCAGGCCCGCTACCGCTGGTGCTGGCGCAAGCGCGCGGTGAAGGATTCGCCCAACAATTACACCAACCTGCTCCAGCTGGTGCAGGCGGTGAATACCACGGGTGATAGTTATGAGCCTTCCGTGCTCTCGCTCGTCAAGGTGGACGAATGGATGCGGGTCATGGCCATGCGCCACGCGGTGGGGGATTGGGACAGCTACGGCTACCGCCGGGGCAAGAACATGTTCGCCTACAAGCCGCAGAACGACCTCTGGCATCTGCTCAATTGGGATATCAGCTTCTGCTACGGCCTGGGGGATGGAACCTCCTCCGACCTGTTTTCGGTGACCCATTTCGACGGGTCAGTGGACCCCATCACGGACCAGATGTTCAAGCATCCGCCCTTCCGCCGTGCTTATCTGCGCGCCTTTGGGGACATCCTGAACGGCCCGTTCCAGGATTCGCATTTCACCTCCTACCTGGATGAAAAATACAACAACCTGCGGGCCAACGGGCTGGCCGTCAGCTCGCCCGCTCCGATCAAGTCGTACATCTCCGGACGCCGGGATTACATCCAGCGGGTGCTGGCCACGAATACGGCCAGCTTCGCCATCACCAGCAATGGGGGCCAGGATTTCCGGACCAACCGGAACCTCATCACCCTGGCCGGCTCCGCTCCCATCGGGGTGGCCACGATCCGGGTCAACGGGGTGGCCTATCCCGTCTCCTGGACCAGTTTGACGAATTGGGTGATGCGCCTCGCCCTCCCGGCCGGCGATAACCGGCTGCTGGTTCAAGGCTATAATTCCGCGGGAGCCGCCCTGGCCGGCGCCCAATCCACCATCCAGGTGTCGTTTTCCGGGTCGCTTGAGCGCCCCGAGGATTACCTGGTCATCAATGAGATCATGTATCACCCGGACATCCCGGATGCGGGCTACGTGGAAATCCACAACACCTCCATCAACCAGGCCTTCGATTTATCCCGCTGCGTGCTGACCGGGCTGGATTACGCCTTTGCCGATGGCGCCGTCATTCCCGCGCAAGGTTACGTGCTCGTGGTCAAGAACCGGAGGGTTTTTGACGCGGTCTATGGCGCCGGCCTGCCCGTGGTGGGCGAGTATCAAGGCGTGCTCCAAAACAACGGGGAGACCCTCTCGCTCGTCAAGCTGGGCGCCACCCCGGACCAGGATAAACTCCTCAGCCAGGTGACTTATGATTCCCGGCTGCCATGGCCCCAGGCAGCCGATGGCCATGGGCCGTCCCTGCAATTGCTCGATCCCTACCAGGATAGCCAGCGCCTTGCCAATTGGACCGCGGTCTCCACCAATGGGATTCTCCCGCCACGCTGGAAGTTTGTCAGTGTCACGGGCGTGGCCTCCAGCTCGCGCCTGGAGTTTTACCTGGATGGGGCAGGGGATGTCTTCCTGGACGATGTGGTCCTGGTGGAAGGCGTGGTTCCCCGCCTCGGCAGCAACCTGGCCGCCGGGGGCGACTTTGAAGCGCCCTTGCCGGCCGCCTGGGAGGTCAGCACCAATTATGCTGAATCGCGCATCAGCACCATCGCCTATGCCGGGAGCGGCTCGCTGCATCTGGCGGCGGATGCCGCCGTCACCAACCGCAATGACGGCGTCGGAATCTTGATCAGCCCCGCGCTCAATGCCGGGGCCCGCTACACCTTGAGCTATTGGTATCTGCCCGGATCCACGGATGTCCGTTTGACCGTCAAGCTGGCCAACGACGGTTTGGTCAGCTCCCATGGGGTGGGGCCGGACCGGATCGCCACCCGCACCCCGGGCCGGGTCAACTCCGTGCGGGCCACCTTGCCCGAGTTTCCCGCCCTTTGGCTGAACGAAGCCATGCCGGTCAATACGGGGATCATCGTGGATGCCACCTCCCAGCCCGCTCCCTGGGTGGAGGTGTACAACGGGGGCTCCCAGGCGGTCAGCCTGGCGGGCTATTATTTATCCGATAACTTCGCCAACTTGAACCGTTGGCCGTTTCCGGATTCCGCCGTCATCCATCCCGGCCAATTCCTCCTGGTCTGGCTCGATGCCCAGCCGGGGAAGACCACCGCGGCCGAGCTCCATGCGGATTTCACGCCGATCCCCGAATCCGGCCAGCTCTATTTATCACGGCAGCAGCTGAACCAGCCGGCCGTGATTGATTACCTCTTCTATAATGGGCTGGCGCCCGGCCAATCCTTTGGCAGTTATCCCGATGGCCAGGCCAGCCACCGGCAAATCTTCACCACCGCCACCCCGGGCGCCTCCAACCTCGCCACCCCGGTGCTGGTCTTCATCAATGAATGGATGTCCAACAACACCCGGACCCTGGCCGACCCGGCCGATGGCAGCTTTGAAGACTGGTTCGAGCTGTATAACGCGGGGGCGGCTCCGGTCGATTTATCCGGCTATTACCTGACGGACGATACCGGCAACACCACCCAGTTCAAGATCCCCAATGGCCGGATCATTCCCGCCCGGGGAACCCTGCTGGTTTGGGCGGATGGGCAGGCCCGCCAGAATGAGGGCGACCGCGATCTGCATGTGAGCTTCAAGCTGAACCAGACCGGGGACCAGATCGCCCTGTATTCCCCCGGCTTGAACCTCATCGACCTCGTGGCCTTCGGGGTGCTGCCGGCGGATGTCAGCCAGGGGCGCCGCCCGGATGGCCAGCCCGGCCAAAGTTACGTGCTCTTCACGGATCCCACGCCTGGCCAGCCGAATGTGCCAGTGGCGGTTCCGCCCCGGTTTACCGGCGCAGTCCTGGCTTCCGGAACCATCACTTTGACCTTCCAGACCGTGCCGGGCAAAACCTACCAGGTGCAATACATCGATTCCCTGGCGGACGGTGCCTGGCACAATCTGGGCGATCCCGTCGTGGCCACCAGCCAGGAGGCCTCCCAGGCGGATGGCTCCGTGGCCGCTCCCCAGCGGTATTACCGGGTGGTGGTGGCCGGGCCGTAGCCTGCCGCGCCTGTAGGCCGGGTCCCCTGACCCGGCGCACAAGGCCCACAAGTTTTTCGGCGGCGCCCGTTGTGTTCCTCGCTGTAGGCCGGGTCCCCTGACCCGGTGCCGCAAAGGCCCCCACAAGTTTTTCGACAGCGCCTACTGCGCTCCCTGCTTGCAGGCCGGATTCTCTGGCCCGGCGCGCAAGGCCCGCAGGTTTTTCGACGGCACATACTGCGCCGCGAATTGCTGGCGGAACCCGCTGAAGGTGCCGGCCTGCAGGTGCCGGCGGATGTCCCCCATCAGCTGCAGATAGCAATGCAGGTTGTGCACGCTCAGCATCCGCAAGGCCAGGATTTCCTCCACATTGAACAGGTGGCGCAGATAAGCCCGGGAAAAATTCCGGCAGGCAAAGCACTCGCACCCCTCCTCGATGGGCCCCATATTCGCCTTGTTATAGCTGGCCTTGATATTCAGGGTTCCCAGGCGGGTGAAGGCCGCCCCGTTGCGCGCGATCCGGGTCGGCAGCACACAGTCGAACAGATCCACGCCCCGGGCCACCAGCTCCACGATCTGGGCCGGGGTGCCCAGGCCCATGGCATACCGGGCCTGGCTGGCGGGCAGGTGCGGCTCCGCCAGCTCCACCGCTTTCATCATTTCTGCTTCCGGCTCCCCCACGCTCACGCCGCCGATGGCATAGCCGTCAAAGCCCAGGCCCGTCAGGGCCTTGGCGCACTCCTCCCGCAGGCCGGGGTCAATGCCGCCCTGCACAATGCCGAAAACCAGCTGGCCCTCCGCCCGGGGCTGCGCCCGGCACTGCTCCGCCCACCGCATCGTCCGGTGCACCGCCTGCTGCGCCGTCCGGGGGCTGCAATCATGCGGCGGGCACTCATCCAGCACCATGGCGATATCCGATCCCAGAACCATCTGGATCTCCATCGCCTCCTTGGGCCCCAGGAAAAACGCCGACCCGTCCAGGTGCGAGCGGAACTCCACCCCGTCCGCCCGGATCTTGCGGATTTTCGCCAGGCTGAAAACCTGGTAACCACCGCTGTCGGTGAGGATCGGGCGCTCCCAGCTCATGAACCGGTGCAGGCCGCCCGCTGCCCGCAGGATCTCCATGCCCGGCCGGATGCACAAATGGTAGGTGTTGCTCAAAATGATCTGCGCCCCCGCCTCCACCAGCTCCCGCGGGTCCATCGTCTTCACCGTCCCCTGGGTGCCCACGGGCATGAACATGGGCGTATCGATCACCCCCCGGGCAGTCGTCAGGCGCCCCAGCCGCGCTTTGCTGTGCGGATCTGTCTTAAACAATTCAAACATCCACCCCAGAGTGGCACACCAGCCTCCGCCAATGCAAGGTTGGGAACAGGTGGCCGCATGGCGGCCCCCGTCCTGGCGCGGACCCCGATCCGGCGCCAACCCCCGCATCCACGGAGACACTGTAGGCCAGTTCCCCTGACCCGGCGACTCCGGATGCTTCAATGGATGCCGAATCTGCAATCTGGAATCTGCAATCTGTGGAACCGCGCCCCGCTTTTGACGGCGGGGCGACCGAATCGGGATGGGCTTACAGCTGCGGGGATGACGTTTCAATCCGCGCCCCGCTTTTGACGGCGGGGCGACGCCTCAGCGTGCGGATGTTGTGGCCCCGGCGACGGTTTCAATCCGCGCCCCGCTTTTGACGGCGGGGCGACTGAGCGAGCAACTGGGAGCGGCCAAGGCGGACCTGTTTCAATCCGCGCCCCGCTTTTGACGGCGGGGCGACCCATATTGGGGAGCGCTGTCTAGTTTTGCCTTGCAGTTTCAATCCGCGCCCCGCTTTTGACGGCGGGGCGACCTGGACAAGTTGGAGAAACTTTCGCCGATAGTTCTGTTTCAATCCGCGCCCCGCTTTTGACGGCGGGGCGACTGTAGACGGAGCTGCGGCTGATGCCCAGGACCCGGTTTCAATCCGCGCCCCGCTTTTGACGGCGGGGCGACGCAATCCAGACGGCCATAGCGCGGATCTTCAAAGTTTCAATCCGCGCCCCGCTTTTGACGGCGGGGCGACTTACCAATAAATTCGCTGGCGGCGGCGGGCGGCGGTTTCAATCCGCGCCCCGCTTTTGACGGCGGGGCGACGATATCGTCTGCGTTCCTCCGCGATTCTCGGATTGTTTCAATCAGCGCCCCGCTTTTGACGGCGGGGCGACGTGGAATTATTCATTCATCACCTCCCACCGCCAAAGTTTCAATCCGCGCCCCGCTTTTGACGGCGGGGCGACGTCTCCCCTGGAGCATGTATCCGATACCACGACTGTTTCAATCCGCGCCCCGCTTTTGACGGCGGGGCGACGGCTGCCAGCCGAGCATGAAAAAATCATCAAAATGTTTCAATCCGCGCCCCGCTTTTGACGGCGGGGCGACGCGCTGAAGCTGATGCGCGTGGCGCCGCCGCCCAGGTTTCAATCCGCGCCCCGCTTTTGACGGCGGGGCGACCTCTTCCGGGGTCAACTGGCTGGAGACAATGCCGTTTCAATCCGCGCCCCGCTTTTGACGGCGGGGCGACGAAATTATTTTGAAATGTAACCGCTTGAAAATCAGTTTCAATCCGCGCCCCGCTTTTGACGGCGGGGCGACGGCGGACGGTGGGCGGCAGGATGAAACTGTAGGGGTTTCAATCCGCGCCCCGCTTTTGACGGCGGGGCGACACACGGTCACATCGTTCGTGTAGGTCTGCGTCCAGTTTCAATCCGCGCCCCGCTTTTGACGGCGGGGCGACATTGCTCAGGGTTGTGTCATTGCTCAGCCCGGTCGTTTCAATCCGCGCCCCGCTTTTGACGGCGGGGCGACTTGAGATGTCGGGATCTTATTTAAGCGGGTATCTGTTTCAATCCGCGCCCCGCTTTTGACGGCGGGGCGACGCCGTTTGGGCGGCAGCGTGTATGCCAATAACCGCGTTTCAATCCGCGCCCCGCTTTTGACGGCGGGGCGACAAATCGAGCCGCAGGCAAAAGTCACGCTTGCACTTGTTTCAATCCGCGCCCCGCTTTTGACGGCGGGGCGACTGAAGGGCAGTTGTCCAATCCATCCGTTGTGACCGTTTCAATCCGCGCCCCGCTTTTGACGGCGGGGCGACATCGCGGACCCCATTGGAGAGTCTTACAAGACCCTGTTTCAATCCGCGCCCCGCTTTTGACGGCGGGGCGACACGCCTTCGGCGACGCCGGGGGATCCCTCTTACATGTTTCAATCCGCGCCCCGCTTTTGACGGCGGGGCGACCTGACAACAGCGCAGCAAGATGCCTGGTCCACGTGGTTTCAATCCGCGCCCCGCTTTTGACGGCGGGGCGACCTTCGCAGGGGTGGCGGGGTTTGCGCGGTTTGCTGTTTCAATCCGCGCCCCGCTTTTGACGGCGGGGCGACATCTGCGTTCAGTGGTGGGTGCCTGGCTTTACCTGTTTCAATCCGCGCCCCGCTTTTGACGGCGGGGCGACGTGTTGAGCGGTGGGTTCCCGCTGCTCTGGTGGTGTTTCAATCCGCGCCCCGCTTTTGACGGCGGGGCGACTCTTCGTGGGCGCATCCCAGCTGATGACGTTGGTGTTTCAATCCGCGCCCCGCTTTTGACGGCGGGGCGACATCGCTGCCAGACGCAACGCCGCCCCGATTTTAATGTTTCAATCCGCGCCCCGCTTTTGACGGCGGGGCGACGTGGACCGCTCGCGGTTTGCAGGGTCTTCTCCCCGTTTCAATCCGCGCCCCGCTTTTGACGGCGGGGCGACGGGCGGCGAACACCGGCGCGCGGGGGTCCACGGCGTTTCAATCCGCGCCCCGCTTTTGACGGCGGGGCGACCAGGCGGTTTCAGCGGCACGGTCCGCATCAAGCTCGTTTCAATCCGCGCCCCGCTTTTGACGGCGGGGCGACCGGGGGTGGGGGACGGGTGCTAAAGGTGAGGCATGTTTCAATCCGCGCCCCGCTTTTGACGGCGGGGCGACAAGGGTTGCTTTGGGTATCCGGCCGCAGGCCGTCGTTTCAATCCGCGCCCCGCTTTTGACGGCGGGGCGACACGAGATCTTCCAGCGGGCCCCTTGGATTATTGGGTTTCAATCCGCGCCCCGCTTTTGACGGCGGGGCGACCACGACGGTGCTGCAAATGGTGCTGGTGAATGAGTTTCAATCCGCGCCCCGCTTTTGACGGCGGGGCGACGACGATGACCGTGGGCGCCAGGAAATTTGCCGTGTTTCAATCCGCGCCCCGCTTTTGACGGCGGGGCGACTGGTCGCTGCCCCATCCGCGATCACGCCGAAGGGGTTTCAATCCGCGCCCCGCTTTTGACGGCGGGGCGACGCGGTTCCGTGTGGCCGCTCTTTGCCGCCTGCCTGTTTCAATCCGCGCCCCGCTTTTGACGGCGGGGCGACGTTGGGGTGCTAGGTTTCCCGGCAATCCCATCAGAAGTTTCAATCCGCGCCCCGCTTTTGACGGCGGGGCGACCTTGGAAGGACTCCAGGCACCTGTGAAATAGAAAGTTTCAATCCGCGCCCCGCTTTTGACGGCGGGGCGACACCGTGCAAGCCATCGGCCGGGCCGTGGCGCAGGGTTTCAATCCGCGCCCCGCTTTTGACGGCGGGGCGACGCATGCTCGTACTTGGCGATGGCCACCATGTCGTGTTTCAATCCGCGCCCCGCTTTTGACGGCGGGGCGACGTAACCCCACCAAGACCTAGTAAGTATAGAAAACGTTTCAATCCGCGCCCCGCTTTTGACGGCGGGGCGACCTGGTCGCAGTGCTTCACCTTGCCAGTGATAGCCTGTTTCAATCCGCGCCCCGCTTTTGACGGCGGGGCGACCAATCTAGTCGGTTTCGTGGTCCAAACACGGAGTCGTTTCAATCCGCGCCCCGCTTTTGACGGCGGGGCGACTTTGACGCGTTTTAGCCCTATATAGTAATGTAAGGTTTCAATCCGCGCCCCGCTTTTGACGGCGGGGCGACTTTCAGCTACTTACGGTAAACAAAATCAGTCCAACGTTTCAATCCGCGCCCCGCTTTTGACGGCGGGGCGACGCAAGACCAGCAACCCCATCGGGGTGGAGTGAGTGTTTCAATCCGCGCCCCGCTTTTGACGGCGGGGCGACGCCGGCCCTGGCAACTGACTGAGCCGCAAGGGTTTTGTAGCCCAGTTCCGCGGAGCAGTCAAATAGTCCCGATTGAATAACGAATCATATGTCAAAGAACAAAGGTAAAATCCTGTTTGTGAGCCGGTTGCAGGGGAGCGCGAACACCCGGCCTGGAAAACGGCACTGGGGGTTCGCGGAATCATAAGATCAAAGCGTCGTTCAGGTCGATTGGCTGGGCGACTCCGTGGTGTTCGGTGCGTTTTAACGCCGTTTCATCGAGGAAGTAAAAACGGAGGGAGTCCTCGCTGGCTTTATGCTCGGTGAGCAGGCGGTGGCGCAGCTGAATCCATTCCTTCTGGCCGACCTGGCATTCAAAAACGGATTTTTGGACGCGCACCCCGTAATCCTTGCAGGCTTGAGCCACCCGGCGCAGCCGCCGGCGCCCGGCAGGTTCCACAGTGGAGACATCGTAGGCGATCAATACCATCATGGTGAATCCTTATCCGGCAGCCAGCCGGAAATCCGGGCCAGGGGGTCCGGCCTGCAGGGGCCAGGCAGCGGGCATCTCCCCGCTGGGGCCTTGGGCGGGAAATGGCGGGTTTGGGGTTTGGCGCGCATGGGCAGCCTATTTCGGCAGCAGCGGCAGGTAGGCCTCCAGGTCGCCGCGCAGATGGCGGGCGAGGAGGCGGGCCTGCACGAAAGGCAGCTGGGCCAGGCGCAGGTTCTGCTCCAGGAGCGGGTGGTTCAGGGTTTCCTGTTTGCGCTCCTGGTAGGCCTTGATCACGCGCCGACGGCCGGTGTCGGTGAACTCCACCGCGCCGCCCTCCCGCTGCACGAAGTCGCCGGGGCCAATTTGCTGGCGGTTGACCAGGGTGACCGCGAGCCGGTCCGCCAGCCACGGGCGGAATTCCTCCATGAGATCCAGCGCGAGGGAGGGCCGGTTGGGGCGGTCGGCGTGCAGGAAGCCCACGAAGGGATCCAGCCCGGCGCTGGTCAGGGCGGCCACGCAGTCATGGCGCACCAAGGCATAGAGGAAGGAGAGCAGGCAATTGATGCGGTCGCGCGGCGGGCGGCGGCTGCGGGCGGTGAAGGCGAAGGCGTCCCGCTGCTGTTTGAGCAGGAGGCTGAACACCGAGAAATATTGCTGGGACGCCAGGCCCTCGGCGCCCCGCACCTGGTCGAGGCCCGCCTGGTCCGCCAGCGCCGGGAGCTGGCGGGCCAGGGCCTCGGTCACCAGCAGGAGGGCCTCCGCCTCGGAGGCCTGCGGAGCTTCCCGGGCCGCGCGCAGCAGGCTGTTGCGGGCGTTCTGGATTTTGCCCGCCACGATCTGCCGGCTGATGGCCACGCACCGGTCCGCGGCATCGGCGGCCCGGAATTGCGTGCGCCGCAGCGTCACGCTGGTGTCCGCCACCCCGGTCAGGCGGGCCTGGAAATGGCCATGCTCGCTGAGGTAGTTCACCGCCACCCCGTGTTCCCAGCAAAGCTCCAGGGCCGGGCCGCTCAGGGTGCTGGCGCCAAAGACGCAGACCGACTCCAGGTGGTGGATGGGGATGGAGAGCTTGCGCCAGCTGGTGGCCTTGTCCCGGGCATACTCCTCCGGCGGCAGCTCCGGAGGGTAGACGGGGGTTTCCACCTGCAGCGTCAAGTGGTCACAGCTGACATAGCTGCCCCGGGTGCAGAGGTATAAGGTGTTTTGCTGGATTTCAGGCATGGGAATGGGATTTCAAATCTCAAATTTCAGATTGGCGGTTTCAAATATGAGATTTCGGGTCGTAAGTCATAAGGGGTAAATTCCAGATTTCAGAATCAGGTTTCGAAAAGCGCCCGGGCTGCCCGGGCGATCCGGGCAGCGCCATCGGTGGCCCTGGGCAGGCAGAGGTCAAACAGGGAGCATTCCTCGCAGGCGGGCCGGAATTCCGCCCGTGGGATCCGGCCTGTGGCCAGCAGCAGCCTCAAGCCGCCAACCGCCTCCTCCACGGCCTGGCGCAGCTCGGGGGTGAAGGCCACTTCCCGCCGCCGCTTGCTGTCGGCGTGATAAATGGCCCCTTGCGGAACCGCCCGGGCGAACATCTCCTCCAGGCACAGGGCCTGGGCGCACACCTGCACGTCGTCGTTTTCCCAGCGGCGCCGTTTGCCCAGCTTGAACTCCACCGGATACAGCGCGCCATCCGGATGCTGCTCCACGATGTCGCACTTGCCGTTCAGCCCCAGCCGCCCGGACCAGACTGGCAGCGCGCGCAGCAGGGTCACTCCGCGCGCCACCTCATACCCGGCCAGGTCCGAGTGCTCGTGCACAATATCGCCACGGGCCGTGTGCTCGTTGGCGCGGCGGCAGCCCTCCAGCAGTTTCAACGCGGCCCGCCGGGGGCAGTAGTTGAAGTCGTTGAGGAGGCTGATGGGGATTGGTTCCGGGATTTCGCCGTCCGGGATCACAGCAGGTCCAGGCATTCGATCCCGGCTGGGAGGCTGGCCAAGTCCAGTTTTACGTTGTAGTCCCCAAAAGAGCGAGGCGCGGGGCAGCCATCCTTGCGGGAGATCTGGACCCGCTCGAATAACTTGTGCGCGGGTGCGTTGCCCAGCGGAGTCTGGTGTTTGAAGGCCACCAGCTTCTGCGGAGCCATCGTGCCGCGGGAGGCGGAGCGGTCGTGGTCGAACATTTGCTTGAGCGCCTGCCAAAAGAGGTCGAGATCATCCTGGGTGAATCCGGTTTCATTGGCCAGGAAGGCGCTGATGAACCCATGGCAGCGGTAGAGGCCGTAGGGGATCAGGTTTTTCCGGCCCATGGTTTGGTTTGGGGAATCGGAATCTTTCGCATCCGTCACCGCCATGCGGGTAATGCATAAGTCAAGTGGAAGAATTGGATCCAAGCTCCGGCTGAAGCTGAGTTGGACGGGGCCGCGAACCTGGCCGGCGTTACTACCGACTGACATGACAGCCCCGAAGGTGCGCACATCGTAATACCGCTGGCACATGGCGTCGCGGGCGTCGCTGACCTGCTCGCGGTTGGCTTTTTTCTTTTTGGCATCCACATCGTGGCCCAGCCCAGTGTGTGCGGCCTGGATTTTTTCATTCAGCACCGACCCTTGCTGCACAAAAATGTCAAAGGGCGCGGCTGCGCCTTTGGCGAGCAGGACGAAATTCCTGACCTTGCGTTTGAGGCATACGTCGCTGACCAGCCCGTGCATATCCTGCGGATCGATGCGCGGGGAATTGGCGGCGTCGGGATCGCCATTGGGATTGCCATCCTTGCAGTCAAACAAATAGACAAAGTCGTAACGATGATTCATAAAGCAGTATTTACGGTTTTGGGTGGTTTGGTTGTTCAGTTTTGATTGGTTTCAAATAATCAGAGGTCGATGCGATCCTTTATTATATGGCATTGCCGGCTACGGCTGCGGATTCTTTCCGCTCCGCCGTGCGGCGCCGGTAATCTGCCTTCTGGTGGTAGTAGCCCAGGGCGAAGCGCCCCTGGCCTTCGAGGTCCAGCGCGGCAGGGAATTGGCTGCCCAGGGCGCTGGTGATGGTCTCGAAATCTTTTTGGACATTGGTGCCCACCCCACCCTCAGTTTTGGCGAGGTGGAACTGGGCGTTGCGGAACAGCCGGCCCATGACCAGGGCGGGTGTGGTGCTGGCGCTGGCATAGTAGCGCTCCACCACGCCGGCGTTCACCCCGCCCAAGGCCAGGTATTGCAGGCGGTCGAATACCGCAAAGAGGCGGCCGCACAGGTAGGCGGCATCCGGTGATTCCAGGTTCAGGCTTTCAGTCATAGTTGTTTCTTTCGTGGGAGGTTTTTGGTTTTGAGCATTGGGTGATCGGATCAGGCACGCCTTGATGATTGCGAGGCGGGCCGGGTTTAATTTGTTATCCTGGTCCAGTTGCTGGCGCCGGAGGGCGGCGGCAAGGGCTGATTGGGGCAAAGGCACGCTGCGCCCGCGCAGCGCTCCGTGGAGCAGCTCGGTGGGGATTTGGGGGGCCAGTTCGGCCAGCTCAGCCCGCACCAGGCCGTAGAGCAAGGCTCCGAACTTGAAGTCCCGCTTCACACCCGAGCCATCCACCTCAATCAAGGCCAGGTCTTCAAACCACTCGGCCACATGCCGCTCGATTTCCGGCACCGAGGAGGCCAGCCAGTCGCGGACCACAATGCGGCCGCCATTGCCAGACAAGCTGAGGCAGTAATAGGCATTGGCATCCAGCCCGAGCAGTTGGCGGCCATCCCTGACGGATTTAAGCAGCTTTTCAACTGCCAGCGGGTCGCCGGTGATCAACGGATCCAGCGGATCCATTTCCATGGGCTGCCGGCTCCAATGCAGATGCACGGTGTCGTTGAAAACCAGACCTTGGGCGCGGCTGTTCTCAATGAGTTGGTTGAGCGCCGAACGGATCTTGAGTTCAGCGGCCGCCGAGAGGGCCGCATTCTGGGCCTGCTCCAGGCCCAGGGAGCAGAACGAATCTTTATCGAAGCTGATGAGATTTGTGCCGGTAGCCAGGCCGCCGGGAACACCTTTGATTTTCTCCGTGGTATCGAGGGTTTCGCTCATTTCCCCGGTGGCGATGCAGACCCGCCGGGTTCGGACCACGCCGGCGGAGGCCTGGCCCCGGCGGCGGCGCCAAAATTGCTTGAGCGGCCCGGACTCCAGTGGATTCCAGCCATCGATGGTGAAAACGACATTATCCGCTGGCTTGGCCTTTGTTTTTACTAGCTCATCATGGAGGCTCTGCAGAGAGTTGGGATCGTTGAGGAAATGGAGCCAGGTGTTCAAACGGGGTGCTTCCGTGGGGCAGGCGGCAGCAGCTTCCGCCAGGAGTTGCTTGAAATATCCATGCTGCACCTTGCGCGAGGCGGCCTTTTCCGCAGCCGTGGGATCCAAAAACAGGGCGGACCGCTCCAGCGTATCGCAAAGGAAGTGTGATTTGGTGCCTTGGTTCAATTCATTTGGCGAGGTGAACGGCCGGATGAGTTTCTTGGGTCTGGGGTTTTCAGCCTCGGGATTCTCCCACCAGGGAATGGGCGGCGCCGCCAGGCTGCCGCTGGCAGTCAACGAAATCTGCCAGCGCACATCGACTGCCTGGAAATCCGGATCACCCAGGTTGTCGCGCTCGGCGTAAGCCATAAGTGCTTGCAGGATCATTGGGCGCCTCCGAGTTGGTTTTTCATTTCGTCCCAGCCGGGCACGGCCAAAATGCCGCCCTTGAGGGAGGCCTGGAAAAAGGTGTCGCAGGCAGCCGGTTTCTCGACCTTGCCGGGCTTTTGGTCCGGCGCGACATCGAGGAAAAAACGGTCGTAGAGCATCAGGCCCAGGTCGGTGTCGGGATTTGGGTTGGGATCCACCTGCATGGCGGCTGGGGCGGCCAGTTCAAAGTGGGCGGGGAATTCCCGGCAGCCGAAACAGGGCTGGGCAAAACATTGGCCCTTTTCAGCCCGGCGCTGGAACATGGCGAGGTATTTCACCAGGCTGTCGTCCCCCTCTGGATCGTCCGCTCCCGGGGGGCGGCGGCGGGGTTGGTTGGCCAGGGGAGTCAGGTGCAGGCTGGCCTCGATCACATAATCCACATCCCGCAGGGCAAGGGTGTTGCGCTGGGTGCGGTGGCTGACCTCATCCGCCAGCATAGGCCCGGGATTGCGCGGCGATAGCCTGGATTTCACCTCATTACGGCGGAAAGCAAGGAAGCGGATGGGCTTCCTGACCGCGATTTTGGATACCCGCCAGCGGAACTGGGGCTTATATAAGATGGATTCCAGAAGGCCGCGCGCGGCACTGGGGGTGATAACCGGGTAGCTCACCCGTTCGACTTTCATTTCGGGACGGGTGAAACAGGCCAGGCCGCCCCAGGTTCTCAAATGGATTATCATAGGCTGGATTAGGTCAATATGTTTTATGGTCAGCAGACAAAATCTTCACCTTCGGCATGGCACGCGCCCAGGTCGGCGTCGTAGTGTGAGTTCCAGAACCAGGCTCCTTCAATGGCTTCGGACACCCAGCCGAGCGCTTGGGCCTTGAGAAATTCACCGATGTGCAAATTCACCGAGAAGCGTTGTATTTGGCGCCAGCCGGCGGGTGAGAGATGTTTTTCCCGGCGCAATTGGGCGACCAAGGCTTCTCCTTCACCCCACTTCACCAGCACGCTGCGGGTGTCGTTGCCCACCAGGCGGCAGGCGTCAGCTGCCGCTGGGAAGTCGAACCGGGCGGAGCAGTCGAACACTTGGTCAGCTTCAGCCTTTTCCGGGCCTTGCAAACGATAGAGTTCGGTGAAGTAGGCGGCGTAAAAGGCGGGGTCATGCAATGGTGCGCCAGGGTGGCGGGCCAGGAATTCCTCGGTTTTGGCCGTTGCGGTCCGGTAGGCGCCGGGTGGTGTGCCATGATCTTCCGGGCGGAAAACCACGACCGGGCAAGGCTGGCTATGGCGGCCCTCCCGGTTGCAGCGGCCCGCAGTTTGGATGATGGAATCAAGGGGGCCCAGCGCCCGGAAGGCCACCGGGAAATCTACATCCACCCCCGCTTCGATGAGCTGGGTGGAGATGGTGCGGCAAGGCTGGCCGCCAGCCAGGCAGCGGCGGATCTGACGCAGTTTCTCCTGGCGGTGCGCCGGGCAGAGGCGGGCCGAAAGATGGAAGCGCCCGGTCTCGGGCATTAGCCGGAAGAGATCGCGGGCCTGGGCCGTGGTGTTGACCACGCAAAGCGCCTGCGGATGGGCGGCCACTCTCTCCGCCACCTGGTTCCACGAAAGAGTTTCGCCGGCGGCAGGCAGCTCAATGTGGGTGCGCCGCATGGTTTCCGCCATCGCGCCCGGGTTTGAAGAGATTTCCACCGGTTCCCATCCATATGGCAGGGCATTTTGGGCTGGCCTGAAGGCGGGTTGGGTGGCCGTCATGAATACCGCCGTGGCGCCATACGGCTCCCGGGCCAGGATGGCGACCGCCGACAGCAGTGAGGGCACCAGCCGGGCGGGCAGGGTTTGAACCTCGTCAAAAAGCACAATTGACCGCGCGATATTATGGAGTTTGCGGCAACCGCCTGGCCTATGCGCGAAGAGGCTTTCAAAGAACTGAACGCTGGTGGTGACAATAAGTGGTGCGGACCAGTTCTCCGCAGCGAGGCGGGCGCAGCGCATCCGTTCTTCTTCGGCATCGCAACCGCAAGCTTCCGCGGTGATGCGCGGCGCCACCGCGCTATGGTGTTCCAGCACATAATCCGGTCCGAACTGCCTTTCAAAAAGGTCCCGGAAAACCTGGGCCGTCTGCTCGATGATGCTGGTGTAGGGGATCACCACAATGATCCGGCGGAAGCGGGCCGGATCACCGGCAGCGAGCCCGCCATTATGGTGGAGGATGTGCTCCAGGGCAAAGGCCAGGGAGGCGAGGGTCTTGCCGCCACCGGTCGGGGCCGTCAAAGTAAAAAGCCCGCGTGGTTTGCAGGCCGCTGCCAGACAGTCGTTTAGCAACTGGCGGCGCAATTGGTTCACGGAGCCTTCTTTGGGTTTTGCGGCCAGTGCTGCGTGCAATACCTGCCGGGCCAGTTCCGGCTGCAGCGATGGAGTGGCACGCTGTGCGGCCGCAGCAGGATCGAAATGTGCCTCCGTATCAAGGAAATCTGCATCCACCAGGCAGCTGAAAAGGAAGCGGGCCTGCAGTGCCTTGGCAAAATAATCTCCGGCTGGCCAAGGGGTTGCGGTTGGGAGTTGAATTCCGTCGCCATTGGTCATCCTGTCCACTAATTCAGCGATTGACTCCTGGCAGCCCGTATGTTCGCGCCAGGGGGTAATCCCCTTGGCCGCTTCCCGCACTTGGGCCATGTCGCCCGCTGCAGGAAGGCCGGTGTGGTGCCCCGCCACGGCATAAGCTTCCAGTGCGGCTTTGAGAGTGGTTAAGGCATGGATGGCGCCGGCTGCCCAGTGGTTGATGCCATGGATCGAATTGTCTTCCAGCCTGGCTTGGAAACGGGCCGAATACTTGCCCAAGTCATGCAGCAACCCTGCCAGAGCGGCTGGGCCTTCCAGCGCCATGGGCTGGCCGAAAGCCCGTGCCAAAGCGGCTACTTGCTCCAAATGCTGTTTGAGCGGCTGCCAATGGCCTTGGGGCAGGCGGTGGCCAGCGGGATTGGCGGCGGTATGGGCGTAAAAGGTCATCTTTAAGGGAATCGCACTTGGATTACGGGGAAATCAGTAATGGCCCCGATGAAAAACTGAATCCTTGGGGGATTCGGATTGTTTAAACCCATCCCCACTTGGACCAAACCGCCATTGATTGGCTGCAAAGCCATGCTTGTTCCCATAACTGGGCCGATTTATAGCCCTATATTTAGAATCCATCTGTTTCAATGCAAGCATAAAATACGATTTATCAAATATTTTTTCACGCGCACTTCCTGTAGCTTCCAATCAGCTTCCAAGGCAGCCCATGCCTCATCATTCAGGCGCTAATTTAACCAGGCGGGTATGACAACCGTGGACACACGGATAAAATTGCTCAAAAAATGCCGTTTGTCCGCTTGGGCATCTCCCGGACCCTGGCTCGCTTGGGGTTTCATGGTTGCTGGCTTAACGAAGAGCAGGGTCCATTGCAAGCTTTTCCGGAGAAAAATGTGGGGTGGCGCCGGTTTGTACGTACATTCCCGGTGCTCTTGTCCGTACTTTTACGGATAGGAAGGGCAGGGGACCGGAGGGCGGAGGTCCGAGGGCGGAGGGCGGAGGACAGAGGACAGCTTGGAGCGGAGAGCGGAGAGCGTGGAGCAGGGCAGAGGGCAGGAGGGCAGAGGACGGAGAGCGGAGAGCGTGGAGCAGGGCAGAGGGCAGGAGGGCAGAGGACGGAGGGCGGAGAGCGTGGAGCAGGGCAGGAGGGCGGAGGGCAGAGGTCCATTTTCCGTGTGATCCGTGTGATCCGTGGTTAATTCCCGGAAAAATAAACCACGGAATACACCGCTTTGAGGTCGATGCATCCAGTAAGCATCTCAAAGCAATATCATGTCTGCAGCCAACCCGGCTGCCGGTGCAAAGCCGCTACGAACCCACAACGGCACGGCCCTTATTGCAAGCTTCGCTATGTCCACCACGGCAAACAAGTCTGCCGCTTTGTTCGTCCTCAATGGCTGGAGGAGCTTGCCAGTCAGTTGGAGGTCTATAAAACCTTTAGAAGCCTCACCGATCAATGGGTTGCCTTGTCGATTCAACGAGATCGTCTGACCTTCTTTGAATCCGCTGGCAAAAAATTGATCTCAAATAGTGAACTTTTGCACTTTTTAGGGTTTTAGAAAATCAACATTAGGCACATTTA
>CAYPCQ010000083.1:0-40552 GCA_964409245.1 uncultured Verrucomicrobiota bacterium
CGGCAAAGCCCGATGCGCGGGCCAGCTCAATCAAAGGGGCGGTTTGGTTCATAGGATTATGGATCGCAATCGAAAGCGGGGATCATGCTGGCCAGCCGGTCGCTCATGGCGGCCTTGGTTTCACGCACGGGCAGCTCGCAAATGGGCGTTTCGGTTGGGTTGGGGTTCAGGTAAAGCAGGCGTTGCTCGGCGTTATTACGCATCCGCCAGCAGCCTGGGAGCCGGGTCAGGCGCACGCCGGACAAAGCACCGGGATCGAAGCCCATGGCCTTCAGCAGGCACTTGCAGGGCATAATCCGCTCATTGAACTCGGCCTTGGTCTTGGCATCCACCTTCCACAAGGCATGAAGGCTGCCGCCGCCGCTGGTAACCAGGCTGGCGATGGGCAGCGGCAACTGGCAAACCAATTCCATTTGGGTTTTCATCGGCAGCTTGTCGGATTCCAGCAGCACATACCGGAAGCATGTTGCGGATGCCTCCTTGCGGTAACTGCCATCGTGTTCCAAGCCGTCCAACGGGGTGGTCAGGAAGAAAACGCCATTGCGCCACTTGTGCCGGTGCTGGCTCAATTCCGCGTGGTCCCAGGCATGCTGGGTGCGCTTGTCCGCTCCCGGCTGGGCCATTGGCTTGGCCACCAGGTGCCAGCCAGGTGGGTCCATCCGCAGCAGCATCAAGAAAACCGGCGGCGGCGGGTTGGTTGCGCCTTTTCCGGCGTCGCTGGCGCAGATTGCCACATGCTCGCCGGGGCGGAACAGGTGCGCCAGGAAACTGAGGCTGTCCTGGGTGTCGGGCCGGATCGGACTGCGCTCCCATAGGTCATCTTCGCTCCAGCCGTCCAATTTACTGGCCAGTTGTTCAATCTTCGGCATGTCGGCCTCCACGCTCTTGAGCGATATGGCAGGCCGCATGGGTGGCAGGGCCGCACGGGTGGCGCAGGCCAGCCCGCCAATCAGCCAGCCGGTTGGCCGCCTGGGCGGTACCGCGGCAGCGGAGCGCAGCTTGTGGCGCAACTCGGATTCGCTCCACGGTGGCAGGCATCGCCGGTTGTAGTCCGCCAGGATGGGCCAGGCATCACCTTCACCAAGCGCAAAGCCGTGGAGCAAAGCCGTGGCCACCGCGAAGAGTTGACCGTGGCCATCTTGACCGGAAACGGCGGGCGGTATTTTGGCCACGTATAGCGCGGCGCGGTCGGTGGTGTTCACGGGTTTCCTTTCGGATATTTCATGATGCGGCAGCCAAGCAAATTGGACTTGAAATACACTTCGCATCCGGCCTGTGTTGCCTGCTGGGCCTCATCCTGCGGTTCCGGTGGCTCTTGTGCTGCCTGCGGTTCCCCGGCGGGTTGGGACAGGAGGCGATAGGCTTCGGTGATGCCCAAATCGGACACTGTGTCCAATTTGATTCGATTCTCAAAAAGATTTACGTATCTCCGCACCGTTCTATCATCAAACTCCAAATTCCCCTCAACCCACGGCAGCCATTCACCATGCTTTAGCCGGGCTTTTTGCTCGGTTTCTTGTGCTGCCTGCGGTTCCCCGGCGGGTTGGGACAGGAGGCGGTAGGCTTCGGAGATGCTCAAATGTAACACCGTGTTACATTTGGCTCTGTTGGTGAAAAGGTTTATATACCTCCAGGCCGTCATCCGATCAAACTCCAAATTCCCCTCAACCCACGGCAGCCATTCACCATGCTTTAGCCGGGCTTTTTGCTCGGTTTCTTGTGCTGCCTGCGGTTCCCCGGCGGGTTGGGACAGGAGGCGGTAGGCTTCTGAGAATGTCAAATGTGTCTCCAAGGACACATTTGCCCTGTTCTCATAAACCCGCATATACCTGGATGCTTGCCCGCGTTCAAACTCCAGATTCGCTTCAACCCACGGCAGCCATTCACCAGGTGCTGTGTGTGGTCTGCCAGGCGATGGGCCGACGATTTGCTCGGCGAGGGACGCCTGGGTATTGACAGCGGCCGGCGAGGTGTGTAGTGTAGGGGCAGTCTTCGCTCTGGTTTCTCCCCCAAGCCTTGCCGGGCCGGGGGCCTGTACGGGTTGGCCGTTCATTGCGCCAGCGTGGTTATCCATTAGCGCGGATGAATGCGTCCAATTCCGTCTTGGAAACCATGGCCACCCTGCCCAGCCGGTAGATTCTCAATCCAGCCTTGCCAAAGGCGCGGATGGTGTTGGAGCAAAGATTGACCTCCTCCTTGGAATGGCTCAACCGGAATAGGTCGAAGTTTCTGCCTGATTCGTTTTTCTGTTCACTAGAGTTCTTAATCATCATGAATTCAAAAATGCCTCATGATGACCAAGACGGACACCGCACAAATGGTGTTACACGATTTGTGCGGGGTGCCCCAGGTGAACCAGTTTGGACTGTTTTATCCCCCATTCGGATCGAATTTTCGGAAGCTGCCAGCGATTTCGGAACGCACGGATTGCCCCCGGCGTCATCGCGCCACTTGGGACAAGACGCCGGACAGCCAGGGCGGTCGCCTCATCTGAAAAAGTGATAAACCCCGGCCACAAGCTTTTCACCTCGGGGATCTTGGCGTAAACATCCTTGAAAATCCGCGTTTCGTAGCGCGATTGCAACGGCCACCAGTATTCCATAACCAGCCATTGGGGATCATTTTTTTCCTGCCCGTGGCGATGCAGTCCGGCCTTCCCGGCGCGGGCGAGATTTAGAATGAAATCCCAATCACTCGTTTTGATCGCTCTGAAAACCGTGCGATAGCACCAACGTGGCAGGTGGCCTCCCTGGTGGCCCGCGTAATAGATGCAAGCCTCAGGGGTGGTAACCATCCCCTGAAAGGATGCCAGCGATCCGTATTTTTTGGATTGGTTGAATTGAACCTGGACAAACCGCCATTGGCCCTGGAGTTCGACAACGGTTCGTTCCATCTGCATTCCGAGTTCGAAGATTGTGGGTTCGTTCTTATTCATGCGATGGATGGCAGCGCGTTGATGGCATCGGCCAGGACTTTTTCGTCCGCATGGCTGTAGTGGTCATTGATGCTGTCGGTCGTGTGGCCGGTCAGGAATTTAGCCGTGCTTTGCGCCGCGCCCGTGGCTTTCAAGGCACTGACAAAGGCGTGCCGCAAACAGTGGAAGGAAAGGTTGCTGGCCTTCCGCTTGCTGGCCCGCCCTTGCCCGGCAGCAGCGTGGGAAGCATTGCGGGCGGCGACCAGGCCGCAACTGGCCAGGATGTCGTAAAAGGCATTGGAGAAGTGCGCCGCACCATGCTCCTCGTAATATCGCGCTTGCTGGGGCCAGACCGGGCTGGCTGGCTTCACCACGTCCCCGGCCTCCCGCATGCGGGCCTCCAGCAGCGCACGCAAGGGCGGCGCCATGGGGATCACAACCCGCGTTTGGGTCTTCCGGCTGGTCAGGCGGATTACATTGGCAACCATATCCACCGCCCCCCAGGGCAGGGTGATCAGGTCGCCCAAACGCTGGCCAGTGTAGAATCCGGCGGTGATCATGTAGTGCCAAAACTCGTCCCCGGCCTTGCTCAGGATCAATTGCACTTCGGCCAGGGTGAATGCCCGGCGGGCGGATTCCTCATCCTTGGGTGCTTTCAAAGCCCGCACGGGGCCGCAGGGATTGGTCTGCAATCGCCCGTTCTTGATTTCCCGGCCGAAAAAAACGCTCAGGATCTTGCGGATCTGATTGACGGTGGTGGCGGCGGTGCTTTTGCGGCGATGGATCAAAAAGCCGCGCACGTCGTCGGGTGTCACACTGGCCAGCAGCAGGCCAGGTTGGACGTGGGCCTTGAAATCATCAGCCGTTACCTGATATTTTCCCAAGGTTCCGCTGGAGGTTGATCCCGCGCATTCCGCCAGCCAGTCTTGCAGCGCGGATTCCAGGGTGACCTTGGGGATGGTCTTGCCAGAGAGAAGCCGATATAGCTCGTCCAGATTGCCCGCCTTTTGAGCGTTGAACATCAGGGCTACTGTAGCCAGTTGCTTTTGGGCCTCGCTCTTGTCGCGGGTGTTGGCAGACCGCAAAACCTGTCTGCCGTTGGCACGGTAGCCTATCCACCAGATCCCGCCGCGTTTGTAAATCCATGACATGCGGGCAGGATAACGCTGTATGTAAGCTGTATGCAATCATTAAGATTCAGGGTGATTCAAGCTTGTGTAAGTCGTTGCAAATGAACGATAGTGAGCCTTGAAAAACACGGGATTGGTAACGTGGGTTCGAATCCCTCTCTCTCCGCCATTTTCTTATCTCACTGATTCCCAGTAACTTCCACATCAAATAGGAACCACAAAGAGCAAAAAATCCAGCCACAGTTCATAACAAAGCGCATTTTGTTAAAATATCGTTTGCCGATGCCGCAGGGTGCTTTTGCCGATAGGGTGTGAGGGGTGAACCTATTCCAGGGCTTAAATGACAACTGGCCTTGGTGGCGGTTGCCGTGGTTTCGGCCTGGTTTTTCAGATCACTCTGCTGAAACTGGTTTTCCCCCGGGGGTGGCCTTTGCCCCCATTTTTCCAAACCTGCGGCATATTCCCACCAGTGAAAAATTTGCGGTTAAAGCGAAATTATTTCTGGCGTTCCCAAGTTTGGCAGTATTTACTGGGCACGTAGCCACTTGATTGGATTGGAACTGGAGACCAAATGCCAGGGAATCATCGCAACTGGAGTATAGGATTTGGCGCGGCGCAAAATGATACGGGACCGGCGCGGAACGCCGGGGCATGCATTATTCCCCCAAGTAGCAACCAAATCCCACCTGCGCCCGGCCCGCTTCAGCACAAGCTACGTCCGAAGACGTCCTTTTCGGATATCGTTTCGGGCAAACGGCCTATTTTAACAACCGACAATGCTAGCGCTTTCCAACACAATGTTACCGTGAGTGAACAAAATACACCCGAATTATGGTGCTTTAAGTGCTTGGGCCTGCCCCTTTTTTCCAGTGCCTTTTGCTCAACTGCTATTTGGGTGAGACCGATTTATAAACCATGAACAACCATACCAATAACCAATTGTCGGGGAGTCCCGAATTTTGGCGGAACAAAATATTGGCCTTTTTGCACGATCCACCCGAAAAGGCTTATGATTACGGCCCGAATCACCTTCAACGTGCTAAAACCTACGCCTCAAGTTTCGGCCTCGATATGAGACTTTGGCAAACGCATCACGCGGACTGGTCCGCCGCCGCTGCCGACCGCTTCATTTTCCCGGACGGAAGGCAACCAGGAGTGGGAGGACTGGGCGGCGGCCTTCTTTTCAAGCACCCCCTCAGCGGGCAACCGGCTTTCAGCGAAAACGACTTCCCAACTCACGAAGAAGCAGAGCGATTGTTCGCCTCGGTGCTGCCGGATTTCCAAGCTGAGAATCCGCAAACTGCCCACTGGCTGTTATGGCGGCTCTGGATGCACCGGGCAGCTGAGAAAGTTCCGGGCAACAGCGAAAAATCCACCACGACGCCCTACTTGCCGGCCGATACCCGCATCCCGGATGGCACCATCTGGCATCACAATGCGATCGTCAGCGCCCTAGAGGCGGCGCGGGCGGACGGCAGAACCCCGGCTCTGCTGCTTTTCCAGATCGGCCCCGTCCAGGAATTCATCGCCCAGGCCCGCAGCACCCGCGACCTGTGGAGCGGCAGTTTCATGCTATCCTGGCTGATGGCCCATGCCTTGCAGGCTGTGGCGGACCACTCAGGCCCCGATTGCGTGGTATTCCCCTCCCTGCGAGGCCAACCGTTGCTGGATTGGCTCAACAAAACGAAACTGCAGGCGGCCCGGCATGCGGGCGCCACGAATTTCTGGAACCTGTTTTCCTTGGAACAGCACCAGGATCTGGTGCTGACGCCCAACCTGCCCAACCGCTTCCTGGCCATTGTTCCGGACAACTTCGAGGTGAAAAAGGTGGTTGAGGATGCCTTGATCCGGGAGTGGAGTGAAATGGCATCGAAATGTAAAACATGGCTGGAAGAAGCTTGCCCTCCAGCTGACCGGACACTTTGGGATTTGCGCTGGAAAGCCCAGACCGAATCCTTCCTGCAAATCTCCTGGCAACTTTGGCCCTGGCGGAAAGTGGATCAAACCATGGAACTTCTGCGGAATGTTCCGGCTGAACAGGAATCCATTCGGCTTTCCAAGGCCGTCGCCGAATCGATCCCGGACAACCAAAAAGACGGGCGTTGCTACCGGGATGGCCAGCCGGACGATGGCTGGGCTTGGAGCGCCCATTACCAACTCCTGTCCCACCGCCTGGACGCCCGCCGCCAAACCCGTGATTTCCAGGCGGCTGCGCCAGCGGGCATTGCGGCCGGGGTGGATCAGATGGAAAAAGACTCGCTTTCTGGCCGAGAAGAAGTGGTGGCCGACCGGACTTGGATTGCCCAGGCCCAAAACCACTCCGCACTGCGCCACCTGTTCCGCAAATCCGACCGCTTGGGCGTGGTGAACCTGGTCAAACGCGTTTGGCACAAGGTCCGCCTGGGGAACCACGGATTCGACCAGGGGCGCTTCGCCTTCGCCTCGGTCCCCGCCATTGCCGCCGCACCCTGGAAGGCGAAAGTCGTGCAAGTCCTGCTGGAACAGCCGGGTGTTTGTGCATCCCTGCTCCACCTCAAGGCCCAAATCGAAGCGGCAGAATCCCTGCTGGATTTCGATTTGCCGAGTTCAAACAAAACGGGACGGGAGTGGCTGGCCAAGGTGGATGCCGCTGTTTTCCAGGAAGCCTACTGGAACAATCTTCAGCCGGATGGAGCAAACCAAGTTAATGTCGAGGCTGCCCAAGGCGCCTTGCGGGGTTTCCTTGGGGAGCTGAATAAATGTGGCATCGGCAAGCCTTCGTGCTATTTCGCCGTGCTAGCTTTGGATGGGGACCAGATCGGGAAATGGTTGAGCGGGGAAAAAACACCCAAAATCGGCGAAGTCCTTACCGATGGGGCGGCAAAATATTTCCGGACACAACTTGCAGACCGGAAATACGAAAACAAACAGGGAATCGCAGACTGGCTTGGTGCAAATCGTCCCCTCTCCCCATCCTATCACCTCCAGTTCAGCGAGAGCCTGGCCAATTTCGCCCTGTATGCCGCCCGGCGCATTGTGGAGGCCCATTACGGCCAACTCATTTATGCAGGTGGCGACGATGTCCTGGCCATGCTCCCGGCGGATGAAGCCATTGCCTGCGCGCAGGGGCTTCGCATGGCTTTCCAGGGTGACTCCAAGTTGCCATCCCGCTACCCAGGCCTCTTTTCTGCCGCTCCTGAAGGCTTCATCCGATTGGCCGATAGGAACCATGATAACCAAGGGGATTGGAACCGGGGCGCACGGCGGCCTTCCGAGCCATCCTGGCCGCTGCTGGTGCCCGGGCCAAAGGCCACCATTTCGGTTGGCCTGGCCATCGGGCACATCAAAGAACCGCTGCAAGACCTGGTCCAGGAGGCCCAGGCTGCCGAAAAACGCGCCAAAGCCCCGCCCGGCAAAGCGGTTTGGCCCCGTGAGCCGGGAAATTGCGAATGGGAATCTGCCTCCGGCTGGGACCGGGATGCCGTCGCCGCCACCCTCTTCAAACGCAGCGGCGAATCCATCCAGTGGGGGGCCAAGTTTGATTCAAAGGCATTCGCCTTGCTCCAGTATTTCCAGCTGCACTACCGCCAGCCGGTTGACCAGGCGCGAGCAGAAATGCCCATCAGCGGCAAGCTGCCATATCGCATCGCCGAAATGCTCGGCAAATTTGGCGAGCTCACCCCGGTGGACGCCGATATCTTCAAAATAGCGATGGCAGAGCTGGTGTGGGCCATCAACCGCCAGACCCACCAAGGTTATTGTATGGAAACCGAAACCGAATTAAAGGAGCTTCGCCAAGGACTAACTGAAAAGTGCAGGGATTACCTGGCTGAGCTGAGGGATTTCACCATGCAGGATGCCAGCCAGCAGGAAATACCGGTGCCCCGCCCGCTATCCGAGTTTTACCACCTCTTTGCCCTGGAAGCCTTCATCAACCGCCAAGGAGAATAACTTATGCCCACGTATAAAATCATTCCGCAGGATCTCCTGTTCTTCCGCGATGGCCGCCCCATGGAAGCCGGCGCCGGTTCCGGAGGCCACGGCGCCCGCTGGCCGGAGCCCTCCATCTTGTTCGATGCCCTGCACGCTGCGCTGCACCGCGCCTTTCCGGAGCGCACCGGCTGGGAGCACCGCCACGACTATGGGCGCAGCAGCCATCGCCCCTACGGTGGAGATTCCGCCCACCGCTTCGGCTCGCTGGCCACCGCCGGGCCATTCCCCAGCCTGGATAGTGCTGGCCGGAAATGGCTTTTCCCCAAGCCCTCGGATGTCACCCGGGCCGAAGGCGTTGCTCCCGAGGTGCTGCGGCCCCTGCGCGAAAACGGCGGCTCCAGCGATCTGCCCGCGCCGCTCCTTTACGCCCTGGGCAATCCGGCCAAATCCACCAAAACCGATCCCAAACCGTGGTGGAGCAAGGCGGCCATGGAATCCTACCTGGGCGCCGCCGAGCAGCCGGAGAATATCCTGTGGCACTCCGAGCTTTTTGATCACCAGGATCTGTTCGCCGCGGAATGGACCACCGGCATTGGCATCGACGCCACCACCGGCACCCAGGATGGCGAGCGCATCTACTCGGCGGAATACCTCCGCCTCAAGGAAGGCGCGGCGATGAACCTCCACGCCACCATGCCCATGAAAAATGGCCAGCCAGGCACCCCCGTGGAGCGTCTCAACCAACTTTTTTTCGAAAACCGGACCATCATTGTGGGCGGCCAGCAACGGGCCTGCCAGGTCGAGGACTCCCAAGGCATCCTGCGCCAGTTGCTTCCCAGATCAGCCCCGGTAGCCGGCGACCGCCTCAAATGGGTTTTGCTCTCCCCGGCGGTCTTTCCTTTCATCCTGGAGAAGCAGGATGCCGCCAGCCCCATTTCCGAACACCCCGGCGGCTGGCTGCCCAACTGGATCGCGCCCCGGGACGGCTACGCCGTGCAGCAGGGCGGCCGGACAGTCCAGGTCGGCCGAGGCCAGGTATTGTTGAAAGCCTCCATACCCCGCAACCGCCAAAGCCGCGAAGCCTGGCGCGCCGCCGTGCGGCAGGCGGAGTTCCTGGATTGCCGCCTCGTGGCCGCCCGCATCCCCAAGCCCATGGTGCTCACTGGCTGGAGCGAGCGGCTGCATTTGCAGGCGGGTGGCCAGGCGGTCCATGGCCCCCGGCCCGCGCTGCTCGCCGTGCCGGCCGGCACAGTCTATTATTTCGAGGGCAGTGATGCCGCCCAACTGGCAGATGCCCTTTCCTGGCACGGCTCCAGGGAAGAGAACCCCAACCGCGATCACATCGCCAACCGCCGCAGCACTCTGCTGGGGGAGAAAGGCTTCGGCCTGGGCGTCTGCGGCGCCTGGGATTTCTATGAAAACCGGTGATTCCATTTCATGCCACCCCGACCAATCGTTGAACGGTATGTTGGCAAATGCGGCGCAATCCCGCTGTGGTTGCGCCCTTCGCCGACGTCCCCGGACGTGAAACTCACCCGATTAACAACTCCAAACCCATAAACTAACAAACAAAACGATCAACCATGAAAAAATTGCTCTATCTTTTCACCCGCACGCCGCTCCACGTGGGCGCTGGCGCCAGCGTGGGCGCCATTGACCAGCCCGTGCAGCGCGAACGCCACACCGGATTTCCCATCATCCCCGGCTCAGCCATCAAAGGGGTTCTTGCGGATGGCTACATGAGTGACAACCGCCAGTCGCGCACCGAGGCAGGCAGGCAGATCTTCGGCCACGAAAAAACAGACGATCCCAATGCCAGATCCGGCAGTATTTCCTTTGGTGAAGCCAAGCTGCTGGCGTTCCCGGTGCGTTCCGCCAAGGGCTGTTTCGCCTGGGTCACCTCCCGGCTTGCCCTTGAGCGGTGGAGCGGCTGCGCCGGTGTGCCTCTAAATGGCATCGGCTGGCCCACTGGCATGGAAATCTACGGCGACCAGGCCACCTTGGCGGAAGGCAACGATGTGGTTCTGGAGGATTACCGGTTTATTTGGAAGGGGCCTTTTCCCCAGCCGGCCAATTTGAACAACCTACTGGGCAGCCAGGACACCCTGTGGCAGTCGCTTTGTGCCAAGCATCTCTGCCTCATCAGCGATGACATGATGGCGCATTTCGCGCGCAACGCGTGCGAGGTCAGCCAGCATGTGAAGATCGATGATGAAACCGGAACCGCCGCCGCCGGTGCGCTTTTCAACCAGGAAAATGTGCCCTCGGAAACGCTGTTTTTCTCCGTTCTCAATGAACTGCGGCCCGGCACATTCGCTCAACTCACGGTTCCCGGAACCATGCAAATTGGCGGAGACGCCACCACGGGCTTGGGCTACTGCACTACGAATCTAATTTAATTGGAGGACTGACCATGAATCTGGAACAAAAACGCGCCAGGCATGCGCTTGATAAAGCGGATGAAGCTCGCCAACAAGGCCAGGAGGGGAACTGCTTGAGCGGCTATCCGTCGCTCATCATCAACAACGGCCTGCTGGCCACGCTGGCTTTCAGCCTGCACAAGGGGAATCAGCACGGCCGGGTTGCCAACGCCGTAGCCTACCATCTTCACCAGATGGGCATCGTACCGCAGCCTGCACCTGGGCCCCATGCCACCGCTTTGCGCAACGCCCTGGTGGCGGATCAGGCCACTTCCCACCTGCTGCGCCGTGCCACGGCCGAGGCGCTGGCTTTTCTCGCTTACCTCAAACGCTTCGCCACATGATTTACGCACCACCCGATACCCGCAACGTCTGGAATGCGCTCCTGGGGAGGAGCCAGCATGCCCGCTCGCTGGCCGCTGATCGCTTCCTCGATTTCAAGAATGACGGCGAACGGGATGAGGATTGGCGCCGCCGATCGAGTGAAAACATCCGCAGCGGCAAATGCCTGGCCGATAAACTGGCTGGCTGGCGGACCTTTTGCCAGCAGTTGCCTGATGGCGAGGCCGGCATCCTAATCGCCCGCCTGAAGGCTCGGCTAATCGTCAACGCCGCTGGCGGAGTCCTCGAAAATGGGGGGCTTTGCCTGGATCGCACCTCCGGCTTGCCATTCATCCCTGGCTCAGCAGTCAAGGGATGCGCCCGCAAACTCGCCCTCGTCAAGCTTCAGGAAGAACGGACTCCGGAGGCCAAAGCCGGTTTGCTGGAACAAATCGCCTGGATTTTCGGCTGGGGAGCTAACGACTGGAGAGCTGGCAGAAAACCAGCCGGAAACGGGCAAGTGGGAGAATTGCATTCCGACTTTGAGTTCGCCTGCGGCGAAGGGAATTCCTGGTGCTCCATCCGCAAGGTGGCCTGTGGCCGTTTACTAAACCGGCTCGGCATCGGAACTCCGAAAACCCCCGAAGAACCACAAGTGGATCTGCCGTCCTTTGCGGGGGCTGTCCATTTCCTGCCCGCCTATCCCTGGCAATCGGACCCGGGCATTGAAATCGATATCGTTACGCCCCATCATACGGATTATTATTCCCATCCCCATATCACTACGGCCACTGATACCGAGGAGCCAGTGCCCAGCGTTTTTCCCGTGGTCAGCTCCCAAAACGAACCGCTTTTTGCCTTCCTGCTGGCGCGCGGGCCGCGGGGTGCCTGCGGTGATCTGGCGCTGGCCAAGGCTTGGTTGCGCGAAAGTCTGGCTTTGCTGGGCATCGGGGGCAAAACCGCCGCTGGCTATGGATGGTTTGATACTGGTGAACAAATCCAAGCAGAAGCCATACGATGGCTTGAACGTGAATTACTGCAATGCAATCCTTCTTGGTTGGAGGAGTTTCGCAGTTGGGACGATAAGAAAATTCGGAAGGCTGCGTCAGCTTTTGCCTTTAAAGCACTGGAGCCAAGGGTTGGCCGGGAGTCAACCCCAGAATATCGCTTCACGCTGGCAAAATTCATTATTGAACAGAAGGCTGGGTTGTATACGGCTCAGAAAAACCATGCGCACTCGGATTTTGCCAAGGGTGTTGTGCGGCTCGCCAATGAATTTAATCTCACGCTGCCATGAAACAAGGAACCTTTAAATTTGAAACCATCACGCGCTGCTTTGCCGGGGGTGCGGAGCCGGAGAAACAAGCAGAAATCCGGGTGCCTGCCATCCGCGGCCAGCTCCGCTGGTGGTTCCGGGTGCTCGGCGGTTTTGCCAGCCTTGCCCGCCAGCCTGTGCGGGAGCAAGAGGAATTCATCTTCGGTTCAGCCGCCGGCGGTGCTGGCAAGGCCAGCCGGCTCATTGTGCGCGTCAAACAAAGGCTGGTATCCCCCGTTGCCAAGGACTGCCAGGCCATGGACATCGGAATGAATTCCGAGGAAGGATATCTTTTATTCCCATTGAGGAGCCAGCGCAGGGGTGTTTTTGAAGCTGCAGCCTTCGATCTCGACATCCTATGGCGGGGATCAGAAGCACTGTGGCCGGATATCCAGGCACTGATAGTGGTATTAGGCAATTTTGGCTCCCTGGGCTTCCGCTCCCGCCGGGCTATGGGTGCTTTGGCCATTTCAAACCCGCCCGTGCTGATTGCGGATGCCATGGCCCGGTTTTCAAACCCAGCAAACATCCTGGTCCGCTCCATGCAGGCCGCTGACGGCAGAAACGCTATTACAGTCCTGGCAAATTGGCTTAAAAGCTGGCGAGCTCATGGCCGTACCGGCGCCAACCAGGCGGAAATGCGCCAGCCAGGATTCAGGTTCGCGAAAGTGGACCATGATATAGGCGTTAATCAACATGCCGGCCCAGCCTTTCGCCCCGCTATCGGGCTTCCCATAGTGCAATTCTACAGCCAAGGCCGGCCCCGCAAGAACTGGGAGTATGGGCGCGGCAACGCCAACGAACCGAGAGGAAGGTTTGCCTCGCCCGTGCTGCTCCGCCCGCATCGCGATCCCCAGGGCCGGTGGCGTGCCTTGGTCATCTTCATCGATGCGCATAAATGGCCCGCCCAACATCCTGTATATGTTAGCGGCCGCCCGGTGGCAGTCTCGTTGGATTTATACGAGGCCATGAGGGCCGATCAACGCTTGCAGCCTTTTGGAGGTTAATTGGGCAGCCATCCCCTCAGGGTGGCGAGGCCGTCGCCACCTCTGGGGCTTGCCGGGTACCGGTATGGCAAACGCCTGGGGCTTGATGAAGTCCGGTAATCCCGCTAGATTCAATTATGATCACAGTCGATTCACTGGAGGTTGAACACCAATTCGCCGCACTGCTGGCCAAGGTGGAACAGCAGGGTGAAACTATTTTGATTTGCCGAGGCGGGAAACCCGTGGCGGAGCTCAAAGGCTCGCCGGGTTGCAATGCCGGCCGGCTAACCCCACACCCTGAGCTTGGGAAAATCGTCATCAACTACGATCCCACAGAAACCGCAACCGAGGAAGATTGGCCGGGAGCAGACCGATGATTTTACTCGATACCTGTTCTCTATTGTGGCTGGCGATGGGCTCTCCAGCACTTTCCCAACGCGCCCGGGACTTGCTCGTTTTGCCTGATCAACGGGTCTTTGCCTGCGCCATTTCCGCCTTTGAAATTGGACAGAAGGCGAGGGCCGGCAAGCTGATCCTCCCCATCGCCGCTCGGGAATGGTTTCCAGGAATCCTGCAACAACATGGCCTGCTGGAATTACCCGTCACCGCGGCGATTTGCCTCCGGGCAGCGGCGCTGCCTCAACGGCATCACGATCCTTTTGACAGGCTCCTCATCGCGGCCGCCGCCGAACATGGCCTGGTCCTTTTAACCCCGGACGAACATATCAAACAATACTCCGAAATAAGCACCCTTTGGTAACCACAATCCTATGGAAACACTTGGTCAGCTCCGGGCCGCTGTGGCGCCCCGCTGGGAAGTTAGTTGCTTTGGCGGAAAGCAATTCCTGGCGGCGCGGCCGGTGGCAGGGAGCGGTTATCTGAAGCTGCGCGAGCAGTTGTCTGCGGGCGAAACGGTGGCTTCCCTGGCCGCCGAAATCCGGGCCTTTGAAACCACCAGCAAAAACGGCGGGCTGGAGCCAATCCAACGCCTCCGCTGGAACCGCACTGATGACCGCAGAAAAACCCATGCCGCAAAAGCCGGGATTGTTGAGTTGAACCGCTTGCCATGCCAACCCAAAACGCAAAATTGGCCGCTGCCAAGGGCGCTTCCGGCCGGGGCCGGGGCCGCGCTGCGGCACTACATCGGAGGTTCCCTTGCGGATGCGCCCTTCCGGCAACCAGGAGCGCTTTGATGCCCGCCTTGAACTCCAGCACCGCCCCCATCCTCCTGATTTCCCTGGGGACATCCCCGGCCATTGTGCCGGAGGCGTTCCTGCTGCCGGAGGCGCGGTTCCGGGCGGTGCACGTGCTCACCACCCTGGCAACGGGCGTCCAGCCCATCCTGGAGTTTTTCGCCGGGCAGGCCCCCGCGGTGGAGCTCACCATCTCCCGGGTGGACGGCTTCACCGACCTGAACTCCGAGGCGGACCATTTGCAGTTTGAGGAGGTGCTTTGCCGGTGGGTGCTGGCGGTGGCGCCGGATCCGTGCCAGCGGTTCTTTTGCCTGAGCGGCGGCTTCAAGACCATGTCGGCCGCCGTGCAGAAAGCCGCCGCCGTGCTGGGGGCGGTGGAGGTGTTCCATGTCCTGGCCGCCAGCTGCTGCCAGGATCCGGGCGGCAAGCCCCGGCCGCCCCAGCAGCCCGGTGAAATCATCGCGGCTTCCCGCGCCGGCCATTTGAAGTGGATCCGCCTGGGCGGCGAATCCGGCTGGCCTCAATTCCGCTCCGCGGCGGCGGCGGATTTCCCGCTGGCGGAGGAGGCTGCCGGCCTGGGCGGGCGCCGGCTGCGGGCGCCGGACCTGGCCTTCCGCGAGCGGCTGCGCGCCGTGGTGGAGCGCGGCCACCGCATCGCGGAGGCTTGGGAGAGCCTGGCCAGCCTGCCGTTCCCGGAGCTGGCCGCCTGGCCGGCGGCGGGCCTGCGCTGGCTCGCCCAGCCGCTCGAGCCGGATTCCCCCGCGGACCGCGCGTGGGTGGCGCGGCTCCCCAAGGTGGAGCTGCACTGCCACCTCGGCGGCTTTGCCACCTCGGGGCCGCTTCTGGAGCAGGTGCGCCAGGCCGCCAGCCACCCGGAGGAGCTGCCTGCCTTGCAAGCCCTGGCCGCGCCCCCGGGCTGGCCGCTGCCGCCGCAGCCGGCCGGCCTGCAGGCTTACCGCCAGCTCGGGGATAATTCCGGGTCCGGGCTGCTGCGGGATCCCGGCTGCCTGCGGCGCCAATGCGAGCTGCTTTACGCCCATCTGCTGGAGCAGCGCGTCATCTATGCCGAGATCCGCTGCTCCCCTGCCAATTATGCCCACGCCTCCCAATCCCCCTGGCAGGTGCTGGCCTCCATCCGCGAGGCCTTCCAGGCGGCCATGGCGCGGGCCGCCGCCGGCCCCGCGGCGCACCCGCCCTGCCAGGTGAACCTGCTGGTCATCGGCACCCGGGAGGCGGGGGGCGACTGCCGCTCCTCCATTTCCCGGCACCTCGCCCTGGCCGTCACCGCCGCCGACCATTGGCGCCGGCCGGACGAGTGCCGCGTGGTGGGCGTGGACCTGGCCGGCTTCGAGGATCCCACCACCCGCGCCCACTATTTCCGCGAGGAATTCACCGCCGTCCACCGCTGCGGCCTGGCGCTCACCATCCATGCCGGGGAAAACGACGGCTCCGAAGCGGTGTGGCGGGCGGTCTTCGACCTCAACGCCCGCCGCCTGGGGCACGCCTTGAGCCTGGCGCAATCCCCCGCGCTGCTGAAATCGGTGGCGGACCGCGGCATCGGGGTGGAGCTTTGCCCTTACGCCAATTTTCAGATCAAAGGCTTCCGGCTCGGGCCGGATGCGCCCGGAGCCTCCGGGACGCCCCCGCGTTATCCGCTGCGGGAATTCCTCCAGGCGGGGGTCCGCGCCACGATCAACACCGACAATCCCGGCATCTCCGCCGCCACCCTGGGGGACAACCTCCTGCTGGCCGCCCGCTTGTGCCCCGGCCTCACCCGCCTGGACCTGCTCCGCCTCCAGCGCAACGCGCTGGACACCGCCTTCCTGGATCCGCCCTCGCGCGGCCGCCTGGAGGCCGGGTTTTCCCGCCTGCTGCCCATGCCCTGAATCAGCTATGACCATCAACCCGCCATCCGAATCCGTTTTATGTGTGCCCACAGCCTCCCTGCCGGCCGCCTGGCTGCCGGAAGCCGGCTCCCTCAGCCTGAGCCTGGGGGATCTCCTGGCCGGTCTGGCCGGCTCCGCCCCTGTCTGGCGCCCGAGGCAGGCCGCCGAAACCGATCCGCTCCACCAGCAGCTCATCCCCTACCTGCTGTTGCGCAACCGGCAGGGTGAGCTTGCCGCCTACCCCCGCCAAGGCTCCGAAAAACGCCTCCATGGCCTCTGGTCCCTGGGGCTTGGCGGCCATGTCAACCCCGTGGATGCTCCGCCCGATCCGGAGGCGGAGCCGGCCCGGTTTTGGGAATCCACCCTCCTCCGGGGGCTGCGCCGGGAGCTGGCCGAAGAATTGCCCGCCGCTGCCGGGGGCCATACGGCCTTTCTTGGCCTCATCCATGAAACCCTCTCCGCCGTGGGCCGGGTGCACCTCGGCCTCGTCTTCCTCCATTCCGTGGCTGGCCGGCCGCTCCCCTCCGGGGACGAGCTGGCCGGCCTGCGCTGGCTGCCGGCGGGCCAGGCGGGCGCCGGTGAATGGCCCTTCAGCCGCTTTGAGCTCTGGTCCCAGCTCGCGCTGCAACTGCTCAACCAAACCACCCTCCCATGACTCTATTATCGCTCGCCTCCAAACAAATCTGGCCGCACGTCCTGACTGTGGCGCATCTCAAGCCCACGAAACTCCTGTTGCTTCATAGCGAGGATCCGGTTGAATCCATGGGGCCATCCCAGCGGCTCAAGCGCTTGTTTGACGAAACCGGCCTGGTGGCCAAAGGCGGCACCCGCTTGGAACCGATTTCCGGCCACGATTTTTCCGCCATAGAACGGCAGCTCGACTCACTGCCAGCCAAACATCAACTCAACCTCAACGACTGCCTCCTCAATTTCACGGGCGGCAACAAAATCATGGCCACTGCGGCCTTCCGCTGGGCTGTCAAACGCGGGGTCCAGGCCTTTTACCTGGAGCGCCGCAACCAGCTCACCTGGTTCGAGCCGCGCGATGGTGAAGTCTTGACCCGCAACGAGCCATTGCCAGCCAGCCTGACTGACCATTTGGACGCGCTGGCCCTGCTGCGATGCCAATCGGATGCCTCTGAGATCGAGCGCCCCGGGGAGCAGCTGCGTTTAAATTCCACTGGCCAAAAAACATCCCTCACCGAATTCGACAGCTTGCACCAAACCGGAAACGACCTGCGGCGTTTCTTGGAGATCCAGGGCCAGGCTGGCCGGGAGGCCAAGGAAGGGGATTCGCTGGAATACAACACCGCGGCCATGCTGCTGAAGCTGGGTGTTGTCTCGGTTCAGCGCAGCTTGCGGCTCAAAGTCAAATCCGCCCTTCAGGTATCCACACGCAATCCGCATGCCGAAATTGATTTGTTGTTCAACCATGGTGGCCGGCTTTGGCTGGTGGATTGCAAAGATCGCAAGTCTTCCGGGGATCTCGTGGATGGCCTCGAGCGCGAAGTGCGCCCCGTGCTGGCCCAATTGCGTCCGGAAACCAGCGCGTTGTTTCAAAGAATTCGCCAGGAACTTTCCATCAGCCAAACCAAGGCTCTCAAAGAAGATTTGATCGCTGTCCGCGAAACCGGTGGTTTGCTGGGGCAGGTGATCTGCGTGCGCAGGGAAGCCTTGCCCGAGGAAGTGCTGCAATATGCCCGGCGGAACCAGATTGAGGTGGTCAGCAAGAGTGATCTGGCGAACCGTTTGCGAGCCTTGCTGCAACCGGATGCCTCCGCGGCGCAGGCCGATCTGCAAAGCTTGGCGGACGCCTTTGCCAAAAAATGACTCGGCGCTCCAGGTCTGTCTGCGCTCTCCGCCCTCCTCGCCGATCTCCGGCCTCGGACCTCGGACCGGCCGTTTTCCCAGCCCTATGCCCTGATCTCCGACCTCGGATCTCCGACCTCCGTCTTCACTCCCCGCCCTCCGCTCCCCGCCGCCCCGACGTCTGCCGACGTCTTCCCACCTGCGGCCACCGCCCGACGGTGGTAGTTTCTCCCCATGCCGATGACCCATATGAAAAAGACTGGCGCGCGGATGAAGGTTTATTGATGATCCACGCACACATATGAAATCAGCCCCGAACACCTCCGCCGCCACGCCGCCGCCCGCCATAAGCTCCGCCGAGCCCCAATCCGTGCTGCTGGCCGTCACCGGGATGTCCCCCGCCATCATCACCGAGACCATCTGGGCCCTGGCCCACCCGGCCCCCGGCGAGCCGCCCGTGCTGCCGCACCGGGTCATCGTCCTCACCACCACCGCCGGCCGCCGCGAGATCGAGGCCCAGCTGTTCGCCCCCGCCGCCCGGTTCGGCGGCCGGACCCCGTGGGATACCCTCCGCGCCTCGCTCCAGGCGGCCGGGCACGATCTCGAGGGCCGGCTCCGTTTCGGCGCCACGCCGGACGACCTCCGCGTCTTCACCACCCAGGCCCCCGCCACCGGGCTCACCGTGGAGCTGGAGGATATCCGCACCCCGGAGGACAACGAGGCCGCCGCCTCCTTCATCCTCGACCACCTGCGCGGCCTGGTGGAGGATCCGGACAAAACCGTCATCGCCTCCCTCGCCGGCGGCCGCAAAACCATGGGCGCGCTCCTGTATGCCTGCATGTCGCTCATCGGCCGCGAGGGCGACCGCCTCACCCACGTGCTGGTCACGCCGCCCTATGAGCTCCTGCGGGAGTTTTTCTATCCAGCCCAGCCCGGCGGCCCTTTGGCCGGCCGCGATGGCGCCACCCACGCTCCGGGCCAGGCGGCCATCCAGCTGGCGGATGTCCCCTTCGTGCCCCTGCGCTACCTGTTCCATCGCGAGCTGGGCCGCCCCGCCGGCGGATTCCGCCGCCTCATCGAAAGCTGCCGCGGCCGGGTCCGCGAGCGCGTTGGCGAGGGCATCCGGCTCACGGTCGATCTTTCCCGGCGCTGGGTGGAGGTCAACGGCGCCACGCTGGAGCCCGCCGCGCGGGAACACCTGGTCCTTTGTTTCCTCGCCACCCGGTGCAAACAAGGCGCGCCCGCCCTCCGCAGCTACAAGGAAGCCCTTGAGCCGCTGGAAGCCTATCGCCGCGACATCCTCCACCAATCCGCCAGCCAGGCCAGCCTCTTTGGCTGGTGGTCCGGCCTGGAGCAGCCCTTTGATGAGCAGGACGACCAGGAACTGCGCCGCCTCCTCAGCAGCCTGCGCCGCAAGCTCCTCGCCGCTGGCGCCCAGGCTGCCCTCCTGCACGATTGCCTCCCCGAAAAAGGCCGTTTCTCCCTGCAAATCCCCCCCTCCCTCATCTTTTTAAAACCATGAATGACCGGGAGCGCAGAGCCTGGAGCGCAGAGCCTGGACCCGTCCTCTGTCCTCTTCCGCCCTGCTCTCTGCTCTCCGCTCTGCGCTCCCCGCTCCACTAATCCCTTAACCTGACCCCCATGCCCACCGCCTGCATCACCCAAGCCCAAAGCGTCATCCGCCTCCACTCCCAGCGGCTCCAGATCCACGGCCGCAACGAGGAGACCGGCCGCGACGAAATCCTGCGGGAGATCCCCATCCGCGACCTCGACCGCCTCATCCTGGTGGAGTCTGTACAGATCACCTCCCAGGCCATGGCCACCCTCCTGCGCGCGGAGATCCCCATCAATATCCTGGCGTGGAACGGCCAGTTCCTCGGCGGTTTCCTGCCGGCTGCCAACCGCCACGGCCTGGCGCGCCTCCGCCAATACCAGCGCACCCTCGATCCCGCGTTCGCCCTCGCCATGGCGGGGCGCCTCGTCACCGCCAAAATCTACAACCAGCGGCGCGTCCTCCAGCGCCTGGCCTCCGCCCGCTCCGCTGGCGAGCCGGCCGCCGGCCCCGAAAGGCCCGCCTTGGAGGCCGCCGCGGAGGGCGATCCCCTCCGCGGAACCATCCGCTGGCTCGACGCCCTCTTCGTCTCCCTCCGGGGCTCCCGCAGCATCGACGAACTGCGCGGCTTCGAGGGGGTGTCCACCGCCCGCTATTTCCAGGCCTGGGCCACCTGCCTCCCGGCGGATTTCCCCTTCGAGCGCCGCTCCACCCGCCCGCCCCTCAACCCCGTCAACGCCTGCATCTCCTTTGGCGCCACCCTGCTTTACTCCGAAATCGTGGCCTTCCTCCACGCCCACGGCCTGGATCCCGCCCTGGGCCTCCTCCACACCACTGAGGACGGCCGCTGGTCCCTCGCACTCGACCTCCTCGAGCCGTTCCGCCCCGTGCTTGCCGAGGCCCTTGCCCTCGACCTCTTTTCCCACCAGATGCTCAACGCCAGCCACTTCGAGCCCCGCGCTGGCGGCGTCTATCTCAATGACAACGGGCGCAAAAAATTCATCCTCCAATACGAGCGCCGCCTGGAGCGCCAGTTCCTCTCCGAAGCCGCCGGCCACCGCACCACCCTGCGCCTCCAGCTCGAGCAGCAGGCCATCGGCTTCAAAGCCGCCCTCGAAGACCCCGCCCGTTTCGAGCCTTTCCTCATCAACTGACCGTCCGGCGCCATGAAGCCACCGCCCGCCCCTCCGGTCCCGCCGCGCGCACCCCATGGCGTGCCTGCCTCGAATCTTTGGTGGTATGAGGCCTTCCCCTGCGTCCCCTATGAAAAATCCCCACCCGGAGACCCCGAAATGCTGACCATCGTCGCCTACGATATCGCCGATCCCAAGCGCCTCGCCCGGGTCGCCAAAGTGTGCGAAGACTTCGGCGTCCGCGTCCAATACAGCGTCTTTGAATGCCGCCTTGAAGAGCCCGAGTTCGACGACTTCTGGCTCGCCCTCCTGTGCGAGATTGACGATCACGAAGACCGCCTCGTTGCCTACAAGGTCGATGCCCGCTGCGCCCGCGAGACCCGCACTGCCGGCGCCATGGTCTGCTCGGAGAAATCCATCTGCTACCTCGTATGAGCCTGCGCCACCGGCCTCCGCCTGCCCCGGCCATCACCGGCCAGGTATTGGCCTCCTGCCGGCCATTTTCAGGAGGGCCGCTACCTAAGTTGCATTTCATTCCACCCCAGGCGTTTACGCATTCTGCCTGCATTTTCAGGCCCGGCGAAGCATTCTGCATGCCACCCATCAAAAGAGGCTCGTTGCCTGGTCGATGCTTGCGCCCTTCGGCCCCAATGGGTTATACTGCCGCAGGGAATAAGGGACTGAACGCCGAAAGGCATTGGAGACTGGCAAGAACGAAAAACATCGCGGTCGCTACTCTATTTGGGAATAAGGGACTGAACGCCGAAAGGCATTGGAGACGTGGGAAACGCCGAATACGTAATTTATTCTCAATAAAAAATGGGAATAAGGGACTGAACGCCGAAAGGCATTGGAGACTTTTATTTTATTAGTTTTAAGGCAAAAAAAAGAAAACCGCCGGGAATAAGGGACTGAACGCCGAAAGGCATTGGAGACACAGAACACTCTCTTATAACGTGTTCGGCCGCCGGGTTTTGGGAATAAGGGACTGAACGCCGAAAGGCATTGGAGACTCAGTGAACTCGACCGCTTCGCGGGAGTGGTTAGAGGGAATAAGGGACTGAACGCCGAAAGGCATTGGAGACTCGAAGGTGTGGATCTCAAATCCATGAGACAGATATCCATTGGGAATAAGGGACTGAACGCCGAAAGGCATTGGAGACACATCCCCACTACAATCTGTTGCTTTGTCTTCCAGAAGGAAGGGAATAAGGGACTGAACGCCGAAAGGCATTGGAGACCACCCACACCCGGGCTCCGTCAGTGACCACTACCTGGGAATAAGGGACTGAACGCCGAAAGGCATTGGAGACAACAAACTTTGTTAGGACGACGCAAGGATGGCCACATCCGGGGAATAAGGGACTGAACGCCGAAAGGCATTGGAGACTGCTGACGATTTTTCGTTTGGTTGGTTCCCTTTTTGTCTCGGGAATAAGGGACTGAACGCCGAAAGGCATTGGAGACAGGGTTTTTCCAGTCCTCCTTCACTATCCAAAACCGCGGGAATAAGGGACTGAACGCCGAAAGGCATTGGAGACCATCATCCTCCCAAACCGGGTTACCATTGGTTTCGATTGGGAATAAGGGACTGAACGCCGAAAGGCATTGGAGACTGCCCAGTCCGACGTTACACTCTCTGATAACGTGTTCGGGGAATAAGGGACTGAACGCCGAAAGGCATTGGAGACCAATCGTTTATCTGTCCAACGAAAAGTGGAACTATGGGAATAAGGGACTGAACGCCGAAAGGCATTGGAGACATCATCCTCCCAAACCGGGTTACCATTGGTTTCGATTGGGGAATAAGGGACTGAACGCCGAAAGGCATTGGAGACTTGGCCACCGCCAGATCGTCCCGCACCCGCTTGTCCGTGCAGGGAATAAGGGACTGAACGCCGAAAGGCATTGGAGACGTTATCCGATACCCGTCTTGGTCCACAGGCTGCTTAGTTGGGAATAAGGGACTGAACGCCGAAAGGCATTGGAGACAAGATACTCGCCCATGATGACTTTCCGAGATAAGACCGGGGGAATAAGGGACTGAACGCCGAAAGGCATTGGAGACTCAAAGAACAAAAGGAACATTTACTACCCACGCAATCGGGAATAAGGGACTGAACGCCGAAAGGCATTGGAGACATCTTTGTCTCACCCGGTGGGTTCGCGCCGGGATTCGCGTGGGAATAAGGGACTGAACGCCGAAAGGCATTGGAGACTCAAAGAACAAAAGGAACATTTACTACCCACGCAATCGGGAATAAGGGACTGAACGCCGAAAGGCATTGGAGACACAGAGCCTTAGTCCAATTATTTTCAATCCACTGATTGGGGAATAAGGGACTGAACGCCGAAAGGCATTGGAGACTGGCCACACCACGGTGGTCTACCTGAGAGTAACTGGTGGGGAATAAGGGACTGAACGCCGAAAGGCATTGGAGACCGCCGCTGCGATAGCTTTCCTCTGCGGACCACCTAGCCAGGGGAATAAGGGACTGAACGCCGAAAGGCATTGGAGACGCAGAGTATAATCTGTCTTTACTTCTTCCGCTTCTTTGGGAATAAGGGACTGAACGCCGAAAGGCATTGGAGACTACTTGATCCAGACATAGGATCGCGTGAAGCCATAAATGGGGAATAAGGGACTGAACGCCGAAAGGCATTGGAGACCATTTCCAGCTTAACCTGGAATTGTTCTGAGGGAGTTAACGGGAATAAGGGACTGAACGCCGAAAGGCATTGGAGACACCTTCATGGGTGGCATTGATGTATGCCACCGCTCTGGGGGGAATAAGGGACTGAACGCCGAAAGGCATTGGAGACACAAAGTACTCTTCGTAGTCTTCATCGGGCCTGATGTTTGGGAATAAGGGACTGAACGCCGAAAGGCATTGGAGACTCAAAGAACAATTTGAGCACTTACTACCCACGCAATCCGGGGGAATAAGGGACTGAACGCCGAAAGGCATTGGAGACTGTGCCAGCTTGAATTCGGACTTCATTTTTGCCTTTCATGGGGAATAAGGGACTGAACGCCGAAAGGCATTGGAGACTCGTGGCCGCTTGCACCTTTTGACACCACGCCCCGGGAATAAGGGACTGAACGCCGAAAGGCATTGGAGACCGGATCCCTGCCTGCTCCCTGCCCACGCTGCGGGCGTGGCGGGAATAAGGGACTGAACGCCGAAAGGCATTGGAGACCGGCTCTTCAAATGCAAGGCATCCTGCTAAAAATCATCGCGGGAATAAGGGACTGAACGCCGAAAGGCATTGGAGACAGAAGTGGATTAGTTATCTTATCGGTCTTATATGATCCTGGGAATAAGGGACTGAACGCCGAAAGGCATTGGAGACGGGCGGTTTTCTTGTGGTAGTTTGTTATCTATCAAAAGGGAATAAGGGACTGAACGCCGAAAGGCATTGGAGACGTAGTTTGTTATCTATCTATCAAAAGCATGGATCTCAGGGAATAAGGGACTGAACGCCGAAAGGCATTGGAGACATTGTCCGCTGTAACTGCCAACCGCCGACCGAACCACATTGGGAATAAGGGACTGAACGCCGAAAGGCATTGGAGACTTCGACCAGCTTTTGCTGGTCTTCAGCGGACAACCTGGGAATAAGGGACTGAACGCCGAAAGGCATTGGAGACATGGTCTTTTCAACAACTACAAGTTGAGGCTCTTCATGGGAATAAGGGACTGAACGCCGAAAGGCATTGGAGACTGTGGTGAATTTGATTGTTAGCCTTGCGGGCTACTATTCAGGGAATAAGGGACTGAACGCCGAAAGGCATTGGAGACACTAAAGGGAGCATCTCCATTCTGGCAGAGGGCCAGTCGGGAATAAGGGACTGAACGCCGAAAGGCATTGGAGACAGCATCCTTCAGGCTAGGATTATCGGCAATGAATTTCCTGGGGAATAAGGGACTGAACGCCGAAAGGCATTGGAGACAGTCTCAAAGTGTTTTGCACTTTACACGCATCCCGAAGGGAATAAGGGACTGAACGCCGAAAGGCATTGGAGACGCAAGCTCATTTAACGAGCTTGTTTTTTCATTTCTATAGGGAATAAGGGACTGAACGCCGAAAGGCATTGGAGACCCCGTTAAGCATTCGGCAAGTTTGGACCTTGTCGAGCGGGAATAAGGGACTGAACGCCGAAAGGCATTGGAGACTGATTTGATCTTCACTTCACTTTCCTCATTTACCAGCGGGGAATAAGGGACTGAACGCCGAAAGGCATTGGAGACTCTTTCCGTCTGACACTAATTGCTGCCGAAACGGCAGCGGGAATAAGGGACTGAACGCCGAAAGGCATTGGAGACGATAAAACATGTTTTCATCGTTACTAATTTCTTTAATTTGGGAATAAGGGACTGAACGCCGAAAGGCATTGGAGACGCAACCTTATTTTCTTCCACGTTATTATTGCTATTATGGGAATAAGGGACTGAACGCCGAAAGGCATTGGAGACGTGCCAGTCTGGCCTGTGGTTTGACCACAGTCTTAGGGGAATAAGGGACTGAACGCCGAAAGGCATTGGAGACGCGACGCCATATCCTGAGCCTGAGCCTGAGCCTGCGGGGGAATAAGGGACTGAACGCCGAAAGGCATTGGAGACGGTTATTTGGTTATTAAGGTTAAAATCAAACAACTAAGGGGAATAAGGGACTGAACGCCGAAAGGCATTGGAGACCAGTTGCTAGTGGCCAGGATAAATGGTAGTTTGCCATGGGAATAAGGGACTGAACGCCGAAAGGCATTGGAGACTGTTAGAGTCTGGAGGGCGTCCGCCTCAGATAGAGGCGGGAATAAGGGACTGAACGCCGAAAGGCATTGGAGACTTTCCTAACCCGACATTGCACTCACGAATGCAATGGTGGGAATAAGGGACTGAACGCCGAAAGGCATTGGAGACTTATCCTCAGTTTCAATGGATTCATCCTTCATAAATCCTTGGGAATAAGGGACTGAACGCCGAAAGGCATTGGAGACAATTCAGCCACTCAGCAAAATGCGGCGGAATTGCCGCAAGGGAATAAGGGACTGAACGCCGAAAGGCATTGGAGACACGCTAGTAATCGCTGATGATACTCGTTAAGAATTTCCTTGGGAATAAGGGACTGAACGCCGAAAGGCATTGGAGACCGCCAGTAACGACGCCATATCCTTTTCCTCAGTCTTAGGGGAATAAGGGACTGAACGCCGAAAGGCATTGGAGACTAATATTCACTAAAATCATGATTTGCCAGATTGGGTTCGGGAATAAGGGACTGAACGCCGAAAGGCATTGGAGACTCAAAATCATCTTCAATGCAATCGTGGTAAAAATTATTGGGAATAAGGGACTGAACGCCGAAAGGCATTGGAGACAACACTATTGAATTGTGTATAAACCACACAAAAATTATTGGGAATAAGGGACTGAACGCCGAAAGGCATTGGAGACGTCATTTAAGAAATATACCTTTTTAATCTTAAACAAGGGAATAAGGGACTGAACGCCGAAAGGCATTGGAGACTATAAAGATAATTAACAACTTTATTCTCAATTTCTTTGGGGAATAAGGGACTGAACGCCGAAAGGCATTGGAGACATATCATTACTTAAATTACTAATTTGACATTCCACATTGGGAATAAGGGACTGAACGCCGAAAGGCATTGGAGACATCGTTACTAATTTCTTTAATTTCTTCATCAATTGCTTGGGAATAAGGGACTGAACGCCGAAAGGCATTGGAGACAATCCTTTTCAGGCTTAGCCTTTAACAGGCTATCATTGAGGGAATAAGGGACTGAACGCCGAAAGGCATTGGAGACCTCTCCTGAGTCGATAGAGGTTTCGATGTATCCCAGGCTGGGAATAAGGGACTGAACGCCGAAAGGCATTGGAGACGGGAGGAGACGATGAGGTTGCGGCACTGGGAGAAGCGGGAATAAGGGACTGAACGCCGAAAGGCATTGGAGACGTTTCCAGCGTCACTTTCTGCGTGGGGAACAGCCGCGGGAATAAGGGACTGAACGCCGAAAGGCATTGGAGACGCCGCCCCTCGATCAAGTGATACCGCCGCATGAAATCGAGGGAATAAGGGACTGAACGCCGAAAGGCATTGGAGACGGCCCAGTTCGACTTGATCGACCCGTCCCGCGTCCTGGGGGAATAAGGGACTGAACGCCGAAAGGCATTGGAGACTAGTCTAAGGCTAGGGATGTGGTTTAAGCGGGCTGGAAAGGGGGAATAAGGGACTGAACGCCGAAAGGCATTGGAGACTAAGCCTAGTCCTTTTCAGGCTTAGCCGCCAGCAATGAGGGAATAAGGGACTGAACGCCGAAAGGCATTGGAGACGGCAGCCCCTGGACTGCCCCAAACACCACCGACGCCACTGGGAATAAGGGACTGAACGCCGAAAGGCATTGGAGACGCTTCCGCCGCTTTTGCGGCTGCCAGTTGCTTTTCCATCTGGGAATAAGGGACTGAACGCCGAAAGGCATTGGAGACAATGCTGCTCGCCATCGGCCTCGGGATGGCCGCTCTTCCTGGGAATAAGGGACTGAACGCCGAAAGGCATTGGAGACTACCATTGGTTTCGATTGCCTCCATTCCGGTTACGGTATGGGAATAAGGGACTGAACGCCGAAAGGCATTGGAGACGTGCCGCCGCTAGGTGGCTCTCCATCTGTTCGATCGTCAGGGAATAAGGGACTGAACGCCGAAAGGCATTGGAGACTTTGCATTCTGTGTTCATGTTGTTTCCTTTCATTGGGGGAATAAGGGACTGAACGCCGAAAGGCATTGGAGACATTTAGACTTCATTCTCACACAATCTCTGATTTCAAAACTGGGAATAAGGGACTGAACGCCGAAAGGCATTGGAGACAAAACTTCCCGCCAGAGAAGTCTCGGCAGATTACGGTGGGGAATAAGGGACTGAACGCCGAAAGGCATTGGAGACACTCCATGGCGGAGTGACACCTCCTTGGCAGCCTTGGCATTGGGAATAAGGGACTGAACGCCGAAAGGCATTGGAGACAAAGGAACACTAACTACCCACGCAATCCGGAGAGGGGAATAAGGGACTGAACGCCGAAAGGCATTGGAGACTGGCGCCAGTTAACCCTGCTAAGGATACGCCGCATCTGGGAATAAGGGACTGAACGCCGAAAGGCATTGGAGACCAGTCTATCGCAGGGACTGATCTCTGCTGCGTTTTACGTCGGGAATAAGGGACTGAACGCCGAAAGGCATTGGAGACAACTTGTTCCGCAGTCTTTTGATGGGGCTGTTCTTCTTAGGGAATAAGGGACTGAACGCCGAAAGGCATTGGAGACCTTGTTTTTCCGGGGTGTTGCTTTCTGGGAACGCCAGCCTGGGAATAAGGGACTGAACGCCGAAAGGCATTGGAGACGACACTGCACTCCCTAATGCAATGTTCGGCAGTCGGATGGGAATAAGGGACTGAACGCCGAAAGGCATTGGAGACTCTGGCCCAGTCTAAGAGCACAGCCAGCTCAGGCTTGCGGGAATAAGGGACTGAACGCCGAAAGGCATTGGAGACAATGGTTGCGGCCACAGGGGAACCGACAACAAAAAGCCCCGGGAATAAGGGACTGAACGCCGAAAGGCATTGGAGACTACCCTTAACCGTATTGCTAATAGTGCCAATCTTGGCACGGGGAATAAGGGACTGAACGCCGAAAGGCATTGGAGACCGATTGAACCTTCTGGCACCATGAGGCGAATATACTCGCGGGAATAAGGGACTGAACGCCGAAAGGCATTGGAGACTATATCCGTAAAAGGTAGTGCTTTCCCAATAATTCGCGGGAATAAGGGACTGAACGCCGAAAGGCATTGGAGACATCCAGTCCGCCGCCGGTTCGATTCCGGCGGATACGGGGGAATAAGGGACTGAACGCCGAAAGGCATTGGAGACGAAATATTTAAAAAATAATAGGTTTCATCTGTTTTGGTTCCGGGAATAAGGGACTGAACGCCGAAAGGCATTGGAGACATAGAAAAATGGACAGATACTTCCAGAGATAAATTTATACAGGGAATAAGGGACTGAACGCCGAAAGGCATTGGAGACGGAGCCAGTATCCAGCGCATAGGCTTTCCCGGGCAGGGGGAATAAGGGACTGAACGCCGAAAGGCATTGGAGACGCACCCTTTTCGGCGCTGACCTTAAAGGTTAGACTGCGCGGGAATAAGGGACTGAACGCCGAAAGGCATTGGAGACTCCCGCACGGCGTCCTCGACGTTGCTCACCAGCGTCTTGGGGGAATAAGGGACTGAACGCCGAAAGAGGAGTATGTCAAAATAATCATCCAACAAACAACCCAATATATAATCACGGAGTGGAAGGGGAATGTCCGGATCTGGTCCCCCCGCCTCCGAGACTTCGATCATGGTTTGGGTTTTGCCAGGCCCATGTCCACCAACTGGAGGAAGAAATCCGTGCACAGCTCGCTGGTATAGGTGACACCCACCCACTCAAAGCCGCCCCGGCGCTCCAGCCACGGATCGGCGATGGCTTCGCTGAAGCCGCCGAGCCAGTCACCCGGAATGGCCACCTGGGTGAATACATTGAGGGCGATGACCCGGTCCCGCAGATCGGCGAACAAGGGATCCCCGGTTTTTTTCCAGAGGCGGTCCAGGCATTCCACCTTGCGGTTTTGGAAGCAGTAAACGGAGTATTGGTTGTAGTGCTGCTGCTCGCTGTGGGCGCACTGGGTTGGGCGCCGCACCCAGCTCAACTGCTTGGGGCACCAGTAAAGCAGCACGAAATAGACATCCGCCACCGCCCGCTCCAGTGCCTCCGGGCTGCCGGTGCGGTCGTGCTTGTCCAGCCAGTATTCCACCGCGCCCCAGATGCTATCCTGCTCGAAATCATTGGGCGGGAGATCCGGGTGCGACCCGGTGAACCAGAAGCGGCCTTCCACCTGCGTCCGGAGGAAGTTTTCCAAACCAGCGGCCAGCTGCTCATACCGGGCATCGCCGGTGACCTTGGCGATATAGGGCAGGGCGGCCAGGGCGCGGTGGGAGACGACGGAGTTCGAGCGGCGGCCGGAGGCGATATCGACTTTCTGCGGCAAGCCGCCATCGGGATTCTGCTGCTGGAGGATCCATTGGGCGCAGCGCCCGGCGGCCACGCGCCAATCCTGGTGATCCACCCCCTCATGCGCTTTGGCCCGCTGCCAGGTCAGGAGCATGAAACGGACCATGTGGGCCATGACATCGACTTTGTAACCATCCAAGGCCCAATCCTGGCTGTGGAAGGCGCCCGGGGCATGGCCGCGATCTTCGCGGACCTGGTAATTATCGTGCAGGGCGCCGAAGAAGGGGCGGGCGGGGGCGGTCTGCTGGGCCTTGAGCAAGGTGTTCATCTGGGTTTCCGCCCGCTGCCGCCAAAACCGGTCGCCCGTCATCTCGTAGAAACGGTATTCGAGATAGGCGGAATAGGCGAGGTTGCAGAGGTGCACGAAGCCGCAGCGATGGCCCTGGGGGGAGATGTTGTGTTCGTAGCCGATGCCGTCGATCCAAATGCGCGATTGGCGCCGGCCGCTCATGTAGAGCGCCAGCGCGTCATCCAGGGAACGGGCGAGGGGCAATTTTTCCACCTGGAAATGGGTGGCCCGCAGCCACTGTTGGACGAGGCTGGTGATGGCCGGGGCGGAAGCGCCCGCATCCGATAGGAATAGCTGCAGCGGATGGGTGTATTGGACGCCCGGGAGAAACTCGCCGCCTCCCACGCGGAATTGGGGGGCGGTCTGGCGATTGGCGAAATGGAAGCTGGTTTTGCCAGTCCAGGTCGTCGGGTTCAAGTAATCGAACCGGGTGTCGATTGCGAAGAGCACGGCCAGGGAAAGGTCGGGCCGGTAAACCAGCGCGGCGGGCACTCCGCAGTATCGCAATGGGGAGATGTCCGCGCGCGGGCTGTTGCCGGCGAATGGGTAGCACTGCACGCGCCAGTGGCTGGCGAAGCCATCGTGGTAAGCCAGGCAAAGTTCCCAGCCCCGCAATTCGCGGTCCACCGTCCAGGCAGGCTCCATGGTGGCGGCGGCGCCGGAATCCAGGAGCCGGATGACGAGGGAGTAATCCAGCCGGGCGCCATCGATGCTGGCCTGGCCTGTAAAACGCACGGCCTGGGGCGCGGATTTTTCCGCCGCCGCCGCGGCCAGCCAGCGGACCTCGCCGGTCAGCTGGTTGCGCAGCGCCAGCAACCCGCGGCGGGCGGGCGCTTCCACCGGGCGGCGGTGCAATTCAATTTTGCCCAGCGTCCACCCGGCGTCCAGGCGCCAGAATTCCCAGGCCAGGCCGGCGGGATTTTCCAGCCGCAGTGTTTCCCGAGGCTCCGCTCCGGCGAGGGAGTTGGCTGGGGGAGCGGGACAGCCACCCGCCAGGGCATGGGCTTTGATCTTTTCCGGGGGCAGGACTGAGCCGTAGATGGCCAATTGGTCCAAGGCTCCCAAAAGGAAGCGGCCCTGCGCCCAAGGATCGCCACCGGCCTGGATCGGGCGGCTGTTGGTGATAAGCCCACCGCCATCCTCGCCTTCATCCTCCAGGTTGCCGTCGATATACAGGCAATTGCCGCCCGGGGCGGACCGGGTCCAAGCCAGGTGGTGCCATCGCCCGTCGTTCAATCCGCCGCGTGAACTCAGGACGAGGTCGCCCGGGCCATCGGCGGCCCCGCTGCTGACGAATATCCGCCCCTCGTTTTGGCCGGGCTGCAGGGCGCCGGCATTGATGGTCCAATCGCGCGAGGCGGCTCCGGCGGTGGCTTTGCTGAGCAAGGTGGCGCTGCCCGGCCATTGGACCTGGTCCCAGCGCTGGGTGGAATTGAACCAGAATTCCACGGAAAGGGTGTTGAGGGAAAGGGCTGGATCGGCGGGCAGTTGCAGGAAGGTGGTTTGGCCATCAAGCCAGGGGGCCCGGCTGGCATTGCCCGCGAAGCCTGGCCCCCACCGGATGCCGCCATGCGGCGCCGCGGCATGGCGCTGCTGGCGGTCGGGGATCGGCTGGCTGGCCCGTTCCAGCCCGGCGCCGAAGTCCCAATACGCCACCGGCTGGCTGGCCAAGACTTCCGAGGTGTAACGGGCGCCGAGGTTTTGCGCCGCAGCGCCGCAAGTTGCGGCCAAAAGGCAAGCCGCCAGGACTGGCGCCGCCGAGTTCCGTTCGAGTGGGGCAAGGGCGATCATGGACATTTGCCGGGCATTTTAGAATTTTACCGGGAGTGTGTCCACGCCGATCACCAGCCGCCGCCGGGCGGCGGGCGCCCGGTGGCGGGCAGGAAATGAGGCTGAAGCTTGCGCCGGAGTGGGATTGGGGTAGGTTGGCCCATATGCCCGGAAGAGCACAAAATTTGGCGGCCTTGGCGATGAACCGGTGGCTGCGGCCATGGCTGGCCATCGCCTGCGCCGGCTGGCTGGCCCCACGCGGTTACGCGCTGCAGGTGCGCTATGAGGGGGCGGGCTGCCCGCTGCCCAAGCCCGTGGCGCAAATGGTCAGCGTGGAATTCAACCGCATCATCAGCTGCCATGCGGCCTTGTTCAAGAAGCCGCTGCCGAAGGATTTCACGATCACCTACCAGATATTCCGCACCCGGGAGGAGTTTTTTGAAGCTCTGGGCAAAACCGGGTTGCGGGATCCCCACACGGTGGGGTTCACCAAGTCCCAAAACCAGTTCCAGATCGGGCCGGACGGCAAGCAAATCATGCGTCTGGCGGAGGCGCGGGTGCTGACCTGGCGCCAGGCCGGCACGAATGATCTGGCGGCCACGCTATTCCACGAAACCGCCCATGCGGTCACTCACGCCTACCTGGGCAAAGCGCCTTTATGGTTCATGGAAGGCAGCGCCGAACTCCTGGGCACACCCGCCGCGGGCCTTTTCAAAATGCGGCGCCAGGAAGAGGCGCAGCGATGGATCACGCTTTTCCGGTTGCTTGAAAATGGGCAATTGCCGCCGCTGAAGGGATTCCTGGAAGCGGACGGGTATGAGGCATGGAGCAAACTCTTCGGGGGAAGGCTGGATCACGCCTATACGGCCAGCTATGCGCTGATGCATTTTTTCATGGCGCATCCCAGCGCGTCCAATTTCCTCACCGGTCTGATGGATTCCGCGGCGATGGCGAAAAGCGAGAATCCGAACCAAGCCTTTGTGGCCTATGTGGAGAAACATTGGCCAGGCGGCCTGGCCATGTTTGAAAAGGGCTGGCGCCAGTGGATTCGCCAGCAGGCCGCCAAGACGCTCCCGGCCAATATGTCTGCTCCATCCCGCAAGGCAGCCAGATGAAAGCCCCTTACTTTCCGGTTCCGCTGGTTTTGGGCCGGAGGCGGCCATCGGCGTCAAACTCGACGGGGAGCACGGCAGGGCGTTCCTGCCACGGGGCGAGGTTGTCGCTGCCAAAGTAGGTGGACCACCATTGGCCGCGCTCATCCTTGAAAAATGCGTTATGGCCGCCGTGCGGGATCGCCTCGTAGCGCGGGCCATAAGGGCCGAATAAGTTGGCGGAACTGGTCATGGCGCAGCTATACCGGCCTTCAAAATTCTCGCCGCAGGAGAGGTGATACCGGCCGTTGCGCTTGAAGAGGAACATGCCTTCATAGCCCACGTGGTCGAAGGAATCCTTGCCGAAGATGCCCGCACACAGGCCGGAGTGGTGTTTGGGATTGGGATCCGCAGCGGTGGTCTTCAGCCAATGGCAGGGTTCAGCCAAGCCGCTCATATCCGGCTTCATCCGGGCGATTTTGCCGCTGTGCCAGAGGAAATACACGGCGCCGTCGTCATCTTCGAAGAGGGAGGCGTCGATCTCGTCCCCCAGGCGCTCGGCGGGCTGCATGTCGGCATAGGGGCCTTCCGGTTTGCCGGTGGTGCTTTTGAGCAAACCGCTGCCGGAGGTTTTTGCGGTGCCATCGTAGCCCGGCATGGAGTAGGCCAGCCAAAAGGTGCCTTTCAAGAAGTGGATCTCCGGGGCCCAGAGCGGCTTTTTGGCTTCCAGGAACTTCTTGTGCCACGGGCTTTCACCGTATTTCCAGACGAAGCCCAGCGCCGTCCAATTAGTGAGATCAGGCGATTTCCATACCTTGATCCCCTCATTGTAACCCCAGAATGGCTCCACGGTGCCGGTCATATACCAGGTGGCATCCGGGCCGCGGCAGATCGAGGTGTCGCGCAGTGGGGTGTCCATGAGCTTGCGCAGCGGCAGGGTGGGGGAGGCGGCCTGGGCCGGCGCCGCGAAGATGGAGGCCCAGAGGGTGCAGAGCAGCGCGGTTTTCCATGGCCTGCGCCGCCGCTCCGGGCTGGCAACCGTTTTCCTATCCTCAAAGCAATGGTTCAATGAATTCATGGCGTTTTAACTTTCCTATTTGCCGTGGATAGTGACAGAGAATGGATCCTCCGCAACTTTCAAAATAAGGGGCCGCGAAAAAACCATGGCCAGGTACTGCTGCAGACCTTCAACCGGCCGGTTCGTGGTCCGTGGATTGGGCAAATGGAGTTGCATGCAACCCACTTTTTCCTCGCCAGGGGGAAAGGCGCCTTTTACTTTTGCGTCATCGTAATACACAACAGGAAACAGTCAGGCTGCGCGGTGGCAAAGGCCAGCCGGCATGGGGTCGATGGCCCGCATTGCCTGGCGGTTCCGGTTGCAGATTATGGATCCCTGGCCTGTAGCATATGGACCAAAAATGAATACACGTATGAACAACCGTTTTGGTAAGTTTGGGTTCGCCATCTTTTGGCTGCTTTTTTCCGCCGGGGTTTCTTTTGGGCAACCCCAACCCAACATCATCCTGATTTTCGCCGACGATCTCGGCTACGGCGATATCGGGCCGTTCGGGTCGCGGGCCAACCGCACACCCCACCTCGACCGCCTGGCGCGTGAGGGGATGAAATTCACCAGTTTCTATGGGGCTCCGGTCTGCACCCCGTCCCGGGCGCAGGTGTTGACGGGCTGTTACGCCAAGCGGGTATCGCTGCCCAACGTGATCTTCCCGGCCGCGCCGGTGGGGCTGAATCCGGCGGAACACACGGTGGCCGAGCTGCTGAAGGAGCGGGGCTACGCCACCATGTGCATCGGCAAATGGCATGTGGGTGACCAGCCGGAGTTCCTGCCCACCCGCCATGGCTTCGATCATTACTTTGGCCTGCCGTACTCAAACGACATGGGCGGGCCTCCCGCGGGCGCCCAGGCGGCCCGGGGGGCCAAGACCAGGGACACCCGGCCCCCGTTGCCGTTGATCCGCGATGGCCAGGTGATTGAAACGGTTTCGCCCGTCCAGCAAGATGCCCTTACCGAACGCTATACCCAGGAGGCGGTGAAATTCATCCGCGACCACCGGAACGGCCCTTTCTTCCTCTATTTCCCGCACACCGCTGTGCATGTGCCCCTGCATCCAGGCGCGTCCTTCAAGGGACGCTCAGCCAATGGCCCCTATGGGGACTGGGTGGAGGAGTTGGATGGCAGCCTCGGGCAGGTGATGAGTACCGTGCGCGAACTGGAGCTGGGGGAGCGGACGCTGGTCCTCTTCACCAGCGACAACGGCCCGTGGCTGACCCAGGGCGCCAACGGTGGAGTAGCCGGGCCTTTGCGCGGCGGCAAGGGGGGAACCTACGAAGGCGGGATGCGGGAGCCGACCATTGCCTGGTGGCCCGGGCGCGTGCCGGCCGGTGGGGTTTGCAACGCAGTGGCCGGTAATATTGATTTCCTGCCCACCTTTGTGAGCCTGGCTGGCGGCAGTCCGCCCGCGGACCGCCAGATCGATGGCCGGGATATTTCCCAGCTGCTATTCGGCCGGGCTTCGGAATCCCCTCGCGAGGCGCATTACTATTTTTCCGGCAACGAATTGCAGGCGGTTCGCTCCGGCCCGTGGAAGCTGGCCATCACCCGGCAGAACGAATGCCGCGGGGGGGGCGCCACCACGAATGCCGCCCCTTTCCAACCCACACTCTACAATCTGGACGCGGATATCGGCGAGCGCACCAACCTGGCGGAGAGACATCCCGAGGTGGTGGCTCGGCTGTGGGAGTTGGTGGCGAAGATGAACGCCGACCTCGGGACCAATCGGCCCGGTCCGGGGGTGCGTGAACCCGGACGGTCGGCACACCCGGTTGGGCTGTGGCTGCCTGGCCAGGCACCTGCTTTGGGGGGTGGCTTTGCGCCCTCGCTCGACACCTTGAAGGTGGGTGACAGCCTCAGCGGGGACGATGCTCCGGACATTGCCGGCAAACCGTTGCGAATCACCTGCGAGGTTGAAGCCCAATCCCGGAATGGCGTCATCGTCGCCCAAGGGGGCCGCTCTTTTGGCTACGCGGTGTATCTGGGCGATGGCCGGCTCAAGTTCACGGTGCGCGAAGGTGGCCAGCCGGTGACCATCACTGGCGGTGAAGCGCCCAAGACTGCGTTCAAGCTGGAAGCCCGCCTGGGCCGCGACGGAGTGATGACTTTGGTGGTGGATGGCCGTTCCGTGGCCCAAGGGAAAGCGGCCGGGCTCATTTCCCGCCAGCCTGCGGATGATTTCTGCGTAGGGCACGACAACCGCGCCGCGGTGGGCGATTACGCGGCCCCGGCACGTTTCCAGGGCGCCATCCGGAACCTGGCGGTCACCCGTGAGTGAACTCGAAACCGTTCGTGGAGCCAGAAGGCGAGAATACCGTCAGGGTGGGGTGGCCACCCAGCCTTGCGAGGGCCGAATCTGCCAATCCAAGGGGAAGGCACTTGGCTGGCAAACCCTGGTAATTGATGAGCACTGGAAAGAGCGGGTTTCGCCTTGTGCGGGCAGCCCAAAAAGTTGTATGCTTGCGGGGTGCGAGCGGTTATTCAACGAGTGACAGAAGCGCGGGTGACCATAGGCGGAATGGTCAAATCTCAGATCGGCCGCGGATTGCTGGTTTTGGCTGGCATCGAAGAGGCCGACACGGACGAGGATGTGGAATGGCTCAGCGGGAAAATCGCCCGGTTGCGTGTGTTTGACGATGCCGCAGGGGTGATGAACCGTTCAGTGCAGGAAATCCAGGGTGAGATCCTGGTGGTGAGCCAATTCACCCTTTTCGCCAGCACGCGGAAAGGCAACCGGCCATCTTATATCCGGGCAGCCAGGCCGGAAACCGCCATTCCCCGGTATGAAAAACTGGTGGCAAGAATCACCGCCGACTTGGGACGCTCTGTGGGAACGGGGGAATTTGGCGCCGAAATGAAGGTGGCCCTGGTAAATGATGGTCCGGTGACCATTTTGATCGATTCCAAAACCCGGGATTGATGAGGCCAGCGACCATCTTCCTGGATGACGCAAGGTGCAGGGCGAATTTTTCCTTAAAGAAAAAATTCCCACTGCCGATATACCATTAGAACGATTATGGGTTAACCAAAGAAAACTGATCCCGATATGTTCGGTAAAAAGAAAAAAGCTGGCAAATATCGCCTGCCGTTCGCGGACAATGAGGCGGACAAACCAAAGGCCAAACCAGGGGGGATGACGAACATCGAATCCGATGTGTTTGGGAGTGATGAATTCGTGGATGAGGATGAATATATCGATGACGAGATGAGCCCCCAAGAGGACATGGAAGACGCGGAAGAGACTGCCGAGGAGGAGGTTGCAGCGTCCGATCCCGGTTTTTCAAACCCTGCAAATGCGGCGCCGGTTGATAACCGATACCGCCTGCTGGTAGTCGATAACAAACAAGACGAAAAGCCCAAAACAAATTGGGAAATCTACTATCGGGACCGGGAATATGCCCAGGAAATGGGGGATCCATTGTTGAAGGTGGTGCAAGCCAAGACGCGCGAGGAGGCCGAATCCAAAGCAGCGGCATTGTATGGCAACAAAGGTGAAATACTGGCGGTTAATTCCAACCGGCCGGTAGGAGGCACTAAAAAAATCCGAAACACCAGCAATCGGGGCGGCAAAGATTTGGGGATGGCATAACCACCACGAACCATAGTGAGCGGTGCGGTTTGGGGGCGTGCTTAACGAGGCAGCGGCCTATTTTTTCATCTCCACCAAACGGTACCAATTATCACGCTGCCTTGGTTCGTAGCCGAGATCATTTATAAGGCGGTGCATATCAGGGACATCCATCCGGTATGAGGCTCCGGCTTGGGAGACGACATTTTCCTCGATCATAATGCTGCCCAAGTCATTGGCTCCATATTTAAGGGCCATCTGGCCGATGGCTGGACCTTGCGTTACCCAGGAGCTTTGGATATTGGCGAAATTATCGAGGTAAATGCGGCTTAGCGCCTGGGTTCTCAAATAACCCGTTCCCCCGGTGGTGGGAGCGCGCAAGCGGGTGTTTTCGGCCTGGAAAGTCCAGCCGATGAAGGCAGTGAACCCGCCGGTTTTATCCTGCAACTGGCGTAATCGCTCCCAATGCTCGATCCGATCCTCCACCGTTTCGACGTGTCCGAACATCATGGTGGCGCTGGTATTAAGTCCCAGTTGATGCGCGATCTGCATAACCTGCAACCAATCAGCGGTCATTGCCTTGAGTGGTGAAACCTGGCGACGGATGCGGTCCACGAGGATTTCCGCACCACCCCCAGGAATGGAACCTAAGCCGGCTTGGGCGAAACGGGTAATGATTTCTTCAAGGGGCAACTGGAACAGTTTTTGGAAATGGATGAATTCGCTGGGGCTGAAGCCATGAATGTTGATGGTGGGGAACTTGGTTTTCAGATGGGAGAGCAGGTCCAGGTACCACTGCATGGGCAAGGTGGGGTGGTGCCCGCCCTGGAGCAGGATCTGGGTGCCATTACGGGCCACGGTTTCTTCCACCTTTCGATCCAGGTCGGCCAAGGAAATTACGTAAGCATCGGCGTCTTTTTCGGTCCGGTAAAAGGCGCAAAACTTGCAGCAAACATTGCAGACGTTGGTGTAGTTGATGTTGCGGTCGATGCTGTAGGTCACTATTTCGTTTCCCCGGCCCTCATAGGCGGGGGCCTTGGCGGATTGACGGCGGTGGTCAGCCAAAAGACCCAATTCTTCGAGAGGAACATCGAATAACTGCCGGGCTTCGGCCGGATTGATCCGGTTGCCATCCCATACTTTTTGCTTCAAACCATCCAAATCAGTAACGCAAACCACAGCGCCACCATACGAGGCAGGCCGTGGAAATGCAACTTGGTCGTTTACAGGGCAACAACAGCGGATTTGCCCGGTGGAGGAAACAGCAAATCACGAAGGATCTCGCCAGGTCACCAACCCAGCCCTTTAACGGACCAAGTGGTCATGACTATGAAAATATAGCGGGCGCAGGCGGAAACCGTGGCCAGGAACACAAGAATCAAGACGACGTCTCCAAGGCGGTCTTTCAGTTTGGTCTTCATGCTGACAGTTCGCGTTCCTGAAAGCAACGTAGGCCACGAGGGGGGGGCTGTCGAGTTGGAAGTTGGGCGCCGCGCAATAGGGGGCGCTGATAATCCCCTGGGCCATGACCAGGGGGCGAAGGGACCGCGGAGGCCGGGGCGAGTTGGCGGTTTCCTTCCGCCTTTTGCGCCGGCCGCCACGCATTCCCCAATGTCTGTTCCCTCAACCTGCCCCGTTGGGCATTGGGCTCGTCCAGGTCTTCGCGGGCTTTGGCAATGTTTTTGAACTGGTTGCGAGAGCGGTTCTCAGGTGCGATACTACGGAAGGAAACGAAATGCGCATATTATACGGCGTTGTAGGCGAGGGCATGGGCCATGCGACCCGCAGCAAGGTGATCCTCGAGGAGTTGGTGGCCTGGGGCCACGAACTGGTGGTGGTGGTGTCTGGGCGGGCCCACGGATTCATCGCCAAGCAATTTGCGAATTGCCCCCGGGTAGTAGTGGAGGAAATCCACGGCCTCAGCCTGGATTACGACAACAATCAGCTGGATCTGGCGGGCAGCGTCATGAAGAACCTGAAGACGGTGTTGCCGGGATTGGCGAAGAACCTGGAGGCCTACCGCGAACTGGCTGAGCGTCATTTCAAGCCGGAGGTGGTGATCAGTGATTTCGAGTCCTGGGCGTATCTGTATGGAATGCTCCACCAGGTTCCCGTGATCAGCGTGGATAACATGCAGATCCTGGACCGGTGCCGGCACGAGGCGGAAGTGACCAGGCGGAGTTGCGCGGCCTTTCAATTGGCCAAGCTGGCGGTGAAAATCAAGCTGCCTCACGCCTATTATTACCTGGTGACGAGCTTTTTCTTCCCGCCGGTGCGCAAACCGAGAACCTCCCTGGTGCCACCCATCCTGCGGCCGGTGATCCTGGCCGCGCGGCGAGAGCCGGGGGAACATGTGGTGGTGTATCAAACAGCGCACGCGGATGATTCGCTGGCGGCGGCGCTGAAAGAGTTGCCTGCGGAATTTCGCTGGTATGGCCGGCCGGGCGCCGGAGGGCGCGAAGGGAACATCCTTTTTCAGCCATTTTCCGAAACCGGATTTGTGGAGGATCTGCGCACAGCACGGGCGGTGGTGGCGACCGGAGGGTATTCGTTGATGGGTGAGGCCGTGCATCTCGGTGTGCCCCTGCTGGCCAAGCCCATCCGGGGCCAATATGAGCAGGAACTGAACGCGCTTTACTTGGAAAAACTGGGTTACGGGAACCTGGCGGAGACGCTTTCCCGCGAAAACCTCGAGCGTTTCCTGGACAGCACGCCGGTTTACGAAGCGCGGTTGCGGGAGTTTCCCCGGCAACCCGATAACGGGATGTTATTTCGCTGCCTTGAGGAACTGCTGGAGAGGATTGCGCGCAAGGCTCCGCCCCCGGATCGGTTATCAACCCCGGTCATGGGCGATTACCAGCCAGCAGAGAATTCCACCCAATAAGCGGCGATGCGCCGGGAGGCGGGGCGGATCTCGTAATCTACAATCAGCCGGCGGCGGGAATCCAACTGCGCCGACACCGCGTAGCTGGCATCGGGGATCATGCTGGCATCGGGATTATAAAGATAACAAACTAGTACAACGTTTCATTAAAAGATATACAGATAAACCAGGTGGGTGGTATGGT
>CAYPCQ010000084.1:0-40541 GCA_964409245.1 uncultured Verrucomicrobiota bacterium
TGACTCCACTTTTTCGTCTCATAGAGTGTCAATCTATTCCAGGACGGGACCCCCGCTCCGACAGTTCCTTTTTCATTTCCGTATTCACTTCTGCTCTCAATGGAGCTTGCCTGGCTTATTCCAACCGCTGCCCGCGGATGGTTACCACCATCAGGCTGACCTGCGATTTCTGCTCATCAGTCAGGAGGAAGATTTTCAACCAACGCGTCACCAAGGGATGGTGGCTGGGCAGCGTGTCCAGGGTTCCCTCCCAAACCAAGTTCCGGGTGTCCCGGCTCCTTCCCACCAGCCTCAATTGGAGTTCACTCAGCCGCGGAATTAATCCGTAATTTCCCATTTGGGTCTTTGCCCAGCGGGAGAGTTCCTTGACTTTCTCCGGTGTGAGTGTTTTTTCCAGAATCGGGAGTTCCCGCCGCCATTCCTGGAGGCTTCGCTGGGTGTCCCACCTGTCAGCACCCAGTGGCTGCGGATCACACCCATCCACCTCGGGAATCAGTTCCATTTCCGGCACAAACCGGACCAGGCACGTTTTTTCCGCAGCCCGGCTGGATTGACGTAGGCTGTTACACCCGGGCGATAATCCAAGACTGGCCAGGCATAGACTGATTAATAGAAACTTCACTGGATTCGCTGAAACCATGGTTCCTTGCCGATGCAATCCCTGTTCCCCCACCCTCTCCGCCACCCCAATAACCACCCCGGAAAGGGCCGTTTCGGACCGTCGCTGCCCCCTTTAAAGGGATTGCAAAACCATACTAACTGGTTCATCTTGAAAGGCGAAGTCGATTTTGCACTTGAAAGTCAGGCCATGTCAGATCCGGCACCCAGTTACACGAAAGAGTTCGCGCGCAGCCCCCATCACGCCTGGTTGGGAATCCTGACCCTCGGCGCTGGATTTATCAGCACCCATCCCATTGGGCTGTTGGTTGGCGCCGCCGCCTACGCCCTCGGGTGGATCTATCTGCCGGACATGGCCTTTTTCAAACGCTGGGTGGACCGCCGGGCTGAAGCCCGGCGCCAGGCCGAGATCCAGGCCCAAGTGGACGCTTTCAACCGCCAGCGGCAAACCCTCCTCGCCCGCTTGCCCGCCGAAAAACGCGAACGCTATCTGGCCCTGGCCATGGTCTGCCGGGAAATCGAAAAAACCACCCGCGAAAAATCCCCTCTCCCGGACGAGATGGATACCGATCCGCGGCTGCGGAAACTCGATGAATTGATGTGGACCTTTCTGCGCCTGCTGACCATCGAGGAGAGCCTGTGCCAGTTTATTGAACTGGAAAAACGGGAGCAACTGCCCCAGCAGGTTCGTGAAACCGAACTGGAACTTAATCGCCTGAGCGCCGAAGTGGACCGCCTGAAAGCCCAAGGCAAAACGCTCGATGACGCAAACCAGCGATTGCTGGATTCCCGCCTGGAACTGCTGGAGGTGGTGCGCAAACGCCAGCAACGATTTGATCAAGCCCAGGCCAACCTGGCTTTGGTGATCTCCGAGCAAAAGCGGCTCGACAACCAAATCAAGCTCGTCCGCGCCGATTCCCTGGCCATTAATAATACCAGCTCCATTTCCGCCCGGATCGATGCCACGGTGGAAAACCTGGAGGCCACCAACCGGTTCATTACCGGCATGGATGAGTTCAAGGATCTCGTGGGCGACCTGCCGCTGACTGACCGGCGCGTGGGCTACTCGGTCCCCACCACACCACAGGGCATGGCTCAGCCAGCCAACGCTTCCCCGCGGCCGCGCCCCTCCATGCCAACCGGCCAGCGCTGACCCGGGGCATCGGAGAAATTTCCGCCACTCCAGGAATCCAGTGGGAATAAACCATCAACCTGTCTGAAGGCATGACCAATCCAAATAAAACACCCAATCCGGCCCTCGCGGAGTTTACGCCCCCTTTGAACCCCTCCGCGGCTTCCCGGCTCCCCTTGCGGGGGTGGGCCATCGAGCTGGCCCGCCGCTGGAATAGCGGCACCTATTCGATGTTCATCCTCCATGGCAACATTTACGATGTCTTCCCCATCCAGGAGGGTGAAGAGATCGCCTACGTTTCGCTGAAAACTTTTCTGGCCCGGCGGATTTTCCCCGACCGCTCTTTCCTGCTTTATTACGATATTGGGGATGGCCTGAGCTTCGGCTCCGCCGAAATGCAGAAGCGCTTTTTCGAATGGCTCGCGCTTTTTGACCAGGTGGAAGGCACCAGCTACCGCATCGCCGGGCCGCCGCGGGAGTTCACCAAGCTCTTTCCCGTCCTGCGCCGTTTCTTTCTGTCGGCGGGCGAAGACAAAAACCAAAGCATCACCCTCCTCATCGATTTCCCGGAAAAAATCATTCCCTCCACCACCGATGCCTATGCCGCTTGGGATGAGCGCACCGCCCTGGTCACCCTGCTCAAATGGGCCTCTTCGATCGAAATGCGCAAGCGCGACCTGGGCATCCTGCTCGTCACCGAATCCGCGGCCAAGCTGCAAACCGACCTGGTGCAAAATCCGCATGTGGCACAGATCAAGATCGACCTCCCTGACGCCGTGGAACGGGTCCGCTTTTTGCAATCGGGCAATATCCGCGTCCTGGTGGATGGCAAACCAGCCCGGGATTGGAGCGACCTTTCCCTCGAGGAATTATCCGGCCAGCTTTCCGGCCTGAACTTGCTGCGCATCCATAACCTCCTCGCCGAGGCGGTGAAAAACCAAAGCCGCGTGACGGCGGATCATGTCGCCACGACCAAGAAGCGGTTGATTGAGGAGTATTGCCAGGGGTTGGTCCGCTTCAAAAGCCCCAAGCCAGAGCTAACGCTGGACATCGTCGCCACCCACGAAGCCGCCAAGAAAAAGCTCCGGGAGATTGCCTGGTTGATCCGCTGCGGCAAGCGGGACGTCATCGAGCGCGGGGTGCTGCTCCCGGGCCGGGTGGGGGTGGGCAAATCCTTCCTCGTCGAATGTTTTGCCAGCGAATGCCAGCTCCCGGTCATGGAGCTGGGCGAATTCCGTTCCAAATGGGTCGGCGACACTGAAATCCAGCAATCCCGCATCCTCATGACCATCCGCGCCCTGGGTCCCGTGATCGTGGTGGTGGACGAGGCGGACGCCGTCTTCGGATCCCGCGAGAGCGGCGGGGAGGATAGCGGGGTTTCCAGCCGGGTATTTGCCGCTTTCGCCGCCCACATCGGCGATGCCTCACTGCGCGGCCGTGAGCTGTGGATTGCCATGACTTCCCGCCCGGATCTCCTCGCCATCGACATGAAGCGCCAGGGCCGGTTTGGTTTGAGCCTGCCCCTCTTTCCCGCCCAGAACGCCGAGGAAGTCCTCGTATTAGTCAAAACCATCGCCGCGGTGAAAAAAATCACCATCAGCGATTCCGTGCTGAATTATATCCGTGACCAACTGGGATCGCGCCCTTTGACCGGCAGCGATGTCGATTCCATCCTGGTTCGCGCCAAGGAGCAGGCCGCCCTGGCCAATCGGGACGAGGATGTCCAACTGGCCGATATCGAGCTGGCGGTGGGATCCTTCATCGATCCGCTCGATCCCAATCTGCTTTCCGTGCAGGAGATGGCTGCGGTGCTTTCCTGCTCGGACAAGCGTTATCTGCCAGAGCGGTTCCGCGAAGTGGACCGCGCCGCCCTGTCCGAGCTGTTCCTGCAGCTCAAACGCCGGTTGGGCTTGCGGTAACCGGGGTGGAATGAACCGGTCTTCGGATTCGTTGATCCGGCTGGCGGCCTGTTGCCTGGGACTCGCCATCGGGTGCCTTGATGCCCGGGCGGCCTCCACCTCCCGTGATTGGCGGGATATCCGGAACGGTCATCGCCTCCCTTCCGAAACCTACTGCGACCAGCCCTATGTGGTTCAAACCCGGGACGGCGCCTGGCTTTGCGTGATGACCACCGGGCGGGGTGAGGAAGGCCAATCCGGCCAACATATCGTCTCCTCCCGCTCCCTGGACTGCGGCAAAACATGGTCGCCTTTGACCGATATCGAGCCGGCCTCCGGCCCGGAAGCATCCTGGGCCATGCCCCTGGTGGTCGATTCCGGGCGCGTTTATGTTTTCTATACTTACAACGCCGACAACCTGCGCAGCGTGATCGCCGGCAATGAATATTCCCGCCAGCGCGTCGATACCTTGGGGCGGTATGCGTTCAAATACTCCGGCGACCATGGCCGTTCGTGGTCGACCCAGCGGTATTACCTCCCCCTGCGCACCACCGGGATCGACCGCCGCAATCCTTACGGTGGCCAGGTCCATTTTTTCTGGGGCGTGGGCAAGCCGATCACCGACCGCCACCAGGTATTCCTGGGCGCCGCCAAGGTGGGTTCCTTCGGCCAAGGCTTCATGGAAAGTTCCGAGGGCATCCTGTTCCGCAGCAGTAATATCCTCACCGAAGCCAACCCGGAATTGGTACTCTGGGACATGCTCCCGGCGGGTGACCAGGGCCTGCAATCCGTGCGCGGCCCGGTTTGCGACGAACACAACCTGGTGGCCCTGCGCGACGGCACCCTGTATTGCGTGGCACGCACCACCGAAGGCTCTCCGGTCCATTATTACAGCCAGGATCGCGGCCGCACCTGGAGTCCCCCCGAGTATGCCGCCTATGCGCCCGGCGGGCGCCTCCTCCGCCATCCGCGCGCCAACGTGCGCCTCTGGAAAACTGCTTCAGGCAATTATCTGCTGTGGTTCCACAACCATGCCGGCCGCAGCTATGAGGATCGCAATCCCGCCTGGCTGTGCGGGGGCCATGAAGAACACGGCCGCCTGCACTGGTCCCAGCCGGAAATTGCCCTCTACGATCCCGACCCCAAAACCCGGATCAGCTACCCGGACCTCGTGGAGCACGAAGGCCGCTTTTGGATCACCGAAACCCAGAAAAGCATCGCCCGCGTTCATCCCCTCGATGAAACCCTGCTCCATGGCCTCTGGAACCAGCACCGCGAGGCCCGCCCGGTTAGCGCCGGGCGTGTTTTCAGCTGGCAGGCAGCCGCGGCGTCCACCCACTCCGTGGCGCTTCCCCCATGGCCGGCTTTAGCCCAAGGAGGCGGCTTCAGCCTCGATTTGTGGCTGCTTCTTACAGCAGCCGCCCCCTATCAGCCGCTCCTGGATGCACGCACCGCTGCCACCGATGGCTTGGCGGTCTCCCTCGTGCCGGGACCTGCCATCCAGATCCAATTCGGCGATGGGATTTGCCAGGCCCGGTGGCAAACCGATCCCGGCTCCATCACCCCGGGCAAATTGCATCACTTGGTGATCACCGTGGATGGCGGCCCCAAAGTGATCACCATGGTGCTCGATGGCCAGCTCCAGGATGGCAACGGCCTGCGCCAGTTTGGCTGGGGCCGCTTTCCTGCCGCCCTGGACCGGGTGCCCGGCCCCGCGCAGGCCCTCATCGCCAGCGGACCGCCAGCAGGCCTCCGTAATTTATGGATTTACCAGCGCCCGCTGCGCACCTCCGAAGCGGTGGCCAATTTCCACGCCGGGCCACCAATACCAGCCACCTCGGGATCGGGAAAATAAGCCATGGGCACTACGCTTTTCATTGGGAGTTGGGCGGGAGGTGATGGCGCTGCACCTTTGTGCGCCGGATCAACCGTGCACCACAACCACCGCTTGGGCGGCCCGGCAAAGGGCGAACGGAGGAGACCCGGCACAAAAAGATCCCGCCAGCACGATTGAGCTGTTTGCATGCACACCGCCAAGGAAAACCCCACTCAATCCAGCTCCCCCCGGCGGGCATCGCTCATGGGCCATCCCGCGTTTTTCAAGCTTTTGCTCCTGATCCTCCTGCTGGGGCACTTGGCCGACCTGGCGGGAGCCTGGCTGTGGCCCACGGGATCTGCCGCGCGCGACCCGCAGCTATCCCTGGTGGCCAGCCGCCGGGCTTACGACTCCGGCTGGTCAACCGTGATCATCGGCAAAGCCATTGTCTGCCTCCTCTGCGGGTTGGGTGCCCGCCAATTCCTCCTCCTGCGCCACCGGTGGTATCCGGCCCGCGGTGGTTCATTCCGCGAATTCATCACCAGCCTGTTCTTCGGCGCTCCCATGAGCTGGCTGGAAAGCCTGTTCCGGGTGCCGAAGCTGAACATCAGCTTCCTGGCCATCTGCCTTCTGGGCTGCTGGTCGGGGCCTTATTTCCTCTACCTCGGTTACCAATACCCGGCAGCCCGTTACGGCTGGCTCTGGTTGGGCGGCGCCTGGTGGCGGGGTTGGTGGATCGACTACGGTCTCCTGGCCTGGATCTTGCCTGCCTTGGGCTGGGTTCTTTACCTCTTGTGGGACGACTACCGCTCAAACCCTTGATTTTATGATCCGCCTCTTGAACCTCTTCACCAACCTGTTTCCCGCCTGGGTTCTCCTGGGCGGCATCGCCGCCTTGCACGAACCCCGCTGGTTCACCTGGTTTGGGCGCAACCACATCGTCTGGGGCCTGGCGATCATCATGCTCGGCATGGGCATCACCCTCAGCCTGCAGGATTTCCGCAAAGTGCTCACCATGCCCCGCGCCATCGCGGTCGGCTTCGCCGCCCAATACACCATCATGCCCCTGCTCTCCTGGGCCATTGCCCGGGCCATGCACCTGGATCCCCCCCTGGCCGTCGGCCTCATCCTCGTTGGCTGCTGCCCCAGCGGCACCGCCTCCAACGTCGTCAACTACCTCGCCCGTGCCAATGTCCCCCTCTCCGTCCTGATGACCATGTGCACCACCTTCGCTGCGGTTTTCATGACCCCGCTGCTCACCAAATGGCTCGCCGGCGCCTACGTCCCCGTCGATGCCACCGCCCTTTTCCTCGACACAGTCAAAGTCATCCTCGCGCCGCTCGTGCTGGGCCTCTTCCTGCATCATTCCACGCCCCGCCTGGTCCGGTTCACGCTGCCGGTGGCACCCCTCATTTCCGTTTTGGCCATCGCCCTCATCTGCTCCAGCATCATCGGCCAGCAGGCTGAAAGCATCAAAAAATCCGGCGGCGTGCTCCTCGCTTCCGTATTCCTCCTCCACGCCGGCGGCTTCGCCCTCGGCCATTTCTTCGCCCGCCTCTTTGGCTACGACGAAACCATCCGCCGCACTGTCTCCGTCGAAGTCGGCATGCAAAACTCCGGCCTCGCCGTCGTCCTCGCCCAGCGCAACTTCCCCCACCTCCCGACCGCTGCCACCCCCTGCGCCATCTCCGCAACCTTCCACTCTGTCATCGGCAGCCTCCTCGCCGGCCTCTGGCGCCTGTGCCCACCCAAAGACCAAGCCCCCACCCCTCCGAACCCGCCCCACCCCGTCTGACCATCCCTGGCAAGTCCGTAGAAAACCATCCTGCAATTGGCCTCTGAGCATTGCCACTTTAGGGGACCGGAATTGCGGATGTTTTGAACCTGCGCAAACCTGCGCGCACCACTCGCCGCGGATTCCGTCGCCACGCTGGCAGGCTCAGAATTCAGCGGGAAACCGATTTTATAATCCACCGCGGGGGGACCGGGTTGATCACCGGCCCAGGAACTGGCTGACATTGGTGGCGGTGACCAGCTGGAAGGGGATGTATAGCTCCTTTTCAAAAGGCTGGCGGCGGATGATTTTGAGCGCGGTTTCCACGGCGGTGCCGGCCTGGCCTTTGGCGTCCTGGAACACCGTGGCATCCAGGCGCCCGGCCTTCACCGCCTGCAAGGCGTCGGCAATGGCATCCACGCTGGTCACGATGACCTTGTCCTTCATTTTAGCTTGCTCCAGGGCGATCAAAGCGCCCATGCCCATTTCATCATTCTGGGCGAACACTGCCTGAAGCTTGGGGCCGTGGGCCTGAATCCAGTTTTCCATCAAACTGATGGCCTTGGCGCGGTCCCACTCGGCGGTTTGGTCGGCCAGGAGCTTGAGTTCCGGGTATTGGGCCAGGATTTCCCGGGCGCCCTGGTCCCGTTTGATCTGGGCCGTCTGGCCCAGGAAACCGTGCATCATGACTAGGTTGCCCTTGCCGCCGAGTTTGCCGGCGATGAATTGCATGGCCAGCCGGGCTGAATCCTCGTCGCGGGAGCCGATAAACGCGGTCGGTTTGGAGCGGGTTTCCGAGTTGACGTTGACGATGGGGATGCCTGCTTTGAGGGCCAGTTCCACCGCCGGCGAACTGGCCTCGAATTCGCACGGGTTCAGGATGATGGCATCGACCTTTTGGGCGATGAAGCTTTCCACCTGCTGCACCTGGCGGTCAGCGCTGCGCTGGGCATCGTTGATGAGGAGCTTCACCCCCAGGGCACGGGCTTTCTCTTCCATGGCGCTCTGCAGCATCACAATGAACTCGGAGGACAGGTTCAACAGGGAAACGCCGATGGTGGGGGTTTTGGCGGCCGGTTGGGTGGCGGGGGAGGGTGATTGGGTCGGCCGCTGATCACAGCCCGGCGCCAAAAAAATGCCGAGCAGGGCGGCGATCAATCCGATGCTGCCGCCGGAAGTTATCCACAGTGGTTTCCTCATAAAATCCATGGTGCATGTCCGGATCGGTGCGTCATTTCCGGGGGCGCCGGTCCAGCCAGACCGCCCCGACGATGATGACGCCTTTCACGATCTGCTGATAATAGGGGGACACGGCGAGCAGATCCAGGCCATTATTGATGATTCCCATCAGCAAGGCGCCCAGCAAAGTGCCACCGATGCCGCCCTGGCCGCCAGCCAGGCTGGTGCCGCCGATGACGGCGGCCGCGATGGCGTCCAACTCATAAGCGACTCCAGTATTGGGCTGGCCGGTGGTGATGCGCGCGGCCTGGATCACTCCCGCCAGGCCCGCCAGCGCCCCGCAAAAGAGGTAGGCGAAGATTTTGATCTGCGGCACGGGAACGCCGGCCGCCCAGGCGGCGGATTCATTACCCCCGATGGCGTAAAGGTAACGGCCGTAGCGGATATGCTGGAGGAAAAGATGGGCGGCGAGAGCCACCGCGCCCAGGATCCAAACCGGTATGGGCAAGCCGAGCCAAACGCCTCCCCCCAGGTGCGTGAAAGACGGGGCTAAATTGGAGACCGGCTTGCCGCCGCTGAGCACCAGGGCCAGGCCGCGCGCGATGGTCATCATGCCCAGCGTGACGATGAACGGCGCCACCCGGCCTTTGGTCACCACCCAGCCATTGGCGGCTCCGCACAACAGCCCGGCCAGGATGCCCATGAGTACCGGCACGCAAACCGGGTGGCCGACCGGGTGGGCAAAATGAGCTGCAACCACTCCCGCCAGGGCTACCAGTGATCCCAGCGAGAGATCCACGCCACCGGTCAGCAGGACATAAGTGACCCCTACCGCGAGAATACCGTTGATCGAGATCTGGCGCAGCACGAGCACCAGGTTGGTGCCGGTCAAAAAAACCGGGTTCCGCCAGTTTAGGATTCCGCAAAATACGGCCAGCGCCAGGATCAGCCCGGCGCGTTTGAGCCAGAGCGGGGCGATCCGGGTGCGGAGGGGATTATCGGTGGCATTCATACCGTTCATCAATCGAACATGGCGCGGCGTAAAATTTCCTCTGGGGAGGTGCTCCCGGGATCCAGTTCGGTCGTGATCCGCCCTTGGCGCATCACGATGATCCGGTCGCTCAATGACAACACTTCAGGCAGTTCCGAGGAAACCAGCAGCACCGCTTTGCCCCGCGCGGCCAGCTGGCGGATCAGTTGATGGATCTCCTCTTTGGCGGCGATATCGATTCCCCGGGTGGGTTCATCCAGCAGGATGATTTGCGGATCTGCCAGCAAGGTTTTGGCCAGCACCACCTTTTGCTGGTTGCCGCCGCTTAACAAACTCACCGGATGATCGGCCCGGGGCGCTTTGATGCCGAACGCGTTGATTTGCTCCCGGGCGATCGATCGCTCCCTCGCCCCATCCAGGATGGCCCCCCGGCAGCAGCACGCCAGGCTGGCCAGGGTCAGGTTGTGTTTCACCGACATGGAAAGGACCAGGCCTTGCTGTTTCCGGTCTTCCCCGGCCCAGCCGATGCCGCGGGCCATCGCCCCCCGCGGGTTCCGGATTTTCACCGGGCGGCCGTCCACCAGGATGGCGCCCGAGGTGGCGGGCGCCAGCCCATACAAGGCATTCACCAAGGCGGTGCGCCCCGCCCCCAACAGGCCCGCCACTCCTAAAATCTCGCCCCGCCGCAACTGCAGGGAAATCCCCTTGAATTCGCCTGCGCGGGACAGATCCCGCGTTTCCAGCAGCAACGGGCCCGGCGCGGCGCGTTTTTTTTCCGGCCGGCCTGGCCAGGCTCGGCCCACCATCAGGGAGATGAGGCTGCCCGTGTTCAAATCCGCCAGGCGGCGAGTCCCCACCAGGCGGCCGTCCCGGAGCACCGTGGCCCGGCTGGCCAGCTGGAAAATTTCCTCCAGCTTGTGGGAAACGTAAATGATGGCCACCCCTGTCGCCTGGAGATCGCGGATCACCTGGAACAGCGCCTGGATCTCCTGGTGGGACAACGCCGAGGTCGGTTCATCCATGATGATCAGCTCCGCGCGGTGCGCGAGGGCCTTGGCGATCTCCACGATCTGCATGTCCGCCACGTTCAGCTCCGCCATTCTCGCCTGTGGCCGGATGCGCGAGCCCAGCCGGTTCAGCACCCGCCCCGCTTCCTGGGCCATTGCGCCGCGGCGGATCCATCCGATCCCCGGGATGGCCGGCTCCCGGCCCATGAAGATATTCTCCGCCACGGTCAATTCCCGGAAAGGCAGCAGCTCCTGGTGGATCATCCCGATGCCCAAAACCAGGGCTTGGTGTGGGTTTCTGAAATGAACCGCCTGGCCTTTGAAAACCAGGGTGCCCTGGTCCGGATTTTCCAAACCGGCCAGGATGCGCATCAGCGTGGACTTGCCAGCCCCATTCTCGCCCACCAGGGCGTGGACTTCGCCGCGCTGGATGTCCAAGTCCACCGCTGCCAGCGCTTGCACGCCGGGGAACGATTTGCACAATCCGCGAGCCTGCAATAGCACTTCCTCTTTCATGAACGCGATCCCATCCGGAAAGCCCAGGCCTTGGAAGCCAGCCTGCCAGCCATAGCCGCCACCGCCACCCGCAGGGCATCGGGCTACTCTAAAACCATCCCATTGCGCTTGACGATCCGAAAATGAAATCCAACATTGCGGGGATGATGCGCAACCGATTTTCACACTTATTGGGCCGGTTCGGTATTCTGCTGGCGGCCTTGTCCCCATTTTTCCTGGGCCGGGCCGCGGAGCTGGCTCCCCCTCCGGAAGGGGCCACCAATATGACCTTGTGGTGGCGGCAGCCCGCCGCGGATTGGAACCAGGCCATGCCCATTGGCAACGGGCGCCTGGGGGCCATGGTTTTTGGCGGATTGGAAGAGGAGCGGCTTCAGTTGAACGAAGATACCCTGTGGGCGGGGGGGCCGCGCGACACCAATAATCGGGAAGCCCTGGCGCATCTGCCCGAGATCCGGAAGCTTTTATTTGAGGGCAAGCCGGGGGAAGCCAGCAAACTGGCCAACCAATACCTCATGGGCAAGCCGATGAACCTGAGGCCGTACCAATCCCTGGGCGACCTGCGCTTGAAATTCCCGGGCCATGCCCAGGCAGGTTTTTATCGGCGCGATCTGGACCTGGAAAACGCCACCGCGCGCGTCAGCTACCTCGCCGGCGATGCTTTTTTTGTGCGCGAAATGTTCTGCAGTGCCGCCGACCAGGCGCTCGTCGTGCGCCTCAACTGCAACCGTCCCAAACGTATCTCGTTTGAGCTTTCCTTAACCCGGGTGCAGGAGGCGGCCACCACCGTGGACAAAAACAACCAGGTGGTGATGGCCGGTTTCCTTGATGGCGGCAAAGGTTTGCAATTCCAAGCCATGGTCAAAGTGCTGGTGGAAGGCGGCAAGGTGGTGGCCAAAGGATCAAACCTGCAAGTGCAGGCCGCTGATTCGGTGACGATCCTGCTGACGGCCGCCACGAGCCGGCTCGGGATGGCGCCTGCCGATCTGTGCGAATCGCAGCTGAAAGCCGCTGCCCAAAAAACCTACGCCGCGTTGCGGGCCGCCCATGGGGTGGATTACAAGCCGTTGTTCAAGCGGGTGGAACTGCTTCTGGGCGGGTCTGAAGCCGGCAAACAGCCCACGGACGAACGTCTCAAAGCGGTTCAGCAAGGCGCCTTGGATACCCACCTGGTGGCCCAGTATTTCCAGTTCGGCCGGTATTTGCTGCTTTCCTGCTCCCGTCCCGGCACCATGCCTGCGAACCTCCAGGGTTTGTGGGCCGATGGCATGAATCCCCCTTGGAATAGCGATTATCACCTGAACATCAATCTTCAGATGAACTACTGGCCCGCGGAGGTCTGCAATCTATCCGAGTGCGCGCTGCCGTTGTTTGACTTGATTGATTCGTTGCGGACTCCCGGCAGCCAGACCGCCAAGCTCCATTATGGCAGCCGCGGCTTTGTGGCGCATCATATCACCGACGCCTACGGATTCACCACCCCGGGGGACGGTGCCCAGTGGGGTTTGTGGCCCATGGGGGCGGCCTGGTTGTGCCAGCATTTGTGGGAACACTTTGCCTTCAACCAGGATCTGGATTTCCTGGAGCGCCGCGCTTACCCGGTTATGAAAGAGGCGGCCGAATTTTTCCAGGATTACCTGGTCCAGGATCCCCAAGGCCGGCTGGTCACCGGCCCCTCCATGTCCCCTGAGAACTCCTACCGGCTGCCCAACGGCCAGTCCGGAGTGCTTTGCATGGGGCCATCCATGGATACCCAGATTGTGCGGGATCTGCTGAACCATTGCCTGCGCGCCAGCGAGCTGCTGAAGACCGATGCCGAATTGCGCGGCCAGTGGAAAAAAATCCTCGCGCAGCTGCCACCCATGCAGATCGGCAAGCACGGCCAGATCATGGAGTGGGCGGATGATTACGATGAGCCGGAACCGGGCCACCGGCACATCTCCCATCTTTTTGCCTTGTATCCCGGGCAGGAAATTTCGGTTCGGGGCACCCCCCAATTTGCCGGGGCGGCCCGGAAAACCCTGGAGCGGCGGCTACAGTTTGGCGGCGGGCACACCGGGTGGAGCCGGGCTTGGATCATTAATTTTTGGGCGCGCCTTGAGGATGGCGACCTGGCTTTCCAAAACCTGCTCGATCTGCTCCGCAAAAGCACCGCGCCCAACCTGTTCGACCTGCATCCTCCGTTCCAGATCGATGGCAACTTCGGTGGCACGGCGGCTGTGGCTGAAATGTTGATTCAAAGCCACGCCGGAGAGATCAACATTTTGCCCGCCTTGCCCAAAGCTTTGCCAACTGGATATGTCACCGGCTTGCGGGCGCGGGGTGGTTTTCTAGTGGATTTGGCCTGGTTCGATAGCCGCCTCGAAGCGGCCTATGTCTATTCGGTGAATGGCCGCCCCTGCCGCCTGCGGATACCGGTTCCGTGCACCCTCACCTGCCAGGACCGTCCAGTCACTTTCACCAAACTGGCCGATGGATCCCTGGAATTCGCCACTGAGGCCGGCAAAACTTACTGTGCCAAAGCCAGCCAACCCTGAACTGCGGCTGGCTTCCTGATGGGAATCCCGCCGGATCGGTTTCCCGGGACTTGGCCTGGTGGGTGCGGTAAGTTTGAACCTTCCTGTGCCATTGGAAGTCCAATATAGCGAGCGGTTTGGGGATGTCCCGGCGGGCGTGGCGTGGCGGCGTTTTCCCTTGTTTGCAGACTCAACGCATGATTGAATTGTCTGAACGATGTTAAATCCGGCGGTTAAACGAATTTGCGCAGCCAGGAGCACCCTTATTTTAGCGCTGCTTGGTGGTGTGCTCTTCCTTGCTGGATGCGATTTTTATCGAACTCCGGATACCTCGGCCGCCACCAATGTGATCCCGCCGAAGGTGGCTGAGGCGCCGGTGCTCAGCGGTCGGTCCAACAGTTATCCCATGGTCAAGGCGCATCTGGATTTGGGCGGCAACTTTCTGCTTTATCTGGACACGGAGCAGTGGATGACCATCCTGAACAAGAAGCTGGATATATGGCGGCAGGTGGTTTCTTCCACGCCGGAAATCGCCATGGATGAACAGCAAAAAAAGCGCCTGTTTGATGCGGTCCAACAATTCATTGCCGACAGTGGTTTGGAGGAAATCAGCGGCATTGGTTTGAGCGCTGCACCGTTGGAAAATGGCCTTTTTCGGAACCGGTCGATTCTGTATCATTTTCCTGGGAAGAATACGGGTTTCCTCTGGTCGATCCTCGGCAAGGTTAAACAGCCTTTGAAAGGGTTGGATTACCTGCCATCCACCACCGCCATGGCGGCTTTTTTTGATCTGGATGTGGCAACCTTATGGCCTTATCTGCAGCAGGTTATCGATCGGGCCGGCATCCCGGGCAACAACCCCTGGCTGGTCGATTTCTCCGGCCAGTTCCAAGCCAGCACCGGGATCAAATGGTCCGAATTCCTCGATTCCCTGGGCGGCGAATTCGGCTTGCTCCTGAATGTGAACGAGGCCACTCGGACCCGCATCGCATTGGAGAAAAGTGTCGTGGAGATGCCGGAGACCGGTGTGGGGTTTTTCATCAAAACCAGGAACGATCTGATCTTTAAGCGGATTGAACAGCTCGTCCGGGAAAACAACGCGGTCATCAAGCAAGAAACCAATGGCTGCCGGCTGCTCACCTTGAAGATGCCCCTGCCGCTGCTCTTCCCCATCCAGCCCACGGTCGCCAAGTTTGGCTCCTACCTGGTGATCGCCTCCTCTCCAGGCCTGGTCGAGCGGGTGGTGGCTGTAAAAAATGGCCAGGCTCCCGGCCTTAAGACCACTGAGGATTACTTTAAATTAGCCAAAGGATTGCCTGCGGAGGGCAACTCTTTTTATTTTATCAGCCCCCGGCTGGGGCAAAACCTGGAGCAAATCCGGCAGGCTATCTCACAGCTTTACCCGGATTTGGCGCAGGCCGTTTCCATCGTTTATAAAATACTGGATCTGAGCGATCTTCCGTGTGTTCTTTCAGTTTCCTCGGTGACCCCGGAAGGTTTGCTGACGGCTGGCAATGGCGCCCGCGAAAACAGTTCCAGCCTGTTCGTCTTTTCGGCGCTCCAGCCCGCTGCCATCGCCGGTTTTTGTTCGGCCTATGTCATGCCCACTTATTTTAAAGCCCGGCAGGCCGCTCAGCTGAATTCGATTCGCGATAATTTGCGGCTGATCGAAGAGGCCAAAGTCCGGTGGGCGCTGGAAAACAAAAAAACCAATGACGCCCTCGTCACCAAGGACGATCTCCTGCCATACTTCAAGGGCGGGTGGGTCAAATCGGTGTTGGACGAGGCCTATGAGCCGAATCCTATCGGCAAGCAACCCACCGCAAAAATTCAAACGGCTTTGGGTGAAAAAGCGGCTGGGTCAGTGATTGCCCTCGATTAGCTTGGCCGCCGGGTTTCCCAGGTTTTTACCGGGACACTTGGAAAGACCGCGTGTCCCGTGGAATGCTTGGCCTCGATCAAGCCTTTGAGGATTCTTACTTGCGCAACCGGTAGTATTTTCCCCTGGCGCTCAACAGGACGCGGGCCAGGTTGCCGGCAACTCCAGTCACTTTCGTCCATTGCGGCAAGGTTAGCGAATCCGAGCTTTCCAGTTCGTATCCGGTGGCGCTGGCGGGCCAGGAGATTTCCAGTTCATTCCCCACTCTGAGCAACGCAAGCGCCACCGGCGCTTCGGGTGCCAGGGACATCGAATAGAGGCCAAAATTGTCGATCCCAAAATACCAGCTATCCGTTCCCGCATGGGCAAAGCGGAAACGAACCGTCTGTTGATTGTCGGCTTTCGGCAGCCGGAATAATTCCACCCGCTTGGGTTCCACCGAATCATCATTAATCCGGCCGCTGATGAAGGGTGCCAATTCAGGCCCAACCGTGGCGCCGATAAATGGCCAGTAGGCGTTGCCTCGATCCTCCCCGGTGGCCGGATCGATATAATGCGCCACATCTCCGTGGTCGGCGGTGAAAGTGGCCACCGCATCGGTTTCGCCGGTATCGGTCTTGATGACATCCGCTGAATCCAGCATATAGATGATGGGCAGCCAATGGCTGCCTTTATCGAAGGAATATTCGACGGAAGCAAAGCTGTCCTGGTTTTGTTCCCATAGGCTGTGGTAGGAAAGATGGACGTTGGCTTTGCCGCGCAGATCGAAATCGGGCGTCAGGAGGATCAGGTATTGGTTGGCGCCGCTCCGATATCCTGAATCCGCGAATATAAAATTGCCCGAGGCCAGATCGCGAACGAGCTTTCCGTTGACAATATTGAGCGGATTCACCGTCAGCACCCGTTTGTAGTCGTCAGTGGATTGGTGCGAGTCATAGGATAGGAAGCTGTTGGTGAATCGGCTGCGGCTGACCACAACCCAGTCGGCATAGCTTTTCGAGTTGAGATCCTGCAGATCGTAATTCTCATCCGTTACATCGGAAAAGCTGATTGAGGTCCACCCAGCCGGCAGCTTGCCTTCCGCCGTGGAGTCGAAATCCTCGAAATAAATCGGGCTGGGCAGGATGATATTCGTATAGGTCGTGGTGGCGAAGCTCGTCTGGTTCGTGAACCAGTTGGGTTTGCCGGCGTCATCCGAGTAGCGCAGCACGAAAACGTGGATTGAGTTCGGCGCCAGGGCGGAGGAATTGGTATAGGTAATGAAGGTGGCATCACCTTGTGGGGCCACTGCGGGAGCCACCACCGCGCCGTCCAGGGTGAGCGTTACGGTGTTGGCGGCCATTTTCTGAGAGCCATTCCGGACGATGGCCGTCATTTCCACGAAAGGAGGCACATTGCTGGCGTTGTTGGCCGGGGAGATGGAAGTCAGGCGCAATGCTTCAGCCGCGGTTTACGTCACCGCGAAAGCTTCGGTGGCCAGGACGGTGTAGCCATCGTTTTCCAGCAGATAAGCGATATAGTCGCCGCCATTGCCCAGCCCGCCGGAGAAATTAACGGCGCCTTCAGTCTTGGCGGTGGCTCCGCTTTGGGTGCCGTCCACATAGTTCCATAGGAGTGAATTGCCATTGCCCGGCAACCTGTCCTTGGGATAGATGCCAATCCAATCCTTGGCGTTGCCCGGGCCGTTGGTGAAAACCACCGATATTGGCTCACCTGCAGTATAATCACGCTTGTTCGGACGGACGAAGGCCAGCGCGGGATCCACCACTTTCAAGTCGATCTGAGCAAGCTTGGCATAGCCATCGTTCGCCAATAGAAAAGCGGTCCAGTCCCCCGCCAGGCTCAAGCCGTTGGCGAACGTCACGGTTCCTTCAACAAAACCCTGTGAGCCCGCCGTGGTGCCATCCGTATAAAGCCAGATCGTTGAGTTCACACTGCCCGGCTCAACGCCTTTTGGGTAGATGCCAACCCAATCTTTGGGATTCCCGGGGCCACCCTTGAAAAGAGCGGTGATTGGCTCTCCCGGCAGGTAACTGAAGTGGTCAGTGGTCAAGGCCGGCGTCTGCGCCCATGCGGGTGCCATTTCCGCAATCGCGAGAACACCCAGGAAAGCCAGACTGATCTTCCAGCCAGCCCGTCGATTTGGATTATTTCTTTTTGTTTGGCGTATTTTCATGGTTCGGTTGTTTGTTCGGAGTTTATGCGAAATGCCACCCGGGATGATTGCTACGGAGAACATACCACCGGTGTAACACCGTCCGGCCCCGGAACGGCCCACTCGGAAACGATTTTTTCCCCGGACGGCGTATTCATTGGATGCCATTCGGCATCGGTGACGCGCTTCACCAAACGGTGGTTTAGTGCCTCACTGCGGCTCATTTCCAGGGTGGTTGCCCCCTTCCTTGCCTTGAGTATCTTTTCCTTCAAAGCCGGAGCATATTTCTCCAGGTAGGCGATTTTCTGTGCGGTTTTGTCAGCCGGGTTCCCATTGGTAGCGATGACGACCGCACGCACCGCGTCTTCTTCGGCATCGTTGATGCCGCGGGTGGGAGGAACGGCATCGCGGGCCGCGGTAAAAAGTTTTTTTTCGCTCAGGTCGTAAAAGAAGGCCTTTTCGGAAGCCCCGCCGCTTTGTTTGGCGAATTGGTAAAAAAAGCAGCCCGCGGCCGCCACCATCCCAAGTTTTGCCTTCTCCGAAATGTTCATGTCGCCAGCAGACCCTCGCTAATGCGGTTTAGTTTTGACCGACCACCAACACTCGTTGGTATTGCAGGGAATTCGCGCCGGGTCAAGCAAGCCCGCTCCGCCATCGGCCCGGCCATAATTCGATTTGCGGTTGTGCCGTATCGCTCCTTTGTCCCCCTGGGCCAGCCGGTTCATTCCCGGGCTGTTGGCATTGCCGATTTCCTTCCAGATCCACCAGCGATCATTAGGCCACACCCCATAGACATCGCTATGGCCGTCTCCGAACAGCAATAATTTCACAGGGGTCTGCACTTTGGCCCAGCGGCACAGGTTATTCTCGTAGCCCTCCGGCCGGCCAAAAGGCGGCGGTGAGCCCCCTGACAACCAATGCACATTCACCGCAACGATACCGCTGGGAATGCTGATTTCTCCCGGCGCAAACTGCCCCAATACCCAGGGGCTCGCCACGGTCATGTTCCTGGCTTTGGCGTTTGCGTAGGCCTCTTCTTTTTCCACCGGGCAATCGTATAGCCGGGGATTCTTTCCCAAATAGTTGAAAAGGTAGGCCCGCCAGCTGGATTCAAAACCCTGGGGCATAAAGGCTTGCATGGGTGGAAGCCAGTCCTGGTTGTCGGCGCTGTAGAGTTGCACCGCCAGCACCAGCTGTTTCATGTTGGCGGGGCAGTAAATCGCCTGGGTTTTGGCTTTGGCCCGGCTTAAGACCGGCAGCAGAATTGAAGCCAGCAAGGCAATGATGGCAATCACCAACAACAACTCAATAAGCGTGAAGGCTTTTCCTCTGCGTTTATTGGGCAGTTCGTGGGTCATGGGTTTGAGCGGCGCATGCCGCAACTTTCCGGATGCAAAACGAGGGTGCATTTTGGAGTGCGGCGCGCTGGGGGCAGCCACTGGCAGCAGATTGGCCACGAGTTGGTGGCGCAAGGAAAAGCGCCGTTGCGGCGGGCATGGGGCGCTTTGGAGAGTGGTTCTGATCAAAGCCGAATCTGCTCATTGCTGAACATATTTCCACCCAAAAAACCTTATCCCAGGCAAGCAAAGCTTCATCACGCATTGCCTGCGGGCAGGTGACGGTTGTGAAAAAAAGGACTTAATCCGCGCAACCCAAGGATGCCTCGGATTAGTCCGCTGCCCACGGTGAATGCCTTTTAAACCTTCGCGCGGCGCTCGTCGAGCACCAGGATTCCGTGGGGCGGCAGGTCATAATTGCCAGACAAAGTGTTGCCGGTCAGGAAATCGTGCATCGGCTTGAAGAATTGGAGCCTGACCGGTGTGTTTTGGTGGTTCAGCAGGAAATAAATCTGTTCCCCCTCCTTTTGGCGCAAACTGACTTCCACCGTGTCCGGCACCTTCAGCAGGGGGAACATATTGCAGAGCTGGCGCAGCCAGGCCACCAGGTCATGGTAGAAAGGCTGATGGCTCTGGGTGCCGATGTAAATGGCCTTCCCCAAGCCATAGGTATTCATGGTGATGGCCGCACGGCCGGCATAAAAATCTTTCGCATAGGTGGCCAATACCTGGCAGCCTTTCGGCTCGATCAAATCGCACCACAGGCGGGCGGGATGCAAATGGCTTACCGGGAAATTACCCTTGAAGGACAGGTGATTATCTTCGGTGGGGGGCAGGGGATCAAATTCCCGGACTTCCATGCCGAAAACATCGGTCAAATCATGGGGATAGCCGGTATCAGGCGCCATCACATGCTCATCCACCAAACCGGTGTTGAAGGTGGCCACCAGCGTGCCGCCATTCTGCACGTACAATTTCAGCAAATCAGCTTCTCCGCCGGCCAGCAGATGCAGGGACGGCGCGATCACGATTTTATACCGCGTTAAATCCTCTGTGGGGCGGGCAAAATCCACCGGTATATTGCGATCGTGAAAAGCGTTGTAAAATAGCTGGATATGCTCGCGCAATTTGAAATATCGGTTCGGATGGAACCCGTATTCCAAGGCCCATTCGTTATCATGCGTATAAAGAATGCAGGCCTCGGCCACTACCTTGGTGTCCTTGATTTCCGGCGCCAGCAGTTTGAGTTCCTCCCCGATTTGGCAGATTTCCTTGTAGGTGCGGTGATCCTCCCGGCCATCGTGGCCCAATATGGCTCCGAAGAACTTGCCCGAGCCGATCCGGGGCTGGCGCCATAGGTAATACAATACCCCGGTCGCGCCCCTGGCCATCAATTGGTAGGTGAACAACCGGGTGACTCCCGGACGCACTAGTGAATTGACATCCTGCCAATCCACATGCCCGGCTTTCTGTTCCATCACCCAAAAACCGGTGTCACCATCCGGAGTGCGGATCTGGTTTTTTTTCAGACAGCGCATGATGTCCATTTCGCAGGCGAATTCGGCCGACCTCGACTTGATCGTGGCATTGCTATCCACCGACACGAAATCGACCGCATCCGCCACATCGAAATGATCGAAGTGCCGGGTAAGCGCCCGCAAATTGGTGGTCACCGGGCAATTGGGGGTCAGCTCATGCAGCAGTTCGGCCTGCATTTTCACAAAACAGACCGTGGTATCGCTGGTGAAACGCATCCAATCGAGCATCAAGGCGGGATTATGGATCGTCGGCGCCCGCATCGGCATGGGCACCTGGGCCCACTCTGTGACGACTTGCCCATAATAACGCAAGCCCATCAATTCATTGAGACGTTCGATGGTCTCATACTTGGCCTTCAACCACGCCTGCCAATCCCGCCGGGTTTCTTCGTTGAAGGAAAACTCGGTGTGATGCCCCCCCAGTGCGTTATCGATTTGCCAGGCAATCAGTTGAGGGTGATCCCCCAAAGCCCCCGCCATGGCGCGGACAATCTTCTGGCAGTAATCCCAGTAAATGTTGTTGTTCACGCAATAGGCACGCCGTGTCCCCTCATGCAGCGGCAGTCCGTTTTCGTCCACGGGCAGGATTTCCGGGTGCTTTTGGCCCAGCCAGATCGGGGGGGCCGCAGTGGGTGTGCCCAGAACGATCCGGATGCCCATTTTCCCCATGATGTCCATGGCCTGCCGCATCCAGGAAAAATCGTAGCGCCCCTCCTCGGGTTCATACAATCCCCAGGCCAGTTCGCCCATCCGCACCACATTGAATCCCGCTCCAGCCATCAAGCTGGCATCTTGTTCCCAACGGGAGGTGGGATCCTCTGCGGTTCCAGCATAGGGATAGATCCAGTGCTCCGGGTAGTAGTCCACTCCGTAATTCATAGGCTTTCTTTTGGCTCTGATTCAATATAGCCCGTATTATGCGTTTGGCAATGAAAACGTTGCCACTTTCGCCCCGCTTCCGTGCAGGCTGCTTCCGCCGTGTATAACTGAAAAAGATTTTCAGGGAAACCGCTGCCGGTAATATGCCCGATATGCCGGCGATGCACATTTCCTTGGATATCGGCCCTGACCAGTTTGTGGAATGGTATCGGGGGCGGGTGCGCAGCGTTGTGGTAAAAAGCCTCGAAGGCCCGGTCGTCGAATTCCCCGCCAAAGTGCTGCAGCGGTTCGTTTCCCCAACGGGCATCCAGGGAACTTTCCTGCTCAGTTTTGACTCCCAAAACCGCTTCCTGAGCATCGAACGGGTGGAACCCGCCAGCGGATTGGATCTGTTCGGCTGATTATTCCCTCATTGCGGTGGGGCTGATTCAAAGGAAGCCAGAAAAAGAACCACCCGGTAAACCAATAAAACCAGCACGGCGAACAGCGCAATGTAAGCCGGCTTGATTCTGGCGGTGCGGGGAAAAGTGCGCCGCCACCAATAGCGCAATCTCCAAAATGGGCGGTGCAGAGCCTGCCGGCATTGTTTGCACCGGGAAACATCCCGCGGATTCCTGACTCCGCAGGCTTCGCAGGAAACATAAAGAGTCGTGTTGCAATTATCGCAAAAATCCCGGTCGGCGGGATTCTTCATCCCGCACTTCAGGCAGGCAATGGCCGCGGCAGTGTTTTTCAATTGGCTGGCTTCAGGCTTCATGACGGGGCCGGTGAATCAAATGGCAGGCAGATCAAGGCGGTTGAATGCATTATCCCACCCCATTCAGCTATATTGAGGCAAATCCAAACCCGTCGGCACAGGCGATCAAACTGCATGGTCGTGGCTCGTCAAACAGTGTATCGACACGTCAACGTATCTGATCCCAATAGTAGCCAGTTCCAAGGGTTTTGCAAGCCACGGTTTCCTGGTTTGGGATGCCCGGCGGTGTAAGACAGGAATCTTCATTTAAGCTCCACCCTCTGGATTTGCCGGGCGATCCCTCCGATCTCCGATAAAAAGTCCTCCGTCTTTTCGTAATCGGCTGCGTCGGTTTCCCCCTAGACAGTTCAACCGGATCCAGGCCGGGCTTATTATCACTGAAAGACCTGAAGTGTTTGGGATGAACTGAGGGAACTATGCCAGAACCAACCAAGACTGATTCGGAAGACCTAACTCTGCCAGCGCGGACGGGCAAAGCCTTACCTCCCAGGTTGCATCAGGCCCCACGCTTTCAGTTTGCTTGTTTCAATTGAGTGGTTTGGCTGGTCCTTCAGACAGGATTGTTACCGGGCCAAGGAGCCCGGAGGGAACCAGGCGCGAGTCTTTGGTGAAATAGTTCCAAGTTGTGAAGCAGTGGCCATCCTGCACCTGGGCGATGGCCCCGCATTTCCAGAAACAGATATCGCAAAAGGTGGGGATGCTTCGCAGCCCCTGGGTGGCCGCTGGGGCCTGGCCTGGCTCAACCTTTCCGGCAGCTCCGCCTCCCCCCATCCCAAGGCCCGCACCGGCGGCGGCGATGGTGCCGACGGCAATCTTCAGAAACCTCCGGCGAGCCAGTTGGTTCATGCGCGCCTTTACCTGGGAAAATGGTTGGCCGGCCCTTCAGTTGTCCGCGTTTAATGCCCGCAGCACGATGGCTTGGCGCTTTTGCCTTCAGGTTTCCCCCCGCAACAAGCCCCTTTGCCAACCCCCAATTTCGCCAAAATGGTTTCCGCCGGGCAAATGCCGGTGAAGGCTGATTGGATCAGATTGCACCCCACGAAAACCGCCAGGAGCATCCACCACGGGCTGACAAAGTGCGCCAGCGCCACGCTGATCAGCACCATCGTTCCCGCCAGAACCCGGATTGCATTTTCCATCTTCATATTCTTATTCCTTTTCCAAATACACTGAGCCTCGGGCGCAAAAAAGGTTACAGGATACTTTTTCAAGAGCACCGTCCACCCTCCAACTTGCAGTTCCACCGGTCCGGCAACCAGTATGGTTTCCCATAACAATAACATCCAAAACAGCCCTTTCCCTGCCTTTGGGATGGGATTGCGCCGCAGATTTCGCGCCAGACGAGGAGTGAGCTATGAGTCCCGATTTGATCGGGATAAGCGGCGAATGACGAAGGTCTTGCGCCAAAAGACCCGGCCAGCACGACTGAGCCAATTGCCTGGACGCTGTGCTGAACGCCTTTGGGATTTTTCGCTTTCCTCCGCTGCCCCAACGCGGCGGAGATAATACAGCCTTGGGCGGCTGCAGTCAGAATCCAGTTTCTCATGGGCTGAGGCATGCCAGTCCAAAGCCCAAACTTCCCCACCCTGATGCCCAACCCCTAAACAGGGATGTCCAGGGAGGCCAGCCGGTCACCCAGCCGCCCCTGGTCAAGCCGGGCCTGCTGGAATATCGACAGCAGTTCCCGGTAAATCCGGACATTGGCGGGATTGGGATGGCTGATGCTTTCGACCTGGTGGATTTGGTCGATCCGGTCAAAGCCGTTCCACAAGCCGCAGGCCACGGCCGCCACCGCGGCGGCGCCGAGGGAACCTGCCTCCTGCCCAATATTGGTCTTAACAATGCCGATCTCGAGGGCGTCCGCCAGGATTTGCCGCCAAAGCGCGCTGCGGCTGCCGCCGCCCACGACCACCAGCTCCGGGCTGGTATCCCCCAGCCGCCGCAATTCATCGAGCGCCAAGCGCAAATTCATCGCGATCCCTTCCAACGCCGACCGGATGAGGTCGGCCTGGCTGTGGCCCAGGTCCAGCCCCAGGAATGCGCCGCGGATATGGGCGCTCGGCTCGAGCGAGGAACCTCCGGCCAGGCTGGGATTGAACAGCAGCTTCCTCGCCCCCGCAGGCGAACGCGCGGCCAGGGCGGTCATCAGCTCGTAGGGGTCGGCGCTCTCCGCCCGGGCTTGGGCGGCCAGATTCCCGCAGAGCTGGTCCCGCACCCAGCGGAGCGAAGTGCCCCCCGAAAAGATGGCCACCGCGGAGGTGAACATGCCGGGGATGACATGCGTGAAAACGTAAGGCTTGACGGTGTCATCCAGCAGCGGCTGTTTCGAGGAGGCCGCCATCCACATGGAGGAACCGAGCGAAGCATAAATGCGCCCCTCGGCGATATTGCGCGCCCCCAGGGCCATGCAGGAGTTGTCCACCCCGCCGACAGCCACCGGGATGGACCGTGGCAGCCCCAAGGCTACAGCGGCTTCAGCCGTCAACTCCCCCAGGATTTCGGTGGATGGAACGATCTCGGGAAAAATCGACCGCGGCAGTTCCGCCGCGGCCAGCAGCGCATCCGAGTAGCCCCACCCCAGCAGGTCGAAAACGCCCGTGCCGGAGGCATACGAATAATCGGTGGCGATCCGCCCGGTAAGCCGGTAGTTGATATAATCCTTGGTGCCGATCACCTTGTGGATGCGGGCGAACATCTCCGGCTCGCAATCGCGATACCAAAGGATCTTGAAAACCGTGTAATGCGCGGCCGGGAAACCATTGCCCGTGAGCCGATACCACTGGGTGGGATCGGCCTTGGTGAAAAAGCGCGCGGCTTGGGCCGCCGGCCGTTTGTCCGACCAGATGGGAGTGGATGCCCGGAGCAGCCGGCCATCCGCAGCCAGCGGCACACACCCCAGGCTGTGCCCGGAAATCGCCAGGGCCTGGATGGTCCGCGGATCGGCGGCGCCACCGGCCAAAAGCTGGCGTGTGCTCTGGACCACGGATTCCCACCAAGCCTCAGGCCGTTGCTCATGCCAGCCGACTTGCAGGAACTCCGTTTCGTAAGGCATGAACACCGAGGCCAGCAACCGTCCCTGGGAATCGTAGAGGGAGGCCTTGTTGCCCCCCGTGCCCAAATCGTAAGCGAGGAGTGTTTGCGTCATGTCACACTTCTATTCCATCGGCCACCAGGGAACATTCATCCAGGATGCGGATCCCGGTCGCCAGCCCCACACCAAACCGGCTGACCCCGAGGCGGATCATTTCCATGATCGTTTTCAAGTCGCGCACGCCGCCCGCCGCCTTGACTTTGGCCGCACCACCCACCGCGGATTGGATCAACCGGACGTTGTGCAGCGTGGCCCCGGTGGGCGCCCAACCCGTCCCGGTTTTGACATAGGCAGCGCCCGCCTGGACCGCCAGCTGGCTGCCCCGGACAATTTCCTCATCACTCAAGTGGTGGGCTTCCAGGATCACCTTGACGGGCACTGGGCCGGCGGCCTGGACCACGGCCTGGATATCCTCAACCACGCAACCGTAACGCCCGGAGCGGAGCATGCCCACGTTGATCACCATGTCCAATTCGGACGCCCCGGCGAGCAGTTGCTCCTTCGCCTCGGCGACTTTGATGGCCGTGCTATGGCCTCCCGAGGGAAAGCCCACCACGGCGCCCGCACCCACCTCCGGAGCATCGGCCAGCAAGGCTTTGAGCTCGGGGAAGTAGCCGGGCAGCACGAAGACGCACACGCAATGATACTGGCGGGCGGCCGCCGCCAGGCGCCTCACTTCGGCGATATCCACCTCGGCGCGGACCGCGCTCAGATCCATCATTCGCGCCAGTTGCCGGGCCGTCAGCTTCATGGCCGCACGCTCATTTCTTGACGCCGAAGGCCGCTTCAAAAGCGCTGGCGATTTCGGGATGGACCTTGGTATTGATGCCATCCCGGTCGTAGGCGAATCCCAGCAGATCCAGATCGTGTTTCAGCTCCACAATCTCCGCTTCCGGGCTTACCCGCGGCGGAACGCTTCGCGAAAGCGGTGTCAGCCAGGCGTTGAGCGTGTGGCCGCCATCCACCATCAGGTCGTGGCCGGTCACGTAGTTTGAAGCCGCCGAAGCCAGGAAGATGACCGCCCCGTATAAATCCTCTGGCCGCTCGACATGCCCCATTGGCGTGAGCTCCCGGATGCGCTGGCGGACTTCCAAGGGGGTGGAGGCATGCATCGAGGAGAGCACGTAGCTGGGGCTGATGCAATTCACGTTGATGTTGAACCGGCCCCATTCCGCGGCGAGGGTCTTGGTCATATGCACCACCCCGGCCTTGGAGGAGTCATAGGAGGCATTGCAGTTGGCAATCGTGGCGGACATCGAGGCGATGTTGATGATCTTGCCCTCCGTGGGGGTCTGGCGGATCATTTGCCGGGCCTCGGCCTGGGCGCAAAGAAAAACGCCGGTCTGATTGACGGCGATCACCTTATCCCATGCCTCCTGCTCAATCTCCTCGTCCGCACCGAGGATGGCGATCCCGGCATTATTGACCGCAATGTCCAACCGGCCGAACTCGGCCACCACCCGCCCGACCATGTCCTGGACTTGGCCGCGTTGGGTCACATCGCAGGCGGCAAAGATCGCCTGGTGGCCTTGAGCCCGGATTTCCTGCGCGGTTTGTGATCCGGCCTTTTCGTTCCGGTCCACAATCGCCACTTTGGCCCCGGCGCGGGCCAGCGCCACTGCGCAACCCCGGCCAATGCCCACCGCCGCTCCGGTTACCAGGGCCGTTTTGCCGGTCAAATCGAATAACGACAAGTCTGCCATAAAGGTTCCAATAAGGTTCGGATTCCAGTTGGGTTGCCCGGCGCCAGGATTACAGTTTGGCTTTCGGATTGGAGAACCGCAAACCGTCCATATCGTGGAAGGTTCCGTATTCGGTGACCAAGGCGCCCTCCGGGCCGGCGACCATGAAATGGAAGGCCTCCAGGCGGTTGAGGTGCCCGATCTGGTCGATCCCCAAGGGATTGCAGCGGCGCGACTTGACCACTTCCCGCTGGCTCTTGGGGATTTTTGCGATCAGCTCCGGGGTGGCATCGCCTTCGCCAAAAGTATAGATCATGCCCTTCCGGGGTTGCCAGGATTCCATCTTGGCGGCGCCTTTGGCGGTGGGGAAATGCGCGTGCTCCGGAATCATCTGCCCGGGGAGCAGGTAAATTTCATGGCCGAAATAATTGAAGTCCTGCCGGTTGAGCCAAAAGATCCCCGCCATGCCAACCTGCGCAAAATCTCCCAAATTAAAATCGAGGATCCACATCTCCTTTTTCAGCGTGTCCGAGACCGGGTAATGGAACCGCCGGAACATGTCGTAGTAAGCCTCACGCGCCTTTTCCACCTGGAATTTGCCGCTGGCATCATAAAAATCAGCGTTGGTGTAATTCTTGACCGCCGGGGATTCTGACTGGTTTTGCGCCATAGTGGTAGTGCCGCCAAGGGCTGCCCCCGCCGCCGCTGCCAGGCCGCTGGCGATCAGGGAACGCCGGGGGATGTTGTTATGTTTATGCTCGTTTACAGGTGTTCCGTGTTCGTTCATGGAAATACGATCCTTCAGCAGCATGCGCTTGTCGAGACTGAAATGGCGGCTGGCAAACGGCTGCAGGCGGCTCCTGCCCGAGCCTATGTGCCAGCGCGCCACCCCGATACGCTCAGAGCTTTTCGGCCATGATACGCCTGGCCTCGCCATTGAGCCGGATTTTGAATTCACGCGGATGGGCGCAGCGGATCCGGTAGCCCGTGACCTTGCCTTGGTCCCACTCGATGTCCACGATCACGCCACCGCGGGCGCGCAGGCCGGTCACTTTGCCAGCCGGCCAGGCCTTGGGCAGGGCGGGCAGCAGATGGATTTCTCCGGCATGGCTTTGCAGCAGCATTTCGCACACCCCCGCCGTGTAGCCGAAATTGCCATCGATCTGGAACGGCGGGTGGGCGTCGAACAAGTTGGCATACACCCCCCCGCCGTCGCTGTAGTTCATGCGGGTGTCCCCCACGAGACGCAGCAGGTTGCCGATGAGCTTGTAAGCGCGGTCCCCGTCTTGCAGCCGCGCCCAGAGATTGACCTTCCACGCCGTGCTCCAGCCGGTGCTGATATCGCCGCGGGCGTTCAGGGAAACCCGCGCCGCCTCGGCCAGCTCCGGCGTGGTCGCCGGAGTGATCTGGCGGCCGGGATGCACCGCCACCAGGTGGGAGAGATGCCGGTGGGGGTCTTTGGGGTCGTCCCGATCCACCATCCATTCCTGCAGCTGGCCCCAGCGGCCGATTTTTGGCCCCAGCAGCTGGTCCCGTTTCGCGGCCAGCAAATCACGGAATTCGGGATCAATGCCCAGGGCGCCAGCGGCCTCCACCGTGTTATTGAACAAATCCCAGATGAGCTGCTGATCGTGCGAAACGCCATCCTCCCGCGGGCCGTGTTCCGGCGAGTAGCCATTGGGGGCGACGAGGGCGCCATTGGGCAGGGTTTTGAGCCGGTCCAGCCAGAATTCACAGACCTCCTTCATCATTGGATAGGCAAGCGAGCGCAGATACTCCTGGTCGCCAGTGAACGCATAGTGGTCCCACACATTCTGCATGCACCAGGCACTCCCGGATTCCACCCAATCCCACGTTGAGCCCCCAAAAAGCCCATTCTCCGCGCGCATCGTCCAGCCGCGCGTGCGGAAGGCCGCCCGGGTGGCCGCCTGGCGGACCTCGCGGATGGAATTCAACCAGTTGGCGTAAGGCATGAAGCACTCGCCCAGGTTCGCCTGGTCGGCCATCCAATAGTTCATTTGCACGTTGACGTCCGTGTGGTAGTCGCACCGCCAGGGCGGCTGGGTGGAATTGTTCCACAAACCCTGCAAATTGGCCGGCACGGCATCGCGCGAGGAGGCGATCATCAGGTAACGGCCGTATTGGAAGAGCAAGGCTTCCAGTGCCGGATCCCGGGCGCCACGGGAGCAATTCACCAGCCATTGGTCGGTCGGCAGTTTGCCGGCCGATGGCCCGAGCTGCAAAGTCACGCGGTCGAAAAGCTTCCGGTAATCCGCCTCGTGCGCCGCCAGCAGGCTCGGGTATGAGGTCCGGGCCGCGGCGTCCAGTTGCGTGGTCAGGCGCGCGTGGGGATGCTCACCGCGCCAGCCCCGGCTGCGATCCCTCACAAAATCGGTTCCCGCCTGGATCAGCAGGGTGAGGACATCGACGCCCTCGAACCGGATCAAGCCCTCCGCTGCCCGCACCGAACCACCCTCGTGGAGCACCAGCACCTGGGCTTCATAATCCAGCGCTATGGCATACTTCCGGGCCTTGTCCGAGCCAAACTGATAACCCGCCAGGCTCCCGCTGGAAGTCAGCCGGGTGCCTTCCGCCAGGATCGTGCCGCGATGGAGATCTGTCAGTTGCACCACTCCGGTGTGGGCGCCCGGTTTGTCCGCCGTGAAACGGGCCACCATCACGTGGCCGGGATGGCTGGCAAAAAACTCGCGCCGATAGTTGATTCCGTTTTGGGCGTAAGTGACCGTGTGGACGGCGCGGTTGAGGTCGAGTTCCCGCCGGTATGAGGCAGCCGGTTTGTTTTCAACCCGGCCGAGTTCGATCTCGGCCACCTGAAAATGCGTGGGTGAGCCGTGGTCCGAAAACGTGAACCGGTAATGCTGGAATTTCTGGCTGTTTTTAAGCGCGTATTCTTTTCGTTGCTGGCGCCCCGGAAAAGGCGGCTCGCCGGTGCGCTGATCCAGGAGGGTCCAAGTCTGGGTATCGTTGGACCCTTCCAACGTCCACGTTTTCGGATCGCGGTTGGGCAGGTCGTTGGCCGAAGTAAAAGCGTAAGACGAAACCGCCAGCCCCCCCGGGCAATGTCCGATCCACACTGCCGGATGATTGCCGTGTTCCATGCACCACTTGCTGGCAGGGTTCCGATCGGCGCTGGCGGCCACCGATTCTCCGCCAGGCGAAGTCTGGCCACTGGCGCATTCAACCGAGGAAAGGCCGCCTCCGCCAAAGTCAACAAACACATCGCCAAATCCCTGATAGGCGCCGGTGGTTGTTTCATCACCGATCCAGAGGCTGGATTCATTGAACTGGATTTGCTCGCGCTGGATCCCGCCAAAAACCATGCCTCCGAGCCACCCATTGCCGATCGGCAGCGCTTCGGTCTCCCAATTGATCGCAGGCTTTTCATACCAGAGTTTCAATTCCGCGGAGGCGGCACTCGCCAATCCGGGGACCAGGCTGAACGCCAGCGCACAAGCGCCGGCGATTTTTAAGGGACTGAATCGGGTTTTCATGGGTCGTCGTTTCCGTGTTGCCAGCCCACGCTAGGCGGTTGCAGGCTTGCGTCAATGCGAAATAACGGCCAACCATAAGGGACGTATGATGAACCACCTGCGACTCAAGATAATCCTGTGCAGTCTTTGGGCGGCTTGGGCGGCGCGCCTGAGCCTGCCCGCGGCACCCGGCCTGGGCCAGCCTTTGACCCTTAGCCGGGGGGAGATCCACCGTGTCTCCAACATGCACGGCCTCCAGGCAGCCTTGGAATCAGCCAACCGCTCCAAATCGGCCACCACCCTTTTGCTGGCCGACGGAACCTATATCCTCGATGTGCTGGCCTTGGATATCCAATGTCCCGGCCTGATCATCCGGGGAGCCAGCGGAAACCGTGACGCGGTGATCCTCCGCGGGCCGGACGAGGGAACCAACGCGGCGGCGGCCAACGTGTTTCTGGTCTCGGCCAACGAGGTGGTGATCGCCGACCTCACGCTCGGGTATTGCCGCCACCACGGCATCCAGGTGCGCGGGGAACATCCTTTTCATGTCTCAGGTTTGCGGGTGCATAATTGCCGGATTCTCAATTGCAACCAGCAGTTCATCAAAGGCTCCTCCAGCGAGAGTGATCCGCTGGGCGCTGCCGATGGCATCATCGAGCAATGCCTCTTTGAGTTCACCAGCGGCTGGGCTTGGCAATTCTACACTGGCGGCATTGATATCCATAAGGGTGTCAACTGGGTGGTGCGCGACAATTTATTCCGGAATATCCGCACTCCTGCCGGCCAGCCAGGCATTGCGGAACACGCCATTCACTTTTGGAAACGCTGCCCCACCCGCGAACAAAACATTGTCATCGAGCGCAATGGGATCATCAACTGCGACCGGGGGATCGGCCTGGGCCTGGGCAGCTCCGATGGAGGCCATCAAGGTGGCGCCAGTGCCATCCGGAACAATATGGTGTTCAACGATGGGGCCGGACCCCATACCGATGTGGGCATTGGCCTGGAGCATGCCTCCCATGTCCGTGTGGATAATAACACCGTGATTATTGAGAAATATTGGGCGCCGATGGAATACCGCTTCGCCGGCAGCTCCAACCTCGTTTTTCGGAACAACCTGGTGAACCGGCCGATCCAACTGCGCGACGGGGCGCCACTGCCCGCGCAGACGAACAACCTGGAACGATTTGAGCCAGCCTGGTTCCAGGATTTCCAGGGGGGCAACTTGCGCTTGTCCACCGCCGCCAAACCCGCCCTGGACCAGGGAACAACCTTGGATGATTTTCATGAGGATGTGGATGGGCGCCCCCGGCCGCAAGGAACCGGCTGGGATATCGGCGCCAGCGAATGGCACTCCGGAACGTCATCCAAGGCGCCACCGCCGCGCCCGGGAGCGATCCTTGGCCCGGTTCCTGAATTTTTATTGGGGGAAAAGTAATTGCGCCGTAGATTTTTGCGCAGAACGAGGAGTGAGCCAAAGTCCCGTTGTGATCGGGATAATTAACAAAGGACAAAGGCTTTGCCCCAAAAGGTCCAGTTTCTGCCTGCACGGCAAAGCCAAATGCATGGACCCAGCGCGGCAGGACTCATCCAGGGGTTTTTCGCTCTGCGGCCGCCCGGCAATGAAAGGGCTGCCAGGTTCCAATTGCATTTTGAGCAAGTTCGCCGCGGTTGATTGGTTCGGACTCAATCGGATGGGGATTATTGGGGATACGTCTGGATCTGCCCGCTTTGCTCCCAATCCTCACGATGCGTCATGGTGAAGCCGCCCAGTTTCCAAGCGTCAGCTTCCCTGGCCATAGGCTGGATATAAAACGAAGGCATCAACGGCCCCCTCATTTGGCGTCTTTGGGTGGGGCTTCGGGTTTGCCTTGCAAGGCCTTGATGCTGTCCGGCAACAGGAAAACTTTGGCATCCACCGGGGCGAAATCGACGGCCTCCATCGTGATGGTGGTATTGATGGCCATCATCTTCTGGGTGCTTACCGTGGCCAGGAGCAAGCCGTCGAATTTCTTATATTCACCGGTCACATTGGTGACCTTGATGGAGCCGAGCGGGGTTTCCTGGGGCGCAATGGACCCGGCCATCAGCCCGGTTTTGACATTGTAAAACTCAATGACCTCATCCCCCGCCTGGCGCACCAGCTTGAGCTTGTAGCATTCCTGATTCTCAAACTGGATTTGCTCCAGCACCTCCATGGACTTGAAATTCTTGTCCTCATGCAAGGCCGCCAGGAAATCCGCTTCGTGGCGCAATTGCTCCAGTTGCCTGCCCTTGAGAATTTGCGGCCCCATGGCCGGATCCACCGACCAGGCGATCGTGCCATCGAATCCGGATTGGATCGTGCCGAAACCCGCCAGCTCGATTTTGATCGATAGCCGGTTGGGCTTGGCGGCCCAGACTTCCATGTCGCCCTTTAATCCCTGGGCAGCCAGTTCAAATTTTCCTTTGACATGCTGTGAATCATGCTTCAGCAAAGCGTCCCGGCCGCCGAAAGCCTCTATATATTTATCCAGAACGGCCCGGGCGGAAGGCAGTTTGGCGCCCGCGGAGGAGTGTGGTTCCTCCGCACCGGACACCGATTGAAAACAGATCAACCAGGCAACGGCTGCCATGCCCGCCAGAAGAGAAATGCGTTTGCAGTTTGTTTCCATAAAGGGCGAGTTAACCGTATCGGAAAGGTTTTTGCCAAATTAAAATCACCCACTGGCATCCCTCACCGCCGTTTTGATCTTTCCGCCTCACAGCCCACCCCCTACGATCCACGCCCATGTGGGAATCACTCATTCAAATGCACCGGGCAGATCGGCATACGAGGCAGAATCAAAACCCGCCTTTGATCTCCAGCCGGCTGCCATCGCCTGTGCTGCCGTGGGATTTCCTGCTGACCCTGCTGTTGCTTGCCTTGCCTGTTTGCGCTGCCACGGCTGAAACTGAAGCCTTGGCCCATCCGGCCTGGCACAGCAAATCAATCCGGCGGCCAGTCCAGGTGAGCCAGGTCCAAATCACCGGCGGATTTTGGGGGCCGAAGTTAAAAACCTACCGGGAAAAGACGATCCCTCATGCTTGGAATTATTTGCGGCGGGAAATCGAGGACAACGAGATTGCCGCTGGCTGGCGCCACGAATCCCGCGGGGAAGACACCCCGTGGAACCAAGCCAACCTGCACAAAGCCCTGGAGGCTGCAGCTTACGCGCTGGCCCAGGAAAAAGACGAGGTGCTCGAACAGAAGGTGGACTCCATCATCAAGGCCATCGCAGGCGCGCAGCAGCCGGATGGCTATGTGAACGCCTTGATCACCGTCCGCCATAAGCAGCCGTGGACCAACCTGGACGGCCAGCATGAAGGTTATGTGGCGGGCCACTTGATGGAGGCCGCGGTGGCCCATTATCTGGCCACCGGCCGGGATTCCTTCCTGAAGGTGGCCGAAAAACTGGCTCTGCATATCCATCGCCATTTCATCACCGAAGGCCACAAGGGGGTTTGCGGCCATGCGGAATTGGAGCTGGCCTTGGTGCGGCTGTATAACCTCACCGGCCAGCCGGAGCTCCTGGCCTTGGCCAGGGAATGGGTCGAGCGGCGTGGGCTGCCATTCAATTATTCCACCGACACTCCCCGCAGTTATTTCATGGACCACCTGCCCATCCGCGAAGTGGACGACGTGGTGGGCCACGCGGTGCGCACCATGTTTTACCTGACCGGGGTGGCGGCGGTGGGCTTGGAAACTGGCGATCCTGGCCTGCAATCTGCCGCCCGCCGCCTGTGGCAGATCACCACCACCCAGAAAATGTACATCACCGGAGGGGTTGGATCCCGGGCAGCGGACGAAGGTTTCGGCCCCGCCTACGACCTGCCGGACAAAGGTTATTGCGAGTCCTGCGCCACCTGCGGCTTGATTTATTACTCCCAGGCTCTATTCGCCTTGGATGGCAATTCGGCCGCCATGGATGTGGTGGAACGGGGTTTTTACAATACCCTGCTCCATGGCATTGCGTTGGATGGTGTGTCCACCTACTATCGCAATCCCCTGGAGGATGCGCAAAATCCGCGCAATAATATCTGGGTTTGCTGCCCGCCCTGTATTTCCCGCACTCTCCTGCGGATGCCGGAATACGTTTATGCCACGGCGCCTGATGGCCTTTACGTCAATTTGTATGCCGGCAGCGAAGCTTCCGTGACCGTGGGGCAAAACCACATCCGCATCGCCCAGGCAACCCAATACCCGTGGGAGGGAAGCGTCCGGCTCACCCTGCAGCCGGAATTATCCACTCCTTTTTCCCTGTATTTGCGGGTTCCGGGCTGGTGCCCGGAAATGCGGGTGCGGCTCAACGGCCAGCCAATCACAGCTTCCCCTCTGGCCACCGGCTACCTGCAAATCCAGCGGCCGTGGCGGGCCGGCGATTGTGTGGAACTGGAACTGGCCATGCCCGTGATGCGCATGGAAGCGCACCCCAAAGTGCGCGAATTGAGCGGCCGGGTGGCCCTGCAGCGCGGCCCCCTGGTTTATGGGCTCGAAGCCTTGGATAACTTTGGCCATGCCGATCTCAGCCTTGGGCAAAACCCCTCCTTGCAGGCCAGCCATCGCCCCAATTTCCTGGGTGGCATCACGGTTATTTCCGGGCTGGACGCGAACAATGCTCCGTTTACCGCCATCCCTTTTTACGCCCTGGCCAATCGCCAGCCTTCCGCGCAAACCGTCTGGCTCAAACAGGCGGGGAAAAAAGAAACCTCAGCCAGATGGGAGGGGAAATTATATCGCGCGATGGACTCCACCGACCTCACCGCACCGCCAGTGCGGGACGAAGCTCGAGCCTTGGAAATCGACTTCAGCCAGGTGGTGGGACGCATTCGCCCTCTGCACGGCATCAATGGCGGACCGCTCAACCTGGGCAACACTCTGGATTTCACCTCCTTTTATCAAAAGCTCGCGCCCCCGCTGACCCGCCTGCACGATTGCCATTGGCCTAATCCGGACGTGGTGGATATCCACGCCATTTTCCCTGATTTTGCTGCCGATCCCGCTTCCCCGGCCAGCTACCGTTTTAACCGCACGGATGAATATCTTAAAGCCATTCGCGCCGCTGGCGTCCCGATCCTGTTTCGTCTCGGTGAAAGCATCGAGCACGCGCAGCGCAAATATTTCGTCCATCCGCCGCCGGATCCGGCAAAATGGGCTGCCATCTGCTGCCAGGTAATCCGCCACTACAACGAGGGCTGGGCGGACGGTTTCCACCATGGAATCCAATACTGGGAAATCTGGAATGAGCCTGAAAACCGGCCCGCCATGTGGACCGGGACCAACGAGGATTACTACCGGTTATATGCCATCACGTCGAAAATGATCCGGCAGCAATTTCCCGCGTTGAAAATCGGCGGGCCTTCCATTGGTTACGCCGGGCAATTCCATCCGGACGGTTTCAAACCCAGCCCCTTTCTGGCGGGGTTCCTCAGCCGCTGCCGCCAGGATAAGCTGCCTTTGGATTTCTTTTCCTGGCATTGTTACGCCGCCAATCCGCGTGAGTTTGAGGACTTGGCCCGCGCCTTGCGCAGGGTGCTGGATCAAAACGGATTCACCACCACCGAAAGCCATCTGAACGAATGGAATTACCTGCCGGGCAAGGATTGGAGCCCCATGCTCACCACCAGCCAGCCAGCCGCCCGGCAGCGCTTCTATGAGCAAATCGGCGGCGCTCCCGGCGGCGCTTTCACCGCCGCTTCCCTGCTGCTTTTCCAGGACTGCCCCCTGGATATGGCCAATTATTACCAAGCCGACATGCAAGGCTTCGGCTTGTTTACCTGGGATGGGGTGCCCAAGAAAACCTTCCACGCCTCCCTGGCTTTCAAGCGCTACGCCGATTTCCCCCAACGCCTGGCGGTGGCGGGTGGAATCCCCGGGGAGCTTTATTTAGGGGCAACCCAAAATGAGACCCAAACCGCCGCTGCCATCCTGGTGGCCAATTTCAAAGCCGCCTGCCCTTGTGTGGCGCTTCAGCTCAAGAACCTCGCGGTCCAGCGGCCAACCCGGTTTTCCAGCTTTTTGATCGATGGCCGGCATGACCTGGAATTGGTGGCCACCGGCCGGTTGGAATCACCCATGATCCGGCTCAACGTAATCGCCCCCGCCGTGGGCCTGGTGATCCTGGATTTCGGGCCTTGATACTGGCCCAGCCACGTGGACCATCGCCCACCGAAGGTGGCGGTTTAAACCATCATTTTTATTCGCCGCTTACCCTCTTGCGCGGCCAGGCGCCAGCAGGCAAGATCACCGGCATGTCGCAAGCGGATTTTGTTCATTTGCACCTGCATACCGAGTATTCTCTGTTGGATGGCGCCTGCCGGTTGGACCGTCTGGTTGATAAAGCGCGGAGCATGGATTTCAGCGCCCTGGCCATCACGGACCACGGGGTGCTGTTCGGTGCCATTGATTTTTACAAACAGTGCAAGGAAAACGGGGTCAAGCCGATCATCGGCTGCGAAGTTTACGTGGCCCCGGGCAGCCGGTTCGATAAAAAGTCCTCCGCCAATGGCCGGGATGCCTATAACCACCTGATCCTGCTGGTCAAGGACGACACTGGTTACAAAAACCTCATCAAGCTGGCCACTGCCGCCCATTTGGAAGGTTACTATTACAAACCGCGCATCGATAAGGAATTGCTGGCCGCCCATCATGAAGGTTTGATCGCCCTCAGCGCCTGCCTTTCAGGGGAAATTCCCGAGCTGATCCTGAAAGACAACCTGGCCAAAGCCCGGCAAACCATCGATTGGTTCAAGCAGGTCATGGGACCGGAAAACTTTTACCTCGAGCTCCAAAATCACCGGCTCCCCGAGCAGGCCAAGGTCAACCGCCAGCTCATCCCGCTGGCCGGAGAATTCGGCCTCAAACTGGTCGCCACCAATGATGTTCATTACCTGGAGCAAACCCACTCCCATGCGCATGACTGCCTGATTTGCATCGGCACTCAAACCACCCTCGAGGACAAGAAACGCATGAAGTATGCCCCCGAGCAGTTTTACCTGCGTTCGGCCGGGGAAATGAAAGCCCTGTTCGCGGAGGTGCCGGAGGCCGTCACCAATACCCTCGAGATCGCGGAAAAGTGCAACCTGAAAATCGAGTTCGGCAAGCTCTACTACCCGGTATTCGATCCGCCAGGCAGCCAAAGCCGGGAGGACTACCTGCGGCAGTTGGTGGCCGAAGGGCTGGCGGACCGCTACGGCCTGAAAGCCCGCCCGGATGGCGCGGGCTTTGTGGTGGAGGATCTGGAGGATCCGCTCCGCCTGCCCACTTACCAGGCCCCCGCCGGCACTCCCCTGCCCCCGCGCACGGAGTTCCTGAAAGATCCAGCCATCGCCGAAGCGGTCCAAACCGTGCTTTCACGGGTGGACATGGAGCTCAAGGTCATCGACAAAACCGGCTTCGTAAGCTATTTCCTGATCGTCGGTGATTTCGTTCGCTACGGCCGCAGCGTGGGTGTGAGCTGCGTCGCGCGCGGTTCGGCCGCCGGCTCCATCATCACCTATCTGCTGGCCATTTCCAATGTCGATCCCATCCGCTACGGGCTGCTTTTCGAACGGTTTTTGAATCCCGAACGCGTCAATCCGCCGGATATCGACATCGATTTCGCCGACGACCGCCGCGAGGATGTGATCGCCTATGTCCGCCGGAAATATGGGCGCGACAGCGTGGCCCAGATCATCACCTTCGGCACCATGGGCGCCAAATCCGTCGTCCGCGATGTGGGCCGGGTGATGAGCCTGAGCTTCGGCGAGTGCGACCGCCTGGCCAAAATGATCCCGGCCGAATTGAAGATGGATCTGACCAAGGCTTTGAAAGGCTCCCCCGATTTCAAGGCCGCCTATGAAACCGAGGAGGTCACCCGGGAACTGCTGGACACCGCCTTCATCCTGGAAGACCTGACACGCAACGCTTCCGTCCATGCCGCGGGCGTTGTCATCGGCTCCGAGCCGCTGGTCAACCTGCTGCCGTTGCGCCAGGATGAGGAAGGCACCATCGTCACCCAGTATGCCATGGGGCCGGTGGGGGATCTCGGCCTGCTGAAAATGGATTTCCTGGGCCTCAAAACCCTGACGGTCATCCGCAACACCTGCGAGCTGGTCAAACAAACCCGGGGCATCGAAGTGCCCATCGACCACCTGCCCCTGGACAACATCCCCACTTACGCCCTGCTCAACCAGGGCAAAACCGTGGGCGTATTCCAATTGGAATCTGGTGGGATGCGCGATCTCTGCCGCAAATTCCAAATCAGCTCCGTCGAGCACATCACCGCCTTGATTGCCCTCTACCGGCCGGGTCCCATGGACCTGATCCCGGAATTCATCAAGCGCCGGCATGGCGAGGTGAAAATCGAATACGAGCATCCCCTGCTGGAACCCATCTGCCGGGAAACCTACGGCATCATGGTTTACCAGGAACAGGTGATGCAGGCGGCCCAGGTGCTGGCCGGCTACACCCTCGGCGGCGCCGATGTCCTCCGCCGCGCCATGGGCAAAAAAAAGCTCGAGGAGATGGAGAAGCAGCGCGAAAAATTCGTGAAGGGCTGCGCCGACACGAATCAAATCTCCACCGCCAAGGCCAACCAGGTTTTTGACCTGCTCGAAAAGTTCGCCGGTTACGGCTTCAACAAATCCCACGCCGCCGCCTATGCCATCGTCGCCTACCAGACCGCCTACCTGAAAGCCAATTACCCGGTGGAATTCCTCTGCGCCATGATGACCAACGACATGGGCGACACGGACAAGCTCAGCATCCTGCTCGACGAGGCCCGTTCCATGCAAGTGCAGGTGCTCCCGCCGGATGTGAACGAAAGCCAGGTGGGATTCACCCCGGCGCGCCAGGGCACCGCCGTGCGATTCGGCCTCGCCGCCATCAAAGGCGTGGGTGAAATCGCCGTATCCAATTTGCTGGAGAACCGCCAAAAACAAGCCAAATTCACCGATCTGGCCGATCTGTGCGAACACACCGACAGCCGCACCGTCAACCGCAAGGTCCTGGAGGCCATGATCAAATGCGGCGCCTGCGACACTCTCGGCCAGACCCGCGCCACCATGTTCGGCTCCCTGGAACGGACCCTGGCCAGGGCGGCCAGCGTGGTTCGGGACCGGGCCAGCGGCCAGGGCTCGCTTTTCGGATTGATGGAGCAATTTGTCGAGCCCGTTCCCCCGCGTGAGCAGGCCCTCCCCGAGTGGCCGGCCAGTCAAGTCCTGGCGGCGGAGAAAGAGCTGCTCGGCTTTTATGTCACGGGCCACCCCTTCAATCCTTACCTGCCCATCGCGCAAAAATATGGCTTGTCCAACACCGCCACTTTGCGCGACCTGCCCAATCGCAGCACCACCCGGATCGCCGGCCTGGTCAGTTCCATCCAGCAGGGTGTCTCCAAGAAATCCGGCAAACCCTACGCCATGTTTTCCCTGGAGGACGTTCAAGGCACGGTCCAGGTGCTCTGCATGAATGAAAACTACGACAAATACCGCGGCTTGCTCGTGGAGGGAACCCCGCTTTTCGTCCTGGCGGAAGTAAACCGTGGGGAGGACAAGCCTAAATTGTTCCCCCAGGAAATCATGACCTTGGATGAAGTGCCCCGGCGTTTCACCAGGCAGGTGCAAATCCGGCTGCCCCTGGCCCGGACCACTCCCGAGCATCTGGGCCAGGCGCGCGATTTAGCCGCCGCGAACCCTGGCAAGTGCCCCCTGCTGCTGTGCCTGCTGTATGCCACCGGCGAAATGGTATTCATCGAACCCAGCGAACGCTACTTTGTGCTGCCCACCCTCGAGTTCCAGCAAGCCGTGGAACAGCAATTCGGCAAGGAGGCCTATTACGCCAAGGCGGATCTGACACCTCCGGAACGGATCGCCCGGCCGTGGGAACGCGAACGCGGCGGCGATGATTGAGGCCGCCTCTCCCCGGCTTCGCCGCCCGCCCAAATGGGTTGTGCCGTAGCCCCGTAGAAATTGCCCCAATTTCCAGGTTCACTTTTTAGGACCACCACCGGCCGCCTTATTGAGGAAGGCCGAGGGCCGTAGGAATCCCCTCCCCCTGCCCTCTCCCCGCCAGCGGGGCGAGGGAATCCGCCGCGGGCAATTCGGTGAGTTTGCGCTTTACTACCGCGATGGACTTTCACTCCCAAGGCGTATCCCCTCTCATCGGGAGGAGAGGGCCAGGGCAAGGAGGAACGCCGGGAACAGCAGGACGCCCCCTTTTTGAGGGTGGCAGGTTCAAAACGGTCAAGTCCTGGTTTAAATTTGTCACTTTTTTCTCGGTGTTTCCCTGTCG